>JANRKF010000035.1:0-139352 GCA_033763575.1 Alphaproteobacteria bacterium | reverse complement strand
CGTGTAATTTTCGGCATCCTCGGTGATGAATTTCAAATATTTTTTCTTGAGCCGTTCGGCGGAAAGCTGGATCGGTGTCAGCGGGTTTTTAATTTCATGCGCCACCCGCCGCGCCACATCCGCCCACGCGGCATTGCGCTGCGCCGACACCAGAAGCGTGATATCGTCGAAGGTGACGATGAACCCTTCCAGCACGCCGTCCCTCTTCTCCGCCGTCACCCGCACATGGAGCGTCAGGCTCTTTTCGCCGCTCGACAGCGTGATCGAGCTTTGCGCCACCTCGCCCTGCAGCGTTTCCGCCTGCGCGAGCAGTTCGCCAATGTCGGGCAGCAGCTCCTGAATCGATTTATCGGGCGTGACCGCCGCATCGATCTTGCTGAGAATGCCCACCGACGAGCGGTTCATCAGCGTAATTTTTTTATCTGCAGAAAGCGCGATCACCCCGGCCGATACGCCGGAAAGCACCGCTTCCGAAAAGCGCCGCCGCTCATCGATCTGGCGGTTGGCAAGGATCAATTCGCCACGTTGCGATTCGAGCTGCTCGGTCATGCGGTTGAAGGTGCGGGCCAGGCTCCCCATCTCGTCATTACCGAATTCCGCCGTCACCCGTGCGCCATAATCGCCGCCGCGCACACGCTCGGCCACCTGCATCAGCCCGGCAATCGGCGTGGTCAGTTTCGAGGCGAAGACCATGCCGTACCAGATCGCCGTGAGCAGCAAAAGCAGCGCGAGCGATACGAACACCACCGAAAATCCGAGCTGCAACCGCCCAAGCTGGCTTTTCAGCGCGCGGTATTCGGTGACCGCGCCCTGCGTTGCATCCATGTGCGCTAATACCTTGCTGTCGACCAGCCTGCCTATAATCAGGTAACTGTCCGGCAGCGCCGCCATCTTGATGATGGCGCGGATTTTATCGTCGTCGTCGGTGTCGATAATCACCTCGCCGCGATTCAGTTTCTCCAGCATGTCCGGAGAAATGCTCTCAAAGGCGAGCGCGAAGGAGAGCTTGCCCTGCGCGATGATGCGGCCCCGGTAAATCACCACCGATTCGGTGAGCAGCCGCAGCGCCGTTTGCGCGCCGACGATGCGGTTGAATTCCTGCGGGTTGGAGATCGCCAGCCCGGCGGCAGCGTTCAGATCTTCGGCCATGGCAATGGCGTCGCCGCGCATATTCTCTTTATGTTCGGCAAGGTAGGCCTGCGCCACCGCGAGCGATTCCTCCACCGCCACCTGCACTTTTTCGTTGAACCATGTCTGCACGCCGATATTGAAAAAGAGCGCGGCGAAAATGGACACCACCAGCGTTGGAAAAATCGTGACCATGGAAAACAGCACGACCACCCGCGTCTGCAATTTTGATCCGACCGATTCTGCGCGCAGGCCCAGCCACAGGTCATAAACGCGCCGGCCGATGAACAGGATAATCACACCGAGGATCGCCGCGTTCACCAGCAGCAGGTTCAGCACCCGCCGCGGTTTCATGCCGAGCGCGGCATCGTGCCCGATGATCGAGAGATAGGTCGCCGCCGCCGAGGCTACCGCCGCCACAGTGAGCAGCAGCAACAGATTGCGGGCGATGAAATGGCGGAGGCGGATCATGACGCATGACCCCCGGTGAGCAGCTCGATGTCAATCTGAAGTTCGGTGATTTTCTTGCGCAGCGTGTTGCGGTTGATGCCCAGCACATGCGCCGCCTTCACCTGGTTGCCACCGGTCGCCTGCAGGGTCATCTCGATCAGCGGGCGTTCGAGCAGCGGCAGGATACGGTCATACAAACCCGGCGGCGGCAGGGCGCCCGCGCCATGCGCGTTGAAATATAATTTGAGGTGCGCCCGCACATCCTGCTCGATGGTGTCGTTGCCGGAGGCGCCCTTGGCATCGCCCGCCCGCATCTCCTGCGCCACGGCCTCGGCGGTAATCACGCCGTCCGAAGAAAGCGCGCACAGCCGGTACAGCATATGCTCCAGCTCGCGCACATTGCCCGGCCAGTTATAATTCTGCAATACCCACAGCGCCTGCGCGTCGAGCGTCTTTTGCGAAAGCCCTTTGGCGGCGGCTTTTTTCAGGAAAAATTCGGCGAGCGGCAAAATATCTTCCTTGCGTTCGCGCAGCGGCGGAATTTTAAGCGGCACCACCTGCAGGCGATAATAAAGATCCTCGCGGAAATCGCCGGACTTCACCAGCTGCATCAAATCGCGGTGCGTGGCGCAGACGATGCGCACATTGCTCTTCACCATCTTGGTGCCACCGACGGTGGTGAACTCGCCCTGCTGCAACACGCGCAGGAGCTTGGTCTGCGCGTCCATCGGCATGTCGCCGATCTCGTCGAGGAACAGCGTGCCGCCCTCGGCCTGCTCGAACTTGCCGCTTTTACGCTGGTTCGCGCCGGTGAATGCGCCCTTTTCATAGCCGAATAATTCGCTCTCGACCAGCTCACGCGGAATCGCCGCCATGTTGATCGCCACGAAGGCCGCATGTTTACGCGCTCCAAGGCTGTGCAGCGCACTGGCAATCAGCTCCTTGCCGGTGCCGGATTCGCCGATGATCGTCACCGTCAGGTCGTTATCGACCAATCGCGCAATCTGCCGGTAAATATCCTGTATCGCCGGTGACGTGCCGACGAAATATTCCTGCTCCTCCGATTTCGCGGCGGGCACGGCCACCACTTTTTTCTCCAGCGATTTTTCGATATGCGCCATAAGCACATCGAGGTCGAACGGCTTGGGCAAATATTCATAGGCGCCGACCTGGTTGGCGCGCACCGCCGTCATCAGCGTGTTCTGCGCGGAAATCACAATCACCGGAAGTTCGGGGCGGATGCGGGCGAGCGCTGGCAGCAAATCCAGCCCGTCTTTACCCACTTCGCCCACCGGCATGCGCACGTCGGTCACCACCACATCGCCCTCGCCGCGTTCGGCAAGCTTGAGCAGCGATTCGCCGTCATGCACCACTTTGGCGATCCAGCCTTTGCGGGCCACCGCATGCGAGAGCACGGTGCATATCGAGGTATCGTCGTCAGCAATGAGGATGGTTGCGGCCATGGGGCGCGATTCTAGCCTAGTCGCCCACGGATGTCAGCAAAATGCTTAAAATTTAGGCAAATAATATGATTCCATCGATATAAATGGATAAAACAAACAGAAACCTGTGAGTATTTCATCAGGAATGGAGAACTAGATAGTGTGGTCACGAGAATTATGAATGAGGCGAAAACAGCAGGTTGCGAGAACCGCCGCGCAGTGTACAACGAAGTACATGAGCAGCGGAAGCGCAGTAACCGGCTGTTTGCAGCCATTCAGAAACGCGTGACGACGCTATCTACTCTGTATCGACGGGCGCGGCGATCTTCTTAAACGCTTCGATCACCCCATCGAGAAAATTATTCTTCTGGGTATCGTATTGGGCGCTGTCATTGCCGGGCAGCAACTCATCGGCGTTCTTTTCCTTGCCATTAAGCGCATCGATCAGCGCCTGCGTCGGGTTGAAATCCTTCGCCTGCTGCTGTGCGGCAAGCTGGTCCGGTGAAAGCCCGGCCTGTTGCAAATCCGCCTGAATCTGCTCGAAGGTCTCCTGCGTGTAGGGCGCGTCTTTATATTTCTGCAAAATGGCGTCGATCTGCTTCTGCTGCGACTGCGACAGCGTAAAGCTATTGGCGGTAGAGCTTACGAGGGTGCTGTTCAGGTAATCCTTCGCCTCCGGGCTTAAATCCAGCAGATAGGCGGAAAGGCTCTCGCCTGCAGCGGTGGAAGCGCCGGTTGCCTGCGCCGTGTTTTTCGACGATGCGGCAACCGAAGCCCCGGTCGATTGGGACAGGGAATAATAGCCGCTGTTCAATAAGCCGTAATTCGTATTGATGGTCATGCAATCCCTCCTGCAGAAATCTTCTTAAGGAAAATATTATTAAGGAGATAGAGCAATTACCGTGCCATCCGCCTAAACATTGCTGCGAGGCAGGTGGATGGTGAAGCTCGCACCCTGATGCGTCGGCGGGTCGTCACATTCAACGATAACGCCGAGGTCGGAGGCGATTTTCGCCACCACCGCGAGGCCGAGGCCGCGCCCCTGCGCCTTGCTGGAAACCAGCGGCTCGAAGAGTTTTTTGCGGATTTCTTCCGGGATGCCGCGCCCGTTATCGGAAATATTGACCGTGATCGGCAGTTTTTTCTCCGTCATTTTAAGGCCGCTCTGATAGAAGGTGGTAAGCGTGATGACCGGCCCCTCCACTTCGCCCAGCGCTTCGGAGGCGTTCTTGATGATGTTGAGGAACATCTGCACCAGCGCGTCGCGGTGCGAGGCGACCGGCGGCAACGAAGGATCATAACGCTCAACGAATTTCACATGCGCGGCGAACCCTGCTTTTGCCACCCGCATGCTATATTGCAATACTTCATGGATATTGAGCGGTACCAGCTCAACCTGCCGCTCGTCGGAGAACACCTCCACCTGGTCGAGCAGGTCGCGGATGCGGAGCGTCTCGTTGCAGATCAAATCGGCGAGCGGCCGCTCCGCTTCCCCCACCGTATCGCGCAGCAATTGCGCCGCGCCGCGAATGCTTGAGAGCGGGTTTTTCACCTCATGCGCCATCATCGCCGCCATGACACCGGCGGCACGGGTGATTTCCTGTTTCCACGCCGAGGCCCCGGGCGCATGCGGCATGCCCTTTAAATCGATCGTAAGCAGCAGGTGATCGGCGCCATGCGGCTGGCAATGCACCGTGCCGCGATATTCTTCAAGGTAGCGCTCAAGCGTCATGTCATGCATGGTGATGAGCTCGCCGCCTGCGCGCACGCGCTCTGCCAGTGCGGCGAAATGCGGCGAAAGCTTCTTGAGCCTGCCACCCCAGAATTCCTGCCCGGCCTTGTTGACCGGCATCAGCTCGTCATCCGGCCCGACCAGCGCCACCAGTAGCGGCAGCGCATCGAGGATTTCCGCTTCACGCGGCGCAGGCGAGCTCTTCGGTGGTTTTACCTTGGACGCAGTCATAATACTCCGTAATCGCCTGTTTGACGTCGGTGGGATTGATCATGGTGTTGATTTTCTGGCGGAAGGTGGAGGAGTCAAACAGCCCCGCCGAATACCAGCCGATATGTTTGCGCGCCACCATCACCCCGTTTTGCACGCCGTAATGCGAAAGCATATGGTCGTAATGTTCGAGCACGATATCGCGCTGGACATGAAGCGGCGGCGCATCGATTTTCTCGCCGGTTTTCAGGAAATGCGCGAGCTGGGCAAGAAACCACGGGCGGCCATACGAACCGCGCCCGACCATCAGCCCATCCGCGCCCGATTCGGCGAGCGCCCGCGCACCGCTTTCAAAATCCACAATATCGCCATTGGCAATCACCGGCAGGTTCACCGCGTCTTTCACCTTGCGGATGAAGTTCCAGTCCGCCGCGCCTTTATACATCTGGCAGCGCGTGCGGCCATGCACGGTGATCATTTTAATACCCGCATCCTCGGCCATCTTCGCCATTTTCGGGGCGTTTAAGCTTTGGTGGTCCCAGCCCATGCGCATTTTCAGCGTGACCGGAATTTTCACCGCCCGCACCACCGATTCCAGGATTTTCCCAGCCAGGCATTCATCGCGCATCAGCGCGGAGCCGGCATAGCTGTTCACCACCTTTTTCACCGGGCAGCCGAAATTAATATCAATAATCTGCGCGCCTTTATCCTCGTTCAGCTTGGCGGCCTCGGCCATAATCTCCGGGTCACAGCCTGCAAGCTGCATCGCAAACGGAAATTCTTCCGGCAGGAAGCTGGTCATCCGCTGGTTGTTGTGGTTATCGATCAGCATGGCGCGGCTCGCGATCATCTCGCTCACCACCAGCCCCGCGCCGAAACGTTTTACCAGTTTGCGGAATGGCAAATCGGAAACACCGGTCATCGGCGCCAGAAACACCGGCGAATCGATGGTGACGTTGTCGATTGTAATCCCCGCACTTGTTGCGGGGTCTGGTTTCTTATCCATTTCCCTAACCTTGCAAATTGGCGGGATTTATACCATTATGGGTCAATGAATTCAACGACTAAACACCCACAAAACGGCCAGACCCCGCCATGCGGCGGGGTTATTGCCCTCATCGTCGCCGGTGGCAGCAGCGAACGCGCGGGCGCCGGCACACCCAAGCCCTACCTCGAAATCGGCGGAAAAGCCCTGCTTGCCCGCACGGTGGAGGCGTTTCTCAGCCATCCGGGGATTGACGGCGTGCGGGTGGTGGTACGCAGGGAGCATCACGGGCTCTACCGCAGTGCTATGGCGGGTTACACGCTGTTTCCGCTGGTGGTGGGGGGGAATACGAGGCAGGAATCGGTACGGCGGGGGCTGGAAAGCCTGCGCCATGTGAATCCCGCCCGCGTGCTGGTGCATGATGCGGCGCGGCCACTGGTTTCGCACGACCTCATCAGCCGCACGCTGGAAGCGCTGGAAACGCACGATGCGGTGATTCCGGTTATTCATGTGAGCGATACGCTGCGTTATGTTTCCGGCAGCGATAGCCACACCGTCGACCGCACGAACCTGTATGGCGTGCAGACCCCGCAAGCCTTTCATTACGATACGCTGCTTGCCGCGCACACGCAACTCGCCGGAGAATCTTTCACCGACGATGCGGCGCTGTTTGAAAAACAGCAAAAACCTGTGCATGCGATTGCCGGAGAAGCAATCAACTTTAAAGTTACGTTCCCCTGGGATATAAAACGCCTCATGAATATTCTCTCCCTGCAATCCGACACGCGCACCGCCATGGGTTATGACGTGCATGCGCTCCGCCCACACTCGCCCGATACGCCGGTGGCGCAGCAGGTGATAAAAATCTGCGGCGTGAATATTCCGCACACCCATTATCTGGAGGGTCATTCCGATGCCGATGTCGGCTTGCATGCGCTGGTCGATGCGCTGCTCGGCACCCTCGGCGAAGGCGATATCGGCAGCCATTTCCCGCCAAGCGACATGCGCTGGAAAGGCGCCGATTCCGACCGGTTCCTGCTGCATGCGTTTGAACTTCTGACCAAACGCGGCGGCGAAATCATCCATCTCGATCTCACCGTCATCTGCGAGCATCCGAAAATCACGCCGCACCGCGAGGCGATGCGAAACCACATCGCGCAGATGCTGAAACTCGCGCCCGACCGCATCAGCGTCAAGGCCACCACCACCGAGAAACTTGGCTTCCTTGGCCGTGGCGAAGGCATTGCCGCGCAGGCGGTGGCGACCGTCAAAATCCCCGCGAAGGCGGTGATCTTATAGAAAGTTTTTATGCAAACAGAGCGCGAGAATAATAGCCTACAGGATACCCGCCTTCGCGGGTATGGGTGGGTATGGCTCACGGTGAGCTGGTTCGGGGTGAGCGGCTGTTTCAAGCATGTGCGCGGCACATGGGGCACGCTGGCGGCCCTGCCCTTTGCCTATGTCGTGCAGGTGAATTTCGGCAATGCGGCGCTCGGCGTTTTCGGCATCGCTTTATTCGCGCTGGGCGTAATCGCGTCCAATAAATATGTGGCCGCCACCGGCAGGCAGGACCCCGGTGAAATCGTGATCGATGAAGTGGCGGCGGTGTGCATGCTGCTCGCTTTCATGGCGCCGAACTGGCAGTGCTACCTCACCGCTTTCATCGTCTTCCGCATTTTTGACATCATCAAACCATGGCCGGTATGCGTTGCGGATAAAAAACTTAAAGGCGGTTTCGGCGTGATGTTCGACGATGTGCTGGCGGCACTTTACCCGCTCGCGATATTTGCTATACTCTCCCTTCTGAACCCCAACCTGACAAAGGACATTCTCGCATGGCTGCAACTGCAATAGCGGCGGAGCTGGTAAAAACCCTCACCGAACGCAAACTCATCATCGCCACAGCTGAATCCTGCACGGGCGGGCTGGTCGCAGGCGCCATCACCGACATTGACGGCTCGTCGGTGGTGTTCGAGCGCGGCATCATCAGCTACGCCAACAGCGCCAAGACCGCGCTGCTCGATGTGCGCCCGGAGACGCTCGAAAAACACGGCGCGGTGAGCGAAGAAGTAGCGGCGCAAATGGCCGAGGGTGCCTGCATCCGCGCCGGGGCCGATATCGCAGTGGCTGTGACCGGCATCGCTGGGCCGACCGGCGGCACCAAAACCAAGCCGGTCGGGCTGGTCTATATCGCGGTGAATATGGGAGATAAAACCGAAGGCGAAAAATTCCAGTTCTCCGGCAGCCGCCATGAAATCCGTGCACAGGCGGTGGCAGCGTCGCTCAAACTGGCGCTTAGTTTTCTTGGAAATATTCCGAAATAATCATTTCATATTCCAGCGGCGGCGTTTTTCCCCAGCCGGAAAGGATGATATCGCCATAGGCTGAAAAATCGACCTTCGCGCCCGACTCGTAATCGCGGTGCATCTGTTCGATATGTTTACGGTCGGCCATCACATAATGGAAAAACGGCTCGCCTTCTTCGGTGCTGGAATTGCACAGCACCACGCCGTAATTATTTTCTAATACGAGTTTTTCCTGAAATGAGAGATTGCTCATGCGCTATGCCCCCGCGTTTTTCCGCGATCCGGCAGCTCAGGCCCGGCACCCCTCAGATGAGGAGGATGATTCAAACAACCCAAACAAGGCGGAAGCGAGCTTGGCAATTCGCCCAGATTCAAACGAGTATTTAAGCTTTCCGTGTTCATATTCACCTCCCACATAATGCCAGCCGGTTTGGGTAACGTATGGCTAAATATGGCACACTATTGTTACAGTTTGATGAACAAACAGCACTTTTTCCACAAAATTCAATAGTTCCGGTTTTGATGCCGATTGAAAGCCAATCGGCATAACATCTTAATTTTATTGTTTTTTCTTGCGGCCCGCGCGCGCGCCAGCCCGGCCCGGCTTCACAATCTGTGCCGGGCGGGCAATCGCCAGCGCATTATCTTCCACATCATCGGTGATGACGCTTCCGGCCCCGACCATGGCGCCGCTGCCGATCGCCACCGGGGCCACCAGCGAGCTGTTCGAGCCGATGAACGCGCCTTCGCCGATGGTGGTTTTATATTTATTCACCCCGTCATAATTGCAGGTGATGGTGCCCGCGCCAATATTCGCGCCCGCGCCGACATCGCTATCGCCGATATAGCTCAAATGATTGGCCTTGGCGCCCTTGCCCAGCCGCGTCGCCTTCAGCTCGACGAAATTGCCGACATGCGAATTTTCCTCCAGCTTCGTGCCCGGCCGCAGCCGCGCAAACGGGCCGATAATCGCGCCACGCTCAATCTCCGCGCCTTCGATATGGGAATAGGAGCGGATTTCAACGCCATCCGCCACCGTCACCTGCGGCCCGAACACCACAAAAGGATGCACCGTCACATCCCGCCCCAGCACCGTATCGGCGGAAAAATAAACGGTGGACGGATCGACCAGCGTCGCGCCGTTGTCCATCGCATGTTTGCGCAAGCGCTGTTGCAGCGCCGCCTCGGCCAGCGCCAGTTGCGAGCGGTCGTTCACCCCCATCGCATCTTCCATCGGCATCGGCACCATCACGGTTTTCAGCCCCTGCGCGCTCGCCATGTCGATCAGCGACGTCAGGTAATATTCCCCCGTCACCGGCGACGGCTTGAGTTTCGCAAGCGCCTCGCGCAGGAAGGAGGCCTTAAACGCCATCACCCCGCCCCAGCCCCAGCGAATCTGTTTTTCCTGCGCGCTCGCATCCTTGCATTCGACGATGCGGTCAACGAACGGCTCGCGGCTCATCACCAGGCGGCCATAGCCGGTCGGGTCTTCCGGGTGAATACCCAGCAGCGCAATCGCCGCGCCCACCTCATGCTTTTTTCCCAGCAGCAACCGCAGCGTTTCGCTGTGCAGCAGCGGCGTATCGCCATACACCACCAGCACGTCGCCGTCGGTTTTGCTCATCGCCTTCAGCCCTTCGCGCACCGCATCGCCCGTGCCTTTCTGGGCGGCCTGCTCGGCGAACCGGCACGCGGGAAACTCCTGCCAGCAGGCCGCCTGCACGGTTTCCATCTGCGGGGCGATCACGGTCACCACCTGCTGCGGCTTGAGCGGCGCGACACTCGCCAGCACGTGCGCCACCATCGGTTTTCCGGCGATTTTATGCAGCACCTTGGGCAGGGCCGAACGCATGCGCGTGCCCTTGCCAGCAGCCAGCACAATGCAGGAGAAATTATACTTGTTTACAGTCTTCATCGGCCTAATATGTGTTTAGAACCTGTTTATGATCTCGCTAGGCCGCAAGCAAAAAGCAACGTTTTCGAGGCTTTCAACCGCAGCATACATCGAGTACGTGAGGATTGAAAACGTAGAAAACTAAGCGTTTGCTCGGCATAGTAGAGAGCATAAACGGGTTCTTAGGGAGAAAATACAATGGATATGTCCGCTTGGCTAGTGGTGATTGTAGGCGCTTCGGTGGCAGCAAGCCTGTGGTTTTTTGCGCGTTATGTGCAGTTGAAGGAGCGGACGTCTGCCTTGTCGCGTATTTATGAACAGACGGTGGCGGAAAAATCACAACTCACCGAGTTGCTGGCCATCGCGCAGAAAGAAATCGGCGCGCTTGCCGCCCACAAGGAAAGCTTCGGCAACACGCACGAGACGATGAAGGTCGAATTCCGCAACACCGCGAATGCGCTGTTTGAGGAAGTGAGCCAGAAATTCACCGTGCAGTCGGAGAAAAAAATCGGCGATATATTGCTGCCGCTGTCCCAGCGCATCGGCGAATTCCAGAAAAATGTCGATGAAAAATTCGGAGCGCAGGGCAAAGAGCAACACACGCTCAAGGCCGAGATTTCCCGCATCGTGCTGCAAACGGAAGGACTCACCAAGGCACTGCGCGGCGACGTGAAGGCGCAGGGCAATTGGGGCGAGGTCATGCTTGAGCGCATTTTGGATGATTCCGGGCTGGTGAAGGGTTCCGATTATATCCTGCAGGCGAGCGAGATGGGGCTGAAAGCAGCCGATGGCAGCCACCAGAAGCCCGACGTAATTGTGAACCTGCCCGATGGCAAACACATCATCATCGATTCCAAAGTGTCCCTCTCCGCCTATGAGCGTTATTGCAACAGCGAAGACGCCGCCGAGAAAAAACTGCAGCAGGGCGAATTCATCCGCTCCATCAAGAATCATATCACCGGGCTGGAAGGCAAGCGCTACCAGCATAACGACAAGCTGGAATCGCCGGATTTCGTGTTCATGTTCCTGCCGGTCGAAGGCGCCTATATCCAGGCCGTGCAGCAGGATGCCGAGCTGCATAATTTTGCCTGGAGCAAAAAAATCGTGCTGGTATGTCCTTCCACTTTATTTGCTTCGCTCATCACCATCGCCTCGCTCTGGCGCATTGAGAAACAAAGCAGGCATGCACAAGACATCGCAAATGAAGCAAGTGGATTATATGATAAATTTGTTGGCTTCATTGACGACATGAAAGATATCGGCGACAAACTCGGCAAGACGCATAAGGCGTATGAGGGAGCGATGAACAAGCTGTCTACCGGACGGGGCAACGTCATTGGGCGCATTGAAAACCTTAAAACACTTGGAATAAAAGCCGCCAAATCCCTGCCCAAAGAGCTTATCACCACCGATGAAACAGAAGAAGCATAACCCATGCTCGTCACCAATTTCCACGTTAAATACTGGCTGACTAAAATCGTCGGCGCGGGCTTCCAGCTTTTCGATGTCGGCTATGTTCACCCCGTGCGCGAGCGGAACCTGCGCAGCCTGCATAAGACCGTCGATTACATTGAAGCGCACATGCCGGATGCGCTGGGATTCACCACCCAGCGCGAGCTGATGCACTATGCCATCCGCGAAGTGATGGTGGAGGGCTGCTTCACCGAGTTCGGCGTGTATAAGGGCGGCACGCTGCGTTTCATGGCCAAAAAACTGCCGCACAAAAAATTCCACGGCTTCGATAGTTTCGAGGGGCTGCCGGAGGCGTGGGGCGGGTTCGATCTGGGCAAGGGCGCTTTTTCGCTGGGCGGCAAGCTGCCGAACGTGCCGGGCAATGTGCTGCTGCACAAAGGATTCTACGATGCCAGCTTGCCGGCATGGAAGGCCGCCCACCCTCATAAAATCGCCTTCATGCATATCGATTGCGACCTGTATTCCTCGACCAAGACCCTGCTGGAACAGCTTGCCGACCGGCTGCAAATCGGCAGCATTTTGCTGTTCGACGAATATTTCAACTACCCGAACTGGGAGCAGCATGAATTCAAGGCATGGCAGGAATTTATCGCAGCGCATGGCGTGTCGTACCGCTATATCGGGTTCGCCCGCCAGCAGGTTGCCGTGCAGATCACCGGCATGAAAGACGCCGGATGAGCGGCGCGCCGGGCAAGGCATTATGGGAAGCCGATATCGCCCTGTCGCAGGCTGCCACCCGCTTCCACAGCGCGAAAAGCCTGACCGCGCCCTATGACGATGCGCCGCTCGACCTCACCATTTTTGTCTCCTGCTACAACGAGGCCGGGCTGATCGAAAACACGCTGGAGACGATCCGGCAGGTGATGACGGAGCTTCCGCTTTCCTACGAAATACTGGTGATCGACGATGTATCGAAGGATCATTCGGCGGCGGTGGTGGAAGCCTATATCGCCGCCCATCCGAACGTGAATATCGTGCTCAGGAAAAATAAACATAATCGCGGCCTCGCCCAAAATTATTTCGACGGCGCGTTTTTGGGCAAAGGCAAATATTACCGCCTGCTCTGCGGCGATAATTCCGAGCCGAAAGAAACGCTGAAAGCCATTTTCAGCCAGGTCGGCAGCGCCGATATATTGGTGCCGTACTACACTTCCAGCGAGGGCAAAAGCCTGACGCGGCAAATTATTTCGAAAGCCTACACGCTGATCGTCAACACCATCACCAGCTACCGATTTCATTACTATAACGGGCTGGCCGTGCATCTGCGCCACAACGTCATGCGCTGGCACCCGAACACGCACGGCTTCGGCTTTCAGGCGGATTTGCTGTGCCTGCTGCTCGACCAGGGCTTCACCTACAAGGAAATACCGGTGATTATGGTGGAGCAGCGGCGGGGAAAATCCAACGCGATCACGTTCAAAAACCTGCTCTCGGTGGTGCATACGCTGCTCGAAATTCTGCTGCGCCGCATTTCGCACCGGGTCTATAAGAAGAAATAACCCCGTCATTGCGAGGAGCAAAGTGACGAAGCAATCCAGGCTTCCTGCCATTTATATTCTGGCTAATAGGCGCAATGGAACTCTGTATACAGGTGTAACCAATGATTTGCCCCGGCGCGTCTGGCAACATAACGAAAAACTGGTAGAGGGCTTTAGCCAGAAATATGACTGTACCAAACTGGTTTATTTTGAGATGCTGGAGACAATGGAAGCGGCAATCGCTCGGGAAAAACAATTGAAGGGTGGCTCTCGCGCTAAAAAATTGGCATTAATAGAATCAATGAATCCTGAGTGGAATGATTTATATGAATCCTTATTTTGATTTTAACTGGATTGCTTCGCTTCGCTCGCAATGACGAAATATTTCCTCAACCTCGCCTTCACCTGCGCCGCGCTGTGGCTGGCGCTGCGCAATGTCGCATGGGAGGACCTGAAACAGGCTTTCCTTACCCAGAATCGTTTTTATTTTTTCGCCGCGCTGCTCGGCATCGGCGGCCAGCTTTTCGCCGGCGCGCTGCGCTGGTACGCCATTCGCCGCGCCATCGAACCGCAGCTGCCGGTTGGCATGCGGCAGACCGTCACTATGTATTACGCCAGCAATTTTTTCAATATCTGCCTGCCAAGCACGCTGGGCAGCGACGCCGCGCGCGTATGGCTTCTTAAAAAAGCCGGAAGCTCCATGAAAAATGTGCTGTATGGCGTGGCGCTCGATCGGGTGATGTCGCTGGTCGGGTTGTGTGCGCTGGTGGCGACCACCCTGCCCGTCTTATCCAGCTATATCGAGCTGCGGCAAGATATCGCCATCGTGGCGGGCGTTGCCTTCTGGATCGCGCTGGTGGCGGGGTTTGCCCTGCTGCACCGCCTGCTGCCGCTGCTCGGGGCGCTGCTTCGTTTCGCATGGGTTTCGCACATCATCACCGCCATCGAGCACACCAAAATGCACTGGCCGCTGATGTTTGCCTCGCTGCTATGGGCGATGTTCGGGCATATCCTCCACACCGCCACCGCCTATCTGCTGGCCGCAGGGCTGCATATCGACATAAGCCTGCTGGCCTGCCTCGTGCTCATTCCGCTGGTGATGTTCATTGCCACCCTGCCTATTTCGCTCGGCGGCTGGGGCGTGCGCGAAGTGAGCATGGTGCATATCCTCGCGCTCGCAGGCGTCGAAAGCACGCAGGCATTGGTATTGTCGTTGCAGCTCGGCGCGATCACCATGCTGGCCAGCATCATGAGCGGCGGCGTTTATTTATTGATAAAGCCACGCCAGTCAGCCGAAGTGAGTCCGAAGGATAACGAAGCGATGCGACGATAATCGCACCCACTTCAGGTCGTTTCAGTATCGAGCAGCGCCAGGCAGCCGAGGCG
This sequence comes from Alphaproteobacteria bacterium, assembly GCA_033763575.1. Classification (GTDB taxonomy): domain Bacteria; phylum Pseudomonadota; class Alphaproteobacteria; order Rickettsiales; family SXRF01; genus JANRKF01. Next base: position 124,868 of record JANRKF010000035.1, on the reverse strand, counting down.
AGCCTGAGGGAGTGTACGCTTCAGTACATGATCGATGGCGAGTCCGAAGGATAACGAAGCGATGCGACGATAATCAAACGACCTAGGCGTAAAGCTTGGCGAAATTGCGCTTTGCCCGCTTCTTCCAGTAGCCGCGATGATAAGCGTCGCTGGCCAGCAGCGGCAACACGCTGCCTGCTTCGGCGAACACCATTTGCTCGTAGGCTGTGTCCACCTTGCCCCAGCTGCATGCTTCTTTCAGCGTCGAAGAAGAACACGCGCCATCGCGGCTGTCGGCCACGGTGATCTGCACGGCGTATTTATGCATTTCTACTTCATGGCCGAGGATTTCCGCACACACGACGGTGTCCTGCACGAAGTTTTTCGGCACGCCGCCGCCGACCATGAGAAGGCCGCTGGCTTTGGATTTCAGTTTGATCTCAGTCAGTTCGCGGAAGTCGGCGATCGAATCGATGGTGAGGTAGGGTTTTTTCTTTTTCATGCGCTCGACCTGATGCACGACGAGGCCGAAACCCGCCGAGGAATCGGTGAAGGCCGGGCAGAAAATCGGCACGCCGTTTTCGTAAGAGCGCTGGATGAGCGAATCTTTTTTCTTGCTGTTTTTGGTGAGCCACTTACCCATTTCCCAGATGAATTCGCGGGAAGAATACGGGCGCGGCTCCAGCTTATCGGCGATTTCCTTGATGGTATGATCGCAAGCCTGCAGCTCTTCTTCGTCAATATAGGTGTCGTAAATGCGGTCGATATAGTTTTCGCGCAGGTCCTTATCATCCACAAACTGCGAGCCCTGATAATGCTTGTAACCGAGCGCTTCAAAGAAATCCATATCGACGATGGAGGCCCCCGTCGCCACAATCGCATCGACCATGTTGTTTTTCACCAGGTCGACATACAGCTTCATGCAGCCGCCCGCAGAGGTAGAGCCAGCCAGCGTCAGGAACACGCTACAATTTTTATCCTTCAGCATCATGTTGTAAATTTCGGTGGCCTTGGCGAGATCACGCGAGGTGAACGACATGCCCGCCATCTGCTCGATGATTGGCCGCGCATCGAACGAGGTGATGTCGATATGCTCCACCTGCTTCGAGAGCAGGTTATCTTTTTTCGAGGATTTCTTTTTTGCAGCTTGTTTCATATTTTTATCCTTAAATCTAATTCCAAAGACGCAGCGTCAGGCCGAGGCGGATGCGAAGGATTGCTGAGAACCGCACCGCAAGCGTACGCTATAGTACGTGCGGAGCGGAAGTGCAAGCAATCCAAGCGAGCCGCCCGGCATCACGCTGCCTTAGTTGATACCGAAGATAGAGAGCAGCGGCTTGTCCATCACCTCAACCGTGGTGTCGGTATAAAAGCCGTTGAAGTTGGTGCGCATGGTCTGGCCATAGGCGCCGAGCTGGCCGATTTCGATCCAGTCGCCCTCGCGGATATCGGCGGGAAGGTAAAACGGCCCCTTCATCGCATCGATACTATCGCAGGTCGGGCCGAAAAAGCCGAACTCCGCCACTTCCTGCGAGAACGCGCCACCGGGACGGATGGCTTTCACCGGATAGATGAAGCCGGGGATCCCCGCATCGAACAGGCTGCCATAGATACCGTCATTGATATAGAGCATATTGTCCTTGCGCGCATCCACCTGCACGATCATCGAGGCACCTTCGGCCACCAGCGCCCGGCCCGGCTCACACACCACCTGTGCATGTTCAAGGCTCGGATGGCTCTTCAGCGATTTCCTGATGACTTTCATATAGGAGGAAAGCGACGGCGGTGTCATGCCCGGATAAATCGACGGGAAGCCGCCGCCCACATCGAGCACATCGAGCTTCACCTGCGTTTCGGCGAGCAGCGCCACCACCTTGGCGATGGTGTTGGCATAGGCTTCCGGATTCATGCACTGGCTGCCGACATGGAAGCACACGCCGAGCTTGCGGGCTTTTTCGCGGGTGGCCAGCACCAGCGCCGCCGCTTCATCCAGCTTCACGCCGAACTTGCCGGACAGGCTGTAAACCGCCTCATCGTTCGGCACGGACAGGCGCACATAAAGGTTCAGGTCTTCCGCCCCCTGCGTCACTTCGAGGATTTTTTCGAGTTCGGCATGGCTGTCGAGCGAGAAGTCGCGCACGCCATATTGGAAATAGGCATCGCGAATCGCATGGCGGCTTTTCACCGGATGCATGAAATAGAGTTTGGCGCCGGGCAGCGTTTCAGCGACCAGCTTCACTTCGGCAAGGCTTGCCACGTCGTAATGCTTCACCCCGGCGCGCGCCAGGATACGCAGCACGCGTGTATCGGGATTGCATTTCACGGCATACATCACCTCGCCGGGGAAATTGCGCAGGAACCACTTCGCCGTCGAAGCGATGACGGCGGGGCGGAGCGCCTGCACAGGTTCTTCGGGGCGCAGATCATGCACCACGTCCTCGACCGAGCGGTAGGGCGACGGCAGCGCAATATCAAATGGCACAGGCTTGGCAAATGGAGCCTGTGGCGTGTACGCGCTGTGGTTAAAAGTAAGGACGTTCCGCTTGGAACGCGAGGAGCCGGGGGGCTCCGAAATGGTTTTGTTCATCAATAGTACCTATAGTGTATAGTGTGAGAGCTACGGCTCGCTGGAAAAATTCCAGACAAACCGACTAATCAAAGACAGTTTGTTCAAACTAGACATATGGTACCTATGCGTTATTAACGAACGGCCTCAGCAGAGGCCTTCGTAAATAGTACTATGAATCGACAGAGAATAAAGCATTTTTTTTAATTATTTTCAAAAATGTCACGCTGTGGCCAAAATGCGACAAATTAACGACTGTAAGCGCTTACCGCTCTAAAGAATTCGCCGCTTTCATCTCCCTGACAAGAACAGCCAAATAAAGTTCATGTAACACAGACTGTTCTATAGTCTGGCGAGCAAGCTCCATGCGATAGTCACACCCGGCCAACGGGCCCTCGAGGAAAACCCCTTCATCATTCAACACCCCATTGTGCTTGAGGTGCGCCACCATCAAGGATGATTTCATCAACGCCGGCACAATTGAACCGGGTTCCCCTACCAGCAAGCCCTGCTGAATATCTTCTTTCCTACCATAACGAACCCTGAGCGACGGGTGCCTATGACTATCGTCACTTGGCAACACTTCATGAGCCAGGGTATTGATGCATTCAAGCCAATTCTCGTCATTAAAACCACCCAAACCCAACGCCTGCATCACCACCAACACGATATTCCGCTTGTTATATTCCTCGATACGCATTTTCCTTGGGTCTAGATCAACTCCCAACACCTCATTGGCGGCGATCAGAAACTCGCTATCAGGAAGCCTGCCCTTCTTCAGCACCGCCTGCAAATAGTCACGATCGTAACCTGGCTCATCATCACCAAGAAGAGACCGATAAAAACCGGCAATCTGCATCCTACGCATCGTCTTGTCACCACCCGGCTCGGTCATTTTTCCAATAATCTTGGATAATTTTGCTCCAAAACTCTTCGACCCGGCAAGAAACTTATCGCCGGGAGCAAGATACTGCCTGTTATGAAGCGCTTTCACAGTCTCATTCGCCGCTTGGGATAACTGTGCTTTCAGAACCTCGGGATCACATGGTTGTCCATGATGTAAAGAAATCTCCGCGCAGGCATTGGCGATGCTGATAATTTGCGAATAGGAGGGAATTTCGGCATTGCGAACCCAGCGGTCAACCAATTCATTTTTATTGATTTTATGGTTTCCACGACTCCTGTTTTCCTGCACGCGATCATTGAGCGCCTGCAAAAACCGAGTGTTATCGGAGTAGCTCCCGGAGATCGCCTCCGCAAGCGCCGCGCCGTAGCCACCATCGTATATTTGTGCTACATCCGTCATAAACACAAGAGGTTGGAGGAGAAAGAAATATTTCTGTTCAAACTAGACATATGCTACCTATGCGTTATTAACGAACGAATCCAAATGATTTCAAGGGTTTTTTCAACTTTTTTCAAAAATGTCACGCTGTGGCCAAAATGCGACAAATTAGCGCGTGACAAGGCACGGTAAATTCGCTACATATCCCCGGCAAAACCTAACCAACCACGGTGTTTTGCATGAATTCCCTCCCGATCCACGAAGCCCTCACCTTCGACGATGTGTTGCTCAAACCCAAAGCGTCTGACATCCTCCCCGCCCAGACCAGCACCAAAACCAGCCTCACTGCGACGATTGAGCTGGGCATCCCGCTCATCTCCGCCGCGATGGACACCGTGACCGAGGCCCGCCTCGCCATCGCCATGGCCCAGGCCGGCGGCATGGGCTGCATCCACAAGAACCTCACCATCACCGAGCAGGCCGCCGAGGTGGCCACCGTCAAGAAATTCGAATCCGGCATGGTGGTGAATCCGCTGACCATCACCCCCGACGCCACGCTGGCCCAGGCCCTCACCCTTATGAACGCGCATCATATCTCCGGCGTGCCGGTGGTGGAAAAGTCGGGCAAGCTGGTCGGCATCCTCACCAACCGCGACGTGCGCTTCGCCTCCGATCCCAAGCAGAAGGTCGCCGAGCTGATGACCAAGGGCAAGCTCATCACCACCGGGGTGGGTACCAGCCGCGAGGAAGCGAAAAAGCTGCTGCACAAGCACCGCATCGAGAAGCTGCTGGTGGTCGATAAGAGTTACCGCTGCATCGGCCTCATCACGGTGAAAGACATTGAAAAAGCCCATGCCCACCCCAACGCCACCAAGGATAAGCAAGGACGACTGCGCGTCGCCGCCGCGGTCGGCACCGGGGCGGACGGGCTGAAACGCGCCAAGGCGCTGGTCGCCGCCGGAGCCGACGTGCTGGTGGTGGATACCGCCCACGGCCACTCCAAGGGCGTCATCGAATCGGTGAAAGCCATCCGGAAAGCCCATCCGGGCGTCGGCATCATCGCCGGGAATATCGCCACCCGTGAGGCCGCCGAAGCACTCATCAAAGCGGGAGCGGATGCGGTGAAGGTGGGCATCGGGCCGGGCTCCATCTGCACCACGCGCATCGTCGCCGGGGTTGGCGTACCGCAGCTTTCAGCGATTATGGACGTGGCGACCGTCACTAAAAAAGCGGGCATCCCGCTCATTGCCGACGGCGGCATCAAATTCTCCGGCGACCTCGCGAAAGCCATCGCCGCCGGGGCGGATGTGGTGATGCTGGGCTCCCTCTTCGCCGGAACGGAAGAAAGCCCCGGCGACGTGGTGCTCTATCAGGGCCGTTCGTACAAAACCTATCGCGGCATGGGCAGCGTCGGCGCCATGGCTCGCGGCTCGGCTGACCGCTATTTCCAGCAGGAAATCTCCGATAAGCTGAAGCTGGTGCCCGAAGGCGTCGAAGGCCGCGTGCCGTTCAAAGGCAGCGTGTTCACGGTGGTGCATCAATTGATCGGCGGCCTCAAAGCCGCGATGGGCTATACCGGCAGCCCTACCATCCCGGCGTTGCAGAAAAATGCCGAGTTCGTGCGCATCACCGGCGCGGGCCTGCGCGAATCCCACGCCCACGACATCACGATTACACAAGAAGCCCCGAATTACCGGAGTGAGTAGCCTTTTGTTGCCTCCGGTGCTCGCTGCTGCTCACCCCATGAGGCACAGCTCAAGGCTGGTTCGGCGCTCCTCGCCTCTCATCACTTGTCATCCCGAGCGCAGCCGAGGGATCTTCCTTCTCAATGTCATCCCGGCGAAGGCCGGGATCCATATCGAGGATATGCACAGGTGGTAAGGCATGGATGCCAGCCTCCGCTGGCATGACAAGTCACTATAAAACCAATCATTTCCAATGCCTTGTCATTTTTCTTGAAAAAAATGCGGTTACCCCCCTTCCGTGACGCACATAACCCGTGTCATCCTTCAATAAACAAGGGAGGAGACCATCAAAATACAGCATCACAATTACTAAGGAAAGCCTCATAGCGTCGGCAACAAGCAACGATTTCCGAGCACTGCGAGGGGAGTGTACATAAGAGTACATGACCGAGCAGGCGCAAGAAATCTAAGCGTTTGCCAGCGAGGAGGCTTTCCCACGGACGTGCACCGGTACGGTCAAACCGGAACCCAACAACGCCTTCCACTCTCGAATTCGCTAGGCCGTCGGCAAAAAGCAAAGTTCCCGAGAACGGCGAGGGAATGTACACCTAAGTACATGACCGAGCAGAAGCGCAGGGAACAAAGCGTTTGCCAGGCATAGTAGAATTCTCTAAGAACTGCGCATGACACCCAACGCCCGCATCCAGATCAGCATCGATCTGCTCGACGAGATCCTGCAAAGCTGGAATTCCGAGAAGCGCATCCCGGCGGACAAAATCATCGACCGGTTTTTCCGTTCGCAGCGTTTTATCGGCAGCAAGGACCGCGCCTATGTCGGCGAGCTGGTCTACTGGGTGCTCAGGAACCTGGCGATGATGCGCTTCATCTGCCCGGCGGCGGCGCATCTTGGCGAAGGCCGCATGCTCATCCTCGCCGCCCTCATCTACCGTGGGGAATACACGCTGGCCACATTGCGCGATGCCTGCGACGGCAGCAAATACGCGCCGCACACCATCACCCCGAATGAAAAAGAATTGCTCTCCTACAAAGCGCCGGGCGAGCCGCCGTCGCATGTCCGACTCAACTATCCCGAATGGCTGGAGCCGGAACTCAAAAAAAGCCTGAAAGGCGAATTCGAGGAAGCGCTTGCCGCGCTGAACGAACAGGCCGCCACCGATGTGCGCGTGAACACACTCAAAACCACGCGTGAAGAATTGCTCGCCTCGCTGAACGCGCAAGGTTTTTCCTGCGAGGCGGCGCCCACCTCCCCCGTCGGCATCCGCCTGAAAAAACGCGCCCCCATTTTCACCGCGCCCGAATTCAAAGACGGTCATTTCGAAGTGCAGGACGAAGGCTCGCAGATGGTGGCGGGACTCACCGATGCGAAACCCGGCATGAAGGTGATCGATTTTTGCGCGGGCGCGGGCGGAAAAACACTGGCCATCGCCGCGCAGATGAAAAACAAAGGCCGCCTGCTGGCGTGGGACGTGTCGGAAAAACGCCTGAAGCAGATCAAGGAGCGATTGAAACGCGCCGGCGTCGATAACGTGCAGACGCATGTGCTCGAATCGGAAAACGATGGCTTCGTCAAACGCCACAAAGCATCGGCCGATCGCGTGCTGGTCGACGCGCCGTGCAGCGGCACCGGAACATGGCGCCGGAATCCCGATTTGAAATGGCGCTTCACGCAGGCCGATCTCGACGAAGTCGTTACGCTGCAGGAATCGATTTTGCAGAGCGCGTCGAGGCTGGTTGCGCCCGGCGGGCGGCTCATCTACGCCACCTGCTCCATCCTCTCCTGCGAGAACGACAGGCAGGTGGAAAAGTTTTTAGAAAACAATGATAATTTTAGGGTTGTGTGCGCGAAAAAAATATGGGATAACATCGGCATCGAAAGTAAAATGGCCAACCGCGATGATGCCGCCGTTTCGTACTTATCGGTCGCTCCGCACCAAGATGGAGTGGATGGCTTCTTCGCCGCTGTGCTCGAACGGGTGGACCGGCCATCGCCAACAAAACATACGAACGACACTTAAAATCGGGAGTAAACGAATGCGAATTCGAGAATATGCGGCAGCCTTCGCAGGCGGCCTTCGCGATGTGTACCAACTGCTGTTTCACAAACGCAACATCATCATTGTCTCCGAACGCAAAGTAAAACACGTCCCCATCAGCGGCTCCCTCCAGTGCGCAATCGTCGTCGCTGCTGCCACCGGCATCTGCTGGGCGTCTTATTCCACCGGCAGCTACTACGCCGCCCATAGCGCGCTCAAAGAACAATCGCTGGCGCTGCGCTCCGTTGTCGGCAGCAAAGTGAATTCCAGCTTCTCCGTCCTTGGCGAAGGCGATGTGATGACGCCGATGGCCACCTCCAAAGCGGCGCTCTCTTCGGTGGACAGCACCGACCTGTTCGCCCGCATTGCCGATCTGGAAAACAAGCTGAAAGAGTCGGAAGAAAGCAAAAAGAATTTCATCGAAAAAGTAGAACAAAAAACCGCGAAGAACATCGATTCGTTTGAAAGCGTCATCGAACAGACCGGGCTGGATGTGAGCTCGCTCAAAAGTCAGGTGGCAGCGGAAAAACCGGCGAAAAAAGACTTTGACCGTCAAGGCGGCCCCTACGTCCCCGATAGTGTAAGCGACACCAGCATACGTGAAAGCGCCGTCATTTCCAAGCTCGATGAACTCTCGGTGCTGCGCCAGATCGTCGATAACCTGCCGGTGCGCAAACCCATCTTCGGCTATCAGGAAATGAGCTCGTTCGGTCGCCGCATCGATCCGTTCACCGGCAATCTCGCTTTCCATGCCGGGCTTGATATGGCGGGCGCGGTCAACTCCAAGATTTACGCCACGGCTGATGGTACGGTGTCTTTTTCCGGTCGCCTGGGCGCTTATGGCAATATGGTCGAAATCGATCACGGCTTTAAAATCGCCACACGCTACGGCCACTTAAGCCGGATTCTGGTAGAAGACGGTGACCCGATCAAAAAAGGTCAGGTCATCGGCATTCAAGGCAGCACCGGGCGTTCGACCGGGCCGCACCTGCACTATGAAGTGCGTTACAACAACCAGCCGATGGATCCACGCAACTTCTTAACCGCAGGACGTTATGTTCAACAAAAAAGCTAATTCCAAGACAACGCCTGCCCCAGCAAGCAAATCGAACAAAACCCGCGAATTGATTCCTTCCATCATCACGCCCGATGTGCATCTGCTCGGCAACCTGGTGAGCGAGGGCGCGGTGGATTTTTCCGGCACCATCGACGGCAATATACGCTGCGAAACGCTCACCCTGCGCGCGCAGGGCACCGTCAAAGGTGAAATTACGGCCAACACCGTGCAGATTCAGGGCACCGTCAAGGGCCTCATCCGGGCGAAAAACGTTCATCTGCATGCCACCTGCAAAGTCGAAGGCATCATCATTCATGAGCAGCTCTCGATCGAGGATGGTGCCTTCGTCGACGGCAAGTTCAAGCGCAGCGACCGCGTCATCGAACCGGCCATGATGGAAGAGACCGCAGCCGACGATGCCGAGAATGATGGCGGATTCAATGCCAGCACCGCAGCTTTAGGGCGTGCCACGGCTGCACCCGCCTCTTCTTCCTCAGGCAGCAACGTCAAGGTGCTGGAAAATATCCGCCTGATACGCTAATATCGGAGCATGTCCGCTCGCTCATTCTGCACCCTCCTGATTATTACTACAGCATTGTCGTGGCCTGCCGCCGCGCAGGTGATGCTCATCAATCCCTATAGCCGTCAGGTCATCAATCAATCCCCACAAAGCCCCTACGACAACACCCGCGCCCGGCTGGAAAAAAAGCGCCTCGAAGAAGAGGCGATGAAGCAAAAAAAGGAAGCGGAGGAAAAGGCGGCACGGAAAAAAGAAATTGAAGAAGTCCTCGATGAGCGCCTAGGCAAAAAGCCGGAAGAGGAAGCGCCGCCGCCGCCGCCCGAAGAGGAGGAAGAAGACTCCGGATTCGGGCCGATAGGCGGCCTCGGCCCCGTCGGCGGCCTTGGCGAAACCGGCCTCTAACTGCCTCATCACACCCCGGTCACTTTACCAAACGCAGGCTTCCAAACACGCCATCTTTTTCATCATCCGGGCCTGCCGTGTAGTAGAGCGTATCGGCGTCACCGAGGCTTGCGCCGTTGCCGAAGGTGAGTCCCCAGATTTTATCGATGGCAATCGACTTGCCCTTTTTATCGCGCATGAAATCGATGAATTCACGGGTTTTTGCGTCATAGGCCGCAATCGTGCCATCGCCGAAATTGGCGACCAGCAGCGCACCGGATACTGCGCCGAAATCTTTTGGCGCAAAGGCCAGCCCCCAGGGCGCCGATAATTTTCCGCCATCATTCCACACGGCCACCAGCTTGCCATCCTCGCTAAACTCGGCAAGGCGGCCATGGCCGGGCTTTGCCGTATCTTCCTCACCCACGAATAATTCGCCTTTCGCGCAGGTTTTTTTGGCGATTTCCTCTTTCGGGCAGGCCTGTGTTTTCGCGTAGGTCACAAACACATGACCGTCGAAGGATTGGACATTAAACGGCGCATATTCCCCGGCATCGACTTTGCCGTTTTTATTTTCATCGAACGGCATATCGAACGTCACCGCTTCCGGCTTGAAGCTGCCGTCGAACACTTTGACCCCCGGTACAGCGCCGAAATCCGCCACATAGAGACGATCATAATTTTTGCTGAGCGCCGCGCCGAAAAACTGCGCGCCTTCTTTCGACTGGTCGATCACGGCGAGCGCCTCGCCCGAACGGTCGAAGCTGCCATCGGCTTTTTTGCGCTCCGTCCATGCGGAGACGATGCCACCATCGCTCACGAAAATAAATTTCGCAGGCGCGGTGATCGGCTCGGCATCGGGAAGGTTCTGGGTGATGACGAAATCTTTTTTGCTGTCGCTGAAGACAACGCCGGTGGCGAAGCTCTCATCGCCGCCGACCGGCAGCTTTACATATTTGAGCGCATCGCTATGCAATACGCGCAGCTTCACATCCTCGGATTTCTGCACATCGCCGACATATTCAAAGCTGATATCCTTGCCCGCGACCCAGAAATGCCCGCCCGCCCCGGCCGGACGGATCGCAATGCCCCAGGCGTTGATGAGCTTGCCGTCCACCTCGATGGTCGGCTTGTATTTCGCCTTGTTGGCCACCAGCACCGTGTCGGTATAATGGTTGCTTTCCGCTGCCTGTGCCGCGCCAAAAGCGCAGCTCGTTGCCAGTATCGTGGTTGCCAGTAATTTCATCATAATTATTCTCCTTCGTTCCAAAGGAGGCCAGTAATAATGATAATGATTCTTAGTTGCAAGACCTATTTTCGGATGGTTTTTTCCTGCCCCACGCGCACCGTTTTCCGGGTGGCGGTCATCAGGCGGTAGGATTGGCTCGCGAACACCGGTTCCTTGACCGAAGCATAGAGCTGTTTCTCCGCCTCGACGATGAGCACGCCGCCAAGGAACCACCAGAAGAAGCGCCCGATCTTCTCGATTTTCCGCGAGAAACGCTGGCTTAAGCGCAGCACAAAGGGCGGCGCAAATAATGCCGAAGAGCTGCGTGTCGGCGTAAAGTGGTGATGCGTGAGCAGATTCCGAAGTTGCAGCGCATTGAACGGGCGGCCAAAACCGAACGGCGTTTTTCCCGAGCCGGACCAGAAGCTCACCCGGTTGGGCACCACCGCCAGCACCCGCCCACCGGGGACCAGCACCCGCCACACTTCCTGCATCATCGCGTTTAAGTGCTCGGAATATTCGACGCTATGCACCAGCAGCACGCGGTTGATGCTGTTATTTTGCAGCGGCAGCTCCGCATCATGGGTGAGGATGACATGATTATCTTTTCCGGCCGGCCATGCTGCCGCCCCCTGGTCCGCCGGCATGGCCACCACCAGCGGCGAGGCCTGCGTCAGGTACGGCACAATATAAGGCGCGCCGAAACCGATCACCAGCATCGCATCTCCTTTCGCGCCCGGCCACAACCCGCTAATGGCCTGCGCAATAAAATCGGCGACGCACACGCCGAGGCGGCTCGTGTAAAATTGTTTGAGCTGGACAATATCGGGATGCAACATACCCCTCGACTATACACCAGACGCTGGCTAAAAGAAAGCCCATGCGCCATCTTCTCCTTTCCCTTTTTGCCCTTGCCTGCATCACCCTGCATGGCGCTTCGTGCCGGGCCGGAGCCGCCGAAACGCTCGAGGCATGGCAACGTGTGCAGGACCCGGATTCGGGTGCGTCCTTCGCCGAAATCAGCGATTTCCTCACCCGCCACCCCATCTGGCCGGACCAGAAAAAAATTCGCCTGCGGGCGGAAATGTCGCTGCGCGGCGGCGAGGTGGCCGATGAAGACATGGCGGCGTGGTTTGAGCAAAACCCTCCGCTCTCCGGTTCCGGCAAATGGCTTTATGCACAGCTGCTCGCCCGCCGTGGGGCATCGGAAGAACAAATTCGCCCGCTGGTGACAGACGCATGGCGCGACGGCGACCTGACCGCCGATGAGGAAAGCGCAATACTTGCCGCCTACGGCGATAGGCTCACGATGGACGATCATATCGCCCGCGTCGACCGGTTGTTATGGGAAGAAAAAATCACCCCGGCGCTGCGGCTGGTTCCCAAGCTGCCCGTCACGCAGCAGGTGCTGGCGCAGGCACGAATCGCGCTGATGCAGGATAAAAAATCCGCTGACTACCTGGTCGGGCAGGTAAGCAGCAAGCTGCAAAAAAATCCCGGATTGATGTTTGAGCGCCTGCGCTACCGCCTGCGGAAAAACGACAAGGGCGGCATGCGCGACATTCTGTTGCATGCGCCGCAAAACGTTCCCTATCCTGAGCGCTGGTGGAAAATCCGCGAGGGCGAAGTGCGCCGGGCGATCGATGACGGCAATTACAAAATGGCGGGCACGCTGCTCAGCAATCACGGGCAGTTAGATGGCGCGCCGCTGGCCGATGCGCTATGGCTCGATGGCTGGCTGAAACTTGAATTTTTAAATGACGCGCCGGAGGCCTACAAAGCATTCTACCATATGTTCGACGCGGTCGTCACGCCGGTGAGCAAAGGCCGTGCGGCCTACTGGGCCGGACGCGCCGCCCGGAAAAGCGGTGATGACGATACGGCGCGCCAATGGTTTTCCACCGCCGCCGAAAACACCACCACCTTTTATGGCCAGCTCGCGGCAAGTGAACTCAGTGACAACCCGCAGCTCACCCTGCCCGACGAGCCGGGCTTCACTTTTTTCCACTCCGACATCATCCTTTCCGACGACATCGAAGAAGCCATCCGGCTTGCGATCCGAGGCGGCGATCACAAGCTCGCCACCCGCCTCATCACCCATGTCATCGCCAGCGCCGAGAGCAGGGAGAGCATGCTCACGGTCGCGGGCCTCGGCCACAAGCTGGACGCGCCGCATATCAGCGTGAAGGCGGCGAAGAAAGCGCTGGCTAAAGGCGTGGTGATGAAAAATGTCGGCTACCCACGGCCCGATACCGACAGCGACCTGCCGATTGAACGGGCGCTCACGCTTGCCATCACCCGTCAGGAAAGCGAGTTCGATCCGGAGGCCGAAAGCCCGTCCGGCGCGCTCGGCATGATGCAGCTTCTTCCCGGCACCGCGAAGGAAACCGCGAAAAAACTCGACATCGCCTATGACCGCGAGGCACTCAGTGTGCCGAACTATAACATGCGGCTCGGCAGCCATTACTTGTCGCGGATGATCAATGCCTATGACAGCTCTTATATTCTCGGCATCGCCTCCTATAACGCCGGGCCGGGCAATGTGCGCAAATGGGTGCAGCAGCACGGCGCGCCGGGCGGCGATGTCCATAGCGCGATTAACTGGATCGAAGCGATTCCGTTTGCGGAGACGCGCAACTATGTGCAGCGCGTGCTGGAAAACGTGCAGGTCTATCGTGCGCTCGAAGGCGATGCGGCGCTGAAGATACGCGACGATTTAGTGCGGTGATGCTTACGCAATAATATTCAGCAGATATTGCTGCGTCTTGTTCTGTATCTCGATGGCCTTGGCGTTGAATTTGAAATCCTGCGCGGCGATGCTCAAATCAACGATGTCTTCGGTCGGCTCGACCGACAACTGGCCATCGGCGCCGATGGTTCCCGAATCAGCGATATTCTGCGCGGCTTTAGCAACGCGGCTGGAGGCATTTTGCAGCCCGGCAAGGGATGTACCCAGGGAATCGATCATACGCGGCCTCTTTCAGTAACAGGGAGGTTCATTGTAACATATTACTGGTTAATTTTTATCTAACAACACCCGCTCGATAGCGTCATGTGACTGAGAGGCAAGAATTTTCCGGTCTTTTCCGGCGCTGATGATCGGCGGCAGGAAATGCAGTTCCACCTCGATCCGCCCCAGTGACAGCAACGTCCACAAATGCGGCAGCAGCGACATATCGCCATACCAGGCAATCAGCGGCCACTGCCCGAAATCAATCGGCAGGCCACGGATTTTCCGGTAGGCGATCGCCACCGGCTGCACGACAATGCCCTGCGCCGCCTGAAAAAACGCCGGTTTGAACGGCAGCAGGTGCCTGCCATCGCCGGTGGTGGCTTCGGGGAACAGCACCACCGCTTCGCCCTGCGCGAGCTTCCCGGCAATCGATTGATTGCCTTCGCTTATTTTACGCACATCGCGATCAACATAGACCACGTCGAGTATCTTGCAGATGGTTGAGATCACCGGCCAGTTCGCAATTTCCTTTTTGGGTACGAAGCGGCAATCCACCGCGCTTCCCAGCACCGGAATATCGAGATAGGAAAGATGGTTCGACACCAAAAGCAGCGGGCGGCGCGAATATACGTCACCGATGATGTTCACCCGCACATTAAACAGCCACAGAAGTCCCTTGCAGGCAATCTGCACCATCCGGTCGCGCAGTTTTTTATTATGAAAAAGCGAGGCCACCGCCGCCAAGGGAAGCCAGAAGGCAATCCATCCCACCAGCAGGAGAAGTGCGCAGAAGCGTAAGAGCCCGCTCATAATCTCGCTCCGGCGAAGCGAAAATTGCAGTTTTTGAGAACCGCAGCGCAGCGTACACAATAGTACGTGAGCAGCGGAAGCGCAAAAAACAAATTTTGCAGCCAGCCGTAGTAGAGATTATGAGCAGGCTCTACCATCAGGCGTCGGAATTTTTAGACTCTTGGCCGGGCTCCTGCCGGTAGCGGGCGGCATATTTTTCTGTCACCAGATCGGTTTTAACGACGATGCTGACGTCGGTGGTGTTATATTGTGCATCGATCACCGCGCCCAGCCCGATCGTGCCGGAAAGCCGCAAATATCCTTTGATGAGCGCGGGCAGGCTGGCGAAGGCTTCTTTTTCATTCACCTCCTCTTTGGGCATCAGGTTCATCTCGACATAGCGCTCAGGCAGCGCAGATGGGCGCAGCTCTTCCGGTGCCAGGTGATAGTGATAGAGATAGGAAAGCGCCATGCGGTGGGCAAGCGGATCAACGCCGTTGAAACTCGCGCAGCCGAACATCAGCTCGATATTGAATTTATTCACATAGGCGCCGATGCCGCGCCACAGAAGCTGCATCACTGCGCGGCTGCGAAATTCCGGGTCAACGCAGGAACGGCCCACTTCCAATATCGACATATCGGATTTCCTGATCGCATCGATATTGAATTCGCCCTCGCTGTAAAAATGCCCGATCTTCCGCATCGATTCGCGGCGGAGCAAACGGTACGTGCCGACGACGCGGTAGCCGCCCTGCGGCTGGTGCTCAATCACCATCAGGTGGTCGCAGGCAGCATCGAACTCATCGAAATCACGCTTGATGCGCGCCATTTCCGGCGTCGGCTCGGCGCCCATTTCTTCCATGAACACCCGGTAGCGAAGCTCCTGCGAAGCCTCAATATCCTCCTGCCGGCTAGCGACGAACACTTCGAGATTACCGGCGCGCAATTCACCCAGCTCGAATAACGGCTGCACGGTCGTAGGCAATATAATCGGCGTTTGGTCGGCGGTCAGGGTCATAAGCACCATTTGTTATTCCTTTGCGTCCAGCGGCACAGCAAAT
The DNA here is from genome assembly GCA_033763575.1 of Alphaproteobacteria bacterium. Lineage (GTDB taxonomy): Bacteria > Pseudomonadota > Alphaproteobacteria > Rickettsiales > SXRF01 > JANRKF01. The sequence goes on along the minus strand of JANRKF010000035.1, from coordinate 109,310 downwards.
AATTCAAGCCGGTGGTCCACCAGCTTATAGCCCAGCTTGCGGGCGATTTCTTTTTGTATCTTTTCAATCTCGACATTCACGAACTCGATCACCTTGCCGCTTTTCAAATCGATCAGGTGATCGTGGTGGTCGCCGTCGGCCTCTTCGTAGCGCGCCCGGCCATCACCAAAATCGTGGCGCTGGGTAATTCCAGCCTCTTCAAACAGCTTCACCGTGCGATAGACCGTGGCGATGCTGATATTCGGGTCGATCGCGACCGCCCGGCTATAGAGCAGCTCAACATCCGGATGGTCGCTCGATTCCGCGAGCACCTGAGCGATCACGCGGCGCTGCCCGGTCATTTTAAGCCCTTTTTCGAGGCACTTATTCTCGATACTCGATGGCATCCACTCACACCTTTGTTATAGACGCGCCCACTCTACACGGTAATGTACAGAACGCAAGCAATGTGTTAACATTATATAAATCTGGATTTTATAGTATCGCGCCCATGTATCATCATCTTACCCCTTCGCGTCAGGGCTTCACGCTTCTGGAAATTTCGATTGTGCTTGCCGTGGTCGCACTGCTTGCCGCAGGCGTTACGCTCGGGCGTTCGCTGGTGGAATCCGCCGCGCTTCAATCGGTCGCAGCCGACTATGATAAATACCGGCAGGCGGTAGTAAGCTACCGTGAAAAATACCAGGAGCTCCCCGGCGACCATACGAACGCCACGTCCCTTACCAGCACCGATGGCGGCTGCCCGGATCCCACCGCTTCCGACGCGCTCACCACCGCCACCTGCAACGGCGACGGCAACGGCGTCATCGGCGATTCGACCGGCGATCCGCTGGGTGCCTTCACCACCTATAACGAGCCGCTCCTGGCCTGGCAGCACCTGATGAATGAAGGGTTGATCGCAGGCAAATATAATGGCCGCCGTTCAACCGCCGGCAATGAAATTTCGATCAATGTCAACGCCCCGCGCAGCAAGATCGACGGCGCATCTTTTATGCTGCGCTACTTCCCGACCAACACGGTGACGACCGGCTATTTCGCGGCGGAATACGGTCATGTGTTTTTCTTCGGCGCGCCCGGAAGCGCAGCGAACCTTCCATTGAACGGCGCCGCGCTTACCACCGAGCAGGCCAAATCCATCGACCTCAAGATCGACGACGGCAAGCCCGGGCTGGGCAAGGTCCTCACCTCGTCGGCCAGCGTCCGCGCCTGCCCGACCACTTCCGACGAGTCGACCGCCGTCTATGACGGCTCCATCAGCGCCGAAGCCTGCGCCCTCATTTTCATCACGGGGTTCTGACATGACAAAGCGCAGCGGCTTCACCATGGTTGAGCTTTCCATCGTCATCGGCATCATCGGGTTGATTGCGGCGGGCATCATCGTTGGCCGCTCGATGTTCGAGGCCGCCGAAACCCGTGCCATCGCTACCGAAATCAGCATCTACACCACCTCCTTCAAAGAATTCGTCGATAAATACCAGGCCATCCCTGGCGATATGAATAACGCGGAGAGCTACTGGTATTCGGATGATTCCTGCCCGAATACCGCCACCAACTCCACCCCGAAAATACCGACCTGCAACGGCGGCGGCAACGGCATCATCGGCGACTGGACCAACACCGCCACCGCGACCGCCGGCAGCGAATATGAATGGTTCCGCGCCTGGCAGCACTTGTCAAATGCCGAACTGATCGAGGGCCAGTTCACCGGCGTCGGCGGCAGCAGCTCGACCGAGGCGCTGATCGGGCTGAACGTCCCAGCCTCGAAAACCGGCAAGGGCGGCTGGACATTGCTCTACATGGCCAGCGACGGCAGCACCGACACCGCTTTCTTCAATTCCGCCGTCGCCTCGCATGTGCTGATGTATGGCGGGCAGACCAGCGGATCGTTCACCGATACGCCGTCCATGACGCCGACCCACATGAAATCGATCGATGAAAAGCTCGATGACGGCCTGCCCTTTACCGGCAAGTTGCGCGTGAAGAAAAATACCGCCACCAGCTGTACGGTTTCTTCTGCCACCACGTCGGATTATCTGCTAACCTCCACCGCGCAAGCATGCCAATTGTTATTTCTGATGGGAGTATGATATGAAAAAATCCTCACAAGGATTCACCCTGCTGGAAGTCACGATGACGATCACGGTGATTGCGCTGGTCGTGGCCGGCATCCTCACCACCCGCTCGATCATCCGCACCTCGCAGATTCAAGCGGTGATGGGCGAATATCAGAATTACCTGAGCGCCATCAAAAACTTTAAAGGCAAGTACCGGGCGCTTCCCGGTGATTTCGCGGGCGCCACGGCGCTGTGGGGTGAAGTCAGCAGCAATTGCAAATTCGGCGCGGGCACCGGCACCAAGACCTGCAACGGCGATGGCGACTCGCTGATCGAATTCGACGTCTCCAACTATGAGCATATCGAAGCGTGGCGGCATCTGGCGCTCTCCGGTTTCATCAAGCAGAATTTCACCGGGGACGTTGTTGCCGGCGGCGCCTGCAACATCGACATTCGCGGCGGTGACAATGTGCCGCTGTCCAAGCTGAAAGGCGCCATGTGGAATCTCGGCGTCGATGGCTCCGGCACCGCTTACACCACCGGCGCGCCGGGCAACCAGTATTTCCCGATCAATACCTGCACCAACGCGCTGCACAAACACGCCCTGTGGCTGGGCGGCAGCCTGCAGGATGACGATGCGCAGGCGGCGGGCTGCGCCCATTCGCAAATCCCGATATTTACCGGTGAGGAAGCCTATGAGATCGACGTCAAGTTCGACGATAAACGTGCGGGCGGCGGCAAAATCCGCAACCAGTATAACAACACCGCCACCTACGAAACCTGCGAGGATTCCGCCTCCACCTCCGGCGGCTACCGCGTGAGCGCGACGGGTGTGAATTGCTCGCTCGTTTTCGTCATCGACCCATAGGAAACATCATGCCTTCGGCCTGTTTACGCAACCGCTCGATCATCGCCATCACCGGCGAGGACCGCGTCGCCTTCCTGCAGGGGCTCATCACCAATGAGGCCACCCTGCTTGCGGAAGGCACGCCGATTTATGCCGCGCTGCTTTCGCCGCAGGGGAAATTCCTGCATGATTTTCTGCTGGTCCCACATGCCAGACAAATCCTGCTGGATGTATATAGCGAACGCGCCGCCGACCTGCTCGCCCGCCTGAACACCTATAAACTGCGGGCGAAGGTTGCGCTTGAATTACTGCCGGAGATGCAGGTGGTGGCCTATTGGGATGTCCCTGCCCCGGCGGCGGAGATTGTCATCGCCGATCCGCGCCTTGGCGCGCTCGGCGGGCGGGTTTATGGCAACGACCTTCCGCACGCGGGGGACGATTACGAAGCGCACCGCATCCGGCTCGGCATCCCCGAAGGCGCGATCGACCTGCATATCGATAAAACATTGCCGCTTGAATTCGGGCTGGACGCGCTGCATGGCTTAAGTTTTTCCAAGGGCTGCTATGTCGGGCAGGAAGTGACGGCGCGCAGCAAATTCCGTGGCCAGGTGCGCAAGCAGCTTTACCGTGTCTCGGCATCAAAGCCGCTGCCGCCGCTGGGCACTAAAGTCACGACCGGTATCCTTGAAATCGGTGAACTGAGGAGCACCAGCGGCCATCACGGCATCGCCATGCTGCGCACGGAAGAGGTGGAAAAAACCATCGAGCCGCTCATCGCCGGCAATGTCGAGATGGATTACCACACGCCCAACTGGAAACGCGCTTAGCGCATTCTCGTTTAGAGCGTTTTCGCTTTAGTCCTGCACGAGGCAGCCGAGGCGAGGAGCCATCCAGCGTACACGTTAGTACGTGATGGCGACGAGACCGATGGATAACGACGTGCAGGGCTGAATGGGAAATGCTCTAATGAACGCTGTTAGTCGGCGGCTGCACTTCTTCGAGCAACTTGCGCATTTCCTCGCGGTCGGAATGGCTTTGCGGCGCATGGCGTGTTGACACAACCTTCCCTGTTTCCAGCTCGTCGCGCCCTTTGACGACACGTTCCTGCCACGGCAGATTGGCAGCCGGTCTCGGCGTAATATTATGTTTCTTCGCCGCCGCGTCGATGCCCTCGGCAAACGGCTTGAACAACTCATCGGCTTTTTTCTCGCGCTGCGCGAATTGCTCCATCTCACCAATCTGCTGCCGGTGAAGAATGCCGGCTTCCTCGTCCGTCATCGCATCCGCCGCCGAGGTATCGACCAGAATCCTACGCTGCGCTTCCGCCTCGCGCACAGGGTCGACGAATGGACGGTGCAGGATGGCGTCGAATGTTTCGCCAAGCCCCGCCCGGAATTCCTTCCAGTCGAATTTCGCCGCGCCGTCGATGGTGCGCTCCAGCGCAAGGTCGGTTTTACCACTGTCCCACAGCCGTGCCGTTTCCGCCTTCATATACATGTAAGGCGTATACGACATCGAGGCCTTAGCAAAACTTCGGGTGAAGCTCTTAAGCGATTCAGGGCCTATCTTTATATTGGTGCCTTTGATGACACCGGGATCGCAGCGCAGCCCCAGGAAGCGTTTGAAGGTACGCAGCCCTGGACCGGCCAAATTATTATCGATTTTATTGGCAATACCGTCCATCGAGCGCGAAACATCCTGCCCAAAACGGCCAAGCGCACTGAATCCGTTTTCAATCAGGTTGTGGCGATAAGCATAAGGATCGAATTCTCCCACCGGCGGATAGGCGGAAGGGTTAGCCTTCTGCGCATCCATCGGCTGCGTGCGGTCGAAATAGCCGTCGGCGGCCTTGCTGTAATCCAGGCGGCTGTAGAAGACCGGCGTGGTGCGCGTGATCCCATGGTCATGGGTCTCAATGCTATTCGCCTTAACAAAATGCCGCTCGCCGTCATTACCCACGAACGCCATTGCGCTGTTGGTGTTGGGATCGATAAACACGGCGTTTTCGCGGTTCTGCGTAGCGCGGGTGATGGAGAAGAACGGCACGGCGGGCGTCATGCAGATAACGCCCTTAATCGCACTACGCGCCACCCATTTCGCGACATCACCGGCCTTGTCCCACAGGCTGCGATTGGGATCCACCGGCGCATCCGGCGCGCCATATAAATTCACATTGTTTCCGTAAATGGCATTGCCGATTTTGTCGTACAATTCACGATACATCAGCGTGCCGATATTGTAGACGGTGAAGCGGCTCTGATAGTCGAGCATCGCTTCCATCGAGTAGCTGCCGGACACGCGGTACGGTATCGACTGGTTATTGACCTTAAGACTGCTGGCGTTGAGCGAGATATCGCTCTCGAACCCATAGCCCGGGCTTAAGCGATCCATCGCATGGCGCTGGGAGCGCACGAAATATACATAGGGAATGGCGACAAACCAGTCCTCGCCGCCGTTATAGCTCACATAGCGCCACATGTTGCTGCATAGCGCGCTTACCGTCTCCGGCCATTTGAAATTGCCGTGCTCGTCGCCGAGCGATTCCATCCATTTCTTGCGTTGCGCCGGATCGACCCAGCCGGCGATATCACGGCCCAGCGCATCGCCGATGCTCATCACGAAGAAGTCCCATGTCACGAATACGGCTTCTTCGCCGAGGCTGCGTCCCGGTATATCGCCGATGCCGTCATGTTGATAATTCTTAGAATATTTCGTCGGCTTGAAATGCGTGGCGCGCAGGCCATTCGTGTAACGCTGGTTGTTGGGATAGAAGAAATTGACCGTATGCTCGATCGGCTCGCCGATGCAGGTATCAATAATTTTCGCGATGCCCTTGAGCAGGCTTTTATCTTCGAAAACGATTTCCTGCAGCGTCATGTCCTTGGCGTTATACGGACGGGAATTGATGCCGCCTTTGAGTTGACGCCTTGCCCACAATCCACCCGCCGTGAAGAACATCGCGCCCAGTATCCCGCGGGAGAAGGTGCGGATGGCAAGGCGACCTCCGGCGGAATCGCTCCACATCTGCGGCTTATACGATTTATCCCATTCCTCGCGTGAGAGCCCCGGCTTTTGCGCGGGCGCGGAATTCGGCGCAGGATTTACCCCCGGCGGCGCGGAATTCGGCGCAGCCGATTTGGCATCCGCCTCTTTCGGCGGTTCCTGCGGGGGAGTTATTCCCTTATGTTTTTTGTCGTCGTCCATGCTTTCCAAGCGTTAAATACACTTCTCCACTGTCTTCATTTGTACCATAAACCCCTTCAAAACGCCCGAAAAACAATGTGAAGCTTTTGTGACAATTTATTCAGGTAAAAACAATTGTTACAGTTATGTGAAGTTTGCGTTTCTGCGCCTTTGCGGCATTGAGGAGCCTCTGGAAATATGATAGCCTTAAGGTGAGTTAAAAGGCTAAAAACGCAGGATAGGACATGCCTACGAACTGGAACAACATATTCAAGCAAGCGATTGAATGGCCAGGGAAATTCCTTGAAAACGGCGGCCATGCGCAGCAGGAAATCCCCTCCCAGCACCGGCTACTCAACGCGGGCGGCATGTTTCTGGCCTGGTTTGGGATGGATCAGGTCCGCCAGGTGGTCTTCGGCTACAAGATGAAAAGCGAAGGCGAATATGTCGAGATAAAGCGCGAGGAAGTGTCGCCCTCCCTACGTTTTCTGCATAAAGCCATCGAGTGGGATCCGCATTCGGAAACCCCGGAGAATCAATGGAAAAAACTGGCCTACCAGCTCTTTCCCGGTGTCGGCGCCGGGGTGGGCGCCACGGTGGGCAGTATTTACGCCTTCAACCGCAATGGCCGCGAGCAGCGCTATGCCGCCACCGCCGCACAAAAAACCCTGTCCATGCTCGATGCCGATTATAACGCGCAATTTGCGCAAGCGATGCCGCTGCGTATATTGGCCGGTTTCTTCGGCACGTTCAGCGCCGCCTCCGGCCTCACCTTCCTGTATGGATTTTTCCTGAATCCGGCCTTCGCCTCGGCCAATGGCGCAAAGATTTTCGCAGGCTCGCTAAAGCATGGCAATGCCGGCCCCGAAAAGGCATTGGGCACGGAGTTGGGCAGAGTCGGCAGCTATATCGAGGAAGCGATCAAAACCGGAAAAGTGAGTGACGAATGGGCGAAAACATTTGAGGCGAGAATATTGGAGCCGCTGTTCGGCCATGAGCTGAGAACGCCGGAAGCGCAGGCGAAGGCGGTGAAAACATTGCAGGGCATCGTCGAGGACTCCTACAAAAAATTCAATGCGAATGGCAAACCCGCCAAGGAAATCGCGAAGGCCGTGACGGATGACCTCGCCGCCAAGCTCGGCAAAGGCGGCATCGAAAAAACGCTCAGAGAATCCTTCGGGCTGGATCCGAAAAAAGCGACCGTCGGCAATGCCAACCCGGTCATCCGCCAGTTCAATGAATTTCTTGCCTCCCTCGGCCTGAGCAAATCCTACAGCATCGGCAGCCAGACGAAAACTCCCGCCGGCTACCTGATGCCTGCGCTGGGCGTGAGCGGTGCGGCGGCGGGCATGGCCTATACAACCACCGGCACTGAAAATACCGCCAGCGCCTCCGAAGCCGCAACGGATGCATCGCCGGCGCTTCCTGCCGCCAATAACACTGGTGACGGGCAGGCAAACGGCGAAGAAACAAGCGCCGCCGGACCCCAAAAACATCTCGCCCCGGAGGCTGCGGGCAAAACGCCGGCGGAATATGTAGCCGCCGCCGTGGCGATGCATAACGAGCAATACGGCAATGGGCAAGGGCAGCCGCCCGAATGGCTCAAATGGATGGGCAATGCCCAGCTTGCCGTGCTTCCCACCAACCGCATGGATTGCGCCATCGGCCTCACCGCCGGGCAGATCATCGGCGGCAGCATGGCCAAGATCGCCACCGGCTATTCGATCGAAGGCGCGCCGGTGGATAGCTCGAAAGTGCCCACCTACCTCAAATGGATGCAGGGCATCGTCAAGGATTATAACCCGAAGGGCCTGCGCCCGCGTGACCGCTGGATACGCTACGCGCAGTGGGGCGTGTTTTCGCTCGGAGGGTTGATCGGGGTCAAAATCGGCACCGATTTCGCCTATGGCAACGTCAAAAACAAAAATAAAGATCCCGACTATCTGGAAGATTACCTGCCGCGCATTTCCATGCATCAGGGTGAAAACTGGAGCTGGCTGGCCGCTTTCTCGGCCAATTTTGGCTCGGCGTCGGGCCTGTGGACGTTGCCGATACCGGGCCTGAACTACGGTATCGGCCTCGCCGGGCGCGCAGTCAGCATGCAGGATCGGAATTTCATGCTGCCCGGAGGGTTGGGGAAATTCATGTCGGGCACGGCGACCACTTCCTTCCTGCGCCTGCGCGAGGGGATCAATTACCTGTGCCACTACGCGGTGGGCAACCCGGCGCAGGATCCGGCGCAGATTGAATATCTCGCCTATACGATGCTTGAGCCGATCTTCAAGGACCAGTTGACGGTGGAGCATATCCGTCATTTCACCGAAGCCGTCCACGAAGTGCGCGACCATTACTGGAAGGATGGCGGCATTCCCAAGAAAGACCGCAAGGAAGCGCTGGCCGCCATGCGCGAAGTCTTCACCGGCCCCGGCCTGGAAGTGCTGCTGATCGATATGGGGCTCAACCCCGGTGCCATCGAGTTTGAGCAGTTGAACGGGGTCACCGGGAAGATCGGCAATCTCGGGATCACCGATAAAATCCGGAAAGAACAGGAAAACTACCAGAAATCCTTGCTCGAACATCTGAAAACCTATGTGAAAGAGGGCATGATTTCGCAAGAACGCGCCGACTGGGTGAAAGCAGGCATTGAAGCCATGAAGCGGGGTAAGAAACAGGCCGCGCTCGGACCGACAGAGGATGAGGTGCCGGGCGAACCGATTGTGATCACGCCCAAATCCGCCAAATTCACCGACAAGGTGGAGCTTAAACCCTCCATCCGCGACCTGATCAAGCGGGCGGAGCGCGAGGGCGACTGGCGCGACGCCGCCCAGATCAGCCGCGAACATTCCGCCCCCATCGCCTTCGAATAGGCCGGTCATAACCCGTTGCCATAACCCGTTGATATTTAAAAATCCGTTTTTACTTCCTTTTTTCTTGCGCGGACGCGGAAAATGCTGTAGAAAGCGCGCTCTTTTCTGAATGGTTCAGGAAAGAAATTCACAGATCATTGTTGGGAAGTCTGCGGCGCAGATAGCCCCTCCAGTGTCCTCAAAATTATAAAATGGGGATGCACGCAGTGATCGAGGCAAGTCGTACCCACAAAATCGCTAGGCCGCTAGCGAAAATGACGGGTTCGCAAGAACCGCAACGCAAATGTATATTGAATACATGCGTAGCGGAAGCGCAGCGAACCGTTATTTGCAGCAAGGCATAGTAGATTTTGTGGGTACGACGTTAACTGGAAAAGGACTAAAAATATGGGACTACCCGCATTCTCGATGGGCGAGCTGATTGAAGCTGGCGTACATTTCGGACATAAAACCAAACGTTGGAACCCGCGCATGGAGCCGTATATCTACGGCGTCCGCAACGATATCCACATCATCAACCTCGGCAAAACCGTGCCGATGCTGCAAAAAAGCTTGGCTGCAGTGCGCGATACGGTGGCCGGAAACGGACGCATCCTGTTCGTCGGCACCAAGCGTCAGGCCAGCGGCCCGATCGCCGAAGCGGCGAAACGCTGCGGCCAGCATTACATCAACCAGCGCTGGCTGGGCGGTTTGCTCACCAACTGGAACACCATCCAGGTGTCGATCAAAACGCTGCGCAAGCTCGAAGAGCAGCTCAATGGCCCGAATCAGGGTTTCACCAAAAAAGAACTGCTCGCGATGAGCCGCCAGAAAGACAAGCTGGAAGCGTCGCTCGGCGGCATTAAAGATATGGGCGGCCGTCCGGATATGCTCTTTGTAATCGATACAAACAAAGAAGACCTCGCGATCAAGGAAGCGCAGAAGCTCGGCATCCCGATCGTGGCGATCGTCGATTCCAACTGCACCACCGACGGCATCACCTATCCCGTGCCCGGCAATGACGATTCGACCCGCGCCATCAACCTCTACCTCCAGCTCATCTCCGATGCGGTGCTTGACGGCATCCAGGCGAGCATGGTGGCCAGCGGCCAGGACCTTGGCGCGCGCGCCGATTCGCATGAGGTGATCGCCATGGATAAAGCGGCGGCAGAAAAAGCCGAAGACGCCGAAGAAGCGAAAAAAGGCAAAGGACGCCGTGGCGCACCTGCCAAAAAAGCCCCGGTCGTGACCGTAAAGAAAACGCCCGGCAAGAAAAGCGAAGAGTAAGGATGAGAACTCCGATTCTCAGCACTCGGGAACAAGGCAAACTAACACCTGCGATCCTTTCGCTCATGGCGAATATGGATAGCGACCATATACTGGCAACTCCCGTCAGGATTCAGGTTGTTGCAGGTTTTACCGCCGACGATCTGGGTGTAGCTGAGGATCGGATTCTCCATTCGTCCTTTGAGGACTCGGCGCTTCGCATTGAACGCACACCGCATGTGCGGGCCACTGTCGGAGCCTCTTCGTTTTTTGTTATTAACAACCCGACACTGGCGGAAATTCATGGCTGGGCCACACAAGACAACGTTGTCGGCATTGCCCCGTTCATTGAAAAATCGCTAGATAGCCCTATATCAACTCCACACTCCCGTTAACGCTAGAATAAGGTAGGAAACCATGACCACAGTGACCCCAGAACAAATCAAAGCCATCCGTGAAACCACCGGCGCCGGTATGTCCGATTGCCGCAAAGCCCTCGTTGAGAGCAACGGCGATATGGAAGCCGCGATCGACTGGCTGCGCAAAAAAGGCCTGTCTTCGGCGGCGAAAAAATCGGGCCGCGTGGCGGCGGAAGGCCTCGTTGCCGTGGCCGTGGAAGGCACCAAAGGCACCATCATTGAGCTTAACTCCGAAACCGATTTCGTCGCGAAAAACGAAAAGTTCCAGCAACTCGCCAGCAGCATCGCCGAATTCGCGGTGCGCCATAGCATCGGCGATGTCGAAGAGCTGAAAAACGCCAAATGCCCGAAGACAAACACCACCATTACCGAACAGGTCACCAACGCGATTGCGGTGATCGGCGAGAACATGAACCTGCGCCGCGCCGCCATCATCGGCGTAACGCACGGCTATGTGGCGAGCTATATCCACAGCGCGGCGGCCCCCGGCCTCGGTAAAATCGGCGTGCTGGTCGCGCTCGAATCCGAAGGCGACCTGAACAAGCTGGAAGCGCTCGGCAAACAAATCGCCATGCATATCGCCGCCGCCAAGCCGGAAGCGCTCGATGTCTCGCACATCACCGCCGACAGGCTGGAGCGCGAGCGCGCCGTTTATCGTGAGCAAGCGGCAAGCTCCGGCAAACCTGCCGATGTGGTGGAAAAAATGGTCGAAGGCCGCGTGCGTAAATATTACGAAGAAGTGGTGCTGCTGGAGCAGCTCTTCGTCATCGACGGCAAAACCAAGGTAAAAGATGTGGTGGCTGCGGCTGCCAAGGAAATCGGCAAGCCGGTTGCCGTCACCGGCTTCCTCTGCTTCCGCTTAGGCGAAGGCGTGGAAAAAGTGGCCACCGATTTCGCCGCCGAAGTCGCCAAAGCCGCCAACGGCTAAGTATGGCGCTTTGTGAAAAACGGTGATAAAAACAACAATACTATGATATATAACAATTGTTGTGTGCGAATATTGTGCATAAACATGCTTGCAAACCATTCAACAAACATTGTATAATGAGAACACAATCGTCCCGCTGGGGCAACCCAGTGCACCCGCTCCGTCCGCAAGGTCTGGAGCGGGTTTATTTTTTAAGGCCAGCATGCAAATATCTGCCTATATTGATGGATATAATTTGTACCATGCCGTTGATGATTTGTGTATTCAGCGTAATATAGAAGGACAAATTATTGCCAGATACGATAAACATTTCCTGAAGTGGCTAGATATCAGAAAATTGGTATTGAGATATATCAAACCAGATCAAGGGCAAGAACTCGTTGATATTTACTATTTCTCGGCTTTTGCTACGCATATTTCCGAAAGCAAAGTAAAGCGGCATAAATCATATATAGCAGCCCTTAAGCAACGAAATATTCATTTCATAGAAGGGCAATTCAAATATGTAGGAATGAAATGGGTCAAACGCGAAGATGGCACATTTATCCTTCGGGAAAGCTACGAAGAAAAAGAATCAGACGTTAATTTGGCTATCGCTATTGTAAGAGATGCTATTTTAAAAATTGTGGACAAAGCAATTATTATTACCAATGACTCTGATATAGCACCGGCCATACGCATGGCAAAACAGCTCAACCCTTTATGGAAAGCCACCGTCATCACACCTCCTCTAGGAGTGGGCCGAACGGTAAATCATGGCCTTTTGGAGGCCGCACAACAGTTGAAAACCAATCGAAGCGGGCAGGTATTTAGAGAATCAAAAATTCTTAGCGAGGCTACATTGATGGAATGTCAGTTCCCTGACCAGATCATCACCTCAGACGGCTCCGTAATTAAACGCCCTACCAAATATAAGATTCCTGCCGAATACGTTTAGCTATTTAGGCGCCCTGGTTTTATCCGGAAAGGCGCACCACTTGGCCACCACACAACGATAACATTCCGGCTTCCTCGCCTTGCACACATAACGCCCATGCAGGATCAGCCAGTGATGGGCGTGGAGCTTCCATTTTTTGGGAATGGCGTTTTCCAGCGCCTCTTCGGTTTTTTCGGGCGTTTTCGTTTTGCACAGCCCCAGCCGGTTCGCCACCCGGAACACATGGGTATCCACCGCGATGGTCGGCTCGCCGCGTGCGCAGTTCAGCCACACATTGGCCGTTTTCCGCCCCACACCGGGCAGTGTGATGAGCTCCTCCCGCGTGGTGGGCACCTTGCCGCCATAGTCCTCCACCAATATTTTCGACAGCCCGATAATATTTTTGGCCTTGCTGTTAAACAGGCCGATGGTTTTGATGTGCTTTTTCAGGCCCTCCTCCCCCAGCGCCAGCATTTTCTTTGGCGTGTCGGCTGCTTTGAAAAGCGCGGGCGTGGCCTTGTTGACGCCGACATCGGTCGCCTGCGCCGAGAGCACGATGGCGACCAGCAACGTATAGTCATTGGTGAATGTCAGCTCGGTTACGGGATGCGGCTCCATCTCCAGGAACCGCCGGAAAATCGCATCCATGTTAACCAATTGCATAGATTTATCTGCCATAGCTACCGTGTATATAATAGGGAGCTGGTAATAGAAACTCTAAACCGGAACGATGCATTGTTAAGCAAGCCCAAACATTTCTTCACCCCTGCGCGCAACACATTGCAACAACGCCCGATGTTCCTGGCCGCCTGGTTACGTGCGCCGCTTAAGATCGGCGCGGTGACGCCCAGCTCCAAAGGTCTGGCCCGCGCCATGGCCCGGCAGATAGACCTTCACAAAGAGGGGATGGTTATTGAGCTCGGCGCCGGCACCGGCCCGGTCACGCGAGCGCTGCTGGAGGCGCATGTGCCGCCGGAGCGCCTGCTGGTTATCGAGCGCGAGCCGAAGCTGCTCGCGGTGCTGCATGCGGAATTCCCCACACTGAACATCCTGCGCGCCGATGTCATCGATCTGGCCGACCTGCTGGCAGAACGCGGCATCACCGAGGTCTGCGCCGTGGTCTCCAGCCTGCCGCTGCTTTCGATGCCGAACGGCATCCGCACCAAAATCGAGGGCGCAATGGCCGCCGCCATCAGCAAGGGCGGCGTACTGATCCAGTTCACCTATGCCCCGAGATCGCCGATACCGCAGAACCGCTGGCGCAGCCTGCGCATTTACGGCAAGCGCAAAAAATTTATCATCTCCAATCTTCCCCCCGCGCATGTGTGGGTATATAAACGGGACCGACGCATCAAACCACGCAAATAAACCGAAACCAAAAAGCGCCATGAACCAAGCAAAAGATATCGAACAGGCCCTCGCCACCGCCTCTTTAGGTTTGTTGCAAACCCACCGCATTCCGCCGACCCCAGAGAACTATACGGTCTGGTATCATTATGCGGCGGGCAAGAATGCAAGCCTGAAAGAAGAAATCGACCGGGTGATCGCGCAGAAAATACCGTTCACGGTCAGCTTGAATGCATCGCTCTACCAGCGTTTTTTCGTCACCGACCGTAATAATAAAATGGTCGACGACGCGGCCATCACCGCCCAGAAAATGCTCAAGGATGTGCTGAAAGCGGTGGGCGATTTCAGCGGCGACACACAGGATTACAATAAAGACCTGGGACATTACATCGAGACCATCAGCAAGGATTATGGCGATGCCGATGTGAAGGACATCATCAAAGAGCTGGTCGGCGCCACGGTTAACCTGAAAGAGCGCGGCGAGCAGATGAACCAGCGCCTTGAGGAATCCAAGCTCGAAATTGACAAGCTCCGCCAGAATCTCCAGCAGGTGACTTCGGAGGCGCAGCGCGACGGGCTGACCGGCCTGTTCAACCGCCGCACCTTCGAGCGCATGCTGGAAGAATATATGGCGACGATGCAGGAGCAGCGGGCGGATTTGTGCCTCATCATGCTCGATGTCGATCACTTCAAGAAATTTAACGACACCTACGGCCACCTGCTCGGCGACGAGGTGCTGAAAATCGTGGCGCGCACGCTCACCGATTCGCTCAAGGGCCGCGACGTGGTGGCGCGCTTCGGCGGCGAGGAATTCGTGGTGGTGTTGCCTTCGACACCGATGGATGGCGCGATGCGCGTCGCCGACGCCATTCGCCTGTCGATCGCCAACAAAGAACTGAAACGCAAGGATACCGGGCAGAATTTCGGGCAGATCACCGTCTCGCTCGGTATTTCCCGCTACCGCCACGGGGTGGACGACATCCCGGCGCTGATTAAACGGGCGGATGAGGCCCTGTACGAGTCCAAACGGCTGGGCCGCAACCGCGTCACCCGCGAATCATAGGGAATTTGCGCTTCTTTTAGAAGAAATCTTGACTTTTGCCCGCGAGCGACTAAAACCAGCGCTCTTTCATCAACACTACTGGTGAAAATACGTTGGCTAGCGGCGTTGAGCCGCGCAGCCCAAGCGGCGCCCAAGATAAAAATAAAAATCACATTTTTTATTTTTATCTGAGCGAAATTTAAAGTGGGGTTCGTAGCTCAGGTGGTTAGAGCGCACGCCTGATAAGCGTGAGGTCGGAGGTTCAACTCCTCCCGGACCCACCACCCTTCGCCCTGACGGGCTACGCGTGGCGCAGCCATGCGGAGGCCGACAACTTGGGCGAAGCAGTGCCCTCCGAAGCTCACTTGCGAGCGTAGGATGGGCCGGAAAAAATCTAGCGCCCGGTCACGCGTAGAGCGATCCGCCGCAGGGCATACCCGCCATAAACCTTATACTACAGCCGGTTACGACCCGGGGCGGCACGGCGGTGAAAAAAAATGAAAAAAAATGCGTTTACCCCCTTCCGTGACACACAGAAGGGGCGTTTCCTTGAATTATAACGAGAGGAGACAATTATGACAAACACACCAGGAACCTACGATTTCACCATCTATCAGGGCGCGACATTTAATCGCGTGCTGACATGGAAAGACGAAAATAACGACGCGGTCGATCTCACCGGCAGCACGGCGCGGATGCAATTACGCGAAAGCGTCGATGATGCAGATCCGTTCTTATCGCTCACCACCGAGAATGGCGGCATTGCGCTGGGCGGCGCGGCGGGCACGATCACGCTTGCCATCAGCGCGGCGGACACCGCCGTCATCACAAAGACCAGCGGCGTCTACGACCTTGAGCTGGTAAGCGCGGGCGGCATCGTCACGCGCTTGCTCGCCGGGAAAATACTGGTCAGCAAGGAGATCACCCGATGACCAGTGTAATCATCACGGAAACCAGCCATACCGTCAGCATCGCGGGGGAAAGCGCGGCGATCCTCGCATCGCAACCCTCGATCAGCGTGGTGACGGTCGGAATACAAGGGCCGCAGGGCGCCCAGGGGGAAGCGGGGCCGCAAGGACCGGCAGGATCGGCGGGCGGCGGCGTTACCGATGGCGACAAGGGCGACATCACCATCTCCGGCGGCGTCTAGACGATTGATAACGGCGTGGTGAGCGACGCGAAAATCGCCAGCGGCATCGACGCCGCGAAAATCGGCGCGGGTGCAGTCTCCAACACCGAGTTCGGCTATCTGGACGGCGTCACCTCCGCCCTTCAAACACAGCTTGATGCCAAGCAGGCGGCAGGCAACTATATCACCGCGCTTACCGGGGATGCGACGGCGAGCGGTCCCGGCTCGGCGGCGCTTACATTGGCTACCGTGAACGGCAATACCGGCAGCTTCGGATCAAGCACGGCCATTCCCAGCTTCACGGTGAATGCAAAGGGCCTGATAACCGCCGCGGGAACGAACGCCGTGGTTGCGCCCGCCGGCACGCTCACCGGAACGAGCCTGGCTTCCAATGTCGTATCGTCTTCATTGACGAGTGTCGGCACACTCGGCGCACTTACGGTGACGGGGAATATCACCAACTCCGCCCTCACCGCCTCGCAAATCACTGCAACGGATGGTTCAAAAAACCTTGTGTCGCTTTCAACCGCGACATACCCGTCGCTCACCGAACTTTCTTATGTGAAGGGCGCGACCTCCAGCATTCAAACCCAGCTTGCGGCCAAGGCGGATTATTCCTTTAAGACCATCGCCATCTCGGGCCAGTCGGACGTGGTGGCCGATTCTTCCACGGATACGCTGACATTGGTGGCGGGTTCCAATATAACACTCACGACAAACGCATCTACAGACACCATTACGATTGCTGCCTCCGGCGGCGGTGGTGGCGGCGGTGGATACGAGACGATCCAGGAGGAAGGCTCAGGCCTCACTCAGAGGGATACGATAAATTTTGTCGGTGCCGGGATCACCGCTGCCGATGATGCAGGCAATTCCCGAACGAACGTGACGCTCGACGCGACATTGAACGGCATCGCCGCCCTCACCACCGCCGCCGACCAGATGATTGTGTCCACCGGCGTTGATACGTTCGCCACCGAAACCTTCAAGAAAAACACCACCGGCGCGGCGGTTACCTATACGGACACCGCCTCAATCGCATGGACCGGCACCACCGCGCCGAGCGGCACGCTGACCGCCCAATATAGCTATGAGACTATCGGCAACTACACCTTCCTGACACTGACGCTGGCCTATAGCGTCGCCGGTTCGGCACTCACCCGCGTCACCTTCGACATCCCGTCCGGGCTGCCCACGCCGCTTGCCATGTCCGGCCAGGGAGCCTCCAACCGTATCTATACCGTTGGAAGCGGCGGCATGGCCCCCGGCCTCACCAGCACCATCGCCAACAACAGCAAGGTGTATCTTTCCCGCAATGCCAGCAACGCCAACAAGATCGCGGTCGAGGGTGCCTCCGGGACGCATCAGGTGGTGTTTGTCAGTCTCGCGTACCCATCATAGGAGGAACTATGCAACATATACGTTTAAGCAATACCGAAGGCATTTATACCATCGTCAATCTCGAAGGCTATGAGGGCGCTTTGGAAGACCACCCCTGCCTTCCCTACGGCTACGAGATCAGCGACGATCCGATACCCGAAGGAAGACAGACGATTGATTTTGCGTTACCGGAATAGCCGGTGGGTAGCGGATGCGGCGGCGTTGACATCACCGTGCAAGGGAGTATATTCACAGGCATGATTATCTATGCTGCACTGGCAGTCATCGTCATCCTGCTTTTCGTTTATCTCTTCGTTGCGCTGCTCAAACCGGAGTGGTTCGCGTGATGTACGAGATGATTCCGATTTTCCTGTGCGTCGCGCTGGTGGCGGTATGGATCAAACCGCTGGGCGGTTATATGGCGGCAGTCTATCTCGGCCTGCCGCATCCGCTGTCGCGGGTGCTCGGCGGTTTCGAATCGCGGCTTTACCGCCTCTGTGGCATTCATCCGGAGCGGGGCATGAGCTGGCGCAGCTATAGCTTCTGCGTGTTGGCGTTCGGCGGGTTTGGCGGGTTGCTGCTGTTTGCGATTTTCACGCTGCAGGATCTGCTGCCGCTGAATCCGGAGGGCATGAGCGGATTGCCCGCACACGCGGCCTTCAACGCGGCGATCAGTTTTGTGACCAATACCAACTGGCAAAGCTATAGCGGCGAGGCGCAACTGAGTTATTTCTCGCAGACGGTGGCGATTGCGGTGCAGATGTTCCTCTCGGCGGCGACCGGGCTGGCGGTGGCGGTGGCGCTCTGCCGGTCGCTGGCAGTCAGGCAGGCGCATACCATCGGCAATTTCTGGGTCGATATGGTGCGCAGCGTGCTCTACATCCTGCTGCCCATGTCAGTAGTGTTCGGCATTATTTTAGTGTCGCAGGGGGTGGTGCAGAATTACGCGCCCTACACCGCGATCACCACGCTGGAAGGTGCTTCGGCAACACTCGCCGGAGGGCCGGCAGCACTGCAAACCGCGATTAAAATGCTGGGCAGCAATGGCGGCGGGTTTTTTGCAACCAATTCGGCGCACCCGTTTGAAAACCCGAACGCCATCACCAATCTCCTGCAGCTTGCCTCTATCTTATTACTGCCTGCCACTTTTATTTATACTGCCGGACTCATCATGCGCGACCGCCGTCAGGGCATCATGATGCTGGCCGCCATGGTCATCATGTTCATGCCGTTTACCGCGCTGATCATGACACAGGAATATAATGTCAGTCCGCGCTACGACGCCAACATCATCGATGTCAGCGAAGGCAATATGGAAGGCAAGGAAACACGCTTCGGCATTTTGAGTTCTGCCCTGTGGGCAGCTTCAACCACGGCTACCTCCAACGGCTCGGCCAATTCGGCGCATGATTCCTACGCACCGCTTTCCGGCATGGCGATGATGATGCTCATGCAATTCGGCGAAGTAATTTTCGGTGGTGTCGGCAGCGGCGTCTACGGCATGCTGACCTTCGTATTGATGGCCACGTTTATGGCCGGGCTCATGGTCGGTCGCACACCGGAGTTCCTCGGCAAGAAATTAAACCCGTTCGATATCAAAATGACGGCGGTCATTTTACTCATCCCGGCATTCCTCACGCTTGGCGGCGTGTCGCTGGCCGTTGTCACCGAAGCGGGACGCACCGCCATCACCAACCCGGGGTCGCACGGTTTCTCGCAAATACTCTATGCGTTCACCTCAGCCTCCAACAACAATGGCAGCGCGTTTGCAGGGCTTCAGGCTGGTTCGCCGTTTTACAACATCGCACTGGGCATCTGCATGCTGATCGGCCGCTATGGCGTCATCATCGCTACCCTGGCACTGGCCGGATCGTTTGCCAGTAAAAATACGACGCCGGTAAGCGCTGGTACCTTGCCGACCCACACGCCGCTGTTTGCCGTGATGCTGGTAATGGTCATTTTTGTGCTGGGGGTACTGACCTATGTCCCCGCACTGGCGCTCGGGCCGATCGTTGAACATCTGACCGTGATGGTGCCGCAATGACCCCCGCCCAAACCATGACCACTATTTTCATGAAACTTTCGCCGCGGGTGCAGATGCGCAATCCGGTGATGTTCGTCGTCTATGTCGGCGCCATCGTCACCACCGCCTTATCCGCGCAGACATTAATGATGCCGCAAACCCACGCGCACGAGCCGCAATGGTTCACCGTTGGCATCTGCGCCTGGCTGTGGATCACCGTGCTGTTCGCCAACACAGCCGAAGCCATTGCCGAAGGACGCGGCAAAGCGCAGGCCGAAAGCTTGCGCGCACTCAAGCGCGACGTCAGCGCCAAGAAATTACGCAATGCGCAGGATCGCGCAGAATATAATATCGTCCCGGCCTGCAACCTTGCCAAAGGCGACCTGGTGTTGGTCGAAGCGGGCGATTTCGTACCCGGCGATGGACAGGTGGTCGACGGCATCGCCTCGGTCGATGAATCCGCCATTACCGGCGAATCGGCGCCGGTGATCCGCGAATCGGGCGGCGATTGCGACGCGGTGACCGGCGGCACGCGTGTGCTTTCCGACTGGCTGGTGGTGAAGATCACCGTCAACGCCGGAGAGAGTTTCATCGATAAAATGGTGAGCCTGGTCGAAGGCGCCAAACGCCAGAAAACCCCGAATGAGATTGCGCTCTCCATATTGCTCTCCTCTTTCACGTTGAGTTTTTTACTTACCATCGCGACGCTTTTGCCCTTCTCGCAATTCTCCATCTACATCAACGGCAGCGGCCATGTCGTTTCCATCACCATGCTGGTGGCGCTTTTGGTCTGCCTCGCGCCGACCACCATCGGCGGGTTGCTCTCCGCCATCGGCATCGCAGGCATGAACCGGCTGCTCAAGGCCAATGTCATCGCCTCTTCAGGCCGCGCAGTGGAAGCGGCGGGCGACGTGAACGTGCTGCTGCTCGATAAAACCGGCACCATCACCCACGGCAACCGCCAGGCCGAGGAATTCATCCCGGCGGAATATGTCTCCGTGATGACGCTCGCCGAAGCCGCGCAGCTCGCTTCGCTCGCCGACCAGACGCCGGAAGGCAAAAGCATCGTCGCGCTGGCCCGCATCAAATATAACCTGCCGGAACCGGAACACACACCCGAAGGTGCATGCTTTATCGAGTTTTCTGCGGAGACGCGCTGCAGCGGCGTTGAGTTTGAAAAACGCCGCGTCATCAAAGGAGCGGCGGATGCCATCGAAGCGCAGGTGAAGGCAGCGGGCGGAGAAATCTCCGAAGAGATGCAACGCAAGATCGATAATGTCGCACGCATGGGCGGAACGCCGCTGGTGGTGGCTGACGGCAACCGCGTGCTCGGGGTCATTTACCTCAAAGACATTGTGAAGATGGGCATCAAAGAACGCCTCGCCGATCTGCGCAAGATGGGTATTAAGAGTATCATGATTACCGGCGACAATCCGCTGACCGCCGCGGCGATTGCCGCCGAAGCCGGGGTGGATGATTACGTGGCGCAGGCAACCCCCGAGGAAAAACTGAAGCTCATCCGCAAGATGCAGGCGGGCGGCGAGATGGTCGCCATGGTCGGCGATGGCACCAACGATGCGCCGGCACTCGCTCAATCCGATGTGGCGGTGGTAATGAATTCGGGCACGCAGGCCGCCAAGGAAGCGGGCAACATGGTGGATCTCGATTCCGACCCCACCAAGCTTATCGAAGTCGTCGAGATCGGCAAGCAGCTGCTCATGACGCGCGGCGCGCTCACAACGTTTTCCATCGCGAACGACGTCGCTAAATATTTTGCCATCATTCCGGCCGCATTTGCGAGCACCTATCCGCAGCTCGGCACGCTCAATATATTGCATCTTTCCAGCCCGGCTTCGGCCATGCTCTCGGCAATTACTTTCAACGCCCTCATCATCGTCGCACTGGTGCCGCTGGCGCTTCGTGGCGTGAAATACACCCCGCAGAACGCCGCTGGATTGTTGCGGCGCAACCTGCTGGTCTATGGGCTGGGCGGGCTGCTCACGCCGTTTGTCGCCATTAAGGCGCTGGATATGTTACTCACCATGATGGGGGCCGTGTAATGCACAGAGTCATCCACCATAGCAGACATGCATTGCTGATGACGCTGTTGATGACGGCGCTGCTCGGCGTCGCCGTGCCGTTACTATTCACCGTCGTCGCGCAATTGCTGTTTCCGACCGCCACCCATGGCAGCCTCGTCATGCGTGGGGATGCGCCGACAGGCTCCGAACTGCTCGGCCAGGAATTCACGCAGGATCATTATTTCTGGGGCAGGCTGTCGGCGACCACACCACCCTATAATCCAAGCGCCTCCGCTGCATCCAACTACAGTATGGGCAACGCCCAGCTGCTGGAAAAAGCCAACGAACGCATGAGGCATTATCCGACGGGTGAAAAAATTCCGCTGTCGCTGGTGACGTCTTCGGCCAGCGGCCTTGATCCGCATATCACGCCACAAGCCGCATATTTTCAGGCAAAGCGCGTGGCCAAGGCCCGCAAGGTGGAGGAAAAAGAAATCCACACGCTGATCGATGCACACACCGAAGCACCGCATCTGGGCTTCATCGGCGTGCCCCGCGTCAATGTGCTGAAACTCAACATGGCAGTGGACGAGGCGCATGAAAAAAGATGATGGCCGCCCGGATCCGGATGAACTGCTAAGCCGCATCGCCGCGGAAGAAGAGCAGGCCGCCAAGGAAGAAACCGGGCGCGGCAAACTCAAGATTTTCTTCGGCGCCTGCGCCGGTGTCGGCAAAACCTACGCTATGCTGAACGCCGGGAAATCCGCCTCCGCCGAAGGGGTGGACGTGGTCATAGGCCTGGTCGAAACCCATGGCCGCGAAGACACCAAGCGGCTGCTGGAAGGACAAACCATCCTGCCGCACCGCGAGGTGAGCTATCGCGGCACCATCCTCAAGGAATTCGACATCGACGCCGCGCTCGCCCGCAAGCCGCAATTGATTCTGCTCGATGAGCTGGCCCATACCAACACGCCGGGCAGCAGGCATCCCAAACGCTGGCAGGATGTGGAAGAGCTGCGCGACGCCGGTATCAACGTCTACACCACCATCAACGTGCAGCACCTCGAAAGCCTGAACGACGTGGTGGCGCGCATCACCGGCGTCTGGGTGAAGGAAACCGTGCCGGATGAAGTATTCGACAATGCCGATGAAATTTCGCTGGTGGATATTCCCTCCGAAGAGCTTCTGAAGCGCCTCTCCGAGGGAAAAGTCTATATCGCGCCGGAAGCGAAAAAACGCGCCGCGCAGAATTTTTTTAAGAAAAGCAACCTGATCGCGCTACGTGAATTAGCGCTGCGCCGCACCGCCGAACGCGTCGATGCGCTGATGGATGTGTATAAGACCAAGGGCAAGGAACGGCAGGGCTGGAGCGGCGCAGACCGGATCCTCGTCTGCATCGGCCCGGACGCGCTTTCGACCAAGCTGGTGCGCTCGGCCAAACGCATGGCCAGCGGCCTCAAAGCGCCATGGACGGCGATTTATATTGAAAATGACCGCCACCACCGCCTGAGCAAGGAAGGCCATGATATGGTCGAGCGCAACCTGCGCCTCGCCGACCGTATGGGCGCGGAAACCGAAATCATCCAGGGACAGAATGCGCCGGAAGATATCCTGGGATATGCCCGCGCCAATAACATCACCAAGATACTCGTCGGCAAGGCGCCGCGCTCGCGCTGGCGGGAAATTATGGTGGGCACGCTGGCCGACCAGCTCATCCGCGGCTCCGGCGACATCGATATTTCGGTCATCACCGGCGATCGCGGCGAACATGGCGCCCTAAAATCGTCGCTATGGGGCACCCAGGCGCCATGGCAATATTATCTCTCGGCGCCGTTCATCGTTGCCGCCACCACCCTCATCATGATGCCGCTGCGCTCGCATGTGCCGGCGGTCAACCTGGTGATGCTGTACCTGATCGGCGTGGTCGCGGTGGCGCTGCGCTTTGGCCGCGCGCCTTCGATCGTCGCCACCATCCTTGCCGCGCTTTGTTTCAATTTCTTTTTTATAATGCCGTGGCACAGCTTCAAATCCAGCGAGATTGAGCATGTCGTCACCTTTCTGGTGCTGCTCGCCACCGGGGTCATCATCGGCTCGCAGACAGCGCGGCTGCGGCTGCAGGCCATCCTCGCCCGCCGGCGCGAAAAAAATACCGCCACCCTCTACGCCATGACCCGCGAGCTGACCGCCAGCCGCGGCAAGGTATCGCTCGCGCAAATCGCCGCCACCCACGTTGCCGAGGTGATGGATAGCGACGTCTTCATCTGGCTGCCCGATGATAAAGGCGGCCTGCAGACGGTGGTCACGGAAACCGAAAGCGACGATGAACATATCGACCCCGTGCGCGAGGAATCGGTCGCCAACTGGGCGTTCACCCACAAACAGCATGCCGGGTTCGGCACCGACACCCTGCCCTCGGCCAAAGCGTTGTATATTCCGCTGATCGCATCGGATATGGTGGTCGGGGTGCTCGGCGTGCGCCCGCATGACGAACAGAGCGAAGCCTATTCCACCGATTCGCTCGATACGCTCGACACGCTGGCCTTCATCACCGCCTCGGCGCTGGAGCGCGCCACCGCCGCCGATCTGGTAGAAAAAACCATGCTGGAGGCAGAGAGCGAAAAATTGCGCAATATTCTTCTCTCCTCCGTCTCGCATGATTTGCGCACGCCACTGGCCGTGATCACCGGTGCAGCGAGCACGCTGCTGCTCGAAAGCGCTAAAATCAGTGAGGAATACCGTAAGGAATTGCTGCGCTCGATCCACGAAGAAGGTGCTCGCCTCGCCCGCATGGTCACCAACCTGCTCGACGTATCGAGCCTGAAATCCGGTTCGGTAAAACTCAACAAGGAGCTTTATTTCATCGAGGAACTCATCGGCTCGGCGCTGATGCGCGTCGAAGGCAAACTGGAAAAACACCAACTCACCACCACCATCGATCACGGCCTTCCACTGGTGCGGATGGACGGACTGCTCATCGAACAGGTGCTCATCAACCTGCTGGAAAACGTGGCGGACTACACGCCCGCAGGCACCGAGGTCACCATCTCGGCGCATGTCGAAAAACCCGACCTGCACGTGGTGATTACCGATAACGGCCCGGGTATTCCCAAAGGCGAGGAAGAAAAAATCTTCGATAAATTCTACAATGCCACACGCGCCGAAAATAAAGGCGGGCTCGGGCTTGCCATCTGCCGCGGCATCATCAAGGCGCATGACGGAAAAATCTGGGCGCAGAACGCGCCCGAAGGCGGCGCGATGTTTACCTTCACCCTGCCGCTGAAGAGCGACGAGGCGGAGTGAGTCAGTAAGGAGAATTGAGGAATTGAAGAACTGGAGAAATTTTCCTTGGTTCGTCAATTCGTCAATTCTTCAGTTCCCCTGTTTTTTCTTAATCTTCCGCCTGGACATCGTCACCACCGAATGCCATATCGGCGTCGCTGTCGGCATCGTCATCGGCGGCGGCACCCGTATTGCGCGAATCGCTGATGCTTTGCGCCGCTTCCTTGAACGCCTCTTCCACATCGGCGGCAATCTCTTCGCCGGAGGTAAGCAGTTTCTGGTCGGCAATATCCGATACTTGTCTTTTGAAGAAGCTCTGGATCAGCGTTTCCTCGAGCTGCGGCAGGCTGATCGTCTTGTCGGCTATTTCACGCAGGCTCACCACCGAGTCCTTGTCGTTATCGCGCTCAACGGTGAGCGGGTTGCCCACGCTCAGCTGCTTGGCGCGCTGCGAAGCGAGCAGCACCAGTTCAAAACGGTTAGGCACTTCCATAATGCAATCTTCAACGGTAACGCGAGCCATAGGTTTCTCCTGATATGGCCCCGCTGCATGGCGGGGGTCTGGTATTTAGGGAACGGCTTTTTACATAATGTTTGTTGATATAGCAAGGATTTTCTAGTAGAACCCTCACAATGGCTGATGTTCATAATTTTTTAGCAGAGAAAACCCCGCCATCCGCCGGGGCTAGGGAAAAACTCCCGAAGCCGGACTGGATCCGCGTGAAGGCGCCTGTTTCCAAAGAATTCCAGGCAACGCGTGATGTCATCCATAAGCTCAAGCTCAACACGGTGTGCGAGGAAGCCGCCTGCCCCAATATTGGCGAATGCTGGAGCCAGAAACACGCCACCGTGATGATCATGGGCGATACCTGCACCCGCGCCTGCGCCTTCTGCAACGTGAAGACCGGCGTGCCGGGGGCGCTCAACCCGCACGAACCGGCGAACCTCGCCGAAGCGGTCGGCAAGCTTGGCCTCAAACATGTGGTGATTACTTCTGTTGATAGGGATGATCTGGGCGATGGCGGCGCCAGACATTTCGCCGAGTGCATCACCGCGATTCGCCAGGCCTCGCCCGACACCACCATCGAGGTGCTGACGCCGGATTTCCTGCGCAAAGAATCCTCGATTGCCATCGTCGCCGACGCCAAGCCGGACGTGTATAACCACAATATCGAAACCGTGCCGAGGCTGTATAAATCCATCCGCCCCGGCGCGCGCTATTTCAATTCGCTGCATTTGCTCAAAACCGTGAAGGAAATCGACCCGACGATTTTCACCAAATCCGGCATCATGGTCGGCCTCGGCGAGGAATATGACGAAGTGCTGCAGGTGATGGACGATCTGCGCGCCGCCGAAGTGGATTTCATGACCATCGGCCAATATCTGCAGCCCACCCCGGCCCATGCAGCCGTAGACCGCTACGTGACGCCGGACGAATTCGGCATGATGGGAAGGCAGGCCCGCGCCAAGGGCTTCCTGATGGTGGCAAGCTCGCCGCTTACACGCAGCTCTTATCACGCAGGCGATGATTTCGCGGAGATGAAGAAAGCGCGTGACGCGCAGCATGGGTGATTTTTCCCTTCTTGCGCCCCGCCTGTAGCATCTATGCAACATTAATAAATTCTCTGTAACAACCGCTCCGCCATTAGTTTTTTCAGAGAAGTGCTTTATTGGTAGTAGATAGAACAGGTTGCGCCGCACCCGCAAAAGACACCGCCCAATTTCTGCATGTTATCCAAGGAAATTAGGTGTTGCAATACGTGCCGAAAATCGTATAAGTGCCGCGATTATATTTTTATTCGACCTCACACAAGGATATAAACTATGACCTCGAACGCTACCACGCGCAACACCACCCTGACCATCACCCTGACAGCGAGCGTTGCGCTGACCAGCCTGCTCGCGGCCTCCTCGGCATTCGCGCAGAACGTGCCCACGTCGGTGGATGCCAGCCAGATCGGTCGCCGCTTTGAGGAAGCACCCGCACCGCTGCAATCCGGCGATCTCGGTCTGCCGCTGCCTAGCGCGCCGAAAGAACTGTCGCAGGCGCAGCAGGATAAGCTGAGCAAGGTGAAGTTCGTGCTGAAACGCCTCAGTGTCGCGGGCAACACTGCCTTCACCGAAGAAGAATTGAAGCCGACCTATGAAAGCCTGGTCGATAAGAAAATATCGCTGCTGGATGCGCAGTCCGTCGCCCGCAAAATCACCGATATGTACCAAAAAGCTGGCTATGTGCTTTCGCAAGCCGTGGTGCCGCAGCAGGAAATTAGCAAAGGCACCCTGAAAATCCGCATCGTCGAAGGCTTCGTAAGCAACATCGTGATTCAAGGTGACATCAAAAGCGACAGCGAGCGCGAAATCATCGCCGCCCACCTCGCAAGCATCAAAAACCAGCGCCCCGTCAACACGAAAGAGCTGGAGCGCAAGCTGCTTCTTATCAACGACCTGCCTGGCGCCACCATTCGCGGCCTCCTGCGCCCCTCGCCTACGGAATTCGGCGCGGCGGAGCTGGTGGTCAATGTGGAACGCAAGGCATTTGACGCAAGCGCTTCCGTCGATAATCGCGGCAGTAAGTTCGTCGGCCCGTGGCAATATAACGCTACCGTAGCGGCAAATTCGTTGTTCGGCCTGTATGACCGCACGCAACTCCGCCTCACGACCAGCAGCCCAAGCAAAGAACTGCGCGGCTTCGAGCTGCAGCATGACGAGCTGCTCGGCACTGACGGAACAAAACTCTCACTGCTCGCCTCGCGCACCCACACCGAGCCGGGCGATTCACTCAAAAACATCGATATCGTCGGCGATTCCGACCTGTTCGAAGCTAAGGTGACGCATCCGTTCATCCGCTCGCGCCAGGAAAACCTGGTGGCCCGCGCCTTGTTCGATGTGCGCAATGCCGACACCGATGTCTTCAACAATGTCGATTTTACCAAGGATCGCCTGCGCATCGCGCGCATCGGCGGCAACTATAATTTCTTCGATCAGTTCCGCGGCAACAACTTCATCGACGCGCAGCTGAGCCAGGGCCTCGATGCCTTCGGCGCCACCGATGATGGCGCAAATCGCACCAATTCGAATGGCGAAGCAGACTTCTCCAAGCTCAACGTCGATCTGTCGCGCCTGCAGCCACTGCCGAAGAATTTTTCGATTCTTGCCACGGCTTCCGGTCAGTACTCGCTCGACCCGCTGCTGATCTCCGAGCAGTTCTCGCTCGGCGGCACCAGCTTCGGCACAGCGTACGACCCGGCCGAAGTGCTAGGCGATAGTGGTATTTCCGGCAAGCTGGAGCTGCGCTATAACGGCGTGGTCGGCTCACCCTACTTCAACTCCTACCAGCTCTTCACCTACTATGACATCGGTCGTGCATGGATCCGCGAAGGCGCGCCTAATGCTAATGACAAGCGCAGCCTTGCCTCATGGGGTGGCGGTGTCCGCACCAGCTTCACCGAAAACCTCTCCAGCTCGCTGGAAGTGGCGGTGCCTTTGACCAAACCCGCCAGCAACCAGGGTGGGCATGGGGACGATGCGAGAATCTTTTTTGCGACGACCGCACGCTTTTAACGCTTTAGTTAACAACATATTGATTTGTATATAGATTAAAGAATATATAAAATTAATCATATATTAGTTGATTTTTGTCCATTTCTGATATTAACTGTTATTTAATCTTTTTGTGTACACCGAATCCACCACCTTTTAAGGGAACCCGCATATGACTACTTTCAGCACCATCTCTCGTAACAGCCTGCAGACCAGCACCATCCTCACCGGCGCGGTGCTTGCAATGGCGCTTAGCCAACCAGCTTATGCACTCCCTGCGGGTGGTAACGTAGTCGCCGGACAAGCGGCCATCGCCACTTCGGGCACCACCACAAATATCACTCAGGCGACCAACCGCGCCCTCATCGAGTGGAGCAACTTTGATATCGGCCAAAATGAAACGGCCAACTTCATTCAGCCCTCGTCTGCAGCCATTGCCCTGAACCGCGTTGTTGGCGCGACCTCGGCATCACAAATCAACGGCGCGCTGAACGCCAACGGCAATGTGATCATCGTCAACTCTCAGGGTGTGATGTTCGGTGCCGGCGCAGCGGTGAATGTGGGCGGCCTGGTCGCAACCACGGCAGATATCGACAATAACCGCTTCATGAACGGCGACCTGACCTTCGATAAAGCAGGCAACCCAAATGCCGTCGTCAGCAACAGCGGTAATATCAACGTAGCCGATGGCGGCCTTGCCCTCCTCGTCGGCCCAAGCGTCACTAATGACGGCCTCATCCAAGCCAATCTCGGCAAGGTACAGCTCGCTTCCGGCGACACATTCGCGGTGGATATGTATGGCGACGGACTGCTCAGCGTGCAGGCCAGCGGCGACCTGACGGCACAACTCGTAAAAAACAGCGGCCAGATCGAAGCCAATGGCGGCCAGGTGCTCCTCACCGCAGCCGCAGCGCAAAGCGCGGTTGAAAGCGTCATCAACATGGACGGCCTCGTTCAGGCCAACAGCATCGGCAGCAAAGGCGGCAAAGTCGTCCTCTCCGGTGCGAAAACCACGCTCGTTGCCGGTAAAATCGATGCCAAAGGCACTGCGGGCAATGAAAAAGGCGGCGAAGTCAACGTGCTTGGCGGCAATGTCGGCATCCTGACCGGCGCAACCATCGACGTTTCCGGTAATACCGGCGGCGGCACCATCCTCATCGGTGGCGATTATCAGGGCCAGGGCATCACCCCAACCGCGCAGAATACGGTATTGCAAACCGGCGCAAGCCTGTTCGCCAACGCCTTGCTGAATGGCAATGGCGGCAAAGTCATCGTATGGGCTGACAATAACACGTTCTTCTATGGCAACATCGAAGCCAAAGGTGGCGCAGCAGGCGGAAATGGCGGTTTCGTTGAAACCTCCGGCAAAGAATATCTCGATGCCTTCGGCTCGGTCGATGCCAGCGCCGCGAACGGCCAAGGCGGCACGTGGCTGCTCGACCCGAACAACATCAATATCACCAACCTGCCGAATACTGACAATAACGTGGCCGGCAACCCGAACTTCACCACCACCAGCAATAATGGGCGCGTTAGCGTCGCAAGCATTGAGGCCAACCTGAATGCCGGCACCAGCGTCATCATCACCACCGGCACGGCAGGCCTTAACACCCAGCCCGGCAATATCACCGTGTCGAGCAACATTCTGAAAAATGCGGGCACTGATGCCAGCCTGACTCTGAACGCGCATAACAACATTACGGTGAATCTCGGCGTATCGATTACCTCCACCAGCAATAAGTTAAACGTCAACTTCAACGCCGCCGCTGGGAAAGTGGATATGGATCTTGGTTCTGCGCTGACCACAAATGGTGGTAACGCAGCATTTTCCGCCGGTACGAACGTAGAAATTAATGGCGCGATCAACACCGGAGACGGCACCTTCCTCGCCACGGCAACGACCGGCAATATCAGGTTGCGTGCATTTGCCGGCACCATCACCAGCACCGCCACCGGCGATGCGATCACCCTTGCTGCCCTCGCTGGCAACTTCGTCAACGACCGCGGCGCAGACGCACTCACCGCAACCAATGGCCGCTGGCTGGTGTACAGCACCAATCCGGCCAACGATACCATCGGCGGCCTTGTCCCTGATTTCAAACGTTATAGCTGCACCTATGGCGGCTCCTGCCCGACGCTCGGCAGCGGCGACGGCCTGCTCTATAGCTTCACGCCAACGCTTACCATCACCCCGGATGCGGCGAACGGCACCTATGGCCAGCCCGCGCCAAGCTTCACTTACACGCTTTCCGGCTATCTGGCCGGTGACGATGTGACCGATATGGTCAGCGGATCGGCCGATTTCACCACCCCTTACATGGTGGGTAACAATGTCGGCACCTATGACATCAACGTAGCCGCTGGCACGCTTGCGTCGGAAATGGGCTATGGCTTCACCGGCTCGACTCTTGCCAACGGCCTGACCATTGATCCTGCGGCACTCACCGTAACCGCTAACGACCAGACCCAAACTTACGGCACGGGCAATAGCTTCACCGCGGGCTTCAGCACCACCGGCCTTTACAGCGGCGACACCATCGACACCGTCGATCTTTCTACCGATGCCACCAACTCAACAAGCGGTAATTGGAACGCCGGCGCGTGGACCATCACCATCGCAAACGCGCTGGGTATGTCGTTCGATGCCAATAACTACACCATCACCTACACCAATGGCGCGCTCAACATCGGTCAGAAAGACCTGATCGTTTCGGCCGTGGCGGATGATAAAGTCTATGATGCCACCCGCAACGCCACCGTAACGCTCTCCAACGACGCCATCATAGGCGATGTTGTCGATAACAGCTTCACCACCGCCCGCTTCGGCAACAAAAACGTCGGCACCAATAAAAACGTGACGGTGAACGGTATCAGCATCAGCGGCGCTGATTCTGCCAACTACAACCTGACCAACACCACCGCGACCGATCAGGCCGACATCACCCCGGCAGCACTGACCATCACCGCGAATAACCAAAGCCAGGTTTACGGCGACGGCAACGTACTGGGTAACGGCTACCAGATCGCAGGCCTGCAGGGCGGTGAGACCGTCGGCTCGGTGGATCTTGCCACCGATGCCACACTCTCCAGCAGCGGCAACTGGAACGCAGGCAGCTGGAGCATCATTGGCTCCAACGCCAGCGGCGGCACGTTCAGCGCCAGCAACTACACCATCACCTTTGTGGATGGTGCGCTCACGGTTCTGAAGAAAAACCTGACCGCCACGGTCGTTGCGGATGATAAAGTCTATGATGCCACCCGTGATGCGACCGTAACCTTCTCCGATGACCGCATCGGCGGCGATGTATTTGATGAAACCTTCACCACCGCGCTCTTCGACACCAAAGATGTCGGTACCAATAAAGATGTGACCGTGCTTGGGATGGCCTTAACTGGTACTGATTCTGCCAACTACAACCTGACCAACACCACCGCGACTGATCAGGCCGACATCACCCCGGCGGCGCTCACCATCACCGCCAATGACCAGACCCAGACCTACGGCGACGGCAATAATCTGGTCAACGGCTTCAGCACCACCGGCCTGCAAGGCGGCGAAACCGTCGGTTCGGTGGATCTTGCCACGGATGCCACCAACTCAACAAGCGGCAACTGGAACGTCGGCACATGGGGCATCATGGCCTCTAACGCCACCGGCGGCACGTTCAGCGCCAGCAACTACACCATCACCTTTGTGGATGGCGCACTGGTCGTGACACCGAAAGACCTGATCGTTTCGGCCGTGGCGGATGATAAAATCTACGATGGCAACCGCAACGCCACCGTAACGCTCTCCAACGACGCCATCATGGGCGATGTTGTCGATAACAGCTTCACCACCGCACGCTTCGGCACCAAAAACGTCGGAACCAATAAAAATGTGACGGTGAACGGCATCAGCATCAGCGGCGCGGATGCAGGCAACTACAACCTGACCAACACCACCGCGACCGATAAAGCGGATATCACCCCGGCGGCACTGACCATCACCGCCAATGACCAGACCCAGACTTACGGTGATGGCAATAACCTGACGAACGGCTACACCGCTGTTGGGTTGGTAGGCGGTGAGACCATCGGCTCGGTGGATCTTGCAACGGATGCCACCAACTCCACCAGCGGCAACTGGAACGCCGGCACGTGGGGTATCATGGCGTCGAACCCGACCAATAACGGACCGTTCCGCACCACCAACTACACCATCACCTTCGTGGATGGCGCGCTGGTCGTGACACCGAAAGCGCTGAACGTTTCGGCACTGGCGGATGACAAGGTCTATGACGGCACCACTACCGCAACGGTGACCTTCTCCGATGATCGCATCGGCGGCGACGTGTTTGACGTGTTGAACGCAAGCGCAGACTTTGACGATAAAAACGTTGGCGTGGACAAGCTGGTAACGGTTGCTGGCATCACTATCAGCGGCACCGACGCGGCGAACTACACCCAAAACACCACGACCACCGACCTGGCCGACATCACCCCGGCGACGCTCTTCATCGACGCGGATGACCAAACCAAAGTCTACGGCTCGGCTGATCCGTTCCTGTCTTTCGGCTTCAGCGGCTTCGTAACGGGTGATGATGACAGCCTGTTTACCGGCGGCCTCTCTCGCGATGCGGGTGAAAACGTGGCCGGCGGCCCCTACAACATCAATCAGGGGTCGCTTGATGCAGGCAGCAACTACACCATCGACTACACCGGTGGCGTACTCACCATCACGCCTTACACGCTGAGCGTCCTCGCTGACGACCAGACCAAAGTATACGGTGACGTTGACCCAACGCTGACCTTCACCTTCGGCACATTGCAGAATGGTGATGATGCCTCGGTATTCAGTGGCGATCTGACCCGTGACGCAGGTGAGAACGTCGCAGACGGCCCGTACAACATCAATCAGGGTGCGCTTGATGCCGGAAGCAATTACACCATCAGCTACACCGGTGGCTTGCTCCGCATAACGCCAGCAACGCTTTTCGTCACCGGTGATGATCAGTTCATCACTCTGGGCGACAACATCCCGCCGCTGACCTTCGCAGCATCCGGCTTCAAATTCTCCGATGGATTTGAAGTGTTCACCGGCGGCCTGAGAACGGTGCCGAGAGAAACACTGCCTGGCACCTACGGCATCAACCGCGGCACCTTGGAAGCCAACTCCAATTATGTAATTGATTACACGCGTGGCTTCCTGACGATTCAGTCGCCGTTCGATGTAAACAACACCTCGGAGCAGACGAGTGATTTCGCCGGCGGCAACTTCAGAACGCCCGGAAGCAGCACCCTCCTCGCCGTGAATAATGGTGGCGGTGCCACTGGTGGCGGTCTCGGCGGCCTCGCGCCTGCCGCAGGTGGTGAAAACCCAGGCAATCTGGAGCCATCAGCCGGTGGCGACAACTTCGCACTGATTCAGTGCGATGAAAACAACCCTTGCGATATTCCACAATAACGCATTGGTCGCCTGACAAACGAGTAAAAGGGTAGCCTTCGGGCTACCCTTTTTATTAGCGCGGCAACACCTTCCGCGCACATCAAAATTGATGAGGCGCTTTATTGCTCATGCTGCTTGACAAAACACGTTCTGTGTATTCCTATCCCCACCCGTGCCTTGCTGCAATGCAAGGCTATCCTCTGGTTTTTCTGGGGTAGATTGGGGCGTCGCCAAGTGGTAAGGCACCGGTTTTTGGTACCGGCATTCCCAGGTTCGAATCCTGGCGCCCCAGCCAGAACAAGCCTTCGCTCTATAGATAATCATCTGGACAAGCAAAGGCGGATATTTTATAAACCGAGCCTCTTTGGCGCCTCGCCTCATATGCCCAGATAGCTCAGTTGGTAGAGCAAGGGACTGAAAATCCCTGTGTCGCTGGTTCGATTCCGGCTCTGGGCACCACTTACAGGAATTTTTTATCAAGTCGCTCGCAACGCTTTCTGGCCCTGTGCACTGGTTTGAATTGCCTGCAGCGCCATTTTTTTCATAAACCAGCATTAAAAAACATCTCGCCACAAGCATAATTGAAAAAAAACAAAACAATTTTTAAGAAATTTCTAAACTAGTTAAATAGGACAGCCTCTAAAATTGAACCCAAAAATCTTGTGCATTCAGCGCATAACTAGAAAATGGCGATGCTGCTCCGCCAAAGGCATTATCACGCACGCTGTGATTTATGTGGACGAGATCAAAGGTTTCGGGATTTTGGAGTTGTACTACTGCCCCAGCACATCCTTGCGGGTGCTGCCGACGATGGCGAGGGCTTCGTCGATGAAATCGGTAGGAACGTTTAACTCCTGCATGGCGGATTTCAGGTGGGTGGCGACGAGGTCAAAATGGCGGTCATTTAACCCGTGTGAAACTGCGCCAGCGTGGGCATTGCGGAGTGATTTTCCAGAGTAATGATTCGGACCACCGAAGGCATAGGTGACGAAAGCGGATTGGCTGAGGCGCAATTTATCCACGTCGATATTATCGAAGAAAGGTGCAAGCTCTTCATCATCCAAAATCTTGTCATACATCTTGATGACGGTGGCTCTAACCGCAGCTTCGCCACCGATACGGTCAAACAGGCTTTTGCTCATAATACTTGCTCCTTTTTGAGCACTATAGACGGCGTCATTTATCGTGCATCTTTTATTTTTCGGTAAAAGGTGGACTTGGCGATACCGAGGATATCTGAGGCTCGTGTGATGTTATTTTCAAAATGTGCAAGCATGGTGCGTAGCGTTTCTGTCTCAATTTCGGACATGGTTTTGAAGCTGCCGTCGGCGTGGCGCATGTTGATGTGAAGCGCTTGCGGCGTACGTCGCTCGGTGGGTGTAGTAGCCTGTGCATTTGATTCGTGAATCTGCTCTAGTATCGCATGGTCGATAGCGTCGCTATCTGCAAGCACCAGTGCGCGGTGGATGAGTCCTTCCAGCTCGCGCACATTGCCCGGCCATGCATGATGGAGGAGGTAATCGATAGCATCCGGCTCCAGTGATTTGGGAGTTAAGCGGTCAGATACCGCAATGCGCTGAATAAAGTATTCAGCAAGCGGCACAATATCCTCGCGGTGCTCACGAAGCGCAGGAATAGTGATGGGAAGCACGTTGAGGCGGAAATATAAATCTTCACGGAAGCGGCCTGTTTGTACATCACGCTTAATGTCACGATCAGTGGCTGAGATGACCCGCACATTGACTTTGATGGGTTTGCCGCCGTCAGATGGCTCAATTTCTTTTTGCTGTAATACGCGCAGCAGCCGCACCTGTGCATCGGGTGAGAGCTCGGTGATGTCATCGAGGAATAGCGTGCCACCTTCGGCGGCACGGATTTTTCCTGCCTGTCCGGGCGCTCCCGTACCAAATAATGCCTGTTCGATATTATGTGCCATGGTGCTGCAATTCAGCGCCACAAACGGCGCAGTCACGCGCTTGCTTTCGCCGTGAATGGTGCGGGCAAAAAGCTCTTTACCCACACCCGTTTCACCCATGAGCAGCACGGGGACATCGCTTGCCGCCGCTTTTCGTCCGTAAGCAACCGTTTGCGCAAGCCCTGCATTGTGCCCGATCAAATCGGTGAATGCGACCGCGCCCTCTTTATCGCGTTTAAGTTTAGCAAGTTCTTGCGAAAGCGCTGAAAGCCGAATGGCATTTTTGATTGCAATATCCAGGTGAGTTGCCTCCGGCGGTTTGACGATAAAGTCACTCGCCCCTTCTTTAATCGCTTTCACCGCAATGTTCGTGTCGTCGCTGCCGGTGAGCATCAGCACGGGAAGATCAGGGCGATATTTGCGGATAGTTTTGAGCGCCGCAAAACCATCCATGACGGGCATGTTGATGTCGAGCAGCACTGCGTTGATCTCACCTATATTGCTCGATTGCACGCGTGCCACCGCCTCCTCGCCGTTGGATACTGAAATCACCTTGTACCCCAGCTTTTTGGTAAGCAACATCGTGAGCATTTTCTGCTGCACGGGGTCGTCTTCGGCAATCAGGATGGTGTTAGTCATGGAGCTCTCAAAATCGGATTATTATGAGAATATACCATATTTATTTCTCAATATCGAACGTTATTTTGATAATATTGCGCGATGCGAAAAGATTAAATTGTTGTTTTTACTCAATTATGATTCCCGCCAAAAATTTGAGATAATGGAATCATAAGGAGAAATAGTTATGATACTCATCGACGAACATGTGGAACCACAATTAACAGAAGCGCTGGAAGCGCTGAAAGCCGATCCCCAGATATCGCGCTGTATTTATTTGAGCCTAGGTAGCCCTGCAAGTAATGACGTGAAAGAAAAATTATTCGAGCTGGCGCAACGTCACTTTACCGCCATTGATGCACATATTTACTTATGCGGGGATGGAGACATCTTCATCCTCGCACCAACTATCCCATCTAAAGATGGCAAAGAATTTATCCTGAGCGTGGTGGATTATGTAAAGAGACCAGCGACAGATGATTGGGTGGGCTTTTATGAAGTGTCCATCCACATCAACAAGCTACTCGCAATCGTAGAACAAAAGCTTGAGCGTATCCGCAAAATCGAAGAAGCAAAACGCAAACTGCTTGAGCAGCAACAGCAGGAACGCAAGCGTCAGGCGATACTAAACGGCGGCACAAATGGTAAATCAGAAGATATTAAAAATCGTCGTACCAGCCGTACAAAACCAGAATTGATGATGATTGAGGATGACGCGTTTTCACGCCGCTTGGTAGAAAACGTGCTGCAAAAGCAATATTCACTTACTGGTCTTGGCGAAGCTAGCCATGCACTCGACACCTACGCTCGCATCGCGCCGGATTTATTATTTCTCGATATCAATTTACCGGATGTGACGGGGCATGAGTTGCTCGAAAAAATCCTGAAACTTGACCCCGATGCGCATGTCATCATGCTCTCTGGCAACTGTGACAGAGAAAATATCACACACGCCATGAGTCGTGGCGCAAAAGGCTTTATCGCCAAACCATTCACAAGGGAAAAGCTGTTTCAGTATATCGACCGCTGTCCCACCATTGCGCTGAAGCAGCGAAGCGGTAGCACATTATAAAATTTAACAAACAATAGGAGAATATATGTCTATAGAAGATAACAATACCAACCCTCAATTCGGTGAGATAGCGTCACTGAATGAGTTGTTTAGCGAAGCAAAAAAACTACGCAAAGCAAGGCTACCTGCACGCGTTCTTGTGGTTGAAGATGATCCGCTGACACGCCGTATCGTGACGGGTAGTTTCAAAGAACATTATGCTATGGTTTCTTCCAGTACGGCGCAAGAAGCTGTGGAAGATTATTTGATGTATGCGCCCGACATCGTATTTCTTGATATTGGACTGCCCGATGTGGATGGATTTGTTGCGCTTGATTTAATCATGGGCATTGATCCGGATGCTTTCGTTGTCATGTTCAGCAGCAATGGGTATCCTGAAAATGTTGAAAAAGCACTCAAGATGGGTGCAAAAGGTTTTGTAAAAAAACCCTTCAAGAAAGAGACTATGCAGCGTTATATTCAAGGCAGTGCGCTACACCACCAAAAGAGTTGCGCGTAAACGGGGATTTATGACCAAAGAAAAACGCAACGTCTTATGGTTTTATGTATCGGTTGGCTTGCTGGCAATCACCGCATCTATCCACGTTTTTATTGATCCTCCGGATACGCTGGCAGATATTATCACCAATCTGGCGCTTGCAGGCGCAGTTGGGTTTTTACTCGTCATGACATTATTTGTTTTCCGGCCGCAAATACGCCTGATCTCAAAGTTTCAGGAACGAGCATTGTTGCTTGAAACCGTTCTCAAAAGCGCCAATGACAGCATTATCATCACCAAAGCTGACCTAGACAATCCTGGGCCAGAAATCATTTACGTCAACGAAGCTTTCACGAAAGTTTCTGGGTACACGGCAGAAGAAGCCATAGGCCAATCACCCCGATTTTTGCAGGGCGAATTTACCAAGCGTGAGACACTTGATGCCATGAAGAAATCGTTGCTTGCAGGTGAACCGTTCAAGGACGAGTTGCTGAACGTCAGCAAAGACGGGAAAAACTATTGGCTCGATATTAGTATCGTGCCCGTCAGAAATGCAGCGGGTGTAATAACGCACTTCGCCGCTATTGAGCGCGACATCACGGCCAAAAAAGAAGAAGAACTCAAAGAAAAGAACATGTGGCTGCAACTCAAACGCGCCAATATGAAGGCAGAAGCCGCAGCTAAAGATTTGCAGGAAAGTTTAGAAAAGGCAGAAGCCGCTAATAAAGCAAAAAGCGACTTCCTTGCCAATATGTCGCATGAACTCCGCACTCCGATGAATGGCGTGCTCGGTATGGCGCAACTCCTTGCAGATAGCTCGCTTGACACGGAACAAAAAGAATTCGTTTCCACCATCAATAATTCGGGCGAAAACCTGCTGATGCTGCTCAACGACATTCTTGATTTCTCAAAAATTGAAGCAGGTGCGCTGATGCTTGAATATATCGCGTTTGGATTTACCGATGCGCTGAATAAAACTGGTAATTTGCTGCGCCCACAAGCAGAAAAGAAAAATATTGAATTGCTGGTGAGCGTAGAATCGGACGTGCCTCAATATCTCTGGGGTGATCCAGGGCGCATGCGCCAGATTATTACCAACCTTGTCGGCAATGCAATTAAGTTCACGGATCATGGTCATGTACGCATCAGAGCAAACGTGCAGGAACATGAAAATGGTAATAGGCTGTATGTGGCTGTGGAAGATACCGGTATGGGCATCCCAGCCCACAAACTTGGTGAAATCTTCGAGAAATTCACACAAGCCGATGCGTCGGTAACGCGCAAATATGGCGGTACGGGCTTGGGGCTTGCCATCACCAAGCAGTTGGTGCAACTCATGGGCGGTGAAATCGGTGTGGAAAGCGCCGAAGGCAAAGGTTCAACCTTCTGGTTCGCTATTCCTTGTAAACCGGCGAACGCCACAGACCTTAGCATCCATGCCGAAGAACACGCCATCAAATGCCAGGCAATGGAAAATCTCAAGCCCATCGGCGAGGCCAAAGTGTTGCTGGTGGATGATTACCATGTCAACCGTGTATTCGCCGAAAAGCTACTGCGTAAGTTCGGTTTCAGTCACATCGACGTGGCCGAAGACGGTGTGCAGGCAATCGAAAAATACCGCACCAGCCCCTACGACATGATTTTCATGGATTGCCAGATGCCGGAGCTCGACGGTTATCAGGCAACACAGAAATTACGCCTGCTTGAAGACGGCACGCCACTCCACACACCGATTGTTGCGATGACCGCCAATGCCATGATGGGTGACCGCGAGAAATGCTTGAAAGCAGGGATGGACGATTATTTGAGTAAACCACTGCGCGCTGAACACTTGAAAAAAGTGCTGGAGACATGGTTTGTGTTGGATGACAACAAATCCACCATCGCCGCTAAAAAACCAGAGATCGCTCAGCCGCAGGAAGCCGAAGAAGCGCCGGTTGATATGGAACAACTTCGCCTGTTCACCGATGGTGACCCTGCAGAAGAAAAAGCCCTTGCTGACTTATTCTTAGAACAAGCGCAGGAGATGATTGTTATTCTGGGACAAAGCATGGGCGCAGATAAGAATGATGTGTGGAAATCCGCCACACACCGCTTCAAAGGCTCATCGGGCAATCTAGGTGCGATCAAACTGCACCATCTGTGCAAACGCGCCGAAACCCATTTCGAGGACAGCGAATCTCAAAAACTCGAAATGCTCGCCGCTATCAAAGCTGAAACAAAGCGGGTGGAAGTGTTTTTTACGCTCGCGTAATATTCCCGAAAATGCGGCACCAGAAGATTTTGTGATTTTCGCCAATCGCCGGAGATTGGCTCTGGTTTTGGTTGCGGGGGCGCGCAACGGCCATTTTCGAACGCGCTTTATACTCAAGCAACCATCTGGAAAATATCATAAAGAACATTCAACGCATTTGCAACTGGTAATAGGCCGTTAAAATTCAGCCTATGCTGCATAGGCTACCAGCTCGGAAAAGCATCCTATTAGCTGCGTAATAGCCTCGTTGCGGGCATTCTTCTGCTTGAATAGCACCTTGATCTCACAGTGCGCTTTATTGCCATTTTCCTCTTTATGGTAAACCTCGAAATGCGCCTGGTCGCTGACATTGATAGTGCGGATCGGCAATACCTCGGCTTGGCAGTATCCTTTATATTTTCTGCCCGTGCGGCCGGCGGCATGATCAACCGCCTCTTTAACGAGGCCCAGCTGATGGATCGCCGCCTGATCATTATTCGCCAGCCGGTGGCAATTTACCGACTGGCGGTATTGATTGTCGCTTGAAAATTGGAAGCTCTTCCGCAGATCTAAAACCCCGCCAGGGAAATCTTTCGGATCGAGTATAATTCTACTGACAATATCAGAATCGAAAATAACCTCAGACATTCGGACGAGGCACTTTGGGAAGGTAATGCAGAATTTCCTTCGGAATTGCAGTAAGGTCATACGGTACACTTTCCGGCAGCTCTACCCGGCCGTCCGGATGAGCGAAGGAAATATGAATCAGCGAAGCCTCGATCGTAAGTGTTAGCCGGCCGTCCGGAGCATTCCAGATAAAAAGCACAGCACCATCACCATCAGGCGAAACTTTATCGGGATATTTTCTATCCAACATATAATGATTATTGAACGCGCGGCCCGCTTCGATCGCTTTTTCCGTCGGCGCGATCGCGCCTTCACCGTCCCAATTATCCTCCATGTTCGACAGATAATTTAAGGCGGCCTCCACATGCCGGCGACCAGGCGGTAAAGTTTCTGCAGTGACCTGGTCAAAGGTAGCGGCCGAGATATACTTATCGTCGTCCGGTATATCTATTTCATGCTGCCGCAATGCTGTTAGATTGCTCATAAAAGCCCCCATACTTTGTGTGCCTCAGGTGTGGTTATATCGACGAAACCTTTTACTATAGCGCGCCGCGCTTCATCAAGCCATGGTTCGCACGCCTTTATATCCTTATATGGTGCTTGCCCGCGTACAGTCAATTCCACGCGCAGAACTTCCTGGCCGGTGAGCGATAGAGGCATGGTATTAACCCGCAGATCCAGTAGGGAATTTATTTCCTTAACCCGAAACTGCCAATGCGCGCTTATTTTATGCGGATCCGGCAACACGGTATGTCCTGGCCGCCAATCGATATCCTTTAACACCTTGCCGATTTTATCTACCCCACCGATCGTATCCAGCGGAATGATATTGATATAGGAAACCTCCAGGCGCTGCGGATTTATTGGATCGATATGAAGCTCTTCTAAGCAGGCCTCCAGCTTTTGGATGCTGCTATAAAATTCCTTCTTCACACAGCCATACCGGGGATATGATTTTTCCAGGATGGAATCGGCCGTATGCTTGCGCCAGTTATAATTAAAGCGATCGCGCTGGAACTGCACGATCATGTCCTTATCGTCACTGACGAACCATATCCTTGGCATCATCGGCTTATCAAATACGAGAAAAGCGTCCTTTTCCGGAGCGGTGATAATCGGGCTTAATTCTTCGCAGGCCGTGAATTTTTTGCGATCGAGACGATCCCATAGCAGGCCAACATGCGGAATATAAAAATGCTCGAGAGTATCGAACTGGACGCCGATCGCCACCTCCACAACAGGTGGATCCTTAAAATTCGGAAGGTTAGAATCGCTGGCGGTCATATTCTATTTTAGCATACAAAACATTAAAAATCCCTTTACTACAGATAGTATGCAATTACCGAGCCATGTACTTGTAATTGTATTACCTCTATAAAATATTTTTGCAATCAGTTTGAGTACCTAAAGCGATAATATTCTTAAGGGCTATACATTTAGCACTTTGATATGTTATTCATAATGCGGGCTTAATCACCCCAAAAAGCGGTCGCGTCCGCCGCAAGGGCGCTGCTCTCGGTTTATGGCCGGGCTGCGGCGTGCTATGTCCAGGGGAAACCTAAAAGCCCGCGGCCGACTTTTTGCGGCTGATTAAAGCCCGGTCACCAGCTCATAACATTTTCGGCTGCCGGCATTCCAGCCGGCGGTTCGAAATAAGCAGCTCCTCGAAGGCCTGGCTCCGGCCGATGCCATATGTGGTCGTAACAGCCTCGATATCAAAAGCCGCGAAGATCTCGCGTACCTCCGGCTTATCATTGAGCGAAAGAATAAACGCGCCGGCGATCCGGCCGAGCTGCTCCGCCAGGCGCGTAAAATCGTCGCGCGAAAATAGATCCTTTCCATAGTCATTCTCGCAGCCATAATATGGCGGATCCAGATAAAAGAGCGTGTCGGCCGCATCGTACCGATCGATAAACTCGCTGTAATGCAGGTTCTCGATCGTGACGCTGGAAAGACGCTCATGCAGCCGCTCAATGTGGATCCGCAGCTGACGGATATTGAATCTGGAATGCCCATGCCGATCGATGGCGAAACTGGTGCTGCCTGGTTTGCCGCAATACCCATTGTGCTGCAGGTAATAGAAGCGCGCCGCGCGCTGCACATCCGTCATGCCATCGAGCGGCGTATTCAGAAAGGTATGAAAAGTCCGCCGGCCGGCGAGCGTAAATCGCAGCTCATCGAGTAAAGCCCTATAATGTCGCTGGATGACGCGGAAAAAATTGATCACCTCGTTTGAATAATCATTGATCACCTCGCATTGCGGAATCTGCGACCGGCGGAAAAACACACCGCCCATCCCAATAAACGGCTCGCCGTAGCAAGTATGCGGGATAGCCTCCATGCGTTCAATAATGCGCTCGGCCAGATTGCGCTTGCCGCCGAGGTATGGTGCGGCGCCAGAAAGTGGTGTTACGGTTTTTTGCGTCATAGAAGCCTCTCTTTGTTAGAGGGCCGTGTCGTGGCCGGTTGACGCTCTTTGCAGGCTGATTAAGGCCTTTCTGTGCGTTTATGCAGCCTTTCCGAGCCAGGGCAGCGCGATATACACCTGCTTGGCCTCCTCGATAGGTTCTGACATGAACAATGCCCGCTCGTCAGCCCGCCGGCGAACCAGGCCGGCCAGCTTGCGGCCGCCGCCATATACCCATTTTCCGAACTCGGCCGCGGCGCCATCATAATCTTCACGGTTGAGGCGTTGCCGTAAGGTACTGCGCTGCAGCGCGCCAGCACCGACGTTGAAAGTAAATGATACCAGCGCATCGAATTGTGCCTGGCTGATAGGGACACACACCAGGCGCATGATCGCGCTGCGTGCCTTAGCGACGTCGGTTAATAGCAGGCGCTCGGCCTCGAGCTCGGTGATACCGCTATCGTAATGCCCCTTTTCTTTCGCCAGGATGACATGGCCATAACCGACCGTCAGCTTTCCGGCCGGGCAAATATAGGGCTTCGCCGCGAAGCTCTCGTATCGCTCGATAAGGTCTGTGCCTCGAGCGGAAATCTGCATGATCAGCTCTTCTTAATTTGCCGGCTGCCGAACCAAAAACCGACGATCCAGCCCAGCAAGGTTTCATCGAAGCTGGTCCATACTACGGCCGCCACCTGGAGTAATTGCGCATCGCGCGGCAGCCAGGGAAGCGACGGCGCGAATATGACTGCGGTGACGAGTAGGATCTTCTGCAGCACATAAAGCCCCATTGCCATGTATGTAACGGTCGGGCGGACGCTGGCAGAATATTTACCGCTATATTTCAGCTCGGCGCGGTATGAGTTCTGCAGCGCAACAGATTCCGCCTGCTGCCCTTGCACCTGGATTTCCGCAAGGTGGCTGTCGATTCCCTTTTGCTGCATTTCCATCTGCAGCCGCATGATCTCGAGCTCGTGTTTTTTGTCTTTGGTGTCCTGAAAAAATTTCAATGCTTCAGGCGCG
This sequence comes from Alphaproteobacteria bacterium, assembly GCA_033763575.1. Taxonomy (GTDB): domain Bacteria; phylum Pseudomonadota; class Alphaproteobacteria; order Rickettsiales; family SXRF01; genus JANRKF01. Next base: position 65,292 of record JANRKF010000035.1, on the reverse strand, counting down.
AGCGATTGCAAAAAGCCGATGACGGCACCAATGATTGCGAACATAAATCCTCCCTATGGTCTTTTGAGCAGCGACTTTATATCGCGGCTTACCTCGGTCATTTTTTCGTCAAAATTTTCATCCATATTGTCAAGCCGATCATGCAGCCTGCGAAGGCTTTCATTTGTTTCAGTGCGCGCGGCGTTCAGATCATTTTTGGTGGCGTAGTTTTCGGATACATGGAGCTGATATTTTGCAAGGCCGATTGCATTTTCACCGGCGGCTTTCTCAACCTCTTTGAGATCGCGCGCCGCGCTTTTCACAACCGCACCGATAATGAGGACCAGGAGCGTGAGCAATCCCTGCAATATGATGAGCAAAGTTTGGGCATCCATTATAACCCCATAGCTTGATAGATTAAATATCCGCGGCACCCGCCCCACACCGCTTCCGCAAGCAATATGGCAGGCCTCTTAACGATGCGGCCGCAGGTCCAATATGCTACGCCTTGCAGTAAAGTACCTGGGCTCCATAACAGCGCATAAGGATTGACGGCCGTCAGTAAAACAAAGGTTAGGATATCGAACCCACCGCGGATTCCCTTCATAATGATACCGCGCAGACGATTGTGGGAAGCTGACACGCTGATCGGCACGATATTCAGTGCAATGCTGCGCACCCATCGTGGGTATTTATTGGGATCGTATTGCCCATTAATTTCATCAAAACTCCAGCCAAAAGGAAACCATAATGCGCTGCCGGCCGTCACCGCGAACCATACCCATCCTGCATTTATCCAGCTTCCTGTTCCCTCCCAGGCGACCACGCCGGCAAGAATACCAGGAAGCACGCACCGGAATATTAAACGACCAGGGCCAGAATTATCTTTGAGGCCATAAACATCTTCCCAGCGGCCGCCGAGCGCATTCGTTATGGCCATGATAACTATGAAATTGATCATTGCGGATCCTCCGGCAATGCCTCAATCTGTGCCTTAATGTCGGCAAGTTGAGCGAGCAGCTGCTCCTTATTGGCAGTAGGTTTTACATAAGGAACATACAGCGGATCTTCGCTAAGGATTTCCCCGCCGGAATCCTGCCAAGCAAGGAACTCACGATAATCGCGGTTCTGTGGATCCTTCGGAATAAACGCGCTATCGGAAATCCTGCGAATCCAGTTCGGATCCTCGGCTCCCGTTTCTACGTTTTGAACGATGGAATAATCGGTCATGAGAAACTCCTATAGCTCTGCGTCTGCGGTTACGTGAACACCCCACATCGCCTGACCGCTCACCAGCGAACCCACCGAGATGCAATCGCGGCTCTTGATGGTGTTCGGGTCTAGGCTCACGGCAACGTCCGAGCCGCCAGAGAAATCGCGCACGTTCGCGTTCGCGGCGTTGGGATTGTAGGTAGTGATGGTCTGCGAGGAAGTGCGCATCTGCACGGGGAAGCGCCACCCCATCTGCGTGTTGCCGCCGCCGCCGATACCCGTGCCGGTGATCACCCCGAGGCGACCTGCGTTCTGCGCAGGCGCAACGGAGTAGTCGAAAGTTTTTGCGTAAAAACGCTGGCACATAGCGAGTTCAATTGGGAATGGGCGAATCTCTGGAGGCGTTGCAACCGTACCAGGCTCAAGCTGTGCCGCCTCGATTGTGACAGAGTCGTCGGCGCCGGCGGTACCGACCGGCGTGAATAGAACTTGAACCGCGAGTTCTTTTGCGTTCGCAGGAATAGCGCATGCAAAATCGTAGCGTGTAATGGTCGTGGTGATCGCTTGCGCGGTACTAAAGATCGTATTGCTGCCGGTCCAGGTAGCAGCGATCAGCGACGCAACGCCCTCGTCGGTGCCGGTGCCATTCTTGACATCGACCGTAACTTGGGAGCTAGCGGCAGAAAAGTTTGCGCCGGCTTTCAAATACAGCGAGAGGCGGCATGTCTTGCCCGCGTATTTCAGTACATCGATGGTCGGAAGCACCTGGCCGACACGAATTTGGTTCGTCGTCGCGCTGCCGTTGTTACGCTGCACTTTCATGCCGTATTGCGAATAACCGGCAAGTGCCGTTTGCTGTGAAACTGTCCACGCCGTATCGGTCGCACGATAACCGAACCATCTATCGGCTAAATACGTTACCGTCGACGCGGCCGGCGTGAAGCTGGTGCCACGTTGCCATACATCAAAGAAGGGGTTGTAAAGGAAATTTCGGAAGCCGGCCAGTTCGCCACCGTTAATGGATGTAATACCAGTCAGCGCGCCCGTTGCTCCAGCGATCGCGGTACCGTCCGCCTTTTGATAATTCACGCATCTCCAGTTGCCGGAACCCAGATATTCCATTATTGCACCGTCGCCGGCGGCTGTCGTAATATTAGCCGAGCCAGGCAGGATAAGGCTGGTGGCGTTATGCGTCAGTGTCAGCGCGCCGGTAAAGCGAATGAAATAAATCGGGTTGGCGATGCTGGCCGAGGAGCCGAATGCGGTGATCGTCGTCGTGCCTGTGATCGCCACGGAATTGACGCCGAGCGATCCAAGATTGGTGGTGCTGGCCGACGCAAGGTTCGTCGTCGTGCCGGCCATGGAAACTGCCTCGCCGCTGATCGGCTGATAAAAGAGGCATTTCCAGTTGCCGGAGCCAAGATAAAGCATAATGGCGCTATCGCCGGCGACGGTCGTGATATTCGCCGCACCAGGCAGGATAAGGCTGGTGGCATTGTGCGTCAGCGTCAGAGCGCCGGTAAAGCGGACAAAATATAACGGATTCGCGGCCGAGGCCGAGGAGCCTAAACCTGTAATCGTCGTCGTGCCTGTGATCGTCGCAATGTTGGTGGTCAGAGTTCCGAGGTCGGTCGTCGTTGCCGATGCGATCGTGCCCTCGGTGGTGAGATAAGTGACCAGGTTGCCGGCGCCGTCATCTTTGACGTTCGCGCCGAAGCCCAAGGCGCCGACGGTACCGATAAGCGGGAATAGCTCCACCGTCGACGGCACGGCCGTCCAGGTACCGGCGGTGGTCTGCGTATCCTTTGACCGGCCGATGCATGCATAAGGCACGTTGGTGCGCGCCGTTGCCGAGTACATGACCGTCGCACTATCCGCGGCGCCGGCGCCGCCCTCGGCGGTGGTGGAAACGATACCATAGCCGCCGAAAAATTTCGTGGAAGCAGCCAGCTCGAGCGTGCCGGCATTGTCGATCAGGTACCAGTAAATATTCGAAAGCGTGGCGTTGGCATGGCCGAGTGTCGAGCCGGAGCTGATGGTGAGCGATAGCGCTGCGGTGATGTTGCGCACGTTGAATGAACCATTAGAAGCCGTCGCATGGCGCATCGGAACCTGGATAACATTCGTGGCGTCGGCATTTGTCGATCCGTCGCGCTGCTTAACGGCGCAGGTAAGCGCGTTAGAACCTACAGAAAATGCAAGGCCGAGATTTTGGATGTCGCCGAAGCGGCCGAGCGGATCGCCGCCTTCGCGCAATGCTGCAAATAAGTTGGTTAACTGCGTTTTGAAGCCCGATTCGCTTACGGCCGCGCCAGTGAGATCGGTAATTAACGGCATTGCGGTAGGCATTGCGCTCTGCTCCTATGTGATGATTCGATATGCAAATTATAGGAGAGAGTCGGAATGCCAGTAAGGCAACGGCCGCATATTTTTTTAGGCGCTAATAACCCTTGACCCGCGCATCCAGGATTCCATCCACGGCGGCGCCGGCAGCTGACAAAGCCGTGATAAGCGGCCCGAGGTCGACGTCTTTATCTTCATAACGTGCCGTTACCGCGGCGCCGCCGTCGTTCTGCACTGTCAGCTGGATATTTTTTATCACGGTAAAGGGCTTGGTGATCGGCAAGCGCGTGCCGGCGGCGAGCACAGCGATATCGTCAAACGTCTCTTCGATATCTGGCGCATCGATCACAATAGCAAATTGGTTGACCTTGCCTTGCGTCGTGCCATGCCCGGTCGTGATCAGGAAATCATAAGCAACTTGATTATCCACGGTGACCTCACCAGGCCACGGCTGATAGGGAGGAACATCCCACATGAGATCGCTACCGCTGCCCCACATCAGCACCGAAGCATCGGCATTCCACATCAGGCCAGGCCCATCATGGCGGTAGTAAATCGACCAGGGATCACCCACCACGTCCCTGTTGATCGTCATTTTGGATCCGGCCAGGCCTGCGGTGATGATTATCTGATCTTCATACGTCATCTGCGTATAAATATTCGTGGACCACATCAATTTGCTGGCGTCTTCCGCCCACATGGCAGCATCTTCATTGCCGTCCCACATAAGCGTTTCACTTGCCGCCTCGAGCTGGTTGGAGCCGTTCACCGTGCCGCCGGTGAGCGTACCTGGCCAGCCGACCAGCTGGCGGTCAAATGTCTCAACGATGTTGGCAACATCCGGATCGCCTAAATTGACGACAATAAAGGCAACATTAAGCGATTCGTTTCCGCTGGTATCCACCGCCTTGATCATGATCGTATTTTGACCGGAAGGAACCACGCCCATATCATAAGGCGAGTCAGTGATCAGGCCGGCATGAATCGGCACGGCATCACCCCAGCTGCGCGAGGTTCCAGGCTGGAAGCGGATGCTATAACCGGCAACATCGATATCGGAAACAGGCGCCCAGGTAAGGATAGTTCCTTGGATGAAGAAGTTGGTTACATCGGAAGGCGGCGCGGTTTTACCATAAATTTGCTCAGTGGTTTCCGCCGGCCAGGAACGCTTGCCCAATGGGCTTACTGCCACAACTTGGAATTTATAAAGCCCTGGCTGCATATCGCGCAAGTCGATCGTGTGCGTGGATACCGCCGGCAGCGGTACGCTATTGCCGTTGTCAACGCTATAGCTCACCTCGTAAGAGGTCGCGCCGTCGACGTGCGGCCAGGATAAGGTGATCATGGTTTTGAAATCCTGCGCGGCCGCATAAAGAATTTCCGAAACCGAAATGCTGGCCGGCGTCGAGGGCGTCTGCAGGAAGAAAGATACACTCGGCTCCTCGAGCACGATATCACTCTCGATCGCATCGTATTTATCAGGATTATGCTTCAATGCAGATACCGCGTAAATGCCATCCTGTTCGGATACCGAAATGACGCGAAACGTCTGCACGGCAACGGTGGCGCTGGAAATCATCCATATTGCCTGCTCGTTCGGCACGGCTGGGAAATTTGTGCTCACCGTGATGACGCGGCCGACAAGACTGGTAATGGTCCTTGTCGCCACAGTGCCATCGGGCATCATGGCATAGAGCGTATTGGTGCCAGGATCCAAAGTCGCATCGCCATCGATAGTAATTGTCGAAAGCGTCGCTGCGCTAATGCGACCGGAACGCCGCGCCGCGGCACGATCGGCATCCTGCACTTTGATAACTTGGCCAGGTCGCGCGACCGCGCCCTCGATGCCGGTAGCGAAGGACACGGTTTCAGTTTCAGAAAGCTCGCTATTAAGCAACCATTTACCCGCTCGATGCGCCTGGCCGCGCGATGCACATCCTACAGCAACAATCTCTGTTTCAACTATGCCGTAACGCTCGATGCCGTCTCTATCTTCGACATATTCGATCTTCTGGCGGTAAAAGTCGGCCGGATCATTCCACCGAACGAGTGCCACGGTATGGCGTTGTTTTTGGCTTGAGCCTGAATAAGTGAATTTGCCATCGATGACATTGCTATTGGAAAATATATAGGCAGGATCCACCGGCGCATCCTGGACGGCAGTCACAGATCCATTGGCCCAATAAATCATGCCGCGGAAAATCGACGCCATATCCTGCATTACCTTGAATGCCTCTTCGCGGGTCTGCAGATATAAATTGCAGGTAAAGCGCGGCTCGAATCCACCGAAGCCGTCAGCAACCAGGACATCGCAATACTGCCCGATCGTATAAAGAACCCATTTGTCAGCCAGCTCCGCCGGCACATAATCGCCCAGGCCGTAGCGAGATGTCGTCAGCAGATCGTAAAAGCACCAGGCAGGGTTATTTGACCAGGCGGTTTTGAATGTACCATCCCAGCTGCCAGTATAGGCGCGTGTTACTGGATCGTAATTTGACGGCACGCGAATGCGCATCAGCTTCAAATGCCAGGCGCGATTAGGAATAGAATTGAATTGCTTGGAATCCACCTGCATCGCCGAAAGCACACTATTCGGATAGCGCAGCTTCGCATAAGTGATTTCAGTATAGCTATCCCAATAAGTTTTATTCACCAGCACCGCCGAGCCATTATCCGGCGTCGTGCGGCGCAATCGGATATCCCATGGTCCCGTCCCGCTCAATGAAATCACATAAGATTCCTGATAGCGGCTCATCGTTTTGCCGGTAATTGTCTTGGTCAGGCGTTCGACATATCCGCCGCCATTAGTCTGCACATCGATGGCTAAATCTACGGTGCTGCCATTGACGTCGCCGGATGTAGGATTTTGCTCCGAAAGCTGTGGAATGCCTATCGTCACACGCACCGCGTTCACATTTGCATTGGTGATCGTTTTAATCAGCGGCGTGGCGTTGGTAACCTCAACAGTGACAGGAAGCTCATTTTCTACGCCAGAAAATCCCTGGATATAGCTCTGCGATTGCGTGCCGGGCCGCATTTCCATGGTGACGCCACTGAAATTAAAAGTACCGTCGGCATTGCGGACGAGCGTTTCATTCAAGTAAGTGGAAAGCAGCGGGTCGTCCCAGCCGTTTATAGGCCCTTCTATTTCGCCCTCGCAGATCAGGTCCACCACGCGGCCGAACGAACGCGAGCGCAATGAATCCGGAGCCTCGACCGGCGCGCGCGCGGTACCGCCTCCGCCGCCTTTACCTCCGCCGCCCTTGGCGCCGGCTATGGGAAGATGTTTATTCGACATATTGGTCCGCCGTGAATCCTTGACTGATAACGCCCGATCCAACAATCAGCTCCCCGTAACCGATCGGAACAGCCTGCCCCTGCGCGGTCATGTTTACCGGACCGTCAAATGCATAGCTGGGCTTGTTTTCTGGCCGCTCTGAAGGAGCCTGCGCCTTTGGATGTGGCGCCAGCATCTGTGAGACCCCACCAAGCACTAGTGAAAATCCAAGGCCAAATGCTGCCGATGCAAAAGTCATCGTCCCTAAAAATCCTGGCGCGCCGGCAAATACGGCAACATTCAGGCCTGGAATAAAAGATGCACCAATTAAGGCAGCACCAATGAATATTTGACCGAAACCGCCTTTAGCGCCGCCGATCACCGGCACGATATGAATCGGCGCCAGGCCAGCAGGATAATGTAACTCTTCCGCCGAATTAATCGGATCCTCGCCGATCATTACCCGGTAACCGACATTGTCTTTTTCGGATTCGATCACAAACTTTTCAAAATCCGGATAATTAGCGCACAACGCTCGAATCGTTTCCGCCGGCGTTTTGACCGCCAGGCGGTGGAGCCTGCCATAACGCTCTGCCAGCTGCCCGGAAAGAATGATATCCCTGCACTGTTCGCTCATGCCTGCCCCCTGAATCGCAAAATACGGCGCGTGTGCCGGCGCCAGTATCCATCATATATCTCACGGCAGGAAAGCCGATTGAAGAGATGGTGGATCATCATATTGCCGCCGATATAAATGCCTGCATGATTCGGCACATCCGAAAGAACCTGCATCAGAATGACATCGCCCAGCTGCAGATCATCCTTTACTTCCATGAAACCGGCGCGCTCAAAATTTTCTTCATACAGATTATCGCCACGGCGCCACCATTCGTCCTGGCGGGGAAAATCCATAAGCTCGACGGCGCGCTCTTCGAAATACCAGTCGCGGATAAGCGAATAGCAGTCCAGGACGCCGTGCGACCATTCCCTGCCAAGCAAAGGCGCTTTATAGCCGCTGGGTAGTAGGCTGGCCCATTGCAGCGTTGGATAGGCTATTATATGCCAGGGCAGGCCTGTCCGCTCGCATGCGACCTTATCGGCCTGGCTAGGCTCCGGCGAGCCGTTAGGATGGCTATGGATGATGGCCATGATCTGGCCACGCTTTTCGCCGGCGAGATAGTCTTGCGGGTGCAGTTGGAAGTTGTCGGTTTTGACCGCCATATTGCGGCACGGCCAATATATCTCTTTACCGCCGTCGTTAATCAAAAGGCCACAGCACTCGCGCGGAAATTCCTGGGCGGCATGATCGGCGATGGATTGTTTTGTGTGCTCATTCATTGCTACCTCGTCAACCCCGCGCCTGGAAAGCCGCCATAGGGCAGCTCGGCAAATTCCCCGAAGCGGGCCTTGCATGAAGAAAGACGCTTGCCGCACACATCCTGCCCGGCGCTGACGACGGAATTATCGTTTACATCAAAATAATTCGTGCCGGCATAACCACACTCGCCGCCACGATAACGCCATGGACAGATGTTTTGAATGATCTGCCTGCGCGGCAGCTTTACGCCGGTGACATCGAAGGCCGCGGCGAGCTCGAACTCGACGATCTCTTTATCCTCGCGGGATTTGCGATCGATATAATAAATATCATCGTCAAATTCCGCCGTGGCATCGGCGTTTGCATTGACTCCACCACTGAAATTGACGGCATCAAGATATTTCGCCAGTGTGCGCTTGCGGGTAATTTTAGCGCCGACGATATCGGCATAGGCAAGAATCAAAGCCGTGATGGATCCACCGACATTTGAAAAAGCCAGCTGCGGCCGCGGAATCTGCCCGTTGCCCGTCATATCGAATCCATTCGCCATCACCGGATAAGCGGAATAGGTATTACCCTGCCACACGATATCTTGGATGAGGCCATTTTTCCCAGCATGGAAGCGATAGACGTTATCACCGAGCGCAGTCAGGTCCGCAATAAAAAGCTCGATGATTGCGGTAGGTTCAAGGCTCTGTATATCAGCAGCGATTTTGTCCGATGTCATCTCATGACTCCGCTACTTGTTCGAAGGTGGCGGTGATCGAACGCACATTGCCATAGGGTAGCGAACGCGACCAGCTGCGGCATACATACTTGCCGGCATTGCCGTCCGGATCGGTCCAGTCAAACGCCTCGACGCCGGCTCGCGCGCGCAAAAATGTAATAATTTGTGCGGCTTCGGTAAGCGTGCGGTTAGTAAAATTCAATGACCACTTGAGCAGATTATTATTGATTCCATCAGCCTGGCGCTGTTCGTAACCATCGCCGAATTTTGCAACCTTGACTTTCGGCATTTCGTCGGCCGTGGCGGGATGACTGGGCGTCCATGTGAATGTTGCCATGTTACCCCGCTCTCTGCTGGGCTAACATGCCGCCTGGCCGCATCTCATTCATTATGACATTTTTCGCCGTCGCAGACATTAAGCGGCCAAACTGCGTGAGGTTGGCATTGGTGCCGCTGGCCTCGGTTTCACCGTTGGTCGATATCGATATATTCACATTGTTGACGATGCTGTTTCCACCGCTGCCACCCTTGAGATTGACGGGGATACGGTTACCATCGGGAAGCGGAACATAAGCCTCCGGCAAGCCCGCCTCGCCAAACAAGGCCATTTGTGGCGATCTCGCAATGCCGCCGCTGGAATACATATGCAGCGGCAACTTGCCGCGGGAGGTCATAATACCGCCATTGGCCATGGGAACCCCTGTGCCAGGCATTGGACCAATGGGCGAACTGTAAACTTGCCCAGCACCTCCGAAAGGATTAAGCGATCCGATCCAGCTGGCCAGCGGGCCGGTGACGCTCTGCTGGATTTGGATGCGAATCATGTCCTTGATGATGCTCTGTGCCAGGCTGCCGAACGATACCTTGCCCGTCGATACGAAATCGGTCAGCGCATCTTCCATACCTTTGAAAGCGCTCGACCACATATCTTTTGCGCGCGCCGCGGCATCGCCGATCGTTTCCACATATTCCGACATGAATTGCTTAGTGCCGGTGCTGAAGGTGCGGCTTTGTTCATAGTTGAGCTGGATGATTTCGAGCCTTTGCTTTTTAATGGCCTCGGCCTGCTCTTCAAATTGCTTGCGCACCGCCGGCGACATAGAGAGCGTCTTCTCTGCTACCTCAGCATCGATCTGCCGCGCAGCCTTCAGTTTTTCGATCTCAACACTGGTCAGGCCGATATAATCCGCCTGCTGTGCCATGGTGATATTTTGCTGGCGTTCTTTCTCGATGTATTTTTGCAGCTGCTCGATGTCGCGCTCGTAATCCCGCTCGGCCAGTTTATCGAGCGCGCTGCCGCGCAGGCCACGCTTCGGCGCCGGCGCCGTGCCGGCAGGCTGCGGTTGCGGGCCATACATGCCAGCGGCCTTGCCCTGCGCTTCGTCGATCTGTCGCTGGAAATCGGTGATCATGTCACGATATTTGCCGAATTGTTTCGGATCATCCTCATCCCGCAGCGCTTCCTGCGCCTGGCGTTTCTTGCGGTTTAATACCTGCAGGCGATTGCTCACCTCTTCGATATTGTCCAGATCCCCGGTAGGGACGCGCAGATCGCTTCCGATCATGGTATTGCGCAGCTTCACAAAGGTATCAAAGGCCCCTACAAATCCAGATTGCAGCCAGCGAATGCAGGTGTTCGTAAACAAAGTCCATTTGTCATTGAACTCGTCCATGCGCTGCGCATCTTCTTTTGTCAGCACCAGGCCCATGCGCTCCACCTGGTCCATGGTTTTTTTGATGCCGTCCGCACCTTCGGCCATAACGACACCGAGATCGCTTCCGGATTTTCCAAAAATATCCATCAGCACCTTGGTGCGATCGGACTCTCGGCCGAGCTCGCCGACGCGCTGCGCGACCGTCAGGAAGAGTTGCTCGGAGTTCATTTTCTTAAGATCGGCAACGCTGATGCCTATTTCCTTGAAGGACTGAATCGCTTGCTTATTGCCGTAAATCGCTTCCGACTGATTATTCAGCATGAATTTATAGCCGGTTGCCAGGCCTTCCAAGCTGCTACCATTTTGCTCGGCAACGACCTTGAGCTTTGAAAGCGTTTCCACCGATACGCCGGTTTTGATATTGAGATCGTTCATTGCATCGCCGACATCGATCGCCGACTTAAGCGCGGCCAGGCCGAAATAGGTTTTTGCTGCATTAGTGAGCAGCGAAAAATTGCGACTTAGCGAATTGGTGGTATTGACGAGCTGGCGCAACGTACCGCCCAGGCGATCGACGGCCTGCTGGCCAGTGACGCCGGCGGCAATTCTAAATCCTGCGTCGACATTTAGAGGCATCAGTCGCCTCCCTGGTTAAGGATTCGAAGGGCTGCATGTTCCATTACCTGGATATCTTCGAATGTTGCCTTCATGTCCTCAACCCCTTGCAGTCGCAAAAATTCAATTACAGCCTGATAATTCAGGCCGATCACGAATCGATTGCCGAGGCCGCCGAACGCGATCTGCCACTGGGTCTGTATTCGGTGGAAAAGCAAAACGGTTTCCCAGTTTTCCGGCCATATCTCGAGCGGCCCTGCCTGGTTTGAGCTGGCCTGCGCGATGATCTCGGCGGGAGCACCGAATGCCTGCAGGTCGGCTACCGTGTCATCCTTTTCACCGCCGCCGGCCCAGCGCTCGGCGGCATCGATCAGTTTTTTCTTTTACCGCCGGTCAGGCTTTCAAAGAATGCGGTTACCACGGCCGAGGCGACAAGCGCCTGGTCGAGCAGCGCCTCTTTGGTGGAATCGTTAAAAGGCACCTCTTTGCTGTTGGCATCAAATACGCCATCCCAGCCGAGAAGGATTTCCGCGGCGAGATCCTTGTCCTTTATTTCGCCGTCCTTGATCTTGGCTTCCAGCTCTTCGATGCGGGCCTGGCCCAGGCGCTTGATCCGCGCGTTAAATTCCTGCTTTTCGATCTTGCCGCCATCAGTGGCAACCTCGACGGTTACAGGCCAGGTGTAGGAATCCTTTGGTCCTAATACGAACATTCAACAGGCCCTTCCTTAAATGATGGTGATTTTGAAGTCGTCGTTGCCTGACGTAGGAATCGGCTGGAACGGAATCCGCAGCATGGTGATGCCTTGGCTGTCTTCGTAAGAAATATCGCCGACATCGACACTCGCGCAGTCCAGTTTCACTTTGTAGCCGGAAACCGAACCATGAGTGATCGATAGCGCGCCCAGGGTATCTGCCTGCGAAATGGCAAAGAAATCCTTGGTGGCGAGTGCCGGTGCCTCGATCATGATTTCGCCGCTCGGCTTGCGGTCGGTAATCAGGATGGACTCGGTGCCGCCGATCAGCGAACGGAACTCGCACTGGTTATTCAGGCTGAAATCCAGGGACTGAAGCACGCCCGAGTAGCTGTGCAGAGTGAATGCCGTCGTATTCGCATTATTTGCCACCTGCGGCGTCTTGAAGCCGGTATAGGTAGGCGAAGGCAAGGCGGTATCCGTCGGCGCGTTATAAATGCCCATAAAATGGAATTTATAAACCGGGATCTGATTGGCATTGATGCCGAGCGATACCGTGCCGCGGCAACCTGTCATCTTGTGATTGACGCCGTCGTTGTTGAAATAAATCGTCACGCTCTCGAAGGAGGCGCTGATCGGCTGATATTCAACCTTGGTGCTGGCGGTAATGGTTTCCGACATACCGCAGGCGCGAAGCAGCGGGCCATAAGCAGGCGCCGTACCGAGCGCACCGGAGCCGGCAAGCTCGACCTCAAAGTCGATTTCGACATGCGTGTTGGCGTTGAGCTGCTCGTTGTTGGCAAGGAAGGAGCGAATCAGCTCACGGCTTACTTGCTCGGCAGCGATCGGCCGCGGCGTCAGATTGCCGCGCACCAGGATGGCGTTTGAACCGCCGGTCGGCGTAGGATCGGTCCCGTAGGAGGATTCGATTTTTGCGAGAATGACGCGTTTACGGTTGAGCTGTGGCATGGTTCTTACCCCTTACTTTTGGATTTTTTTCCCGCAGGATTTTCCGGCGCATCCGAAGCATCGGGTTTTTCTTCGGTGCGATGAACGAGCGTTTTCTCGCCGGTTTTCGGGTCAACCAGGTAAGAGCCGCCATGTCCTTCAAAATCGTTTTTCATATCAATTCCCCGTCGTTAAATCGGTTAGAGAGGTGCGGTGAATTACATTGTAATCGCAAGAGATCACCGCCGCGGGCTGATCGCCTTCCTCGATAAGGTAATTTGTGGCGCCAGGCTGGATATCCATTGCAAGGCCGCCGAGTGTGAGATCCGCCATGATTTTTGCATGCAGGCTTGCGATCGTCGGATCCGCCACCTGGTCCGGCACGGCGCCGCGGGCAATGACCGAAATGCGCACGGTGAATACGTTGTCCAGAAAGCCGATCACCGGCTGCACCGGCGAGTTGCCTACCGGCTCGATCAGAATTGCCGGCGATTCGCCGCGCGAGATAGCTTCCGGCCGGCTGCGATATATGCGCACGTCGACGCCCGTCGTTCCCGTCAGGGCCGTTTTAATCGCTGCTAATATTTGTTCCCGAATCGTGCTCATACTTTGCTCAAGGGCGCTTCGCTAAATTTTCCGTCATCGATAAGGCGCGGTTCCCGCACCGTATAGCTCTGGCCGTCGACCGTGATTGCGCTGCCGTAGGCCAGGCCAGGAAATAATCCCGTCTTGTAAATAATCTTGTAATCGGTGCTGATCACCTCGCCACCGCCGAGGAGCTGGTCAGGCATATCCAGGATGACTTTGCCGGTGATGGCGCCGAAGGTGGCGTCAACCGCGAAATCATCCGTATATGCATCCAGATCCTCGTCGATGGCCATGGTGCTTACGCCGGGTTTTGTTTAGCTGCCAGCGCCGTTACGCCATAAATGAAGGTCGGCGTCGACGTGCCGCCGAGCGTACCAACCGCCTTGATATAGCGCTTGCACTCGTCGGTATTGATAGACAGCTTTTGTTTGCTGGCGGCGTTGGTCACCTGCGTGAAGGCGCCGCCGGTGACATCGGTCCAGCCGGTCGAGCCGTCAGCACTTTCCTGCAGCTTGACATCGAGCGTCGGCGAAGAGCCGGCGGTCGCGGCCGAGCTATCCAGGACGATTACGGCTTCGCCGTCGTAATCCTTGAGATCGATGGCAGAGCCGTCGAGGTTGGAGGTGCGCGATGCGACGCCGGCGAGATTGAGTACCTGCAGGACATCACCGAGATTAGGAGCGTACATAATACCTCCTATGCTGCAGCTACGGAAGCAGCGGCGCGCTGCTTCTTGACGCGGCGCGGCTGTTCCTTGGTTTCTTCGCCACGGCCGGCGAGAAGAACCTGCCGAGCTTCAGACTCGGGCAAGTCCACGATATCGCCTGCGCGATATACCTCTTTGTTGGCCATGCCGTTGCGCGTGAATTTCACGCGTTTAATTTTATTTTCGTCTTTCATAAAACCTCACAGAGTTGGAGGGGATGGTCGACGAAACCATCCCCTCGGTTAAGATTAGAGCGTGTTATTGCCGCGGCAGAAGCTCTCGGGATGACGGACCGCAGAGTCCATATCCTGGAGGGCGACAATGCGCACGGTACCGGAGGTGGCGCCGGTGATCGGATCGACCATCAGGTCGAGGCCACTCCACATGCCGATCATCAGATCCGACCAGTTGCCGAACCAGTAATCGCCGCTGGCGACCTGGTTGGAAACCTCGAAGCCGTAACCGTTGATCTTGTTATCTTCGATGATGAAGATACCGGAGCCGGAGTCCTTCTTAGCCGTTTTCAGAGCACCGCGGCCGGCTGCGCTGATCAGGTATTTCAGCGCACCGATATCGGCGTTGTCAGCGGCGATCTGCGATTCGAGATCCACCACCTCTGCCCAGGTCGGTGCATCGGCCGCAAAGTCCACGGTATTGACGTTCGTGGTGTCTTTGATGCCGAGCGGCTGGTTGCTCGAGCCGGAGCCGTAGAGCGCAGCGCGGTCGATTTCGAGCGCGATGACGCGGGCCAGATCGTTGCGGACGAACGACTCGATATCGAGGCTCGACTGCAGGAACAGCTTGCGGCTGTAGTCGGTATAGGCGCCGACCGTTTTAGGCGACAGCGTCACCTGATCGAAGGCCTGCTGGCTTTCAGTCGGTGCGCCACTTTCCGCCACCCAGTACGCCGTAGCAGCGCCGGTCTGGCGAGGAATCGCCACGTTGCCAACGAGGCCGGTCATCAGCGTCGCACCGAGCTGCTGCACGACGGCACGCTTGCGGAGGATGTCGATGAACGAGCTGCCGAGCAGATCGGTTGCAACGGTATGGCCGCCGGCGGTCGAGGTGCCTTTGGTCAGATCGCGCTTGCCGAACGAAGCGGCCAGGACTTCCGCCGGAATCAGGATACCGCGGACTTCCTTGTTGGATTTTTCGGCGGCGGCGCGAGAAACCTCGAGCTCGAAGCCGGCGGCTTTCTGCGCCCGCGGATCGTTGGGATTGATCATGGCGGCAATCGCGCGGACGAAGCTATAGCCCTGCACCTCGCGTTCGGTCAGGCCGATATCGGCCGACGGTACGGGAGTTTTGCCGATGGCTTCCAGCAGCGCAGTGCGGAACTCATCAGGCGATTTGCCGCTGCTGATGAAATCCTGCGCAATGGCGACAGCGCCGTGGCGTTCGTGCTGCTTGGCGATGGCGTTAATATCCTGGATGCGCTTGAGCTCGGCATTGCGAGTTTCAGTGCGCACGGCTTCGACGTTGACGGCCGGAGCTGCTGCAGGATTGTCGGTGGTGGTGGCGGTGGTGTTCATGGGATTATTGTCCTTTCGGGTTTGATTGGTTTCGAGTTGCTGTTGTTGAGGGCGTTCAGCGCTGCGGCCGACACCTACCGTTGCATCGGCAGGCACGGATACAATGCTGATTTCCAGAGGTTCCCAGTCCGTGATGCGGTAGGTTTCCCCACCGTTATCCTTGCTATCGAGTTCCATAGCGTGGACCAGGTAGCCGACGGATACTTTGCTGCGAATGCCGTCGACGACGTCCTGAAAGATTTCGCTGGCTCGCGCGCTTTTCCCAAAACGCACTACGGCCCGACCGATCCGATCGTTGCCAACGGAAACGCTCTCGATCACGCCCACCACATCGCTGGTGTCGTGATCCATAAGCACCGGGCCGCCATCCTTCAGCCGATCAAGGCGGATAGCTCCGGAGGCATGGCTCAGGATTTCCATGCCGAAATAACGCTCTACAGGTTCTTCACTGGAAAAGGCGAGTTCGACGGTGCGATTTTCTTGGTCAATCGCATCGCGTTTGAATTTGATATCGCGGTGAAGCGTCTTACCGATAACCGAGGAATGCTGCATATGAGAACTCGCCCTTAAAGTTTTTCATACGCAAATGATAAATAATATTCGCCATGCCAGTAAGGCATCGCCGCAAAGATTTTTTTTGTGCTTAAGCGGCCGCCGGCGGCGTTTCTTTTTTAACGACGTCAGGCGCCGGCAAAACAAGCCCCTGCGCTTTTGCCTGCTCTTCTTCCGCTTTATGCTGCGCCCACACATCGTCGATATCGCCACCCATTTCCGATATCACCTGCGTGCGCGACTTGAGGCGATTATTGATGGCGGTGACGTTTGCTTCCACATCGGCGCGCGGATCGACCCACTGCCAGCGCCGGCCGATCCAGCTCGCATCATTGAACTTATCGAACTTAGCCGCGGGAAGCGCCAGGCCGGTAGGCAGCTTGATAGCACCATTGAGAAGCGCGTATTTCAGCCAGGTCGAGAACATATCGTCGAGAAAACTTTCGATGAACCAGTTCTGAATCACCATCCAGTTGTCGCGCTCCTCGAGCGTGCCGCTGCGGATGCTCGAGAAATTGACGTTTTCGAGATCGTTGGAAAGCGTGTTATATGCCACGCCCAGGCCTGCGGCTACGCCGCGCAGCGCCGCCTTGATGAAATCGCCGTACATCGCATGCGGATAATCCGGATTGAACGGCGTGAAATCGTAGCCTTGCGGCAATACGTTAAATTGTCCTGGATCCGCTTCGGTGATCAGATTGCCGGATTCGTCGACATCATCCGCCAGCGCCTCGCCGTCACCGTCCGGCGATTTGAAAAAGCCCATTTTCGACGCGCCGACGCGCGCGGCGATGATCGCGGCTTCCTCGTATCCGCCGATGTTCTGCAGACGCATCATGGCGCTATGCATCCACGGCAGGCCGCGCGTTTGTTCCGGCCGATCGGGAATGAAGAAATGGTAGATATCCTCCGCCGGCACGCGCTCGTAATAGGATCCTTGCGAGGTCCAATAAACCGAATCGCCCGGATGCTTGGTTAAAAGATGATAGGCGACCGGCCGGCCGTAAGACGTCACCTCGACGCCCATTTTGATGATATTGCCATTGGAAAGCTCTTCGTTGCGCTCGATGTCCAGGCGATCGATATCCACGATCTGCAGCGCAAAGCCGAAAGGATTCATTTTTCCATATACCTTGCGGACCAGCGCCTCGCCGTCGCGGGCAACGGCCTTGATGGAAAGATGCTTGATATCGCAGAGCGAGAGCTTGCCCGTCACATCGCACATGCCGCGCTTTGCCCAGCGGTAGAAAGCGTCCTGGATGCTGGTATTGGCCACCTGATCGAGCACACCGTTTTCTTTGGCTTTAACCTGCAGCGTGAAGCCGGTCGGGCCAACAACGTGTGTGGAGGTCATCTGGAGGAATTTTTTCGCGTAATCGTTATTGTAAGTCAGGTCGCGCGAGCGGGCGCGCAATGTACGCAGATTGCGGTAGATGTCCTGGTTTATGCTGTTGCTGCTGGTTCCCCAGCTGGCCGTTAGACGGCTGATCTGGCCGGCATCGAAGGCGCGCCGCGCCATGTGTTTCACTTCCGGTTTCTTAGCATGACCGAATCGGCCGGCAACATTTTGCAGGAATTTCCGCATCACAACCTCACAAGGATTTTATTTTTACGGCCGAGACCGTTTTTAAGTTTTTCCGCATTCTGCTCCTGCGTCCAGTAGCCGCGATATTTTTCGCGCAGCGTGAGCAGCTCGGAAAGGCTGCGGCGCTTCAGACTGCGCGTGCCGATGGTGTATTCCTCCTGATCCTTGGAGGCCGTGCCTTCGATACAGGCCTCGATCGCATCGAGCACTTTCTTGACGTGTGTGCGCGAGTCGAAAGTGGTGAGCGCGGCAAAGTTCGGTTTGATGATGATCGTGCCTTCGTCGACGACATATTTTTCGCTGCCCTTGGTAACGCGCGCTTGCCAGTTATACGTCCCGGCCGTCCAGCCGGCGGAGGTTGTCGCGGATTCACTGACGGCATGATCAGCACCGTCGGCGCTGGTATTGATGGTAATTTTAAGAGCGGAATTAATCAGCGTATAGGAAAGCGACCAGCCGGCATTTGCGGGATAGTCGGAAAGCTGGCGCTTCCACTGGATGAGATCGCCGGCTATAATTTCAAACGGTTCATTGGTTGCGATGTCGGTCATGTTACCAGCTCTTCACAAAATTACCCCCGCGGCGGCCGGGGCGGACGATTTTTCTTGGATTATTCGCCGGCGAATTTGGCTCGGAATCGGGCGTATCCTCTTCCTTTGCCTGTATCTCGCCATGCAGAATTTTCTCAAGCTGCTGCCAAATAGTAGCACGGTTCACGCGTGTATATAAGTACTGGAGGGCAGCATATGCATAAACCTCGCAATCCAGCGCCTCGTTGCGCGCGCCGTCTTTCTTTTTCCATATTCTTTTCGCAAAGCCGTTGACGTAATTCGTCACCTGTTTCTCGGCCGTGAGCTGCTTAAAATATTCATTGGTGAGTCCGATCGGCCAGTGATAGATGCCGGCGCCGGCCGGATCGGAATTTTTTAGGCGGCCGTAAATCACCGACTTAATGGTATCCGTGCCGATCGGCCACAGCTCGACGCCGCGTTTTAGCGTCTGGCTGCGGTAATTGATATCCTGCCTGGTCGGCTTGCCGATCGCTGGCTTGCCCGGCTGCGACTGCCCTTTGCCGGCGAGCACGTTGCGCTTGCGGCGCGGGCGGCAGAAAACATAAACCTCATGCGTAAAATGCCCGCCGGAATCGAGCATCGCCACGCGGGCTTTCATTTTTTTTCCGTTCGAATGCTTGTATTCCTGCAGCAGCAGGTTATCCACCTGGTTCCAGATTTCCTGCTTCGACGGATCGCCATAGATCTGCACATAGTTCACAAGCCAGCTTTCCTCATCTTTACCCCAGGCGCGCACGACGACCTCGATACGGTTGTCCTGGACGTCGACGCCGGCCGTCAACACCAGCCCGCCGGCCGGTACCGACATCAGCTCGTATTCCTCGCAGCGTTCGGCAAGGCCATCGGCGCCGACGCGCGCGCTGTATTCCTCCTCCCAGGTTTCCGCCAGGACGGTATTGACGAAGGTTTTGAGCAGCGGCGGATCGCCTTTCGCTTCCAGCCATTCCGCGACGATATCGGCCCAGCTCTTCCAGCCGATCGGGCTGTAAAGCGACGATAGATGGAAGCCGGCGGTTTTTCCGTCACCTTCGCAGGTCGCGCGCCACTCGCCCTTGGCCAGCATGGAGGTTTTATAGCGCTCCTCGATGAGCGTGCCGCAGCCTTCGCAGGCCAGCGCGGCCGTTGTCGGATCGCTATTTTCCCATTTTATGTTTTTCCAGCGCATCCAGTCCATGTTGCCGCAGTGCGGGCATGGCACGAAATACCGGCGTTTGTCGCTCGCCTCGTATTCTTTTTCGACGCGGCTCATGTCCTTGATCGTCGGCGTGCTGACCTTGAATATTTTTTTGCGGACGAAGGTGGTAGTGCGCTTTTCGGCGAGCTTTACCGGATCGCCTTCGCCATCGATGTCGCTTGGATACGCGTCGATTTCGTCCAGGAAAAGAAAACGCACCGGCATCGAGCGCAGGCCCGCGGCGGAGTTTGCGCCCGTCATGATCAGCACGCCGCCGGGAAATTCCTTGACGAGCATGGTATTGCCGCTGTCGCGCTCACGGCTCGGCGCGATCAGCTCGCGCAGCACCGGCATTTCCTCGATCATGGGCGCGATGCGTTGCTTGCTTAAACGCTTGGCGATATCGAGCGACGGCTGCACCAACATCATCGGACCAGGCGTATTATGCACGACGTAGCCCATCCAGTTATTGCCCGCCTCGGTACCGCCCACCTGCGCGCCCTTCATGAAAACCACGGACTGGATCGGGCTGCTCGGGCTTAAGGTATCCATGATTTCGCGCAGGTACGGCGTGCGGTCGGTGCGCCAGCGGCCCGGCTCGGCCGATGCTTTCTGGCTCAAGAGGCGGTGCTCATCTGCCCATTCGGAAACCGTCAGCAGCGGATCCGGCCGGAGGCCAGCAAAAAATGATTCCCGGTAAACGAGCGCGCCATCAAGCATGATACCCCTGAATCTCGAAGCGCCATTTTTTAATGTTTTTCTCAATAGCGTTGCTGCTGTCCTTGAGGAAGAGAGCCTTTTTGATGTGGCGCTGCGTGTTACCAATGCAGAAGCCTGGACTGATTTTATCGAGCTCTTCGTTAGTGTAAATTTTTCCATGCTCGAGCTTTTCGCATGCGGCGCTGCCCAGGACAAAATCTGCGTTGTACTCCACATGACCCTGCGGGGAAACAAGGGCGCGGTATTGTTGCTTTCCTTCAAGCATTGGCGAGCATCCCGAGAGCTGTACGCAGCTCCTCTGCAATGCGCTGGTGGACCGCATGTGGATCCGTCATGGCGGCGAGCTCGGTTGCCAGGCGATCGGGAATATTCATCAGCGAATCGCGCAGGCCGCGGGCAAGTTTGAAGGCCTCGTTTTTCACCTCATCGGCATCCACCAGCTTCCCTGATTTCTGCTCGTATTCGATTTTCGCCAGCAGGCCCTTGTAGTGCTCGTTGCGCCAGCGGATATCGTTCTTCGTTGGCACATCGGGCAAAGGCAGCTCAAGATTTTCCTGCCCTGGCGGCGGTGCCGGCGGCGGCTCGATCGGCTGGCGATCGCGGTACCGAACCTTGCTCTCGTTGGTATTCGCTTCCCACTCTTCATTCGCCAGCGCGATGTTTATTTTTTCTATGCGGCCGTTCGGAGCGCGAGTGACGCTCTTTTTGAGACGGCCATCCTTCGCCGCTTTGCTCACAGCTGCAGGCGAAACGCGTCTTAACGCAGCATACTGCGATAACGTCGCCTCACTTAACGCACCTGAATTTTCTGAAAAAGACTGCATAACCTTAGAAGAAACCCTTATCTTTCAAACGTCTATCCTTCATGAACTCTAACTTAACTCTCTCACTAGCGTTAACCCGCGGCTCGCGCGTTACCCGCGATGAAAGGGCAGGGAAGTACCTTTTGATTCAGATGGTTAACACTAGCCTGCCTTATCATTGACCCCATACCTGCCTGCCTCTAGCGCGCTGTCCGCATGGCTTCCTCTGCCGCTGCGTAAAGATTGCTGATGAACTTGTCCTTTGCCACGCGCATGCCATCACTCACCAGGCCGAGCCTCGGCTTGATGCGCGCGCTCTTGACCAGCTCGTACAAAAGAACCACCTGGCCGCGACCACCTCTTGCCCTGCCTTGAACGCCCGCGGCCTTCCGCCCGCGCCGCACCGCCAGGTACTTGCGGCCATCCGATGCGGTGATGACGAATGCATTCTTGAGATTCTGCGGTAGGTCGGACTTGGATATGATCTGGCTCTTCGATCGGCGCACGTTCGACAACGGAACGAGGATATACTTTCCACCTGCCTGCATGGGTATCTTCTCACCGCCATGCTCCTGCCTGCCCATGAATGACGAGTCGCGGCTATAGACCAGCGCCTCAAGGTTTTGCTTGGTTGCCGGCTTAATGCGGATACCCTTGACGATCCAGTCGCGTCGAAGCGTAAAGCGCCGCGGCATATTGCGCTGCACCTCGCCCTGCACATCCTTGGCCGTTTGCGTGAGTGCCTTGGCGATCGTGAAGGGCAGCTGCTTCGATGAGAGCGTGTCCATTTTCTTGATTGCCGAGAGAAGGTCGGTTCGCACCGATAGCGTCATCATAGCGTGAACTCCTGCCCGCGGCTGCTCATCCCCGGCCCCGCAACGGAAAACCTGCTATTCGGATTACGGCTTGCGCGGCGCTGATGATAATTCTTTGCCGTGCCATGAGCCGCGCGTAGCTGCTGGCCTTTGTGCATGACGCGCGCCGCGCGCCGGATAAGCGCCGTCGATTCAATGCCGGCCAGCTCGCAGATGCGCGCAAAGTCGGAGCGGACTTTCTGATCGGAGCTGAAAAACCATGTGACCGCCTCGCGGTATGGCGTTTGATTGCGATGCCTGCCTGGATACGAATGCGACAAGTCTTCGAGCGCCTGGAATATTACCGATCGCCAGAGGTGCAGATCGGGATTGGCCGATCGTACCGTGTTTTCGAGGCCAGTGATGACCTGGCTCATCGTATCGAAATCGGGATCCACAAAACGCGAACCACGTTGCTTGTCTTTTTTCATGGCGCACCTCCCCTGCCGATTTTACGAAGCAGCCCGCGTACCGGCATGGATGGCCTGCTGGCTTCGTTCTTGATGGCTTTATCGAAATAGGCGATAGCGGCCGCCGGATTCTGCCCTGCATGCCGCTCCTGGTAGTTTTTGAGGGCGCGGATGATCAGCGGGAACACGAAGCCGCGCATGTCATGCTGCTCGCACCAATTGCAAAGGATTTCCTGTTCGCGTGTATCGAGGCCGCGCTGCCCAAGCAGCTTGCATATGGCCTCGAAGGCGTGCTGAAAGTGGTTAAGGTTCGCGTCAGGAGGCGCAAAGTTATCCACAGTTAAGGGGGTAAGGGGGTTTATATTATTATTATAAGAAGATGAAGAAGAAGATGTAGAGCCGTCACCTTGACTATCACCCTTCGTATCACCAAGCCGTGCGGTTGGTGAATGCGTGTTTTTATTAAAATCAAATTCTTGGCTTGTTTTATCCACAGAATCCGAAGAGGCTTGTTGCATTGCGTCATTCGAAGATTTTTCCGAATCTTTTTCTGCAAATCGCGTCGAGGCACCCCTACTTTTGCGGACATATTCGTCCCGAACGAAGCGGCTTGAATACCAAATCGGCCCCGCCTGTTTCTGTATCAGCACTACCGGATCGCCTTCCTTACGGCCGGTGCGCGGCGTGTATATATATTCCCCGCATTCCTTGCCGGCCGCGGCACCTTTAAGCACCTCTTTGTCGACCAGCTCCTTGACCAGGCGCAACGATACGCCGGCCGCGCGCGCGAGCTCATCAAGCGGCCAGCGGCATACGCCATATTCGTCGGAATCATGCAGAATGCACAGCACGTCCATCCAGGCGCCGCGCGCCGCCTCGGTGCAACGTCGCAGCTTCGCGTTGTTGCGCCAATCGGCCGGGTAAAACTGGAAGGCAGGACGTTTCAAATGCTATCCTCCACCAGTACAAGCGAGCCTTCCATTTCGGCCAGCCATTCGATTTTGTGATGCACGACCTGGTCCCAGGCGGTGATGATCTTTTGCTGCACAAGCAGCTCGAGAACGGCCGTTTCAAGCAGATAGATCGTCTCGGGCGTGTATTCGATTTTGCTGGCATGCAGCGTCATTTTCACCTTGCCCTTATGCCGGTGATGATGATGCGACTGGCACTCGACCATGCCCTTGGCCGCGGCGAGCCATTTGCGATAGTGAGGCATTTTGTATTTTTGCTTGGTAAGGGGATTAAAGCCGAAGAGATCGTGGACAGATGTGAGGTGAGGCAGTTTTAAGGTGGTCCGCATGTCACACCTCCTGCCGGCGCCGCGGCCGTTTTTGAATATTGATCTCTCCCATAATCTCCCTCTTATGTTTTTTCTGATGCGTCTTATGGAAAATTTACGCACCAG
The DNA here is from genome assembly GCA_033763575.1 of Alphaproteobacteria bacterium. Taxonomy (GTDB): domain Bacteria; phylum Pseudomonadota; class Alphaproteobacteria; order Rickettsiales; family SXRF01; genus JANRKF01. The sequence continues at coordinate 41,623 of JANRKF010000035.1, read as the reverse complement.
GTAAAAATTTTTTGCCGTCTCTCCGTGCCGCCACCCCACATTGCGCGTCAGGCAGGTGTCGCCTGTAGGAGGCACCTGGAACGCCCGGCGCCGCGCTGCTGACTGTTATTTTTTCCACGCCGCCGCCGCGTTGCCCTAACAACGGTCATGTGCCACCTGTCAGCTGGGCTTTTCCCCGCTATTCGCTGCCTCCTCTGATTCTTTGTCGAATAAATCCGGCTGCATGCCGAGCGCGCGCATGTAGGTATCGAGGATCGTTTCTGCCTCCTCGCGCTCCTGGGCATCCATTTTACGCAATGCGATGATCTTGCGGATCGCCTTCACATCAAAACCGTTGCCGCGGGCCTCCGCGTACACATCGCGGATATCAGCACCAATTCCTGCTTTTTCCTCTTCCAGCTTTTCGACTCGCGCGATGATGCTCTTCAGCTGATCGACGGCGATCCCGCCGACGCGGTTCGGCTTTTTGCTATTGTGGCCGAGACGACCCGCATCAGGTGAAGGCGCCTGGCCATCCGGATTTTGCAATACCTCACGCTTCCCGAGGTGATTTGCAGGTCCAACGACGCCGGCAGCTTCCATCGCCTCGATAAGCGATGCCGCGCGGTTATAGCCTATTTTAAGCATGCGCTGCAGGTAACTGGTAGAGGCCTTCAAATCGCGTCGGACGATCTCAACCGCTTGGTTGTATAGCGCATCTTCCTGGCCCAGCTCATTCAATGCCTGCTGCATTTCGGATGCGGTAGCCGTTACCGGCGGTCGGCCGGCGACATGAAGTGTGATTTTGGTTTCGTCGCGCGCGGCCTTACCCATGAGTCAATCCTTTCATTGCAATGCTTTCCCAACGCGCAGCAGCACCGTTCCCGGCACAAGACCGGGCACGGTTTCAATGATGCGAATTTGTGGAAAGCGTTTTTTAAGTTTTTCAGCGTACCGATCGGCCTTCGCCTGGTCCTCGAGCGCAATACCCGCGACAAACGGCCTATCATGCGAGATTTGCGGCGCGGTCATCACCATGTTGCCGATCACCTCGATGCGTTTGTTTTCCGGCAGGTCGCCGAGATCTGTATATCCCAACATCAGCTGCCCACCCTTTCTTGCGTGCCGCCCCATACAAATTCTGCAACCGGCAAATGCGTGTTGCATCCGCAACAGAAGGTACCGCCATAAAATTTGGGATCGCGGGCATATGTTTCGGCTAAAGCCTGGCCCATTGTCGTAACGGTACCACAGCCCTTACTATCGAGCTGTTTCTGCGTCCAGAAACGGCCGGTCACCGGCGAGGCGCTGTCGTCGTATGCCTCGAATTTGACGTAACCGAATTGCGAATAACGCTCATTTTCTTCCTCGGTCAGATCGCGCAATGGATGTTGCGGACCGAGCGCGCCGACATGCTGATAACTACGCCGTACCGGCCGCACAAAGCCCTTTGCTCGCTCCTCGGGCGTGAGCACGACATAATCTTTTTGCTGACCATTGGGCTTCAGCTCGGTATGGCTGTTATCTGCCGGAACAGGCTTGCCAGAAGCAAGCTGCTGGTTATTGCGATTTTCCATTTTCATCCCCACAAAAATGATTAAGTAGCTGCACCAACTGTCGCAGCTGCGGTTTCACCTCATTCCTCTCGCGGTGATCGATGCTGCCATCTGATAGGCACTTGGCAATGACGGCCGCGGACTCGGCGAGCATTGCGGAAAATTGGAAATCGGTGGTGGAATTTGACTCGAGCGCAGCTGCGCCCAAGCCGATCGGCGCAAGTAACTCACACAGAAAGGCTGGTCCGAGTAATGCGCACAGCTTGAGATAATTGCTCAACGAGGGAACCTCGCGGCCGTGATACCAGTTTTCCACCGTGTTGCGGTGGATTCTTAAGCGTTCGGAAACAAAGGAAATGTTGTTTTTAGTGCCGGGGCCGATGTAGCGCGGAAGGATTCCTTCCAGACGAGCGAGGACAATATCCTGTGAAATCTCGTCTATTTTCCACATGACGTTTCGGCTCCATTTGATTGAATAGGGGTATGGGTTTCGAGCCAGTCCATAACTTTTTGATAGGTATCCATTGTGCAACCACCACCGCTTTCAATTCGGTCGAAGAATTTCCCGTCATTCATGACAAATGTTGAGACGGTTGCGAGCGACTTACCCGTTGCAGCACAATAATTTTTTGCAGCTATAAGAAGGTTTTCACGGTAATTCATGTACATACATCCAAACTCTTATGAAACATCATATTCGGTAAATTTACCGGATTTGTCAACGGGAATTTTACCGGATGCAGTGGGCGCCGATTCGGGTTACTTACCGAGAATGGAACGCGACTCAAAAATACAGTTTATTAAGGCGAGGATGGAACAGCTGGGATTAAATCAGCGGTCATTGGCGCTCAAGGCCGGTCTGCATGAGGATGCGGTTAGAAATTTATTTCGTGGAAAATCAAAAAGCCTAAGAAGCGATACCTATGAAAAAATAATGGATGTGCTAGGCGTGGCCGAAACCGCCAGATCCGAAGTGTTGACACCGGACGCCGGCGCCGCCTATATCCCAGCTTATGATGTAAGCGCATCGGCAGGCAACGGCCAGATAATTACCCAAGAAAATGTTATTTACCATCTCACATTCCGACGTGAGTGGTTGAGAAGAGTTACCAATGCGCCATTGGAAAAGCTCGGTGTAATTGCCGTCGAAGGCGATAGTATGCAGCCAACCTTATCGCCTGAAGATACCGTGCTTATTGATATGACCCAGCTTACCCCGAAAAAGGATGGGATATATGTGCTTCGCTATAACGAATCAGTTCTTGTAAAAAGGATTCAGATTGACCCAGTGCGCAGGACGGCTACCATATTAAGCGACAACCCTGCATATCCTCCGATCAATCATATCATGCCGGAGGAAATTAGCGTAATAGGACGAGTTTTATGGATCGGAAGACGAGTCTAAATTATTCAGCCGCGCTTTTTTTAATCGCTGCGCTTACTGGCTGCAGTTATGGATTACAGCGCGAGTCCATCAGCGATGCCGAAATTAAAAAAACAGGCATCATCCTGCATAAAAATTATCAGAAATTATATCAATGCCTCGATGAGAAAGGCATTAAAGCCGGCCAGGTAGATTTATGCTGCCAGGTAACATCGCAGCTCTACACTACACAAAATCGCGGCGAATTTAGAGTCACAAATCCGAGTGGTTATTACTTTGTTTTGTTCGATCTTAAAGCAACGGCGCCTAAGCAGACTAGCCTGGATATCTATGCCGTCGGCTCGATCGGCAGAACCTATGTTTCAAATTGGGAAAGCACGTTAAAACAGTGTGAGGCCGAATCTAATTAATAGGCTTACAATACAGTAGCTTGTTAATTATCCGGTAAATTTCCCGAATATACCGTTGACATATACGGTAAATTTCCCGTATTATTACTCCATCACCCTCTTGATGGAGTTTTTATGCAAACTCATAACCTAACCAACAGCATAGCGCCAAACGCCGTCGCGGCCGCGCACCGGCAAGCCACTCAAATCGAAATTAACATTGCCGTTGTCAAGGCCCTTTACACCTTCGAACGCCGCTTGCTGCATCACCCCCTTATTCCCGATAACGCCCTGGATGCCATCACCGCCTTGCGCGAAGAGATGACCGACCAGTTGCCGATCAGCTGCTCCGCGCTCGAGCGCGCTGCCTCGCAATCGCACAGGAGCGCATTATGACCGCGCAAATCCTCCTCTTTGAAACCCCCGTCGAACGCGCACTTAAAAAGGCGTGCCGGCAATTGAGCACGGCCTACGACCACGGCCTTTGTGATGACGATCTCTATTTTAGCACGATAGAGAGCCTGGACGCTGCAATCGAGCGCCGCCGCCTGGAAGCTATACAGCGGAGGGCAGCATGACGCGGAAAACCCTTTTTATTCTGCTCGCGCTTCTCTGCGCCGATATCGCCACCGATAAAATCGTGGATTGGCAATTCAGCCAGGAAGAGAGCGATCAATGACCGGCGAATCCCGCACGCTCGATGCCATCCTAATGCTCCGGCCAGGCCGAGCGCAAACCTATGGCGACGCGCGCAAGGGATTCACAACGGTCGCGGCACTTTGGAATGCGTATCTTGCTGGTCGACCTGGCGGCGCCGCGGCGCCCATTTCTGATATCGACGTGCCGGTCCTGGTCGCGCTGCTCAAGACGGCGCGTATCTCAACCGGCGTAGCTCATCACGACAATTTTGCCGATGCAGCCAATTACATGGTGCTCGCCGGCGATCTGGCTTTCCCTGCAGATGACAAATCATCGAGGGCGAAATGACCCGCATTCACATGACGCTCGAGCTTAGTACTCACATACAGATCATCCGCGACACGCTGAAAGGGCAGCGCAACAGCATATCCATGGCGTTGTCCCGCTATCCGCATATCCAGAAACGCAAGCTGGAACAAGTTGACATGGCGCTTGCCTGCCTAGAGGCGATCGAAAGCGGAAATTTCGTCCAGCAGCATCCCGTGCGCGATATCGCCAAGGAAAAACCGCATCTTTTTGGAAAAGCCCAGGAGGTCGCCAATGGCTGAAATCACAAAATTTCAGTTGCCAGCCGACGATATCATTATCCGCATGGGCCAAGATTGCCGGCGGCTCCAAAATGTGCCGTTCGAAGAGCTGAATAATGTGCAGGTCATCGACGAAGCCGATCAGACGATCAGCGGTTATGTCGCCATCAAAAATCTTATATGGCAGCTGGAAGAGGTCTGCGGCGCCATGCTCGATTATGAGCGGCTTAAGCATCATCAGCGGCCAAAAACCTCGAGCGGGACATGACAGGAACGATCGACATGTTCACAGAATACCAACCAACATCGCCGGCAAGCCGGTCAAACGATACCAGTCTCTTCGCCGCGGCGAAGATTTCTCATTGTGCCGCCCAGCTGCGCGCGCAGGTGCTCGAGCATTTGCGCAACTGTGGTGCGCACGGCGCAACACCTGACGAAACGGCCGATGCGCTGCAAAAGGACATTCTCAATATTCGCCCGCGCTTCACGGAGCTGAAGCTCGACATGAAAATCGCCGATAGCGGCGCGCGGCGCAAGAACTCTAAAGGCAATACCGCAAAAGTATGGATAGCAATATGACCAAGCAATCTTTCAACAAAAAAACGCAGCTCGAAAACTTAAAGGCGGCCCTGCGGCAGGCCTTTTTTGATGATGCCCTGGAAATGATCAGCATCGATGGCTGGGCGAGCTGGGAAAAGCGGAAAGCCTTAAATATGGCGGTAAAAAAAGGCTGGCTGAAAGAAGAACAGCCCACGGAAGAAGAGCAATACACCGCGCTCAATTTTTCACTCACCTCCAAAGGAAGAAAGGCGATCGCCGCATGAAACCATATCCCTCCCTAGCATGTGCATACTGCCTCGAAGAAGCTGGCGGCCGGCAGCGCGCGCACGGTATTCCTTGGATGAAAGATACATGCGAGGTGTGTGGCGAAGATACGATCGTTACCCGGCCGGATGATTTTGGGCGGCCGGACATTGACGGCTTTCAATCCCCGCGCCTGGAGGCCTGCGCGTGATGACCAAGTCGCTTTTACTCATGACAAAACTCACCCTGCAATACCAGCTGGCCTGGCTGGATTTTTGGATCGGCCCGCCGCGGCGGATCCGCATCGGCTCGGTAGTGATCAATATCGAAGATTTTAAGAAAGGGAAAAAATGAAACAAGCAACGTCAGATCTGCGTCGCTGTAGATCGTGCGGCTGCACGCAACATGATTGCCGGCAGTGCATCGAGCGGACGGGAAAACCCTGTTATTGGTTTGAAAAAGACCTCTGCAGCGCATGCGTGGTTCCCTCGCCCATTAAACCGCAGCATCAGTCCGTTGGTCGCATATTCCAGCGCAAGGAAGGTGACGGCGTATGACCGACGATATCGATCGCGCGCAAGATAATGCCTTGCTTGAAAATGAAGCGCATGTGCGCGCGGCACTGAAACAGGCTGGAAAAATTCCCGCCGGCGAGCCGGGTGAATGCCAGTGGTGCGGTACGCATTCGCAGCGCCTGGTGAAAAGCGCCTGCGCGCCGTGCCGAGAAGAACTGAATTTACCCTAAAACCCTCACCATGAAAGAAACAGTATGAAGCCGAAATCCGCTGCGCACTTAAGCTCCTCATCCCAGGTTCCCGCGGGGCATATAATCGGCCCGAAACCCGAGCTGAAATGGGTAAAACTGGCGGAATTGTTTATCGACCAGGAATATCAGCGCAGCGCAAAAACGGATCGAAGCCGAGCAAATATTGCACATATTCAGCTCAATTTTTCCTGGGCGGCTTTTGGCGCTCTGATTGTGGCGTTTATGCCTAAGAAAAAGCAATATGCTGTAATCGATGGCCAGCATCGGTTCCTCGCCGCGCAAAGCGTCCCTGGTATAACGGAGGTGCCATGCGTTGTAATTAGCGATCATGATTTCAAAAAGCAGGCCAAGTCTTTCGTCGCCATCAATACCAAGCGTGTAAATCTGCACACCCTAGGTAAATATCACGCCGCAGTTGCCGCCGGCGATGAAACGGCCGTGGCAATTGCTGGACTCTTAAATGAATGCAAAATCGAGGTCCCTAAAACTCCTGTTCTCAAAGGCGATACCGACGCCCGTCAGCTGCAGGCGATCGGCACGCTGCAACGCATGATAGATCGCTATAGCCAGAAGCAGCTGGTATGGGCGCTAACCATTATTCCAGAAGCCTATGGCGAGGAACGTGGTCAGATGCGCTCGAGCATGATCAAAGCCCTGGCCGAATTTATCAAGCAGCATCCCGATGCCGAACGTAAACGCATGCTCGCGGTGCTCCGCGATATCGACCCCGACCAGCTGGAGGAAGATTCACGCGCTGCGGCCCGTATGAGCGGGAAAAAATCTACTGCCGTTTTCCTGGAGGCGCTAGAACGACTTTACAAAAATGCCGGCAGAAAAGGTGCGGCAGCATGACCAATGCCCTCGTCATCGGTCGAGACGTGCCTTGGAATGCCGCCTGGACGGGCGAGGATCGCTTTGAACTGCGGCCATGCCGCTGGGCGAATGGAAAACTCGCTGTATGGCAACCGACTTCACCAGGAAACGGCAAGCCGATGTTCGCGGATCCGCACATGGTCCGGCAGCGCATGTCGGTAATGCGCATGATATGCACCGTCTGCGGCCAACGAACCACGCCAGGCGATCGCTGGATGTTTGCCATGGGCGAATATATCAAACACCTGGGCGCAAAGTTTTGGGTGACTACGGAGGCGCCGGTCCATAAGGCCTGCGCAGAGCTCGCCGGCGCGCGCTGCCCGCACATTCGCAAATTAGGCATCCAGCCGCAGCCATTCCCTGCCGGGCATATGGTTATGGCCGCACTCGTGGGCGGTGAGCAGTTTGAGAAAGATTTCGGCATCAAAGTGCCGGCCGGCCAGCAGATCATAGGCCACTTAAAAATTGCCTTTCCGGCAACAATTATCCGAGAGAGGGCAGCATGAGTAAATGCGCATGGGTTGTTTTGGATGCGAAAAAGCAAGAAATGCGCTGCGATCGGTGCAAGGAAACAGAACCCCTTTCCCTCATCACCGGCAAGCGGCTGGATTTTGCCGCGGGCATCATGAAAGCCTTCGCGGACATTCATAAAGATTGTGCAGAGGACGCATGATTGCGATGTGGCAGCAATTAATAGGCGATGGGCCGCGGGCCGAAGATTACGAGGCCTGGATGACGCAGACCATTGAATCTTCCTTTACCAAGGATGAGCTCGACAAGATGACACCGGCCGAGCGGCAACGCGCAGAAAGCCGCCTGCGCATTTCCAAGATCATCGTTTCCGCCGTCATCGAAGCGGCGAGAAGCGAACAGGCTAAGGGCAGGCATCCCTGCGAGTTGCTAACGGATATCGCGCAATTTACTGCCCTCGCAGTCGGCTCACTTATTCAGATGATATTTGAGGAGCAACACCGCCTAGGTGCGGCGATGACCATTGCTAATTTGATGGGCGGCGACGTCGTCAATTACAGCGGCATTTCGGAAGCACATAAGAAAGGAATAAAAAAACATGACGCTTGAGTCGTTCTTTTACTGGACCGGCGTTATAACCTGGCTGCTGATCGGCGGCTTTGCCGTTGCGTCTGCGAGCGTGAGTATAGCACTCAAATGCATTACCGACCTGGAAATCCTGATTGTTATGTCCAGGCTGACCACGAAAAAAATAAGAGGCGGCCGGCGACGGAAAAGGAAGCGGCATGGCTAATCCCAAAGCAGTCGCTCAACCCTATATTGCTCCACCGCTCAAAGGCTTAATTCACATTATTGCCAAAGCGGTAGTGGAAGACTATCGTCAGGAATTATCAAAAAAAGATTTGGAAAATGAGAGCAGCTCTTTACGCACGATACAGCAGCGATAAGCAGCGTGATACGTCAATCGCCGATCAGTTTTACAACTGCGAACGCTTGGCCGATCGGCTTAATTTCGTAGTAGTTTCACGCTTCGAAGATAGAGCGATCACCGGCACAAATCGCCTGCGCCCAGGATATCAGCTAATGCTCGAGGCAGCGGTGCGCGGTGATTTTGACGTTCTTATTGTTGACGATTTATCCAGACTTTCCCGCGATAATATAGAAACACAAAGCATTATCCGCGAGTTCAAGTTTCGCCGGCAGCGTGTGATCGCTATATCCGATGGCTTCGACAGCAATGATAAAAGTTATAAGCTGCAGGCCGGCGTTCGCGGCATCGTAAACGATATTTATATCGATGACCTGCGCGCGAAAACACATCGCGGCATGGCTGGAAAAGCCCGCGCCGGCATGAGTGCCGGCGGCGGCGTTTATGGCTACAAGCGCAAGCCAATTTATGACCCCGCCAGATTGGATGAGTTCGGCCGACCGCTCGTGCTCGCCGTAGAACGCGAGGTGGATCCAGATCAGGCGAAATGGGTATTGCAGATCTTTGAGTGGTTTGCGGCCGGGCATCCTCCTTTGTGGATTGCAGCGAAGCTCAACGAGCTGGGCGTGCCTTCGCCGCGCGGCAGTACCTGGGCGCGCAGCGCTATCTATGGCGATATGAAACGAAACACTGGATTGCTCAATAATCAGATCTATATCGGCAAAATGGTGTGGAATCGCCGCGAATGGACTAAAACCCCGGAGGGTAAACGACTGCCAGTGATGCGGGAACAAAGCGATTATGTCATCGTTGACAAGCCAGAGCTGCGCATTATATCGGATGAACTATGGCAAGAAAAATGCGATCGCCAGCTGGCAATTAAAAAAACCACGGACAATCCAGGCGGCCGCTCCAAAAGCACCGGCGCCGGATCGAAGCACCTGCTGTTGGCGGGCCTAATGAAATGCGGCCAATGCGGCAGTAATTATACCGTGGTAGGAAAGAATTATTACGGATGCGCTAAAAATAAGGAACGCGGACCACACGCCTGCAGCAATAAAATAAGCGTTCGCAAGGATATTGCAGAGGCAATACTACTCCGCGGCATCAAGGAGGAGCTGCTATCACGAAAAGCAACCGACCAATTCCTAAAGGACTGCAATCTTCTGATCGGTGAAATCGAGGAGGCATGCGCTGCCGAGCGTAAGCAGCTGGAAAATAGATTGCGGCAGCTCGAAAATGAATTGAAAAACCTGCTGGGCTTTATCAAATCCGGCGCGGCATTGCCATCCATCACAGAAGAAATCCAAAAGGCCGAGCATGAAAAGCGCCGGCTGCAGCTTACACTTAAAACCGCGACTCCGCCGGCGGCCGAGATTTTGAACCTGGTGCCGCGCGCCTTGGATCGATACCGCGAATTTGTAGGCAACCTAAGCAGCCTTAAACCCGAGCATGTGGCCGAAGCCAGGGAGCAGCTAAAGGTGCTCACCGGCGGGCAAATTAAACTGATGCCTTTTGAAGGGGATGGCCTGGCGGCCGAGATCGAAGGTGATTATGCCGCGCTCCTGGGAGGGAGTTCGAAAATGTTGGTTGCGGGGGCCGGATTTGAACCGACGACCTTTAGGTTATGAGCCTAACGAGCTACCGGGCTGCTCCACCCCGCGTCACCAAGAAACGCCTGCATTCGTAGATGCGCGACGCCCCGCACACCTAGCAAAGTGCGGGAGGATGCTTATACAACGCCACCGCGATAACACAAGCACGAAGCGTGGCGCAAGTATTTTTTACAATGAACAAAAAATTAACCCCTGATAATATAGCACCACTATTCTTATTAATCAATGCCATGTATGTTAATATTACAAATGCAACAGCTATAAAATTTAACTAAATATTATGATATATCATACGTTAAATTAACCATAATCGCCGATGATGGACTATCGTGCGCGTTCTCATGCTGCGCGAAACGGGTGGAAAATGATCGAAAAAGACATACGAACGCCAGTACAATCGCCGCGCATCCGGACGCTGATCGGTTTCAGCGCGCTCATCATGCTGACCTTCATCGTGATCGTGAGTTATCAGGCCTCCAAGGCGTATCGCGATTCAATGCGCGATGCCGAAGCGAATACCGCCAAACTCACCCACATCCTCGCCGACCATGTCGAGCTGACATTCCTTGGTGTGGATCTGTCGCTGCGCCGCGCCATCGAGCGGCAGTATTTCAACACGCTGTTCGGCAGCAACCTGCCGGAATACACCGAACAGAATTTCAAAATATGGCTGGCTGAGACGACGCCTATTTCGGCCCTGGCCATGCTAAACGATGAAGGCGCGGTCGAAGTTGCCGCCAACAAAAAAGGGTATGAAGACTGGCTCGGCTACCAAGAATCGCCCGCCGCGAAAATGCTGCTGGAGCGCATGCGCAAAACCGACGACAGCTACGTCTTCATTGGCCGCCACACCATGCCGGACAACAAGCCCATCATCCTGATGAGCCGCCGCTACAACAAAATCAGCGGCGACTTCGGCGGCATCATCGTCGCCGCCATCAACCCGGAATATTTCACCAGCTTCTACCAGTCGATCGCCTACGGTAACAGCAAGTTCATGTCGATCATGCTTTCCGACGGCAATATCCTCGCCGCAGGGCCGCTGGACGATGAGCAAAATACCGCACTCACCAAAAAATGGTTGCTGGAAAGCAGTAAGAAGGGCGGGGAAACCTATAACTACAGCTATCAAGCACGCGACCAGTATAAAATCGGTGCGCTAAAATTCTTAAAAAACATTCCGGTGGCGGTATCCATCGTCGCCGATGAGAAAGATTTCATGCGTGATTGGAACCAGTCGCGCATGAAGGATATCGGCTTCATCGTGCTGTTTACCATCTTCGGTTCGATCCTGTCCTTCTTCGCGGTGGCGATGGCCAAACAAATATTGCGCGTGCAGGAATCCGAAGCCTCGGCGATTCTTGCCAGCCAGGCTAAATCGGAATTCCTCGCCAACATGTCGCACGAGCTGCGCACGCCGCTTAATGCCATCATCGGCTTTTCGGAAATGATCAATTCCGGTTATTTCGGGCCGCTGAACGCCAAGCAGAAAGAGCGCGTGCACGATATCCATCTCTGCGGCAGCCACCTGCTGCAGCTCATCACCGATATCCTCGAATTTTCCAAGGGCGATGCCGGCAAGCTCGAACTGATGGAAGAAAAAATGAATGTGAGCGAACTGGTCGACGAGTCGGTGCGCATCATGAACGGCAAGATCAAAGGCAAGAACATCACCCTGATCGTCGCCACCGATCCGACCATCCCGCCGCTGTGGGGCGACAAGCGCAAAATCCGCCAGATCCTGCTCAACCTGCTCTCCAACGCGCTTAAATTCACGCCGGAAGGCGGCACCATCACCGCCACCACCAAGATCGACGGGCAGCATAATATCCATATCATCGTCACCGATACCGGCATCGGCATCGCCGAGGAAGACATCCCGAAAGCGCTCTCCGTGTTCGGACAGGTGAACCGCACCAAAAGCCATGAGGGCACCGGCCTCGGCCTGCCGCTCTGTAAGATGTATACCGAACTGCATGACGGCAAGCTGATCCTCACCAGCAGCATCGGCAAAGGCACCACCGTCCACCTCATTTTCCCGCACCAGCGGACACTGATTGCGAAGAATTAGTTGGTTTTTCAGCCATTTGTGCAGTGCAACATTTTTGTTGACGGGGGGCGCAGAATGCCTTATATTCCGGGCCATCCTGCAATCAAGCAGTGCCAAGGAGAAACCCTATGAATTATGCTAACGCATTCGCCGATATGTTCAAAAACAATTTTGACTATAACCAAGTATTGACCACCCAGCGCCGTAACATGGAGGCTGCTTCGGAAGCAAGCCAGGCCATGGTAGAAAACGTACAGGCCATTTCCCGCCGTCAGGCCGAAATCGCTCGTGAAACCGTGGAAGGCGCGCTGAAAGCATCGAAAGATATTTTCACCAGCGGCACCCCTGAAACCAACATCGCCAAGCAAGCCGCTTACGCGAAAGGCGCGTTTGAAAACGCACTGTCCAACCTGCGCGAAGTATCCGAAATGGCCGCTAAATCCTGCTTCGAAATTTTCGACGTAGTGACCAGCCGCGCTTCGGAAAGCATCGAAGAGCTGAGCAAAGCTTCCGGCGTTGCCGCTCCTGCGACCAAGAAAAAATCGGCGTAACTTTTCCAAGCCCCACACTTGCTGAGGGGCCCGGGTTCAAAACCCTCCCGCTGAAAAGCGGGAGGGTTTTTTATTGCCTCCTCACCCACGAAGCGCGCAGCGATGTGCAAACAAGCGACGGTTCCGAGCATTTCAAGCGCAAGCGTAGCAGCGCTACGTGCGCATTGAAAGCCTAGGAAACTAAGCGTTTTGCCATCGCTGCGTGCTTCCTACGAATGAAAATAATCGTAGATCATCTTCGCCAGCGTCTTGCTGATGCCCGGCACTTTGGCGATGTCGTCGATGCTGGCGCCGCTTAAACCGCGCACCGATCCGAAATGTGCAAGCAATGCTTTTTTACGCACGGCGCCCACGGCGGGAATTTCATCGAGTGTTGAGACCTGCATGGTCTTGCTGCGCTTGTTGCGATGGGTGCCGATGGCGAAGCGGTGCGCCTCGTCGCGCAGCCGCTGCAGGTAATGCAGTACCGGGTCATCGACCGGCAGTTGGAACGGCGCTTTATTCGGCAGATGGAACCATTCACGCCCGGCATTGCGGTCGGCACCTTTGGCAATGGCGGCGAGCGTTATGCCCTGCACGCCAAGCTCCTCGAAAACCCGTTCAGCGACCTTGAGATGTTCGGCACCGCCATCGATCAGCACCAGGTCGGGACGATTCGCATCCCCCTCCTCCGTCTGCAGGCGATTGAAACGGCGGGTGAGCACCTCGCGCATCATGGCATAATCATCGCCGGGGGTGAGCTCTTCATTCTTGATATTGAACGTGCGATAGGCGTTTTTGACAAAGCCGTCGCGGGCGGCCACCACCATCGCGCCCACGGCATCGGTGCCGCTGATATGGCTGTTATCATAGATTTCGATGCGGTCGGGCGCTTCCTCCATGCTCATCACGTCGCGTAGTTTTTTGACCACTTCACGCTGCGATACATTGACGGCCAGATGCCGTGCGAGCGCCTCCTGCGCATTACGCAGCGCCTGCTCCACCACCTCACGCTTGCTGCCTTTCAGCGGCATCACAATATCGATCTTATGCTGGGCATGCAGCCGCAGCGCCTCTTCCATCAGTGTCGTCTCATCGAGCAGGTGGCTTATCAGCAGGAGCGGGGGCACCGGCTGTTTCTGGTAAAACTGGCCGATGAAATGGGTGAGGATGTCGCTGTCGGAGCTATCCATCGTATGCTGCGGGAAAAAACATTTGCTGCCGTAATTGCGCCCGCTGCGGAAGGAAAAAAGCTGGATGCAGGCCATCGCAGCGTCGCGCGCGAGCGCGATCACATCGGCGTCGCCCAGCCCCTGCCCGCTGACCGCCTGACCTTGCTGGATCTGGTTGAGCGCCTTGATGCGGTCGCGGATGACGCTGGCTTTTTCAAACAGCATGTTAAGGCTCAGCTCCTGCATCTGCGCGACCAGCTCCTGCTGCACCTCCTGCGATTTTCCCTTCAGGAAATATTCGGCCTGGGTGACGAGTTTTGCATAATCCGCCTCACTGATTTTCCTGACGCAGGGCGCGCTGCAACGTTTAATCTGGTATTGCAGGCAGGGCCGCGTGCGATTCTTGAAAATATTATCCGAGCAGGGGCGGAGCAGGAACGCCTTCTGCAAAAATACGATGGTTTCGTCCACCGCACCAGCCGAGACGAACGGCCCGAAATATTTCCCCTTGGCGGCGGTGCTGCCGCGATGCTTGGCGATGCGCGGAAACGGATGGTCGCCGGAAAGCATGATATACGGAAAGGATTTATCGTCGCGCAGCAGGATATTATAGCGCGGCATGTGTTTTTTAATCAGGTTCGCTTCCAGCAGCAACGCCTCGGCCTCGGAGCGCGTGGTGATGATTTCCATCGATGTCGTAAGCGATACCATCCGTTGCAGCCGCGTATTGAGCGCACCCGCATTCACATAATTCGCCACGCGGTTTTTGAGATGCTTGGCCTTGCCGACATACAGCGCCTTGCCGTCCTTATCGAGCATGCGGTATACGCCGGGCGTTTGCGGCAGTTCGGCGAGGGTGCGGCGGATGACATCGCGACCCTGCTCCAGCGAATGATGAGCTTCTTCCATACCAGCAATCTATAGGTCATCCGCGAGATTTCAACATGGCAAACGAATCCAATGATGATACAATCCGCCACACTGGAATATTTGTCCACGATTCCTGTGGATAAGTATGTGTGCAGTGTTTCCACGGTAAATCAAGAATACCGCCCAGCTTGGAGATGTGGCGGATTGCACAAAAAATGGGCATACATACAATATGCTGTTTTATAACGATATATATGTAATCGTAAACGAGAATAGGGTTGCGTTTACGAATAATTTATGCGACAACGAGATTGGCTGCGGCTTTGTGTACAACTTGTTCGTCACGCCCCCTCAATTATTCAATATATAGGCAAATATTGCCTATCCAATGAGAGGAATAAGACCCACAATCTTAGCGATTTTTTTTCACTCTGCTACTATCCTAAAGGGCCATGCAACACTCCATCCACCTGACCGAGATTGTCATCCTGCTGAGCGCCGCCGTGCTGATGGTGGGGCTGTTCCGTGCGCTGAAATTAAGCCCGGTGCTCGGCTACCTGGTGGCGGGCACGGCGATCGGCCCTTACGGATTCTCCCTCATCAGCGATGTCGGCCCGACCGCCGGTTTCGCCGAGTTCGGCATTGTGTTTTTGCTGTTCCTGATCGGGTTGGAATTGTCGTTCGAGCGTCTTCGCAGCATGCGCAAGCATGTGTTCGGTTTTGGCAGCCTGCAGGTCATCATCACCGCGCTCATGATTGGAGCGCTCTTCACCTATTACAATGGTAACATCGAAATCGCGCTGATTATCGGCGGCGGCCTCGCCCTTTCTTCCACCGCCATCGTGCTGCAGGTGCTGGCCGAGCAAAATGAAAAAGCCTCGCAGGTCGGGCGGCTCGCGCTCGCGGCGCTCATCCTGCAGGATCTGGCCGTCATTCCCCTGCTCGTCTTTGTCACGGCATTGGGAAGCAACAGCGGGGCGCTGGGAGAGGCGCTGGGCACCGCCGCCGCCAAAGCGGTGATCGGGCTGGCGATTATTTTCATACTGGGTCGCCTGGTGCTGCGGCCGCTTTTTCGTTTTATCGCGTCGCTGGAACATACCGAGTTGTTCACCGCCACCACTATTTTCGTGGTCCTCGGTGTAGCGTGGCTTACCCACAGCGCCGGGCTTTCCGCCGCGCTCGGCGCGTTCATGGCCGGGCTGCTGGTTGCCGAAACGGAATTCAAGCATCAGGTGGAAGCCGATATTCTGCCGTTTAAAGGGTTGCTGCTCGGGCTGTTTTTCATGACGGTCGGCATGTCGCTCAACGTCAGTATGCTGCTCGATCAATTCATAAGCATCATCGGCCTCACCGTTGCGCTGATGGCGGCGAAAGCATTCATCATCATCGTGCTCTGCCGTGCGTTTAATTTCAGCCTCGGCTCGTCGATCCATGCCGGGCTGCTGCTTTCGCAGGGCGGCGAATTCGCTTTTGTGCTGTTCTCGCTGGCGGGTGAATATAATCTGATTCCGGTGGATTTGAACCAGATCCTGCTGGTGACTGTCACCGTCAGCATGGCGCTCACGCCGCTGGCCGCCGAGCTGGGCAATTTCCTCGCCCACAAGCTGGAAAAACAGACGCCAACCGACCCGCAGCACCTGCTAGAAGAGACACTCGATTTAAGCCAGCACGTCATCATCTGCGGTTATGGCCGTGTCGGCCACACCGTTTCCGACCTTCTGGAAAACGAGAATATCTCCTATGTCGCCATCGATATGGACAGCTACATGGTCTCGCGTGAACGCAAAATCGGCACGCCGGTCTATTACGGCGATTCGGCCCGCGCCCATGTGCTCTCGGCGCTCGGCATCAAGCGCGCCCGCGCCCTCATCATCACCCATAGCGACACCCGCGTGGCGCTGCAGACCATCGCCACCGTCCGCGACCTGAACAACGAAATCCCCATTATCGCCCGCGCTAAAAACCTCGAACAGGTGCAGAAGCTGGAACGCGCCGGGGCCACGCTCGCGGTCGCCGAGATGTTCGAGGTGAGCCTGCAGATGGGCGGGGCGCTGCTCAAATCGATCGGAATTAACGAACTGGAAATCAACCGGATTATCGATATTTTCCGGGCGGAAGACTATGCCCTCACCCGCACGGCGGAAGAGACGGGGGTGGGGAGTTAGCGCCACCTGAAGAATTTACCCGTTTTTAACGCCAATTTACTAGAATGGAGGCTATAGCTGCCACTGCATAGAGGGTATCATGGCTGACATAAAAACTCCTGCCCGCGACGAAATTGAGAAAGCGGTAAAGAAATTTCCCGCTCTCAAAAAATTGACCTGTACGAAGAAACGATGCCGATTCTCGTCAGCCTATTCCAAAATCCGAGTGTCATAAAAGCCAGCAACCAATATACTGAGGCGGTGCGCAGCGTTGACGCAGAGAAGGAACGAGCACGAAAATTTTTGATTGCACGTACGCCGGATGCCGCATTTGATTCACCCCTTGGATACCAGTATAGTGAGGAGGGCGTGATTAACAGCGTTGTTCTAAGAGATGATAATAACAACTTCACTATCATCCCACGCTATCCGGTCGAACTTCAGGTAAGGGCTTTGCTTAAATTCGTGGATTCGGGCGCATTCTCCGCCGAGCAAAGAATAGATGCCCTAAACTCGATCGAAAGGGTGCTTGGAAATAGTCTTATCGATCCGCTTCCTGAACGGCAGAACGATACACAGCGGGACAATGCGGTGGATGCAATAATGCAGGCCATGCAGGAAAAATACCGAGACGAAGAAGACGAATGGGGCACCTTTATGAGGGATATCAAATGGCTTGATGAAAAACTGCCCGGCGATAATCCGCTCAAGTCGTATAAGCGTGATATGGCTGACAAAGAATACGAGAAGGATCTTGTTGAAAACCCGCTATTCACAGGAGGGGTCGCATTTCTGGAAGTAGAGCTTCAAACGCAGAAACTTGCCGAAAAACGCTTGGAACTGATGGTAGAGAACGCAGTCTCAACAACCGATCTGCCAGATATGCGTGAAGCCGACAGGGATGATATGAAAAGAGAAGTTTTGGAAATGATTAAAGATATTTCGATGTATGGATATCTGGGAGATTATATCAAGAAAGTGCCGCAGGCCGTGCCCCCCGGCACCACGGCGCTTGCGGACCCGCCTGCCGCCGAAAAACCCTTCCCGGATCAGGTCATCGCCGCGGTGGAGGCCATGAAAGTGGGCAACGGCGCGCCCATTGAGCGAACCACCGCCAATCTTCCCACACTCCCCGTTAGCAATACCCCCTATTTGGGCTAGCTAGCCGCTCCCGATTCTGGCTGCGTGTAAAAAAAAACAAAAAAAATGCATTTTTTTGCATTTGCCCCCTTCCGTGACATTTTCGGCTGTGAGAGGATGAATGCATGGGGGAGCGGGATACTCTCTTCTTCCTTTGCCCCCATGGAAAGAAAAAACAACCAGGTTATTAGATTTCCCGCCGCAGATAGAGATATGCAGGAAGTCTATTGAAAAATAAGGATATAATGCGAAATATGTAGCCGAAACAAGGCCAAACGAGGCCGAAATCAACCGAAACGAGGCCGAAATAAGGGATAAAAATGCTATAATCGCCCCTTTACAACCCGCCCCTGCCCTGCTAAACAGCCCCGCAGAAATCACGACAAAACGGCAGAGCCAAGCCCGATACTAATTGGCCGGATTCATTTGGAGCAATGCAAATGAAGGCTTGCTGTTTGTCTTAAAAAAGGTGGTGGTATGAAGATCATATCCTGCAATAGCAACATTCCGCTGGCCCAGTCGATGGCGGAATATCTCGGCACTACGCTCACTCAAGCGAGCGTGAAGCGCTTTGCCGACCAGGAAGTATTCGTCGAGGTGCAGGATAACGTGCGCGGCGAGGATGTATTCGTGGTGCAATCCACCAGCTTCCCGGCGAACGACCATATCATGGAACTGCTGGTGACGCTGGATGCGCTGAAGCGCGCCTCGGCCCGCCGCGTGACCGCCGTGATCCCCTATTTCGGCTATGCACGGCAGGATCGCAAGGTCGGCCCGCGCACGCCGATTTCGGCCAAGCTGGTCGCCAACATCATCACCGCATCGGGCGCAAACCGCGTCCTCACGATCGACCTGCATGCCGGGCAGATCCAGGGCTTCTTCGACATTCCGCTCGATCACCTCTACGCCGCTCCCGTCATCGTCAAAGACATCAAGTCCCAATATAAAGACCCCGGCAATATCATGATCGTATCGCCGGACGTCGGCGGCGTGGTGCGCGCCCGCAACCTCGCCAAACGCATCGGCGCCGATCTCGCCATCGTCGATAAGCGCCGTGAAAAAGCCGGTCACTCGGAAGTGATGAACATCATCGGCGATGTGAAGGGCCGCGATTGCATCCTGTTCGACGACATCGTGGATTCCGCCGGTACGCTGTGCAACGCCGCCGCCGCGCTGATGCAGGAAGGCGCCGCTTCGGTCGCCGCCTATGTCACCCACGGCGTGCTTTCCGGCACCGCCATCGAGCGCGTCGAAAAGTCGGCGCTCACCTCGCTGGTCATCACCGATACCATCATGACCACCGACGCCATCAAAAAAGCTAAAAACATCCGCGTGGTTTCCGTTGCCCCGCTGCTTGGTGAAGCCATCAAGCGCATCAGCGAAGAAACCAGCGTATCAAGCCTATTCGACTAATTTTTATCAAGGAGACTATTATGACAACCGCTAAAAAAGAAAAATCTTCGGCACTCGTGGCCACCACCCGTAACGGCGCCGGTAAAGGCGTTGCCCGTGCGCTGCGCCGTGAAGGCAAACTGCCGGGCATCCTCTACGGCAAAGGCCAGACACCTACCAGCATCGCGCTTTCAGCGAAAGAAGTGACGCTGGAATACCAGAAAGGCCGTTTCCGTTCGCGCCTGGTCGATATCGCGCTCGATGGCAAAACCATCCAGGCGCTGCCGAAAGATTTGCAGTTCAACCCCGTCACCGACCAGATCGAGCATGTGGATTTCATCAAGGTCGAAAAAGGCGTGGCGATCCGCGTGCAAGTGCCGGTGAAATTCGTCGGTCAGGATAAATCGATGGGTATCAAGCGCGGCGGCGTGCTCAACGTCGTGCGTCACGAAATCGAATTCGAATGCACACCGGAAGCCATCCCAACCCACATCGAAGTGAACGTGCAGGCAATGGATATCGGCACCAGCGTGCATATCGCCGATATCGAACTGCCGAAAGGCATCACGCCAACCATCAAGCGTAACTTCACGATCGCGGCAGTCGCCGGACGTTCGACTGCGGATGAAGAAGTGAAACCGGCAGCCGATGCAGCGGCAGCTCCGGCAGCGGGCGCAGCAGCCCCGGCGGGCGATGCGAAGAAGGAAGAGCCTAAAAAAGACGAGAAGAAAAAATAGTCATTGGTCGTCAGTCATTGGCCATACACAAAACCAATGACTAATGTACATCCCCCATGACTATGATTCCCCTCCTCCTCATCGGCCTTGGTAATCCCGGCAGTAAATATGCTGCAAACCGCCACAATGTCGGCTTCATGGTGGTGGATGAGCTGCGGGCGAAATATGGCGCGGGCGCGGAACAGCGCAAGTTCGGCGGCGCCCTTTCCGAGGCCTCTATTGGTGGTAAAAAAGCGCTGCTCTTCAAGCCGCTTTCCTTCATGAACCATTCCGGCCTGCCGAGCGTGGAGCTCACGCGTTTTTTCAAAATCCCGCTGGAAAATATCATCGTATTCCATGATGAGCTGGATTTACCTCTGGCCAAAATCCGTGTGAAGACTGGCGGCGGGCATGGCGGGCATAATGGCCTGCGAAGTCTCGACGCGCATCTTGGGCAGGAATATAAGCGCGTCCGCATCGGCATCGGCCATCCGGGTGATAAATTACTGGTGAGCAATTATGTACTCTCGGACTTCCCGAAAGAAGAAACCACGCATATCCGCGCATTAATGAGCGATATCAGCCAACATATCGACCTGCTCTTGCAAGGTGACGATGCGGGGTTTATGAACAAGCTCGCGCCAAACGAACCACGCAACTCACCAACGGAAAAACAGGAATAATATGGGATTCAAATGCGGCATTGTCGGGCTTCCTAACGTGGGCAAATCCACGCTGTTTAATGCGCTGCTTTCCACCATCGCGGCGGAGGCCGCGAATTATCCGTTTTGCACCATCGAGCCGAACGTGGGCCGGGTGAATGTGCCGGATGAGCGGGTGGATATTCTCGCCAAAATCGCCGGTTCGGCGCAGCTCATTCCCACGCAGCTCGAATTTGTGGATATTGCCGGTCTGGTGCGCGGCGCCTCCAAAGGTGAGGGACTTGGCAACCAGTTCCTCTCCCACATCCGCGAGGTCGATGCGATTATTTATGTGCTGCGCTGCTTTGAAGACGGCAACATCACCCACGTCGAAGGCAGCATCGATCCGCTGAGGGACGCGGAAATCATCGAAACCGAGCTGGTGCTGGCCGATATGGAAAGCCTGGAAAAACGCCTGACCAATTTACAGAAAAAAGCCAAGGGCGGCGACAAGGAATCGGCGGAGATCGTCGCGATGATCGAACGCGTATTGCCGGTGGTCAATGAAGGCAAACCGGCGCGCCTGACCGAGGTCAAAGACGAAGCCGAACGCCGCACCCTCAGGAACCTGCAACTGCTCACCACCAAGCCGGTGATGTATGTGTGCAATGTCGATGAAGGTTCCGCCGCCGCCGGCAACGCGCTGTCACAGAAAGTGGATGTGATGGCGAAGGGAAAGAAAGCCCCTTGCGTGGTGATTTCCGCCGCCATTGAAGCCGAGATTTCCATGCTCGCTTCAGTGGATGAGAAAAAAGAATTCCTCGATTCGCTGGGACTGCTGGAAACCGGCCTCACCCGCATCATCAAGGCGGGCTACAACCTGCTGAACCTCGTGACGTATTTCACCATCGGGCCGAAAGAGGCGCGGGCATGGACGATTACGGACGGCACGCTTGCACCCGCTGCCGCAGGCGTTATCCACAGCGATTTCGAGAAGGGATTTATCCGCGCCGAAACCATCGCCTATGACGATTATGTGAAATACCAGGGCGAAGCAGGCGCCAAGGAAGCCGGGAAGTTCCGCTTGGAAGGCAAGGACTACCGCGTGCGCGACGGCGACGTGCTGCATTTCCGGTTTAATAACTAGGCATCGGTTTTATTCAGTTCGGAATTGACCGTTTCCGTGCACGTCCTGTGGTCATAACGGCGAAGGCCGGTATCCATGCCTGTCGCGGCTGGATCCGTCAATCGCCGGAATAATCACTTATGTTTTATGTTTTCTTGATCCGATTCCTTTGTTTATTTTACTGATGTCAATGCCCGTAACCCTGGATCCCCGCTCGGAGGCGGGGATAACAAAATTAGGGATGGGGATGACAAGATAGAGACAGGGTGACATCCACCAACACCCCCATCATGGGCCGCGCCCGTGTGTCACGGAAGGGCTCAATCGCAAAAAAATTATAAAAATTTTCACATTCCCCCCTTCCGTGACACGACATTTTGTGCCATATATAAAAACTATTCCTTTTTTATCCTTTCTATGATATTATTTGGTATGTTTTTTGACTATGATGCCGCTAAAAGCCTTCAGAACAAGCAAAAGTATGGCATTGATTTTGAATATGTGCAGCAACTTTGGAATGATGTGCGATATGTCGAGGCACAGGCAAAAGCCGTCGGGGAACCAAGATTTATGGCCATCGGCACCATAAACGGGAAATGCTGGTCGGTCATTATTGCCAAACGCGGCAATAAAACGCGCATCATCTCCGCACGGCGCTCACGCGAAGAGGAAATTGAATTATATGAAGACATCGGAATTTGATAAAAAATTTGATAAGGGTGAGAATGTCATGTCCCACCTTGACAAAAAATCGGCACTGCGCCCTTCCCTTAAGCAACGCCGGGTCAATGTCGATTTTCCCGATTGGATGGTCAGCATGCTGGACCAGCACGCACAACATCTCGGCGTCACACGACAAGCGCTGATAAAATTCTGGATGGCGGATAAATTACAACAACCGCTGGATAACCGTTAGCGCACTATGTTTCCGTTCCGCAGCAAAACCGAAAAGCGCAAACCACCGCCGAAACCGGCCTGGCTTAAATGGCTGATGATCGGGTTCATTGTCTATGCGCTGGCGATGGCCGGGCTTCCCAATAAAAACCCGACCAAGCAAACCATCGATAAAGCCAAGCAGAATGTCCTCCAGCATGAAACAGTGGATTTTTCAGGCTACGAGAGCAAACTTTTTCCGCAGGACCCCGCCGCGCTGCGCATCGACGACGTGCACGAAGGCAGCGGCGACCCCGCCGTCTGCGGTCAGCGCGTGCGCCTCGCCTATGAAACGTTCCTCGCCCAGGGCAACGCCCTGCCCGACAAAGCGGGCAAGGACAAGCCGCTTAGCTTCACCATCGGCGACGGCCATGTGATGCCGGTATTCGACCGCGGCGTGGTTGGCATGAAACCCGGCGGCAAACGCTCGATCATCGCCCCGCCGCTCATGAGCTACGGCATGGAAGATTACAAGCGCGATGATGTGCCCGACGGAGCAATGGTACGTTTTGAAATCGAACTGCTCTCCGCCTCGCCCCCCATTCCCGATGTCGCGGTGATGCCTTACCGCATCGCCGAGGTGGCGGTCGGCAACGGCGCGATGCTGGTCTGCGGCCAGCCCGCTAGCTTGCGCGTGAAGCTGTGGGATACCAGTGGAAAACTTCTCTACAGCAACCACGAGGACAAGGTGCCGCTTGCCATCACCCCCGGAAAATCCGAAGTGATGCTGGGGCTGGAGCAGGGCGTGCTCGGGATGCTGGAGGGCGGCACGCGCCTGCTCATCATCCCGCCCGCATTCCAGCGCACCATGTCTGGCACGCCGGCGAAATTCCCCTTCCCTCTGCCCAAAGACCAGACGGTGCTGGTGGAGGTGGAAGCCCATACTGGTATTTAGTCTTTGGTCTTTGGTTGTTCGCAATAAAATAGTGACTAAGGGAAAAACTCCCTATAGTGGTAACTTTCCTGACCAACGACCAAGGACTAAAGACTCATGACTCATTTTATCGCCTCCCGCCTTGCCAAAGTTAAGCCCTCGCCAACACTCGCCGTCACCGCCAAAGCCGCGGAGTTGAAAGCGGCAGGCAAAGATGTGATCGGGCTGGGCGCCGGGGAGCCGGATTTCGACACGCCGGAGCATATCAAACAGGCCGCCATCGCCGCCATGAACCGTGGCGAAACCAAATATACCCCGGTCGCCGGAACGCCCGCGCTTAAAGCTGCCATCATCGGAAAATTCAAGCGCGAAAACGGGCTGGATTACGCGCCGAACCAAATTATTGCCGGCGTCGGCGCAAAACAGGTGATTTTTAACGCCATGCTCGCCACCCTGAATGCGGGCGACGAAGTGATTATCCCCGCGCCTTACTGGGTATCCTACCCGGATATGGTATTGTTCGCCGAAGGCACGCCGGTGTTTGTGGAAGGCAAAGAGGAGCGCGGCTTCAAGCTCGCACCCGCCGATCTCGAAAAAGCAATTACGCCGAAAACAAAATGGCTGATTCTGAACTCGCCCAGCAACCCAAGCGGCGCGGCGTATTCCGCCGAAGAGCTGCGCGCACTCGCCGATGTGCTGCTCAAACATCCGCATGTGTGGATCCTCACCGACGATATGTATGAGCATCTGATTTATGACGGCTTTCAATTCGCCACCATCGCGGCAGTGGAACCGAAACTGTATGACCGCACGCTCACCGTGAACGGCGTATCCAAAGCCTACGCCATGACCGGCTGGCGCATGGGCTATGCCGGTGGGCCGAAAGAACTGATTTCCGCCATCGCCGATATCCAGTCGCACTCCACCTCCAACGCCTGCTCGATCACCCAGGCGGCGACCGTGGAAGCACTGAACGGACCGCAGGAATTTTTAAATGAATGGCGGAAAAACTTCCAGGCGCGGCGTGACCTGGTGGTAAAAGGCTTGAACGATATTCCCGGCCTCACCTGCCTGAAACCCGAAGGCGCGTTTTACGTGTTCCCCAGCATGAAGGGCCTGCTCGGCAAAAAAACACCGGCAGGAAAAACCATCGAAAGCTGCCAGCAATTCGCCGATTATTTATTGGAGGAAGCCTTGGTGGCGGTCGTGTTCGGCGCGGCCTTCGGTATGGGCGGCTATTTCCGCATCTCCTACGCCACCAGCGAAAAAGCGCTCACCGAAGCACTCACGCGCATTAAAACCGCGTGCGGGAAACTTTCGTAATTACAACCACCCCTTGCGGCGGAAATAGGCATAAGGCGCCAGCGCGACTAATATCATAAGCCCCAGCGCGATCGGATACCCTTCTGTCCATCGCAGCTCCGGCATATGTTCAAAATTCATGCCGTACACACCCGCAATCAGCGTTGGCGGAAGGAAAAATGTCGTTACGACCGAAAAGATTTTCATGATGAGGTTCTGCTCGACATTAATCATGCCGAGCGTCGCATCGAGCTGAAAGGTGACCTTGTCGGAAAGGAACGCCGTTTGCTGCGAGAGCGATTTCGCGTCCTTGATGAGGATATCGATGCAGCTTTCAATCTGCGGATTTTCCTTCTGCGACTCGCGGAAAAAGCTCAGCATGCGCGACAGGCTGTGCAGGCTCTCGTTGATTTTGGAGTTAAGGTCGGCGCAGGCGCCCAGTTTCCGGAGCACCTCCTTCATCATCGCCGAAGGATTCTTGCGGTTGTTTTCTTCCGTCTGCACATCGAAAATATGGTGCGACAGCGCATCGAGCTGATCGACCACCAGCTCGGAATTATGCGCCACCCGGGTAATGATTTCTTCGAGCAGCCCTTCGAGCACATCCGCCCCGCTGGCGAATTGCTTCGGTGCATTTTTTATACGTTGCGCGAAGTTTTTAAACGAGGTCGGCGACACCTGCCGGATCGTCACCAGATAGCGCCGCGAAAGAATGAACGTCACCGCCCGCGTCTCCGGGTAGGGCGTGTTTACCTTGTTGATGACCGCCGCCGTCATGTAAGAAAAACCGTTCTCGGTATACATGCGGTTCAGCACATGGTTCTTCCAGATTTCCTCCGAGGTCGGCACCGTCACGCCGAGATTTTTCTTGAGGCTCTCCTCCTCGGCATGCGACGGATTTTCAAGATCGACCCAGAGCACATTTTCCGGAATCGGGTCGTCCACCCCGAGCACGCGCTCCGACACCACCTCGTTTTCCTTGAAATAAACCGTAATCACTACCGCCGCCTCCGATTCAGCGGCCATGATACGAGAAAAAAATTGAGGAATGGTAAAGAGATAGGGGTAGAATCTAAGAACTATCTCAATCCCTCATCAGGGAAATGTGGCAATCCAGCAAGTAAAGCATTTATTTTATCTGGCCTTACATGCCCACATTCTCTCATCTGTGCCAACATCTCTTGTCCTAACGCTTGCATATCAATTCCATTAACGATACTTGGAATGAATGGCGATTGTGCTCGTTTCATTCCAATATAGAACTCGTGACCGCCGCCGCCTTTATAAAAGCCATCCTTGCGGTAACTCCACATTACAATACAGTTGGGGCCGGTGAACGGATCGATTGAATGCACTTCGTGGTTTAGCAACGCAAGGTGATCAGCCACTGCTCGCGCAGATATTTTCCCTTCATCATGTGCATTGACCAATCGAAGAATCTCCCGTTTCCATAAAGTTCTGAAACGAGTAGCATAGGACCCTCCACTACCCGCTAAAACGATTCGTGGTGGTCTGGGTGCGGTTGGAGGTGCATTGCACTCATGTCGAGTATAACGAAAAAACTGCTTTTTCCTGTCCGGTGATAGTTCTAAATCAATAGAATAGAGTCTTGGAATATTTTTGACAAACGCAAGTGCTATTACATGGTGAGCGGAGAATCCTTCTGGATTCAGGCCTTGTAAATGCCGAGGCAATTCTTTCTGCATTGATCCTGCTATCGCACCCAGGCTCTGCTCTAATGTCCAATTCCGTCCGCGCAGGACACGACTCATCCAATCTGATGGCTCAGTCCCTTGCGCGGTTTCCCCAAGTCCTGCATAGCCCAGAATTGCAACAGCGTCGGAAGTCTTGATAGACATAACCTTGCGTGCATCATCCCGTGGCGGCCGATTTTCCCATGAGAGACGCCTATCTGCAAGAAGCCAGACTGTATGCTTACTCATTACGCCTAAAATAAATGTCATTTGACCTTACTCCCGTAGAGTAACTCCAGTATTATCATATCCGATAGAGCATTAAGTGAACTGTCAATTCTTATAGATTGTCAGAAAATGATCCATTCAGAAAGAAATGGTGCGGGTGAAGAGACTCGAACTCCCACGGGTCGCCCCGCCAGAACCTAAATCTGGTGCGTCTACCAATTCCGCCACACCCGCACATGGTTGTCATACCCGGCCCCGGCCCAAGACTCCAGCCTATTCTTCAGGCCGCCTGCGTGCCCGGCAGGGGATAAAAAAATGAAAAATATTACATTACAAGTCAAAGCCTTACAAAATGTCACGGTTTTGTAACTGGTAATTTCAGGGAATCTGCCCTATATTGGAGATCGACACAAAACACACTCAGAACCCCCGAAGAAACCTATGGCCCAGACCCCCGTGACCGACCGTTTTCCCGTCCTCCCCTTACGCGATATTGTCGTGTTCCCTTCCATGGTAGTGCCGCTGTTCGTTGGCCGCGAAAAATCTGTGCGCGCACTCGAACAGGTGGTCAAAAACGAAAGCAAGGTGCTGCTCGTCACCCAGAAAAACGGTGGCGTCGATGATCCCAAGGAAACCGATATTTACCGCATGGGCACCATCGGCAATATCCTGCAATTGCTGCGCCTTCCCGACGGCACGGTGAAGGTGCTGGTCGAGGGCATTGCGCGGGCACGCATCACCGATTTCCTGAGCCATGGCGATTTCTTCCAGGTGGCGGCGAAAATCGTCGAAGACCAGCACCCGCAGGGCGACGATATCGACGCGGTATCGCGCACAGTCGTCGGCCAGTTCGAGCAATATGTGAAGCTCAACAAAAAAATCCAGCCGGAAACGCTCGGCACCATCAATAAAATCACCAACCCCAGCCTGCTCGCCGATACGATCGCGGCGCACATGGCGGTCGACATCGCCGAAAAGCAGAAAATCCTTGAGATTCTCTCCGTTCCCGAGCGGCTGGAGCATATTTTCGGGCTGATGGAAAATGAGATTTCGGTGCTGAACACCGAGCGCCGCATCCGCAGCCGCGTCAAGCGCCAGATGGAAAAAACCCAGCGCGAATATTACCTGAACGAGCAGATGAAAGCCATCCAGAAAGAACTCGGCGAAGGCGAGGACGGCAAGGACGAGGTGAGCGAAATCCTCGCCAAAATGAAAAAAATCCGCATGTCGAAAGAGGCGAAAGAAAAATGCGAGCATGAGCTGAAAAAACTCCGCACCATGAATATGATGTCGGCGGAGGCCTCGGTCATCCGCAACTATCTCGACTGGGTCATGACGATTCCATGGAAAAAGCAGACGCGCATCGTAAGCAACCTGCCCGGCGCGCAAGCGATCCTCGATGTCGATCATTACGGGCTGGAAAAAGTCAAAGAGCGCATCCTCGAATATTTAGCAGTGCAGCAACGCACCAAGCAGGTGCGCAGCCAGATCCTCTGCATCGTCGGCCCTCCAGGCGTCGGTAAAACCTCGCTCGCCCGCTCGGTCGCCCGCGCCACCAACCGCAATTTCGTACGCATCTCGCTGGGCGGCGTGCGCGATGAGGCTGAAATCCGCGGCCACCGCCGCACCTATATCGGCTCGATGCCGGGCAAACTCATCCAGTCGATGAAAAAAGCGAAGTCGTCGAACCCGCTGATGCTGCTCGACGAGATCGACAAAATGGGCAGCGATCACCGCGGCGATCCGGCTTCGGCGCTGCTCGAGGTGCTCGACCCCGAACAAAATAAAAACTTCAACGACCACTATCTCGAAGTCGATTACGACCTGTCGGACGTGATGTTTATCGCCACCGCCAACACCACCAACATCCCGCGCCCGCTGCTCGACCGTATGGAAATCATCCGCATTCCCGGCTATACCGAGGATGAGAAAGTCCATATCGCCAAACAGCATTTGATCCCGAAACAAGTCAAACTGCATGGGCTTAAAAAAGACGAAATCACCATCACCGACGAGGCGCTGCGCGACCTCATCCGCTTCTACACCCGTGAAGCGGGCGTACGCAGCCTGGAACGCGAAATCGCCAACCTTGCCCGCAAAACGGTGAAAGACATCGTGTTGAATCCCAAGGACGGCATCGAAATCAACGCCGGAAACCTCGGTAAATTCGCCGGCATCAAAAAATACATGTTCGGCGAGGCGGAAAAAAGCGACCTCGTCGGCATGGTCACCGGCCTCGCCTGGACGGAAGTGGGCGGCGATTTGCTCACCATCGAAGCCGTCACCATGCCCGGCAAAGGCAAAACCTCGATCACCGGGAAACTGGGCGATGTGATGCAGGAATCGGTGCAGGCGGCGATCGCCTATGTGCGTTCGCGCTCGCTCGATTTCGGCATCATCCCGCCGACCTTCCAGACCCGCGACATCCATGTGCACGTGCCCGAAGGCGCCACCCCGAAAGACGGGCCCAGCGCCGGTATCGCCATGACCACCGCCATCGTCTCGGCGCTCACCGGCATTCCGGTGCATAAGAATGTCGCCATGACCGGCGAGGTGACGCTGCGTGGCCGCGTGCTCGGCATCGGCGGCCTGAAGGAAAAACTGCTGGCGGCACTGCGCGGCGGCATCACCACCGTTTTGATTCCGGAAGAAAACGTCAAAGACCTCGAGGACATTCCGGAGAACGTGAAACGCGACCTGACCATCATCCCCGTTTCCACGGTGGACGAGGTGCTGAAACACGCCCTCACCCGCATGCCGGAATCCATCGAGTGGAGCGAGCCCAAAGCGCCCGTCGCCGCGCTGGTCAAAACCGATGGTGAAGCGGGCGTGGTGCATTAGTTGTTGAAGTGCTTCCGGTGCGCGCTGCTGCGCGCCCCATGAAGCTAGCTCAAGGCTGGTTCGCGCTGCTGCGCTCTATAACATCAGGAGTTGTGGCAGAAATGGTGGTTAGCGGAATACCACCGTCTTTTTTCCGTTCAGGACCACGCGGTGCTCGACATGGTATTTGAGGGCGCGGGTCAGCACCTGGCATTCGATGTCGCGACCGATGGCCGCTAAGTCGTCCGGCGTGTGGGCATGGTCGACCCGTGCCACTTCCTGCTCGATAATCGGCCCTTCATCCAGCTCGTCGGTCACATAATGCGCGGTGGCCCCAATCAGTTTCACGCCGCGGTCGAACGCCTGATGGTAAGGCCGCGCTCCCTTGAAGCTCGGCAGGAAAGAATGGTGGATATTGATCGCCCGGCCCGAAAGCTTCGCCGCCAGCTCCGGCGATAAAATCTGCATATAACGCGCCAGCACCACCACATCGATATGGTGCTGCTCGACCAGCGCAAGAATCTTTTTTTCCTGCTCCGGCTTGCTTTCGCCTTCCGCAAACTGGTGGTAGGGCACCTTGTGCCACTCGGCGAGCGAGGCCATGTCCGGATGGTTGGAAATGATCGCCGGAATTTCGATGGGCAATTGATGCGTCCCGGTGCGGTAGAGCAGGTCATGCAGGCAATGGCCCTGCTTCGACACCAGCACCAGCACGCGGGCCTTTTTATTTTTATCGAAAATATCCCAGCGCATATCGAACGGCGCGCCCACCTGCTCGGCAAACAACGAGCGCAGCATTTTAAGCGAGGGCGCCCCGGCCTGCAGCGAAAATTCAACGCGCATGAAAAAATGCTGAGTCGATGCGTCGCCGAACTGCCCCGACTCGATGATGAAACCATATTGCTGGGTGAGGAATGTCGTCACCGCCGCGACAATGCCGCGGCTATCGACGCAGGATAAGGTGAGGATATAACGATCGTGGTACATATCAGGTGACCATCAATTTAGGGTTGTCACGCAGGAAAATACACTCGAAGCGCGTGCCCTTGCCCGGTTCGCTATGCAACTCGATGCGCCCGCCATGCAGCTCCATGAAGCTTTTGACGATGGAAAGCCCAAGCCCGGTGCCGGAACGCTTGGCCGATTTGTTTTTCGCCGCATCCTGCACCCGCCCACGGTAAAACGTGCCGAAAATCGCATCCTGCTCCTCCGGCGGAATCCCCGCGCCCTGGTCCTGCACCCAGATAACCACCTCGCCCTCATCCGACGCCTTGGCGCCGAACGTAATCTTGTCGCCGGATTCCGAATATTTGATGGCGTTGGAAAGCAGGTTGAACAGGATCTGCTTGATGCGCGTCTCGTCGCCGATCATCTGGCCGATTTTCGCCGGGCACTCGACTTTCAGCTTCAGCTTATGCTCACGCACACGCTCCTGAATCAGCGACACCACCGATTTAACTAGCTCAGCAACATCGAGCGGCGCCACTTCGAGGCGCATGTAACCGGCCTCAATGCTCGCAAGGTCGAGGATATCGTTGATAAGCTGCATCAGCCGCTGCGACGACTGGTGGATGCCCTCGACATATTCGCGCTGCTTTTCCGAAAGCGTGCCGAAATATTCCTGGCTGAGCATCTCCGAAAAACCGGCGATCGAGGTGAGCGGCGAGCGCAGTTCATACGAGACATTCGCCAGGAACTGCGATTTCAGCTTGTCGGCCTCCTGCAGCGCTTCATTTCGCTCCCGTAACGATCTTTCCACCAGCATCGAATCGGTGATATCCATATAGGTAATCAGGTTCGCCCCGTCCGGCAGCGGCACCTTGCGCCAGTCGATCACCGTGCCGTCGGCCAGTTCGAGGCGCTGCGCGTGCGACTCGCGGGCCTGCAACTGCCGGATATGATCCTGCTTGAACGATTCCCACTCCTCATAGACATAGAGCGGTTTGCATTTATCGACGATGTCGCGCACATGCGGCTCGGATTTCGCCATCTCTTCAGGAATATGCCAGAGCTGCACATAGTTGGGGTTGGAAAGCTTGAGCCGCCCGTCTTCGCCGAACACTGCCACCCCTTCATGCAAATTATCCAGCGTTTCGCGCTGCACGGCGATCAGCGTGTTATAGGAGCGTTCCAGCGCGAGGCGATCGGTCACATCCTCATAGGCGAACATGATGCCGCCGAGGGCATGCGGAATGGCCAGCACGCGCAGCGCCTTGCCGTCGGGCAGGTAGAAAAATTCCTCTTTCGGATTGATGAGGTCGCGGAACAGCTTCACCTGCTGCTGCTTGAAAAGCTGGAAATTCGCCTGCTCCGGAAGCTTTCTTTTCTCGCGCAGGTTTTCAAGGATCTCGCCATA
This sequence comes from Alphaproteobacteria bacterium, assembly GCA_033763575.1. Taxonomy (GTDB): domain Bacteria; phylum Pseudomonadota; class Alphaproteobacteria; order Rickettsiales; family SXRF01; genus JANRKF01. The sequence goes on along the minus strand of JANRKF010000035.1, from coordinate 9,643 downwards.
CGTCGGGTGGGTGCCGAGCCACATCTCATCGAGTTTCCACAGCGCAACAAAAGCGTAGTTGAAGGATTTAAGCCGCATGTCGGCGCCGTAAATCGCCATCGCCGACGCCGAGCTCTCTAAGAAATCATCCATCGCCGAATTATGCCGGGCCAGATCCTCCTTGAGCGCATCGATCTCCGAAACATCCAGCGCATAGCCGATCATGCTGCCGTCGGGCGCGGGAATTTCCGTGACATCATAGAGCTTGCGCGCACCGCCGATAATCACATAGCGCCGCTCGGTCGCGGCTTTGCCCGCCTCCTTCGCCTGCCGGGCCTGCGCCGGCACCTTTTTGTCAAGCTCAGGAATTTTCCCGCCGACCAACGACGACCCCTCGATCGCTTCGCCGTAAGCACGGTTGTGCCGCACGATCTGCATCGTCTCGTCACGCTGCCAGAAAGGCACCGGGAGCAAGTCGAGCGCCGCCTGCAAATGTTGCAGCTGACGGTTTTTTTCTTCCAGCGCCTGCGTGCTTTGCGCAAGTTTCTCACGCTGCTTCCGCCGCGAAATATCATACAGGAAAAGCACCAGCACCACGATGAGCAGGCAGCTTGCCACCACCGGATAGGCAGCGAGCGCTTTACTGTCCTGCGCATGGGCAGGAGACGCAATCAATGAAAATAAAACGAGCCAGCGCTTCATGAAAGCAGGATAATCGCACGGACGGCTTATGCAAGAAAATAAGAATCAGTTTTTCTTATATTCACCTTCGTTGAGCCAGCTGCGATGATTTTCCGGTTTGCCGAAATAATAGCCCTGCAGATAATCGACGCCCATATCCATGAGTATCTTGGCGATCTCGCCGGTTTCAACAAATTCCGCCACCGTCTGCAACCCGAAGCCCTGCGCGAATTGCATCAGCGTCTTGACGAAGAACTGGTTGTCGGCGCTCTGCGCGATATCCTTGATGAACGCCCCGTCGATCTTGACCGTATCCACCGACAGCGCCTTCAACTGGCGGAAGCTGGTATAGCCGGAACCGAAATCGTCGAGCGCCACCTGGCACCCCATCGATTGCAGCGTCGCCACAAAATACGCCGCCCGGCGCAAATCGCGATGCGCCGCCGTCTCTGTAATTTCCACGGTGAGGCGCGGCCCCACCTCCGGCGCATCCTTGAGCAGGTGCATGATATGATCGAGCCATACCGGGTTTTCCGTCGTCATGTTCGAGACGTTGAACGCAAGATGCAGGTTCGGCGCCCGCTTCAGCTCATCGATGACCATTTCCATCACCATCGTATCGACCAGGTCGATCATGCCCATTTTCTCGGCCACCGGAATGAGCGCTCCCGCCGAGCTGATCTGACCGGCATGGTTCACGATGCGCAGCAGCGCCTCATAATGGCTGATGCTGCCGGTTCTGCTGTCGATCACCGACTGATAAGCCAGGCGCAGGCGTTTTTCCTTGTAGGCATTGTAAAAATAATTGGCCAGGCCCATCTGCTGGCGGCATTGATCGGCTTCCGAGCGCATCGTATCGAACGTGCGGTGCGGAATGGACTGCATGCTGTTTACCGCGGCGTAAGCTTTATCGAGCGCATCGTGCGCGCTCGCCGTCTCCATCGGGAAACACACACTGCCGATCGCGCCGATGATATGCAGCGAAGCGGTGGAGAAATTATCGCGACCGAAATTCAGGATCGCGTTATGGATGCGCGCCGCAAGCGCCACCACATCTTCCGGATAGTTATTGGTCACAATCACACCGAGCTGGTCGCGCTGCAGGCGCTGCACCATGTCCCCATCGGACAACATGGCGGCGATAATTTTGGTGAGGTCATGCACGACGATCTCGGACACGTCATGGCCGTACGCATTGATAATCATCGCGAGGTTGCTGATGGAAACCAAAAGCAACGCGCCGGCGGTATGTTCGCGGATGACGCTTTGAATGGTGGTCTCCAACCCATTGACAAAATCAGAGGGATAAAAATCGCAACCCGGATAGTGAGGAGCGGGCAAACTCAAATCGCCGCCGCCGATGCTGAAGACGGGCTGTAACGACTCCGGCAATGATGATTTGGATGACATGTCATCCGGTCCTGTATTCAGCATGTGCTCCTGACATTCCCCCGAATATGAGCGCTTTTACTACTCTTATTAGAATGACATGGATTGGTAAATATTACTTAAAATTACTGTTAATTTTTACATAACAACCAGCGGATTATTTGGGACAATGACTCAGATAGAGATGCGTTAACATCATGATTATCATAAAGTTAATAAAATAGCGAAAAATGGCAACCAGCCTATTAACGCATTACTAGAAAAAGTTTTTTTGCAGGAACTGGGCATATCCAGCCGCACCACGACGACCTGCCAGAGCAAATGCAGCGCCATGCAGACCATGAAAAATAACGGCCATTTTTCAGGCTGCACCACCAGAAAAAACAGCAACGCGAATATTGCGTAACATACCAGTACAAAAGGCTTCGTGAATTTTTCTAGCCTCAATGCAGTAGATTTCACGCCGATTTTCGCATCGTCGATTGTATCCTGGTGGGCGTAGATCGTGTCATATCCCAGCGTCCAGAACGCACAGGCGGCGTATAAGATCACCGCAGGCCACGCGATCTCGCCGCGTACCGCCACCCAGCCGACCAGCGCGCCCCAGTTAAAGGTCAGCCCAAGAAAAAGCTGCGGCCACCATGTAATACGTTTCATCAGCGGATACGCCACCACCAGCGGCAGTGCCGCGCACGACCACAGCATCACCTCGCGGCCCAGCAGCAGCGCCACCCACAGCGCAACGAGCAATAAACATGCGAGCAGCAGCGAGGCCCGCCACATTCCAATTGCGCCACTTGCCAGCGGACGGTTTCTGGTGCGCTCCACCTGCCGGTCGAGCCTGCGGTCGAACATATCGTTGATGATGCAACCGGCCGAGCGCATCGCCACCGCCCCCAGCGCAAACAGCAGGTACATGAAAGGATCGCGCCCGCCCGCAAGCGCCACCGACCACCAGCACGGCCAGAGCAGCAGCCAGCTCCCCACCGGCTGGTGCAGGCGCATCAGGCGCAAATAAACTTCCATCCCCGCGAAGGCGGGGATCCATGCCTTGGTTATGCGCGTATGTTTATCCATAGGTTCAGTTTTACAAGCCTGTATAAAAATACTACATGTTTCCATCTATGACACAAGTAGTACGGCTCTATATCACCGACACACTCTCGCCCGGCGCATTGATCGCGCTTGATGAACAGCGCGCACATTATGTGCGGCATGTGATGCGGCTCGAAGACGACGAGAAAATCACCGCCTTCAACGCCGAAAATGGTGAATGGGAAGCCAGCTTGCAAAGCCAGGGCAAACGCAGCGTGCAGCTTGTCATTGGCACGCAGGTTTCCACCCCCCGCCCCTGCCCGGATGTATGGCTGGCCTTCGCCGCCATCAAAAACAAAAACGAGCTGGTGGTGGAAAAAGCGACCGAGCTCGGCGTGCGCGAAATCCATCCGATCTTCACCCGGCACGCGGTGGTCAAAAGCGTCAATATCGAAAAACTGCAGGCCCATGCCACCCTCGCCGCCGAACAATGCGAGCGGCACGATGTGCCCGCCATCACGACGCATAAAAACCTCGCAAATTTTCTGGGCAGCCACCCGGCAGGCCGTCTTTTGCTTTATGGCGATGAAACGGGAGCCAGCGCACCCCTTTTTACCGTCATCCCCGCCCCCGAGCGGGGATCCAGCATCACAAGGGATACCCCAGCAAGCGGCCCTAGACCCCCGATCAAGTCGGGGGTGACGATATTGATCGGCCCGGAGGGCGGGTTTTCCGCCGAAGAACACCGCATGCTGCAATCATCCACATTCGCCATTGGCTTTGGCATGGGACCGCGTATATTACGTGCCGATACCGCCGCCGTCGCCGCCCTTGCCTGCGTGTTGTCGGCGGCGGGAGACTGGTCGCAGCCACCGCATTTCAAAAGGCCCTCATGACAGATATCCTGAAAACGTTGCGCGCACTCTATGAAAAGCAGGGCGACGAAATCGAACACTGGTTCGGCGAGCAGCGCGGCCATGCGAACCCGTATTTTTATACATCGGTCGATTTGCGCCATTCCGGCTTCCGCCTCGCCCCGGTCGATACCAACCTGTATCCCGCCGGGTTCAATAATTTGTCGCTCGCCGCCCGCGCCCGCGCCTCGCGCTATGCCGCGCATTATCTCAGCGAGCGCCTGCCGCAGGCGAAACGCCTGGTCATCGTACCGGAAAACCATACGCGCAATTTAGGCTATCTCGAAAACCTCGCCGTGCTCACCGATATTCTGATCGGGGCGGGATATGAAACGCGCATCGCGAGCCTTGCAAACAACGAACCGGCAGCGCTTGCCACGCTCAGCGGGCGCACGATCACGCAGATTCCATTTGCAGACGCACAGGATGCCGACGCTTTTATTTTGAACAATGACTGCACCGGCGGCATTCCCCCGGCGCTTCTGGAATTGCCGCAGCCCATCCTGCCGCCGCCGCAGATGGGCTGGTATCGCCGCCGCAAGAGCGTGCATTTTGCCGCGTATAAAACACTCGCGGAACATTTTGCTACGCGCTTTTCCCTCGACCCATGGCTGATCGCCGCCGATTCGCATGGCTGCGGCATGATCGATTTCAAAGAAAAGAGCGGCCTCGAATGCGTCGCCAAAGCGATTGATGAAATGCTCGCCCGCTCGCGCAAAAAATATGCGCAGTACGGCATCAGCGGCGAGCCTTACGCCTTCATCAAGGCCGATTCCGGCACTTACGGCATGGGCATCATGACCGTGAAAAGCGGCGCCGAAATGCTCGAGCTGAACAAAAAAGAACGCAACAAAATGCAGGTGGTCAAGGAAGGCGCGCGCGTCAGCGAAGTCATCATCCAGGACGGTATCCCCACCATCGACGCGGTGGACGGCAAACCGGCCGAACCGATGGTGTATATGATCGACGGGCTGCCGGTGGGCGGCATGTACAGGGTGAACGGCCAGCGCGACACCACCAACAACCTGAATGCCGCCGGCATGGAATTCGTCGGCATGTGCGACGAGAGGGAAACCAGCGATACCGACCGGAAATCAGTGCGTGAATGCGACTTCCGGGCCTACGGCATCGTCGCCGCCATCGCCGCGCTCGCCGCCGCGCAGGAAACCTACCCCTCCCCCAGTAGGGGGGAGGCCGGGAGGGGGGCATAATGGCTCCGTCTCCCGTGGATGCCCCCACCCCAACCCTCCCCCTATTGGGGAGGGAGTAAATAAGGAGAAACCATGTCGATCGCCAAACAGATGGAAGAAAAACTTGCGCGCCATTTCTCGCCCACATTCCTGCGCATCATCAATGACAGCAACAAGCATGCCGGGCATTTGCCGGAAGACCTCGATGAAAGCCATTTGGGCATCGTCGTCGTCTCGGAAAAATTCGCGGGCATGAGCCGCGTCGACCGCTCGCGCACTGTGCATGCGGTGGTCGCCGATGAAATCGCCAGAATCCACGCCGTCACCGTGCTTAAAACACTGACGCCGGAAGAATATGAGAAACTAAAAGCGGTGTGAGCCCGCCACAAGACGCCCTCAAAGTTCGCCGAGCATGGCGAAGGTCGGCGCACCGGAACCGATGACGGTTGCAAGCGCCTGCACATCTTCTTTCGTCACCGCATCGATCTTCTCAAAGATCGCGGGTAATTGTTTGTATTCGCCATACATGAGCAGGTGGCGCCCCATCCAGCCCGCCACCGTCTGCGAGGATTCGCGTGACATCTGCAGCTCCGCCTTGCTCTGGTTTTTGGCGCGGGCCAGTTCGGTATCGCTTACCTGTTTGCCCATGCCTTCCACTTCGGCACGCACCGTCTCGACCAGTCCCGTGGCTTTCTCCGGCGAGGTGGCGGCGTAAATACTGAGCAGGCCGACATCCTGATAGCCGCTGCCCATCGCATACACCGAATAGGCCAGCCCGCGCTTTTCGCGCACCTCCTGAAACAGCCGCGACGACATGCCGCCGCCTAAAATACTCGCATAAAGCTGCAGCGCGTAATAGCGCGGATCATGGATATTCACCGCCGGGAACCCAAGCGCCACATGCAGCTGCTCGTGGTCGCTTTTCACATGCTTCTCGCCGCCTGCATAACGCGCCACCGGCGCGGCCGGGGCAGATGTTCCACCCGCAAGCGCAAAGAACCGTTCCACATCCGAAACGAATTTTCCATGGTCGAGATTCCCCGCCGCAGAAACGATGATATTCGACGGCACATAATGCCGCCGCATATAGCCCATCACCTCGTCCCGCGTGTAGGCGCTCACCTGTTTCGCCGCCCCCAGGATCGAGCGCCCAAGCGGCTGGTCAGGGAACGCCGTGATGTCGAACTGGTCGACGATCAGGTCCTCCGGCGAATCCTGATGCATGGCGATTTCCTGCACGATCACGTCTTTTTCCTTCGCCAATTCCTCCTCGGCGAAGGTGGAATTCTGGAGGATATCGCCAAGGATTTCGAGGGCGAACGCCGCGTCTTTTTTCAGCACCTTGGCGTAATAGACCGTCATCTCCATCGAGGTGTAGGCGTTGAGCTGCCCGCCGATATTATCGAACGCCTCGGCGATGTCTTTGGCGCTCCTCGTCGCCGTGCCCTTAAACGCCATATGCTCCAGCAAATGCGAAAGGCCGTTTTCGGCGAGCGACTCGTAACGCGCTCCCACCCCCACCGACACGGCGATCGACACGCTCTCCACCCCCGGCAGGAATTCGGTGGCGACGCGCAGGCCGTTGTTCAAAGTGGTGAGATGATAGGTCACAATTTTTCAATCACCGCTTTCACCGCCGCCACATCATTCGCCACGTCCTGCATACGCTCCCTGCGCTCGAACAGATCGGCCAGATGCGCGGGCAGCGCGGGCGCGAGGCCGGTCGCTTTTTTCACCGCATCGGGAAATTTGGCCGGATGCGCGGTCGCGAGCACCACCACCGGCGTGGCGAGGTCGGCGCGGCAACGCCCAGCCACCTGCAGCCCCACCGCCGTATGCGGATCGAGCAGCTCGCCGGTCGCCTCATAACATGCCTTGATGGTGGCAAGCGTCTCCTCGTCGTTGCACGAGGCGCTCGCGAATTCACGCGTGAGCTGCACATAGGCCGCCGGTTCGAGCGCGAGCGATTTCGTATCGCGGAAGCCCTGCATTATCTTATTTATTTTTGCGCCGTCGCGGCCATGCAGGTCAAACAGCAGCCGCTCGAAATTGCTTGAAATCTGGATATCCATGGACGGCGAAAGCGACGGCGATACCCCGCTCATGCCGTAGGTTCCCGTGGCAATCGTGCGCGCAAGTATATCGTTTTTATTGGTGGCGATGATAAGCTGCGCAATCGGAAGCCCCATGCGCTTGGCGATATAGCCGGCATAAATATCGCCGAAATTCCCCGTCGGCACCGCGAAGGAAATGGTGCGCGCCGGAGCGCCGAGTGAAAGCGCTGCATAAAAATAATAGACCACCTGCGCGAGGATGCGTGCCCAGTTGATGGAGTTCACCGCCGTCAGGTGATGTTTTTCGCGGAAGGCCGCATCGTTAAACAACGCCTTCACCATGTCCTGGCAATCATCAAACGTGCCGTCGACCGCGAGGTTATGCACGTTTTTATCGGCCACCGTCGTCATCTGCCGCCGCTGCACGTCCGACACCCGGCCCTTCGGATAGAGTATCACAATATCCATGCTGCCGCGCCCGGCGCAGCCGACGATTGCCGCCGAACCGGTGTCGCCGGAGGTTGCACCGATCACCACCACCTTCTGTTGTTTCTTCTCCAGAATATGGCCGAGCAACCGGCCAAGGAATTGCAGCGCGAAATCCTTGAACGCGAGCGTCGGCCCGTGGAACAGTTCCAATAAATAAGTATGCGCATCAAGCTGCTTCAGCGGCGCGATCGCTTCATGGCGAAACTCGCCATACGCATCGGCAATAATCTGCGAGAGCGCGCCCGCGTCAATCGTTTCGCCGGTAAAGCGCGAGATGATGTTATAGGCAAGATCGGGGTAGGAGAGCCCGCGCATCGCCGCAATTTCCGGCATAGAGAGCTGCGGGATGCTTTCGGGCACATACAGTCCGCCGTCGCTGGCAAGCCCGGCCAGCACGACTTCTTCAAAATTGAGTGCGGGCGCAGCCCCGCGTGTGGAAATATAACGCATCGCTTACTTCTTCCGGTAATACGCGCCGAACATCACCACACTGGTGACGGCAAGGGCGAACCAGGTAATCGCATAACCCAAATGATTGTTCTGGAAAATGATTTTTCCATCATCGGGAATCGGGAACACATTTTTTTCCTGCTGGCCAATCACCTCCAGCACCAGCGGAAGCGGCCTTTGACCCACCATCTCGCCTATTTTATCAAGGTCTTCATAGGTCCAGATGTTTTTTTCCGGGACATTTTCCGGCGCGAAATAACGCTTCTGGCGCAGCGGGCGGAATACCCCCGAAACCGTCACCAGCCCCGCAGGCTTGGTTTCCTTACCCAGGGGCGAAAAGCCGCGATTGACCAGAATGACACGCCCGTCATCGTCGAGCGCAAACGGCGTCACCATATAATAACCGACATTCATTCCCTGCTGGCGGCCAATCAGGTGAATCGTATGGTCATAAAGAAAACGTCCGGTGAGCGCGGCCTTGCGGTACACCAGATCGCCGGTATCTTCCGGCAATCCGGCAAGGATGGGAAGGTGCCGCCTGGCTTCGGACGCGGCGATGATCGATTCTTTCCATGCCAGCCTCTGCAACTGCCACGTGCCGAGCGCGCACAGCACCACGAAGGAGGCGATAAAAAAAAGCGTCGGCAGTAGTTCCAGTTTACGAAATTGCATAATCACCACTTGAAGATTGTTTGCACGCGCCTATATATAAAGCAATTCTTTGACTTCGTAACCCCCCAAATCATGGAGACCGATTATGAGCGTACTTGTTGGCAAAACCGCCCCGGATTTCACCGCAAAAGCAGTGATGCCCGATGGCAGCTTCGAAGAAAGTTTCAACCTCTACAGCCATTTAGGTATCAAAAAAGACGCTTCCGGCAAAGTGACCAAGCAAGGCAAAATCGGCGTGCTGTTCTTCTGGCCGCTCGATTTCACCTTCGTTTGCCCGTCGGAAATCATCGCGTTTAACAACCGCATCAAAGAATTCAAACTGCGCAAAACCGAAGTGATCGGTTGCTCGGTCGACTCGCATTTCACTCACTGGGCATGGAAAAACACGCCGGTTGAAAAAGGCGGCATCGGCAACATTCAGTTCCCGATGGTCTCCGACCTCACCAAATCGATCGCACGCGATTACGACGTATTGATCGGCGGCGCGGTTGCCCTGCGCGGCACCTTCATGATCGACGGCGACGGCGTCGTGCGTCACCAACTCATCAACGATCTGCCGCTGGGCCGCAATGTCGATGAAGCGCTGCGCATGGTCGATGCGCTGCAATTCTTCGAAGAACATGGCGAAGTATGCCCGGCCGGTTGGCAGCGCGGCGACGACGGCATGGAAGCCAATAGCGACGGCGTGGCCGATTACCTGAAGAAAAACGCCAAGAAACTCTAATCAAGAAAGTGGTCAGAGTTCGGTGGTCAGTGCAACAGCTTGACTGACTGAACTCTGACCACTGCC
>JANRKF010000034.1:0-11938 GCA_033763575.1 Alphaproteobacteria bacterium | reverse complement strand
TCGTCCCAAGCAATTCATCGCAGGCTACGGCCCGCTCCTTGCGCTGTTGGCATGCAACGCGCTGTTCTGGGTGGCCACGCGCGAGATTCGCCCGTCGCTCGATATAGTACCCCCCGTGCCGGGGCGCGAGGAGCTGGCCGCGCTCAAGATGGGTGACGACCAGTTTTATTTCCGCGTGTTGGCGCTTGAGATGCAGAATGCGGGCGACACCTATGGCCGCTTCACCCCGTTGCACGATTACAGCATGGAGCGCATCTATCACTGGTTCACACTGCTCGACGGGCTGGACGATAATTCCGATATGCTGCCCGCCATGGCGTCCTATTATTTCAGCCAGACGCAGCACCACGAGGAGGTGCGCCCGCTGGTGAACTATCTCTACGAACATTCGGTGCGCGACATCGAGCATAAATGGTGGTGGCTGCTGCAATCGATTTACCTGGCGCAATACAAGCTGGAAGATATGGACCTGGCGTTGAAAGCGGCCAAGCCGCTGGTCGATAAAAGCGTGCCGATATGGGCGCAGCAGATGGCAGCAGTGGTGCATGAAAAACGCGGCGAAATGGAAGACGCGCTGGGCATCATGGAGACAATCAAGAATAATGCCGATGCGATTCCCGACCGCGACCTGCGCTATATGGTCTATTTCGTGAAAGAACGGCTGAAACGCCTCGACAAGCTCAAAGATTTCGAGGGCCTCAAAACCGTTCCGGACGAACCGAACAATAATCGGCCTGACCTGAATAAATAGGTTCTAGCGGCGTGAAAAATAGCGGCGGATAAAATGATCGAACGACAATTTACCCGGCCCCTGGAAAAAGATCAGCGCGAGCATAAGGGCCCACACCTGGTGGATGGGAAATGACATATAGGTGAACTCGATGACAGCCGTCATGACAAGGAGCACCGCAGCACCCAGGCGCGCACCCAGCCCCAGCACCAGTAATACGGGAGCACCCAGTTCGGCAGCCGTGCCCATATAAGCCGCGATCTCCGGCGGAATGACCGGCACTTTATATTCGTCGGCAAACAGCGCGACCGTGCCTTCCCAATCGGAAAGCTTGGCGTTGCCGGAATCCCAGAATATTTTGGCGATCCACAGCCGCATGCCGAACACCGGCAGGAACGCAAATGCGTCAAGCAACCTGAGTGCGAGCAGTTTTATACGTAGCCAGCGGTGAAAAAGAGAGGCGGTCATGCGGCGGTCCTTTCAGGATGTGTGTCTTCGTCGTATTCGTGGCGGGCCAGCAAACCGTTACGCATCCAGCGCGCAAACCAGTTGGAAAGATTGGCCGCAAGCTCGTCTTCCGGCAGTGAAAGCTCAACCTGAAGCGCCTCAAGCGCAACCCCGATCGGCACACCGGAAAATAATTTATGCAGCAGGTGATATTCGTTTTCGCCCAGCTCCATCCGCCATACCACATCGTCATGGCGAAACACCGCAACAAAAGTTTTTTCCGGCGCGGGCGGTGGTGGCGATTTATCTTCTTTCATTTCGATATAAAAACGATTTACCGGATAGTCGAACGCGAATAGCGAGAGCGCCTTTCGAGGATAAAGCACCATCCCCATCAATGCTTCCGGCGTGAGGCCTTCCAAATGTTTCGGCTCCAGCGGAATCGTTTCTTCCGGATCGGTCAGTTGCGATACGGCATCTTCCAGCAAGGCCAGCTCGACGCCGAAATCATCGCCCAATTCATGTGCGCGCAAAAATTCCGGCAACTGCGAAGCATAGCGGCTGATATTGAAATGCTCCGACTGCGCAGTATTGACGAAATCCTTGATGAGCCGGTCGAAATCATCCTCGCCGAGATAATATTCGAGCACCGGATAATCTTCGGCTACCACATCATACAAACGGAAACGATAAGAGTTGATATAGACGGCGAGCTGGTCTTTGGGCGCGAATTCGGCCTTGGCGCGAATCCATTCATCGGGCTTGCTGTCGATGCCAGCGCCACGCAGAATCGCATCCTGCATGCGCTGCTCCGCCTCATCCAGCGGCACGGAAATATTCGCGACATAGCGCGACTGTTCCTGCGCGAGATCGGGCAGCGGCGCGTAATTCGCCGCATCTTTTGCCGCCGCCTTCGCTTTGCCCAGCTCGGCATAAAGCACATCCCACTCGGGAATGCGGTCGTCCCATTCGATCATGGTGTTCGGCGTGCGGCCCGCCTTGTGCACGACATAGCGGTACAGCGACCAGACCTCATCCACCACATGATCGTCATGGGTATCGATAATATGCGTGCCATTATTGGTATGGCCGGAGAGATGAATCTGGATGACCTTATCGAGCGGCAGCGCATCGATATAGGCCTTGGCGTCGAGGCGGTGATTGTAGCTGCTGACATAGACGTTATTGACGTCGAGCAGCAGGTTGCAGCCGGATTGCTTCGCCATCTCGGCGATGAACTCGGCCTCCGGAATATGGGATGTTTTGAATTCCAGATAGGTGGAGGGATTTTCCAACGCGATCGGGCGGCCAAGGAAATCCTGCACCTGTCCGATGCGCGAGACGATGTGTTTGAGCGCTTCCTCGGTGTAGGGCACCGGCAGCAGGTCATGCGAATTTTTATGGGCGATGCCAGTCCAGCATAAATGATCGGAAATCCACGGGGGGTTCACGAAATCGATCAGCGCTTTGAGCTTTTTCAGATAGCCGGAATTGAGCGGATCGACCGTGCCGATCGACATGGCGATGCCGTGCATGACCACCGGATAGCGCTCCAGAATCCGCGCCAGATTGCGCTTCGGGCGGCCATCGGTATCCATGAAATTTTCGGAAATAATTTCGAACCAGCCCACCTCCGGCCAATGCTCGAAGATATGCGGATAATGATTGACCCGCAGGCCGAGGCCAAACCCAAGGTCCGGAAAATGCTGGGAATTCGTTTGCATAACCACCTCACCCTAAAAGAAAAAGCGGGGGACGCAAATCCCCCGCTTCTCTTCATTCACGCGAAAGGATTACTCAGCCGCTTTGCTGCCATCGGTAGCGCAGCCGCCTTTACCTTTGCAGGAATTTTTGCCTTTGCAACCGTTATCACCGGTTTTGCAGCCGCCGTTACCTTTGCAGGCATTGTGGCCTTTGCAAGCGTGCTTGTCAGCAGCTTGTTCAGCCGAAGCGGTTTTTTCGGCACCAGCGGCGTTAGCAACACCAGCCGTCATCAGACCAGCGGTCAGAAGGCCAGCAAGAGCAGCGGTAGCTAATTTGTTCGTAGCAGACATGGAAATCTCCTTGAATAAGTTGTTTGGTGGTTGTTTACCACACCGAACGCCTAAGTGTTCAGCGCGACATGTTATAATTTTGCCAACTTCATCGCGCAAGCGAAATAATGGTTAATAGATCGCCTGTCGTGATAGTTAAGAACAAAACCATCGCATGTTAATGCCGACTTCGCATGGTTTTATGGAAAGGTTACACCTGAAAACAAAAACATTTTTTTTGACAGGTTTCCTGGGCTACCCTATGTTCGGTGCGCTGAATATGCAGCGACCCACATAATATAAGGAGTGTCCCATGAATACACAGTTAGTTGCAGCCACGGTGCTTGCTGCCATGTTGGCCGCCGGTAGCGCCGCCGCCGAAGATAAAAAACCGGAACGCGAAAAATGCTACGGCGTCGCCAAAGCCGGTAAAAATGATTGCGCTGCCAAAGATGGCAGCAGCTCCTGCGCCGGACAGGCGAAAAAAGACAGCTCTGCAATCGACTGGGTCTATGTGCCCAAGGGCCTCTGCGACAAGCTCGTCGGCGGAACCAAAGGCTAACCTGCTACCACTTCAGTAGCCATTTACCGATAAGTGCGCCGGCGCCGGCAAAAAGCAGCGTCGGCAGGTAATGCCATACCGCAAGGTGGATCATGACGTCGTTAGCTTCGGCAAGCCGGAGCGTGAGTCCTGCCGTGGCGGTCGCCGCAAGCACAGCATAAACGCCCGATTGCAGCTGGCGGGTGCTGGCGCCACGCCGGAGCGATATGAACATCAGCGCCGAAGGAATCATGGAAACGGCAGCAATGCAGAGCGCGCACTCCGCTCCATGCTGGGACTGGGATGCCGCAGCGAGTATGTCCGGCGACGTGCCCGGAAGCTGAGCGATAATGATGCCAAGCAATAGTGCAAACAGCAGGTAAGGCAGGCGCAATAGATTCGTTTTCTGATAAGCGTCGGGCGCCATGGTAAGCACCGCCGCCGCGATGCCTGATGCCGCGACCAAAGCCAGCAGGGCGATCTCGACAACGAATAGCGGGCGGGCGAACTGCAACGCGAGATCGTGCCGCAGGCCAAGCTGCCACTGGGCGATCAGCGCATATAACACAAACAGCACCGCCAGCCGCCAAACCATCGGCAGCGGACGCTGCAACGGACCGGCGGGCTTTGCATCCCGGCTCAGATCATCAATAAGGTTCTGCGTACTTGTCATAGGCTGAATTTCTTCCTGATCTGCTTGATCGCCCGGTGCGCCGCCACCTTCACAGCGGATTCATTCATGCCGAGCTGCTGGCCGACCTCTTTTGCCGTGTGACCTTCCATATGCATCATCGTCAATATTTTCCGTTGTTTTTCAGGGACGCCTTCCAGCAGTTCTATGAGGGATTCGCGCTCATCACCACCTTCGGTTACATCGCAGAGCACCGCTTCGATCTCGCCGATATCGATGGTCTGGTGCCGCATCTGGGCGTAATGCCTGCGTAAATGGTCATTGATGCGAAAACGTGAGATCGATAAAATCCACGGCATGATCGGGCGGTCGCCATCATAGGTATGGCGGGCTTTATGGATGGAGATCAGCACCTCCTGCACCACATCCTCAATATCGGCCGAGGCGAGACGACGCCCGATGACGCGGCGCAGAAGCGGCGCAATCGCCGTCAGGAAAACATTATAAGCAGCCCCGTTCCCCTCCATGCCGGAGCGGAAAAGCGCCGTTAATTCGCTATGCTTATCTTCCTGCATTGCCGCCCGAATATATGTGCCACCGGAGCGCATCATACAACAAGCGCCCGTAAGTTCCACTGTTTGATGCGGGCAGGCTACATCGTCGCAAATTGACGCTCAAGGCCCTTGGGATCCTTCGCCCACATCTCGCCGACATGCTGCGACATCGGATCGGGGAAAATGTCTTCCTTCCCGGCGATGATGCCCGCCACGATGTTTTCGGCAGTGGTTTGCGGGCTGGTTTTATCCATCTCGAAACCCTTGGCCATGTCGGTATCGATCGGGCCGGGGAAAATACCATGCACGTTTATTTTTTTGGCCTTGAGTTCAGCGCGCATCGCCTGCGTTGCCGAAAAAAGCGCCGCCTTCGAGGCCGAATAACCGCCGATACCGGCCATGGAGGCAAGTCCGACCACGGAAATGACGTTGGCAACCGCCCCACCGCCATTTTTTTCCAGCACCGGTACAAACGCATTCACCATGCTGAGCGTGCCGAAATAATTGACCTCCATGTCGCGTGCAAGCTCCGCCGGATCGCCGGTGACCACCCCTGCGAAGGAAAGCACGCCTGCGTTATTGATGAGCAGGTCAACATCGCCCGCCTGGGAAGCGGCGTTTTCGATTTGCCCGCGTTTGGTGATGTCAAGCGCCAGCGGCACCACCCGCGCATCGCCGAATTTCGGCAGGTCTTCGATTTTACGCGCAGTCGCGTAGATTTTTTTCACGTTCTGTTTGAGCAATGCTTCGACAATGGCCTTGCCGATACCGCGGTTGGCGCCACTTACCAGAATCGTTTTGTCATCGAGCTTCATAACATTTCTCCTTGCGGTGTAGATTATTGAATTTTGCCGAGGAAATCCATCTTGCCGACATCAAGGCCATTGTGGCGCAGGATAGCGTAGGCGATGCTGATATGGAAATAGAAGTTGGGGATCACGAATTGCAGCAGATAGTCCTGACCTTTGAAACTCATCTGGTTCGGGCCGACTTTGAGCGAGATCGCCTTCTCTTCGCTGCCGTCGATCTGCCCGGCGGTGGCGGTTTTTATGAAGGCAACGGTTTTGGCGATGCGTTCCTGCAACTCAGGAAACGTCGCCTCCGTATCGGGGAAAGCAGGCACTTCCAACCCGGCAAGGCGGGCCACACCGCCCTTTACCACGTCGGTGGTAATTTGTATCTGGCGTGAAAACGGGAACATGTCGGGATACAGCCGGGCATTGATTAGCACCGACGGATCGATCTTCTTCGCTTCGGCATACGCGGCCGCTTTGGTGAGGATGACCGAGAGGTTGGTGAGGCCATGGACGAAAGTGGGGACTGAGGCTTGATACATGGAAATAGTCATAAGATACTCCTGCTGGGTTGGTTAATACATTAGTTCAGGAAAATAGAACTATTGAATTAATTGTCAAGCAGGTTTATAATAGGAACGTCATGAGGCCATTATATCACCCCAAAAAAGAAGAGATGACGGTCGAGGGCGTGCTCTACGCGCTCGCCGACCCCGTGCGCGTGCAGATTTTTATGCAGCTCGCCTCGGCGGAATGCGCCAAGAATTGTTCGACTTTCCAATATATGCAGGAAGTGCCGCTGGCTAAATCCACCCTCTCCCAGCATTTCAAAGTGCTGCGTGAAGCCGGCCTGATCATGAGCGAACGCAAGGGTGTCGAACTCCATAACCGCACGCGCTGCACAGAGCTTCAGGAACGTTTCGGCGACATGGTGTTATCCATCGTTAATGCTTACGGGGCGCAGCAGAAGCAAAAAAAACCGCAAAAAAAACGAAAAAAACCCAGGGTCTCTGCACCTAAGTCATAAAATATTTATTATTTTCGGGTAGGGGTTGTCTTCCAACCCTGAAAGCGCTATGGTGTCTGCCCTTTATGGCCAAATTCACGAAACGACTGATATTACTGATTATACTCCTGATTTCCACCTGCCCTTCACTGTCGCAGGCGCAGTCGGTGGTCATCCCGCGTGGGGTTGAAGCAGGCAATATCGAAAAACAACTCACCCCACCGCCGCAGCCGGAATCCACTCCCATCATTCCTGACGAATACACCCCGCTTGGCGTGCCGAGCGGGGCTGAGAACATTACTCTGCAGTTACGGGACGTCACCGTTGAAGGCAGCACCGTTTATTCGCAAAGGGAACTGGAGCGTTTTTACAAAAAATTACTAGGCGAGAAAGTATCGCTCGCCGATGTGTATGGCGTGGCCGACCGCATACGGAATCTCTACCACCAGGACGGCTATATCCTCACGCAGGTATTCCTGCCGCCACAGGATATTAACAACGGCAACGTCCGCATCCACATCACCGAAGGATATATCTCGCAGTTGCGATGGATTGGCGATGAAATACAAAATTCCATACCGGTGGGCATGGCGGCAGCGATTACCGAATCCAAGCCTTTTAATGCAGACACGCTTGAAGACGTGATGCTGCGCTTGAACGAAATACCGGGCGTGTTCGTGCAAGCCTCTCTGGAGCCGCTCCCTGCTGAAACTGCCGAAGAAGGCGCGGTCGGGCTGGTGCTTTCTGTTGATCGCAACGATTATTCCGGAAGCATCGGCGTTGATAATTTCGCCTCGCGCTATCTCGGCGTGTGGCAGAGCAATGCCCGCCTGGAGGCCTATCACCTCTTAAGCGATGTAGACCGCGTGAGCATAACAACCGCGAGCAGTTACGATCCGGCGCGGCTGCGTTACGGCGCGCTGCAATACACCCTGCCTATACATAAAAGCGGCACCGCGCTATCGCTCAGCGTGAATAACAGCTACACCCATCCGGGTTATTTACTGAAAGACCTCAATGTGGTGAGTCGCGCAGCAGGCCTGTCTTTGAGCGCGACACAACCCCTCATCCGCTCACGGATCCAGAGCCTCTCCATCACCGGGCAATTTAATATACGCAGACAAGAAACGCGGATTTTACAAGCCGACTTTACCGAAGACCGCATGCGCACCGTCGATTTCATCACCGATTATAATATGAGCGACGAATGGGGCGGGACAAACACACTGAGCGCGCAGTTGTCGCACGGCCTCAACCTGTTCAACCCCACACGCCCCGGATCCCTGCTGCTTTCAAATCCCAATGGCCAAAATGATTTTACCAAGCTACTTCTCAACGGCTCGCGCCTGCAAACCATCGACCGGCATTTTTCATTACTCGCCGCGTTCACTGCGCAGAAAAGCAGCTCGGCGTTGCTCTCGTCGGAACAGTTCGGTTATGGCGGCTCCAGTTTCGGACGCGCCTATAACGCCTCGGAACTCAGCGGCGATGAAGGCATCGCCGTCAGCACCGAACTTCGTTACACAACCAATTATCAGGACATCAACCTGCAACCTTACATATTTTACGATATTGGCGCAGTGTCGGACCGCGAAGCTTTCGGCACCACTGTTTCCGGCGCGTCTTTTGGTATTGGCGGGCGCGCGCAGTGGCGAGCATTGCGGCTGGATGCTTCGCTCTCATTGCCGCTCACCTACACGCCGGGCACACCGAAACTCGGCTCGACCAATAAGGACCCGGTTTTTGCTGTGAGCGTCACGCAAGGGTTTTAATATATTATCTGCATTTTTTATATAGTAAATATTTACCAAATTTTCTATAAACAAATTAATAATATATAATTTATGCGTTGAATTATAATGATTTTTTATTGTGCGATCGATTTAATTTATATAAAATATTAACCTTATAAGGCATAATTATTAGTAATTAAGTAACCCATATGTGCCAGAATGGTAAGACATGGGGGATTACTGATAGATGCAGAAAACATACCATCATAAATTATTGCAAACCACGGTGTTATGCGGACTGATCGCCGCTCCGGGCCTCGCGCTCGCCAACCCGCAGGACGGTACGGTGGTGGGCGGCAGCGCAAGCATCGCGCAGGTCGGCAGCACCCTCACCGTTAATCAAACCAGCGATAAGGCAATCATCGACTGGCGCAGCTTCGATATCGCCCATGGCGAAACCACCCAGTTCAATCAACCTTCCAGCAGCTCCATCGCCCTCAACCGTATACGCGATAACAAACCAAGCCAGATTAGCGGACAATTAAATGCGAATGGCCGCGTCATTCTGGTGAACCCCAAAGGTGTTGTCTTCAACGGCACTGCGCAGGTGAATGTCAACGGCCTGGTGGTCAGCAGTTCCGATATCGACAATGACCGCTTCATGAATAACCAATCGCTGCGTTTTGATGTCCCGGGCGATGCCGATGCACAGATTATCAATTCCGGCACCATCACCGTTGCAAGCGCCGGTCTTGTCGGACTCGTCGCGCCGAATGTCAGCAACCAGGGCACCATCACCGCCACGCTGGGTAAAGTGCAACTGGCCTCCGGCGATGCGTTCACGCTGGACTTCGCAGGTGACGGCATCAGCCAGGTGATCGTCACGGGCGACCTGCAGCAGCAATTGATCGAAAATAGCGGGCTTATCGCCGCGCAAGGCGGCAGGATTGAACTGAGCGCCGCCGCCGCACGCTCCGCCGTCGATGCGCTCGTCGTCAATACCGGAGAACTGAAAGCCGATAGCTTTGCCCAGCAGGGCGGAATGATTCGCCTGTTCGCCGGACAAGGCAAAGTAAAAAACAGCGGTACCATCGGCGCACGCGGTACAAACAGCGGTGAACAGGGCGGCAGCATCGAGATCGCTGCCGATGATGTCGAGCATACCGGCACCATGGATGCCAGCGGCGATATTGGCGGTGAAATCAACGTCGCTTTCAGTGGCGTCTATTACGATGACGAAAGCTCAATCGTCACCACCAGCGCCGTACAGGGCAAAGGCGGCACAATCCGCATCGTCGCTACGCATGATGATGCGTCTATTGAAACAAAAGGCACCTACAGCTCTGAATCAGAAATCAGCCAGGGCGGTGATATCGTGTTCTTCGCCGACCATGTCGCCCTTCGCAACAACAGCCGCTTGAGCGTCAAAGGCCGCACCGGCGGCACCATCCGTATCGGGCTGGATCCGGTCACCAACACGCGCCGCGGGCGCGATACGCTCATCGAAAGCGGCAGCACGCTGATCGCCGAGGGTACGAACGGCAACGGCGGCTCAATCGAAATTGCCTCCGACAATATCGATATGCGCGGTACCGCCGATGCGCGTGGCCTGATGAACGGCGGCAGCATTAATATCGACGCCGCCATCTTATATTATTCCAGCCCCACCGCATTGCTGAATGTCTCCGGCACTGAAGGCGCAGGCGGCGATATCATCGTCGATGCCGGCGACACCGGATCGATCTACGCTTCCGGTGCGTATATTTCCGACGGCGCAACCACC
This sequence comes from Alphaproteobacteria bacterium, assembly GCA_033763575.1. GTDB lineage: Bacteria > Pseudomonadota > Alphaproteobacteria > Rickettsiales > SXRF01 > JANRKF01. The sequence continues at coordinate 1,686 of JANRKF010000034.1, read as the reverse complement.
GGCGGCAATATCGATATGCTGGCCGGGCAGGACATCAGCCTGATCGGCGCACTGCTCAACGTCAATGGCAATCAAGGCGGCGGTAACGTACGCATCGGCGGTGAATACCAGGGCACCGGCACCACCCGCCGCGCACGTAATACCTCACTCGATGAAGATACAATTATCCTAGCCAACGCCACGGTAGACGGCGATGGCGGCCGCGTCATCGTCTGGTCCGACGATACCACCGATTTCGGCGGCCATATCGAAGCCAAAGGCGCAAACGGCGGCAGCGGTGGTTTTGTGGAGACCTCGGGTCACCACACTCTGAACTTAAACGGCGGCAGCGTCATCATCGGCAAGGGCGGTAAATGGTTGCTTGACCCGACCGACGTGACGATTGACGCGGCCTATGCTGCAACCATTAAAGGGACGCTGGACGGAAACGGCGACGTTGAAGTCAACACCAACGGCTCCGGCGGCTCGGGCGACATCACGCTCTCCAGCGCCATCACCACCACCGGCAGCGGTTCGCTCACCTTAACCGCCGCACGCAACATCACACTCAATGCTTCTATCACCCTGGCTGGCGGCGATTTGCTGCTGCAAGCCGATAATGATGGCAACAGCACCGGCTATGTGGCCACCGCAGGCATCACCACCGCGGGCGGCGATGTGACCATCGGCGGCGGCAGCGGCACCATCAGCGCGGGCAGCGGCTATGCCGTGGGCAACAGCAGCAGCGGCACGCAATATGGCGTCAACGTGCGCGGCAGCATCAGCGCCGGCGGCGGCAGCATCATCATCAACGGCCAGGGCGGCGCTTATAGCAGCGGCAATAACTCCAGAAACTACGGCGTGTATCTCAATGCCAATGGCGCGAGCTCGGCCTCCATGACTACCAGCGGCACCGGCACGGTGAGCATTTACGGCACCGGCGGCAGCGCAGGCAATAACAACTTCGGTATCGGCGCCACCTCTTCCTATGGCGATAACGGCAACTATGCCACCTATAACATCACCAGCACCGGCTCCGGCGCCATCACCCTTTCCGGCACGGCCGGCAGCGGCAGCAGTAATTATGGCATTTATCTTGTTACCCACCACGACACTTATTCCCGCCTCGGCTATAACGGCAGCAGCACCTATAGCGGCGCGATCACGATTTCCGCCACCGGCGCCGGGATGTATTCGACGTACCGCTACATCCAGACCACCGACTCGGCGATTGACCTGACCGGACTGGCTAATATTACCGGCAGTGCAAGCACCCAAAATCCTTACACCACTCACCTCTACACCACCAATGGCGCGATCACGCTGAACGCCACGACCGGAAATACCGGACTTGGTAATGTGGTTACGACCAATGCCGCCATCACCCTTACCAACAGCGCCGGCAGCATTCAGACAAGCACCGTCAGCACCAGCAGCAGCGGTAGTGCACCAGTCACCATCACCGCCGCAGGCAATATCCTGGTGGGCTATCTATCTTCTAACGTATCTTTCAATTCATCGTCCATCACCGGCAGCAGTATCACGCTTAAATCGCGCAGCGGCGATGGCGGCACGGGTTATGTCTATACCGGTTCGCTCACCACCGGCGGCGGCGACGTCACCATCGGCGGCGGCAGCGGCGCCATCTCAGGTGGCAGCGGTTTTGCCATCGGCACCGGCACGCAATACCAGCATTATGGCGTATAT
>JANRKF010000033.1:0-135516 GCA_033763575.1 Alphaproteobacteria bacterium | reverse complement strand
CAAGATTAAAACTCAAAGGAATTGACGGGGACCCGCACAAGCGGTGGAGCATGTGGTTTAATTCGATGCAACACGAAAAACCTTACCAGGCCTCGACATCTAGTGGAACCTTAGGAGAGATCCTTTGGGCGGAGCAATCTGCTGCTAGACAGGTGTTGCATGGCTGTCGTCAGCTCGTGTCGTGAGATGTTGGGTTAAGTCCCGCAACGAGCGCAACCCTCATCCTTAGTTACCAGCGGGTTATGCCGGGCACTCTAAGGAAACTGCCGGTGATAAGCCGGAGGAAGGTGTGGATGATGTCAAGTCAGCATGGCCCTTACGGCCTGGGCTACACACGTGTTACAATGGCAGTGACAATGGGCAGCTAACCCGCGAGGGTGCGCGAATCCCCAAAAGCTGCCTCAGTTTGGATTGCACTCTGCAACTCGAGTGCATGAAATTGGAATCGCTAGTAATCGTAGATCAGCATGCTACGGTGAATACGTTCCCGGGTCTTGTACACACCGCCCGTCACACCATGGGAGTTGGTTCTACCTTAAGCCGCCGTGCTAACCTTCGGGAAGCAAGCGTCCACGGTAGGGTCAGTGACTGGGGTGAAGTCGTAACAAGGTAGCCGTATCGGAAGGTGCGGCTGGATTACCTCCTTTCTAAGGAAGATGTTTATTGCGTATGTTTGGAATTATTCCAAACCTCTGTCGCTAAACAATCTTACTCTTACATCACGCTTCGTCATCTGCGCTTAAATGCTATCACCGGAATTGAAAAAGCCCCATACTCTAGCGAGTGTGGGGCTTTTTTGTCTTGCGGAATCAGAAGCAATGGGTGATGATTATTCATGGAGGGAAACATGGATGAACATGAGGATATGCGTAGGGTGCAACAACGCACATTATATCAGATTTATGAAAGATTGGGTGCTATCCGCGAGTTGTTGGCATATATAGGGATCGCTATAACTGTAATAGCTTTTATTTTACTATGCGCTGTTTTGCATTACTTTCGGTAAGTTCCAAAACATGGTAAAAGCTAAAGGTAAGAGGGGTTCATGGTTTGCGGTGGTGGGTGGGGAGTATTTACCTTGCGTACACGAAGAATGGTATCATTGGAATAATGGAAAGCCCTACTATCTTGATGAAGGTATTAAGCTAGGAATAAGGCAGTGGGATGAACTTGTTGATGCTCTCAAAAATAAAAAGCGGGCCATTCTTACCAAAGATCGTTGGTCAGAAAATAGAAACTTTGAACGTATTGGTTATATTGCTGTATGGGAGATAGATAATATTTTGGCTGTTAATAACGAGCTGCGGTTTGATTTTATAAGGCGCATAAGTGATCTGAAGTAATTGCTCCTTGACCACTCGCCATTCTGCCTGATACCCATTTTCAATGAAGACCACGCTTTATTTTGACCGTCGTCGCAATGATCGCCCATATTTAAGGGATGAATGGCTGGAAATGGCGCGGGAAACGCCATTTCATGTGGAAACACAGCCAGATGGTCGCAAACGGCATTATATCTACATTTCAGAACATCAGAAATATCTGAGAGTTGTATTTGAAGGTGAAATGGTGCATAATGCTTTCTTCGACAGCGCATTTACACGCAAGAGGCACTGACATGCAGTTTGACTACGATAAAACGACCGATTCACTCTATATCACGCTGGCACCTGGCGGCAGCGTGGAATCCGAAGAAGTGTCGGAGAATATTATTCTTGATTACAATGCGGAAGGTCGTGTCGTTGGTTTGGACATCCAGCACGCCAGTAAACATGCCGATCTGGCAGGCATTCATGTGCGCGGTTTCTTGCCGGAGCTGGATGTGCGCGGTACTTTTCCCTAATTTCTTTCTTGCCACACACATTCCTCCTTGCTACCTCTTTTCCCGCTAATTTTTTTTCAACTAACAAACGCAGGAGAATCCTATGTCCAAGACCAGCGCGAAAATTGCTGAACTCGTCGAAACCTTCCAGATGGAAGACGCAAAATTTGAAGGCGGCAATGCGTCCGCTGGCACGCGCGCTCGCGCGGCCCTGATGGAAATAAAAAAATTGGCCGATGCCCGCCGCAAAGAAATCCAGGCGAAGAAAAACGCCTGATTTTTGTCAGCTCTGGCCAACTTCGCCCAACTTCGGCGAACTTTCCGAAAAAAGCCCCGCAATCGTCCCGATTCGGGGCTTTTTTTGCGTCAGATTCCGCTGGAATAATGTCGGTTTTTGTGCTACAACGAACGCCAATCATAATAAAAACAGGGAGGTCGTTATGCGCGATAATACCGCTCGAAAAATACAGCACCACACCGAAACCAGGCAACAAAGCGCCGAGATCATCGATCTGGCGCATGTGCGCGACGTCGCACGGATCGCCGAGGAAGCCTGCCATATACCCGGCAATACCGAGTCGTGCGATTTCGAAGAATTCATGCAGCGCTACGACATGCAGCCTTCCGGCTATTTCGAATAGGCCACTATTCCTCCGGGTTTTCGTCCGTCTTATCCGTGTTTGGATCTGGTGCCGACTCTGTCTTAGGCCAGTTTCCGGTTTTTTCCGGCTTGCCGTAAAGCCGCTGGTTCATCGACCGCAATATGTAACGCGCCGTGCAGTAATGTTTCCATAACTCTTTCTCGAACAGCTCGAACTTCTCGATTTCATCTTCGGTCGGCATATATTGTTTATTATGCTTGTAGCCATAGGCGATATGCATGGCATGGTTGATCATCTCACGCGAGGTGTCGATCGAGTGCAGCGGCGGTCGGCGAAAAAACATAAGACTCCTTTCGTTGGGTTGCGAAAGAAGGAAGCCTAGTGCTGCCTTGTGCAGAAAGGGTCAACACTTCGTAAAGTTCTTTACGAACGGCGCATTTTTTTGCCGGTTTTTTGCCGAAAATTGCAGAAATGTGGTTAATGCGCTTTTTGTTATGAGAGCGCAGTAGCGCGAACCAGCCTTGAGCTTGCCTCATGCGATTTGTAGGAGCAAATCGCGGAAGCCCAAAAAAAGAAACCCGCCCCCCTTATTGGGGAGGGCGGGAGTCGGTTGTTTATATGTTGATGTGCGTTATACCATTAAGCCGGTTTTTTGATCAGCGTGGTATAGGTAGTAAGCAACATATACACGCCTGATAAGCCCACCAGCACATTCACCATCGGGCTGATTGGCCCAAACAGCGTACCAATGACATCCACATGCAGCCACGAAGTCATACCAACATTCGTCGCGCCGAGAATCACCAGCAGTAATGCGATCTTGTGAAACATAGCGTTAACCTCTCCCTTCTTCAATGTGGCAGAAAGAATTTCTACCATGTTTTCACTCTATCGCATTTAGCGTGATTTTGCAATAAAAATCGACCGCTGCAACGCAGCAAAACTGACTGTGAGAGCGGATTACAGAGGTTTTCATTTCGAATCCGAAACGAATTAAGGTGAAAAAACGGTGGCTTGCATTTTCGCTCGGTGGTAGAGTGTTGCGATGCAATATTCGCGCTTTATTTTCATTTTTCTTGCCGGATTTATCGTCATGGCGGCGGCGTGGCCGGCGAAAGTCGGCGGACCGACTATTATTATTGCCGCCGATAACTGGTGCCCGATCAACTGCGCGCCGCCGGAAAGAAGATTGGGTGTGGGTATCGATCTGGCCAAGGCGATCTTCGAGCCGCTTGGCTATAGGATCGACTACCGGGTGATGCCGTGGAGCCAAGCGCTGGAGCAGGTGCGCGCCGGGCGCGTTGATGCGGTGATCGGCGCCAGCCGTTTCGACGACGCGACGCTCGTTTTCCCGCAGCAATCGGTCTATACCATCACTGATAATTTTTATGTGCAGAAGGGTAATAGCTGGCGCTTCCAGGGTGTGCATACGCTCAAGGCCAGAAAGCTCGGCGTGATTGCCGATTACGGTTATGGCCCGGCGATCACCGAATATATCCGCAATAACCGGCAGAACCTGCAGTTGATACAGGAAGCCAGCGGCAACGATGCGCTGATTGAAAATATCCGCAAACTGCAAAGCCGTGTGATTGATGCGATTGTCGAAACGCGGCCGGTGATGGAATACACCATCGCCAAAATGGGCCTGGAAGACAGGATCGAATGGGCTGGAAGTTCGCCGCAGGCGCCGGTCTATCTGGCGTTTTCACCGGCGTTGCCGGCTTCCAGGGGGTTGGCGGCGCAGTTCGATGCCGGTATGCGGAAACTGGTTGCCAGCGGCGCGATTGACGGGTTTTACCGCGCCTATGGGTTGTCGGCGTCAGACCGCTAAAAACCCTTTACCTGCTGCGGCTTTGCGCTAGAATCTCCGCCTATGAAATTTCCTTTTATCAAGATGAACGGTGCCGGGAATGACTTTGTCGTGCTCGATGCGCGTAAAAACCCGGAGATACTAAACTTCGAGCAGGTGCGGGCGATTGCGCGGCGCGATAACGCCGTCACGCAGGGCTGCGACCAGGTGATTATGCTGGAGCCGTCTTCCGAAGCCGATGTGTTCATGCGGATTTACAATGCCAATGGCGGCGAGGTCGATGCCTGCGGCAATGCCACGCGCTGTGTCGCCGACCTGTTGGAAAAAGAGCTGGGCCGCTTGCCGGTCACCATCCAGACCAATGTCGGCATTCTGCGCGGCATTAAAAAAGCGGTGCAGGCGGGGCGGGAATACACGCTCGTCGATATGGGGCTGCCGCGATTATTGTGGAATGAAATCCCGCTGGCGATCAAAGCCGATACGCTGCGTTTGCCGGTTGCGACCGGGCTTGCGGGTGCCAGCGAGGCCTGTTGCGTCAGCATGGGTAATCCGCACGCCATCTTTTTCATGGAGCAATTGCCTGCCGACGAGGATGTCGCCCGCGTCGGCAAGGCGATGGAAGACGACCAGAACCTCTTTCCCGAAGGGGTGAACGTGACCTTCGCCAAAATCCATCCGACACTTGCGGGCAGTGCGGCGGCGGCGATTGAAGCGAAGGTCTGGGAGCGCGGCGCAGGCATGACCAAAGCCTGCGGCACCGCGGCATGCGCGACGCTGGTGGCGGCCTCGCGCCTCGGGTTGATCGGCGATATCAGGAAAGCCGGCGTCGGTTTTCCCGGCGGCATATTGCAGGTAAGTTGGCAGGGCGACGACCATGTTTTGCTCGGCGGTGAAATCATCCGCGAATTTGATGGCATAATAAATGTCTGATTTTCTGAAATACGCTCAGAAGAAAATAAAAAATGTGATTTTTATTTTCTTCTTTGGCGCCGCGTGGGCTGCGCGCCTCAATGGCGCTAGTCGCTTCGCTCCGTGGAGTGTGGCATGACCGTGGACGTCATCAACTTTGGCTGCCGCCTCAATATTTATGAAGGCGAAGTGATTAAGCAGCAGGCGGCCAGTGCCGGGCTTGCCAATGCGCTTATTTTCAATGGCTGCGCGGTGACGGCAGAGGCCGAGCGGCAGCTTCGCCAGGCCATCCGCAAGGCGCGGAAAGAATCGCCGGAAGCGAAAATCATCGTCACCGGATGCGCGGCGCAGATCCACCCCGAAACCTATGCGGCGATGGGCGAGGTGGACGTGGTGCTCGGCAATGAGGAGAAATTACAGAAAAATATTTATTCGTCATTGCGAGGAGCCGAAGGCGACGCGGCAATCCAGATTGAAAACAAAAAAGATGGATTGCTTCCCCCGCAACAAGTGCGGGGTCGCAATGACGGAGAAACGCAGTCAGTAGATTTTGTCGGGGACACTTCAAAGATTTTTGTCAACGACATCATGTCGGTGAAAGAGACCGCCTCGCACATGGTGGCGTCGTTCGAGGGCAAGGCGCGGGCCTTCGTGCAGGTGCAAAACGGCTGCGACCACCGTTGCACCTTCTGCATCATTCCCTATGGCCGCGGCAATTCGCGCAGCGTGCCGATGGGTGAGGTGGTGTCACAGGTGCGTTCGCTGGCGGCGGCGGGCTATAACGAGGTGGTGCTGACCGGGGTGGATGTTTCAGACTACGGCAAGGATTTGCCGGGCGCACCCAGCCTGGGGCAAATGATGAAGCGGCTGCTGGCGTTGGTGCCGGAGCTTCCGCGCCTGCGGCTTTCTTCCATTGACGCGGTGGAGGTGGATGCGGATTTATTTGCGCTGATTAAAAACGAGCCGCGCCTCATGCCGCATATTCATATCAGCCTGCAGGCGGGTGACGATATGATTTTAAAGCGCATGAAACGGCGGCATAACCGCGCCGATATTGTCGAGTTTTGTGAGCGGGTGAAAAAGGCGCGGCCTGAGGTGGTGTTCGGGGCGGATATTATTGCGGGATTCCCTACCGAGACGGACGAGATGTTTGAAAATACCCTGCGGCTGGTGGAGGAGGTGGGGCTTACCTATTTGCACGTGTTCCCCTACTCGGCGCGCAGCGGCACACCCGCCGCCAAAATGCCGCAAGTGCCGCTTGCCATCCGCAAAGAGCGCGCCGCCCGCCTCCGCGCCGCCGGGGAAAAGCAACTGGAAAAATATCTGCAATCGCGCATCGGCAAAACCGAGTGCATCGTGATGGAAAAACCACGCCTTGGCCGCAGTGAAGGTTTTGCGATGGTGGAGGTGGATGCGGAGTGCGAGGTAGGCAGCATGGTGTCTGCTGAGATAGATGCTGTCACCCCGCACTTGTTGCGGGGTCGGGTGTTTAGCCAGCAAGAACTGGATTCCCGCCTTCGCGGGAATGACAAAGCATTATGAACCTCCTCTCCCGCCTCAAATCCGGCCTTTCCAAATCCTCAAATAAAATCACCGAGGGGGTGAGCGCGATTTTTACCAAGCGGAAGCTCGATGCGGCGATGCTGGAGGCGCTGGAGGAGCTGCTCATCACTGCCGATATGGGTGCTGCCGTAGCCGCCGAAATCACGGCGGCGCTCGGCAAGGAGCGCCTCGGCAAGGAGCTGTCGCTGGAGGAGGTGAGGGCGGTGCTCGCGGAAAAAATCGCCGGGATGTTGCGATCGTCATCGCCCGCCGCGCTTCTTTCCGCTGCCAAACCGACGGTGATTATGGTGGTCGGCGTGAACGGCAACGGCAAAACCACCACGATCGGAAAACTCGCCAGCAAATTCAAAGCGGAGGGAAAAAAGGTGATGCTCGCCGCCGCCGATACGTTTCGCGCCGCCGCGGTAGAGCAGTTGCAGGAATGGGGCAGGCGTTCGGAACTTCCGGTGATTACGGGCGCGCATGAAGCCGACCCGGCGAGCGTGGCGTTTGCCGCCTATGAAAAAGCCAAAGCGGAAGGCGCGGATGTGCTGCTCATCGACACGGCGGGGCGGCTGCACAACAAGGCGAACCTCATGGCCGAGCTGCAGAAAATTTCCAAGGTGCTGAAAAAAATTGACGAGGCGGCGCCGCACCATGTGCTGATGGTGCTGGATGCGACGACCGGGCAGAATGCGATTTCGCAGCTTGCGGCATTTAAGGAAATGGTGCAGGTCGACGGCCTGATTGTGACCAAGCTCGACGGCACGGCGAAGGGCGGTGTCATCGTCGCGCTCGCCAAACAGTTCCAAATTCCCCTCCACGCCATCGGGGTCGGCGAATCGATTGACGATTTGCAGGATTTCCAAGCCTCTGAATTTGCAAGGAATTTGGTGGGGCTGCCCTGAAATTCTCCTGTTTTTATGGCCTTCTTAATGTGTTCTTAACCCTTGCGTGCTAGGATCAACAGTGATGTAATACGCCTAGTGCCTACGGGGGAACGTGGACACTTGATTTTCTTAGAATGTGTCAGGAGGACGCTATGCCCATTGGAATCGTTTCGAGCGTTGCTGGTCTTCAGCAGCAAAGCAATATCAGGAAAACGGACGAAAAACTTCAGGCCGCGATCGCGAGCCTTGTCTCCGGCAGGAAAACGCAGGACGTGGCCGATGTTGCGGTCGCCAGCCAGCTGCAATCGGAAGTGGCGGGCCTCAAGCAGGTGTCGCAAAGCCTTGCCCAGGCATCGAGCCTGACGCAGGTGGCCGATGGTGCGCTCAGCCAGTCGCAGGCGATTGTCGGACGGCTGCAGGAAATCGCATTGCAATCGAGCAACGGCGCGTTGAATGACGAGCAGCGCGTGGCGCTGAACGAAGAATTCCAGTCGCTCATCGGTGAGCTTGACCGCCAGGTGGCGAACACGCAATTTAATGGTAAGAACCTGCTGGACGGCACGCTTGCGGGCGATAACAAACTCTCGCTCAGCAACCTGTTGAAGAGCGAAGATGAAAGCGGCGATAACGCGCTTGAGATCGAGGATCTTTCGAGCAAGGTATTATTCGGCGGCACGTCGCCGAATGTGTTGTCGGCGGATGCTGCGTCCCAGGCGCTGTCACTGCTTGGCACCGCGCAAAACACCATCTCGGTGGCGCGTGCGAGTGTCGGTGCGTTCCAGCAGACCTTGAACTTTGCGGCGGCGTCGATCGATTCGGCGATTATCAATCAGGAAGCGGCGCGGGCGCTGCTGTCGGATGCGGATTTCCTGGAGGCGGCCACCGAGTCGCAACAGGCGCAGGTGCAGCGCAACGCCCAGCTCTCCATCGCCGCCCAGACCAACCGCCTGCCGGCGGCGCTGGTGCAGCTTCTCGCGGGTTAGTCGTCGAACGCTACCGCGCCGATATAGGGCAGCTCGCGGTAGAAATTGGCGTAATCCAGCCCCATCCCCACCACGAATTTATCGCCAATGGCGAAGCCGACGAAATCGGCGTCGATTTCCACTTTTCGCTTGCCGGGTTTTTCCAGCATCACCGCGATATTCACCGAGCGCGGCTTGCGCTCCTTGATCAGTTTTTTGGCGAAGGCCAGTGTGCGGCCCGATTCGAGGATATCATCAACCAGCAGCACGTCGCGGCCCTCGACATTTTCCGTGATGTCGCGGATCACCGTCACCCGTCCGCTGGAGCTGATGCCGCTGCCGTAGCTTTCCAGCGTCATGAAATCGACCTGCGGCGTGGTGCCGCTGGCGTAAAAGGCGCGGATCAGATCGGCGGTGAACACGAAGCTGCCGCGTAAGAGCGCGATCACCATCAAATCTTTCGGCAGCGCGCGGGTGATTTCGTTGGCCATGGTCGAGATGCGTGCCGCCACCTGTTCCGACGGAATCAGCAGCTCGATATGATGCGGTTTCATGGCTTGCGCCTCATGGAAAGTTCGAGCGGGCTGCCGATTTCCACTACCAGCCGGTCGCCGGTGGTGAATTTTGTTTTGAGCGGCCCGAAGGTGAAGGGCAGGTCGGCCCCGGCATCGATGACCTCCGGTGTGCTCGGTTGCCAGTATTGCATGGGCGCGCCTTCCTTATCCACCAGCGTGATGCGGATGACCGGCGGTTTCTGCGCACTCTTGCTAGCGTTTTTCAGCTTGCCGCTTACCGCATATTCCATGCCGCGCTCCACCTCCTGCTTGGCCAGCGAGAGATCGGAAAGCACGAGGTCATGCGTGGGGGCGAACCCGAACCATCCCGGTTTTTGGGAAAATAACGTGGCCACGAGCGCCAGCACGAACGACGCGGCCAGCGCGCCTTTTAACACGGAAGACGGATGCTTCTTCGCCGCCGGAACATTCGAGCTTTTGGGAATCGGTTTGGCGACCGGCTGTTCCGGCGCTTTGAGCAATGCTTCGAGCGCCGCAATATTTTCGGCCTGCACGCCTGCCTGAAACCATTGATGCGCGCATTTTACGCAACGCACCGTCCGTCCGTTTGCGCCGATCGCATGATCGGGAACGGCATATCTTGCGTTACAAGCGGGGCATTGCAAAATCATAGATTGTATGTAGCATGCTCGTCGAATAACGACAAGATGGTTTACCATGATTAGCCTCGAACATGTGGCGGTGGAATACACGCCGGAAGCGCCGGTGCTGAAGGACGTCTCGTTTCGGCTGTTGCCCGGTTCGTTTCATTTCCTGACCGGGGCGAGCGGGGCGGGGAAAAGTACGCTGCTGGCGCTCTTGTCGCTGCGGCTGCGTGCGGCGCGTGGCAATCTGCGCATGTTCGGCGAAGACGTCACTTTCCTGGGTCGCGAGTTGCTGCCGGGCTATCGCCGCCGTATCGGCATCGTGCAGCAGGATTACGGTTTGCTGGAGCATCTGACGGTGGCGGAGAACGTCGCGCTGCCACTGAAAATCGCCGGTGAGCGCAGCGCCGAGATGGAGCCCAAGGTGCGCGAGCTGCTGGAATGGGTTGAGCTCAGCCAGTATTACGATGATAAACCGCGTGTGCTCTCCGGCGGGCAGAAGCAGCGGGTGGCGATTGCGCGGGCCGTTATCAACAAGCCTGATATCCTGCTTGCCGATGAACCGACCGGCAATCTCGATTCCGAGCTTGCGGTGAAATTCATGTATCTGTTCGAGGCGCTGAACCAGTGGGGCACGACCATTTTGTTCGCCACGCATGATGAAACCCTCATCGGCAAGTTCGATTATCCCGTGCTGAAGCTACGGCATGGCAAAGTGCAGCAGGCGTAATGGCCGTTCGCATTTTAAGCAGCGATTTGCTGATTTGCGACGTGATCCTGCCGCTCGCCGGAAATGCTGATTTGCGGCCGCTCATCGCCGGGTATAACCGCGCACATCCGGAGCATCCGATTGCGCTGGGCAGTAAATCGCCGCTGACGCCGGAAGAGTTCCATGCGTGGGAAAAAGCGATTGCCGGGCGCGGGGAATATGTCGCGGGCGGGTCGGCGGCGAACACGCTTTCAGCGCTGAAAAAACTGATGGGCGATTCGCTACAGGTCGATTTCATCGCGGCATACGGCGAGGATGCGGCAGGCCGCGTCATTGCCGAATCGCTGGCGCGTGACGGGCTTCATCTGCTGCCGCAAACGGCGCCATTTCCCGATGTGCAGACGGCCACCTCGTTCGTGCTGGTGAACGAACAGGGGGAGCGCTCCATTCTCGGTTATGGCGGTAATTCGCGGGAGAAAATACTCGCCGCCTTTGCCGCAAAAAACCTGCCGGATGATTACGATATTTTGTTCCTGCCCGGTTCGCTCTGGCAGAAATATGGCGGCGATTTTGCGCAGGCGTTGGTCGGGTGCGGCAGGAAACTCTGGCTGTCGCTGCCGACCCACTCGCAATCCGGCAGGCAATATAACGAGGCGGTGCGCGCCCTCATTCCGCAGGCGCAGGTGGTGCTGGCCAATGCCGATGAGCTTAAGCGGATGTTTGCCGCAAGCGATACGCAGACGGCGTTGAAAATGTTGCAATCGCAATTATCGGGTGGGCAGATTGCCTTCATTACCGATGGCGTGCGCGGCGCGACCATCGTTTCTTCCAGCGCGATGCATTCGGTGGCGGCGGAGGCGGTGCCCGCCGCGCAGATCAAAAATACGCTCGGCGCGGGCGATGCCGCGTTCGCCGGATTTTTATATGGGCTGCTCACCGATGCGGCGGATATTGACCGTGCCGGGCGCATCGCCATGCAGCTGGCGGCGGCGGCGCTTCAGGTGCCGTCGGCGAGGCTGACGGAGATTCCACCGATATAAAAAAAGGGCCGCCCGAAGGCAGCCCTTTTTATTCTCAACACGATCGCTTATTGGACAATCGTGATGTTTTCGCCAGCGCCCGTCTGGGTGATGGTGGCCACTTTGCCGTTACCGTTCTGGATGATTCTTGCCAAGCCGCCAGTGCCGGTTTGGGAAATCGTGCCGCGGTTGTTGTTACCGATCTGTTGCACCAGTGCGCTGTTGCTGTTGCTCGCCTGGGTAACCGATGCGCTGTTGCCGATACCGTTCTGATACGAGACGAACTGCGAGTTATGCGAGTTGTCCTGGCGTGCGGTTGTGGTATTGCTGCTGCCGATCTGATATATCTGGTTGGGGCCGACGGCCGCATCCAGATAAGCTCCGCTCTGCACCAGCCTTGCCTCGTTGCGATCACCAACCTGCCAGCCGAACAGGCCAAAATTCGAGGTGGTGCCGCGCATGTTCAGTTCAAGGTAGTTGTTCGTTCCGTCCTGCGTCCAGTCAAGGCCCGCGCCGATGATGGTGGCGTTGACGATGTTGGCTTGCGACGCATCGTTGGCGGTGTTGTTCTGCGTCAGGTTGAGGCTTTGTCCGCCGCCGGTAACCGAGAAGCTCGCTTTGTTGCCGCCTTTTTGCAGGACGTTAATATTGCTGTGGTTAGATGACACGTACTGGAACTGGTTGCCGCTGTTGGCGTTCGGGCTGAACTGTGTCACGCGGATGTTATCGCTCGCGGCGGATTGACCTACGGTCTCCGTCGAATAGACGATGGCTTTGTTGTTAAAGCCGATCTGGTCGATGAACAGCTTGTGATTGTTTTTGCCGGGAACGGTACCTACCAGGTCAACGTTTGCGGCGTTGCCCGACGAGCCGGAAGCCGTGAAGTTGCCGTTGGCAGCGCGCTGGTAAATGGTGGCATCAGAGTTGCCACGGCCGGTGTAGCCGATGGTGTTGGCGGGCCCGCCCGTCGAGTTTTCCTGAATGACGCCCAGTTTCGTGCCGGTGCCGACCTGTACGCCAACCAGCGTGTTGTTACCGACCTGCGAGATATACGCATATTGGTCGGTGCCGCCGCCGCTGCCTTGCGTCAAGTTGGAGATCGGAGCGAGGCCCGCTGCCGGGGTTTGGAAAAGGAACTGCTGGTTAGGAGCAGCAAAAGCGGCGGATGCGGCGCTGAAATAAAGTGCTGCGGTATATTTTGTGATCGATTTCATATTGTTTTGTCCTTCGCTATGTTGGTTACGGGTTGGGCAGGCGACGCCTCAAGTTTCTACTTCACCATCGACGCCAATACTTAATTTGTTAGTCCATTTAGTATACTCAGGATTAATTGTCTACCTCTTTTTTAATAAAAAATTAATAAGCCTGTGTTCAGCATGGAGGCGAACGCAATCTCGTCATCAAAAATTCTTCTAGATTCTTCAACCTAACTCGCTATAACAAAAGCAGATTATTTTCATTATGGATGTTTCGCCATGGCCAATGCTCACCGCCCGACCTCCCCGCATCTTGGCATTTATAAGCCGCAAATCACCTCTGTATTGTCGATTATGCACCGCATGACCGGGCTTGCCCTCTATGCCGGGGCGCTGGCGCTGGTCGGCTGGCTGATGCTTGCCGCGTACTATCCCTCGCACTATGCGAAATGGCATGAATGCGCGACCTCGTGGGGCGGACGGCTGTTTTTGCTGGGCGTGCTGCTGGCTTTTTATTACCACCTTGCCAACGGCATCCGCCATTTATTCTGGGATATCGGCAAGGGCTATGAGCTTAAAAACGCCACGCTTTCCGGCTGGCTGGTGCTGATTTTCGCCGGTATAGCCACTGCGGCGAGCTGGGGCTATGTGGCAGGAGCATGGAGCGGCCTATGACCAAAAAACACAGCCATTTTGAAACACCGCTGGCCAAGGCAAGGGGCCACGGCGCGTCGCACAGCGCGGTGGCGCACTGGTGGTTCCAGCGCGTGACGGCGGTGGCGCTGCTATTCCTCCTGCCGTGGTTTGTGGTGTCGCTGTTGCGGTCGATGCTTTCGCCCGATGTCGGCATGGTGGCCAACTGGTTCGCCTCGCCGCTGCATAGCGTGGGCATGGTGCTGCTGCTGATCGCGACCTTCTGGCATGCCAAGCTCGGCTTTCAGGTGGTGGTGGAGGATTATGTGCACGCTCCCTTTGCGAAATATGCCTTGCTGCTGCTCAATAATTTTATTGCGATTGCCGCCATCACTCTTGGTGCGGTTGCCGTGCTGCGCATGCATATGATTGATCTTTCTTCTTTCGGAGCATGAAACTATGAAACCGATTCCTTCAACATCTACTGTACAACGCAATCTTGCGGCGAGGACACCTATGTTCGAAATTGAGCACACAGGTTTTCATGATGCGGATAGTGGTTCTGCAGGTGATATAAACTCTATTAAAATTACCAAATCACAGAATGATGATAAGATCGTTATACGCGCTTCAGCACATCATTCTGCGCAAGACAATTTTATGTCTAATATGGAAAATAGGCTTCAAAAAGTTCCGGGTGTTTCTGATATTCACCCCAATGTAAGGGGCAGCGGTTATCCGCAGGAAATCACTTTTCAAGTTGATCGAGCAGGTGCCGTCGAATCGGTGCTTAAGAAAATGTTCAATTTGAAAGAAACTGCAAAGTTACATAGTGGTTTCTCGATAGGGTTGGATGAATTAAAAAGCCTAACAGCAGAGCGGTAAATTATGCAATCCTACAAAATCATTGACCATTATCATGATGTCGTCGTCGTCGGCGCGGGCGGCGCGGGTTTGCGCGCCACGTTCGGCATGGCCTCTAGCGGCCTGAACACCGCCTGCATCACCAAAGTATTCCCCACCCGCTCGCACACGGTGGCGGCCCAAGGCGGCATTTCGGCGGCACTGGCCAATATGGGCGAGGATGACTGGCGGTTTCACATGTACGACACCATCAAGGGATCCGACTGGCTGGGCGACCAGGACGCCATCGAATATATGTGCAAAAACGCCATGCAGGCGGTGATTGAGCTGGAGCATTACGGCGTTCCTTTTTCGCGCACGGCGGAAGGTAAAATTTACCAGCGCCCATTTGGCGGGATGACGACGCATTACGGCAAGGGCACGGCCCAACGCACCTGCGCGGCGGCAGACCGTACCGGGCATGCGATTTTACACACATTATATACGCAGGCGCTCCGCCATAACGCGCAGTTTTTTGTCGAATATTTCGGCGTCGACCTCATCATGGATGATGAAGGCGTGTGCCGTGGCGTGCTCGCGTGGAATCTGGATGATGGCACGCTGCACCGTTTCAACGCGCATCTGGTGGTGCTCGCGACCGGCGGTTATGGCCGCACCTATTTCTCTTGCACTTCGGCGCACACCTGCACGGGTGACGGCGGCGGCATGGCCATCCGTGCTGGCATTCCCATGCAGGATATGGAGTTCGTGCAGTTCCACCCTACCGGCATTTACGGCGCGGGTTGTTTGATTACCGAGGGCGCACGCGGCGAGGGCGGTTATCTGGTAAACAGCCAGGGCGAGCGTTTCATGGAGCGCTATGCGCCGAGCGCGAAAGATTTAGCCTCGCGTGATGTGGTGTCGCGTGCGATCACGGTGGAGATTGCCGAAGGCCGCGGCGTTGGCCCGGAGAAGGACCATATCTACCTGCATCTCGACCACCTCGACCCCGAGGTGCTGCATGCCCGCCTGCCGGGTATTTCCGAGACGGCGAAAATTTTCGCAGGCGTTGATGTAACCAAACAGCCGATTCCGATTCTGCCGACCGTGCATTATAATATGGGCGGCATTCCCACCAATATTCACGGCGAAGTCGTCACCAAAAAAGGCGCGGATGCGGAAAGCGTCGTTCCCGGCCTGATGGCGATCGGTGAGGCGGCGTGCGTTTCGGTGCATGGGGCGAATCGTTTGGGTTCCAACTCGCTGCTCGATCTCGTGGTGTTTGGCCGCGCTGCCGCCATTCGCGCTGCCGAAGTGGTGAAGCCGGGACAGGCGCACAAGCCGGTGTCCGGCAGCAATATCGATAAATTGCTTTCGCGTTTCGATGGCATTCGCCATGCCAGCGGCTCTCTCAAAACCTCGGAGATTCGCCGTTCCATGCAGCGCACGATGCAGAATCATGCGGCGGTATTCCGCGATGAAAAAAGGCTGGGTGAGGGCGTGGCGAAAATGGCGGATGTATGGCAGAGCTACGGCCAGCTCAATGTGACGGATCGCAGCCTGGTCTGGAACAGCGACCTGGTGGAGGCCTTGGAGCTGGATAACCTCCGCAGCCAGGCGCTCATCACCATTGCCAGCGCCCATAACCGCAAGGAAAGCCGTGGCGCCCATGCGCGGGAAGATTATAAAGACCGTGACGATGTGAACTGGATGAAACACACCTATGCATGGCTAACGGATGCCGGTAAGGTTTCGTTTGATTACCGTCCCGTGCATCTGAATACCCTTTCCAACGAAGTGCAGCCCGTGCCGCCGAAGGCGCGGGTGTACTAGCCATGCGGCTGTTGCGCATAGCTGGCGCAGCCG
Organism: Alphaproteobacteria bacterium; assembly: GCA_033763575.1. GTDB lineage: Bacteria > Pseudomonadota > Alphaproteobacteria > Rickettsiales > SXRF01 > JANRKF01. Next base: position 119,554 of record JANRKF010000033.1, on the reverse strand, counting down.
TATTATTGCTGATGGTTGCTGCCTGCAGCGCACCTGCCACGCTCGGCCCGCGAGTAAGCCCGCAGGAGATACAGGCCGAGGAAATGGCCCAGCAGCGTATGTTCGACGAGGTGGCGAAAACCGGTGGGCGTCCGCGCCCGTGGCGCAAGGGCAAGCAAATGTCCAAGCGGTTTGCGGCGGTGGCCGAGCGGCTGGAGCCGGTGGCGGCGAAGATATGCCAGGAGATGGGATTGCCCAAATTAAAGCGGCGCTGCTATTTTTATTTCAAGCTAAAACTCGGCGACGAGATCAACGCCTATGCGGATGGTGACACGATCATTTTTACTTACGGCATCATGCGTTTTTTTGAGAATGACGACGAGCTGGCGATGGTGATGGCGCACGAGCTTGCCCATAACCTGATGGGGCATTTGAAAGCGCAGAGGGAGAACATGAAGATGGGACTTTTCCTTGGTGAGATGATGGATAATCTGGACGGCGGATATAGCGGCACCAGATCGAAGGAATGGCGCGATTCGGGCGTGCTTGCGGGAGCGTTGGCCTATTCGCAAAGTTTTGAAGCGGAGGCGGATTATATAGGGCTTTATATTGCGGCGCGTGCGGGGTATGATATGCGCAAGGCGCTGGATTACTGGCGGCGATTGTCGATTGAACATCCGGAGCTCATTTATGTTTCCACCACCCATCCGTCCAATCCCGAACGCATTGCCATGTTGAAAAAAGGAATGGAAGAGATAGAATACAAAAGAAAACACCGCCTGCCGTTATTGCCTGAAATGAAGGGTATCCCCATTGAAGGCGATTACAAAACGAAAACCAACCTTGATATTTATCTTGAGCAAGAGGCACCATGGCTGAACTGACACTCCCCAAAAACTCCAAAGTCGGCAAAGGCAGGACATTCCCTGCGGCTGCCGGTGTGAAGAAGAGAAAATTCAACATCTACCGCTGGAGCCCGGACGAGGTGGATGAAAAAGGTGTGCCGAAAAATCCGCGCATGGACAGCTATGAAGTGGATATGGATAGTTGCGCGCCGATGGTGCTCGATGCGCTGATTAAAATTAAAGACGAGGTGGATTCGACGCTCACCTTCCGCCGTTCCTGCCGCGAGGGAATCTGCGGGTCGTGCGCGATGAATATCGACGGAACGAACACGCTCGCCTGCATCAAGCCGATCGATGAGGTGAAGGGCGAGGTGAATATTTATCCGTTGCCGCACATGAAAGTGGTGAAGGATCTGGTGCCGGACATGACGCATTTTTATGCGCAATACGAGTCCATCAAGCCATGGATGCAGACGAGCACGGTCGCGCCCGCCAATCAGGAGCGGCTGCAATCGCCGGAGGACCGCGCCAAGCTCGATGGGCTGTATGAGTGCATTTTATGCGCCTGCTGCTCGACAAGCTGCCCAAGTTACTGGTGGAATTCCGACCGTTATCTGGGACCTGCAATTTTGCTGCACGCCTACCGCTGGATTATTGATTCGCGTGACGAGATGGCCGGTGAGCGCCTCGATGCGCTGGACGATCCGTTCAAGCTCTATCGCTGCCACACCATCATGAACTGCGCGAAGACCTGCCCGAAAGGCTTAAATCCCGCCCGCGCCATCGGCGAGATCAAGAAAATGCTGGTCGAGCGGGTGGTGTAGCGATGGCGGCTACGCGGGAAAACGATCACTCGGTTATTCGCAATATCGTTGTGGGGGATGGAGGTAAAACCGTCAGGTTTTCCTGGCACAGCAATCATCCGGACCGCTTTACCATCACATCTCCCGCAGGTGATGACAATCCGAACGTGCCTGATTTCCTGAGCGGTGTTGTGGACGATTTACGTCAGATGCACACAGGAATAGAGCGCGTGCTTGCCCAGGGTAAGACGCGTGAGGCAATTTTTACTCTTGGAACGGACATTGATAAACCGAAAGCCGTGGCGATTTATGAGAATTTGGGAGGGCGTGAATCCGGGCTAAACAGAGTTCATGAAGCGCGGATCGGTGGGGGGAACAGCAATGGCGATCCCGGCCAGGCGCGGTGATGATTTTTCTAGACTCGCGCCGTGCGAACGATTACCCATTTATTGTATGAGACACTTCGTCGTAGCTTTGGTGTGGGGGATGGTGTGCATGGGGCAGGCGGCGCATGCCGATCCCATCGATGAAATCACCCAGGCGATTTTCGAGGGCGATCCGCCCGCGATCAAGGCGGAATATCGTCGCTGCACGGGGGATAGCGATTGCACGGCGGTCTTGAGCCTGTGCCGCTGGCGTCCGGTGAATAAGTCGTCTGAAAAACATGTGAGCGAGGTGTCGAACACGGTGAAGCTCGAATGCAAATGGCCGCCGCCGCCAGCGACGCCGCCCGTAGCGCGCTGCATGGATCGCTTATGCGATATCCGTCCCGACGGAAAATATTACTGACATGGCGGTTTACACGCATCTTTCCCATGAGGATATTGCCGCGTTTCTTGCGCAGTATGATGTCGGTGCGTTGGAGAGTTTTAATGGCATCACCGAAGGCGTTTCGAATACCAACTACTTACTCACGACTCACGACTCACGACTCACGACTCACCAATACATACTCACGCTTTTCGAGCGTCGTTTCAACATTGAGGAGCTGCCTTATTTTGTCGCGCTCATGGAGTGGTTTTCGGCGCGTGGGATTTCCTGCCCGCAGCCGATTAAAATGCGTGACGGGCGGGCGCTCTCTGCGCTTGCCGAACGCCCCGCATTGATGGTGAGTTTCCTGCAAGGGGCAGGGGTGGAGCCTCGCAAAATCACGCCTGCGCATCTGCTGGAGCTGGGGCAGATGGTGGCGAAAATGCATGTGGCGGGCATGGGCTTTCCGCACACGCGCAGGAACGGCCTGTCGCTTCCGGCGTGGGAGGCGATGATCGATGAGATGAACGGTCGTGCCGATGAAATTTCGGAAGGCCTCACCAAATTTATCAGCGAAGAATATAATTATTTAAGCGAGCACTGGCCGAATGATTTGCCGAGCGGCCCGATTCACGCTGATATCTTTCCCGACAATGTGTTTTTTGATCGCGACCGCAAACTTTCCGGCGTGATCGATTTCTATTTCGCCTGCCATGATTTCTGGGCGTATGACCTCGCCATTTGTGTGAATGCATGGTGTTTCGATGATCGCCGCCGTTTGCAGAAAGACCGTGTGGCCGCGCTGATGCAAGGCTATAACGATATTCGCCCGCTCACACATGAAGAAGAAATGAGCCTTCCGTTATTGCTGCGCGGCGCGGCGCTTCGCTTCCTGCTCACCCGCACCTATGACGCGCTCTTTCCACCGGAAGGCGCGGAAATTACGCCGAAAGATCCGCTGGAATATCTGGCGAAGCTGGAATTTTTCCAGGGCCACATGCCATGAACAGCCATGCTCGGATTACCCTGAAGAAAATAGGCTTTCCTGATAGACACATGGGAGAAGAGCATTTTTATCCCTATATTATATTACGAGTGGATACAGAGGAACTGCGGGAGTCTCTAAAAAAATATATTTTGGAAAGCTGGCCTGACGCGGCGAGCGATAGTGAAGATATGCCGGATGTAAAGGTAGCAGATTGTCGATATTATGAAGGGCCTGCTTTCGCTCCATTCGAGGATCAAAAAGGTTTTTACGTGAAGATCGCAGCGTTGGTTCCCCCGCAAATTGAAAACATGAGTGCTGAGCAAGATTCACAATCCGCATATGAAGAGCGTAATCGGCGCGCATTATTACTGCTTGAGCGCATACATCGGCTGACGCAATGCGATCTTGGTATTAGCATATCATCAACGCCTGGTCTGTCGAATCCAAATATAATAATTAGTACTGAAATGTTTTATAGCGATAAACATACACCATACATTTTGGGCGATTATATAGGTCGCATAATTGAAAATAGTCATGAAAGATTGAAGGAATTAGGCATGACAGATTTTAAAGTGATTCGTGGAGGTGACGCAGAGGATCGTACATCACTCACAAAGGTAGAATTAACCGGTGAAAAGCTTCTTGAACGTAGTTGGGCGGAGAAAGTCGCCAATGACCTTGATGCAGAGTGCCGACGGTTGTTGGGGGTAAGGGCAGAAATACATAGAGCAGGCGGATGAAAAAACATGTCGATATTTTTACCGACGGCGCGTGCAGCGGCAATCCCGGCCCGGGCGGCTGGGGCGCGGTGTTGCGCTATGGAAAAACCGAAAAAGAAATTTCCGGCGGTGAGGCCGACACCACCAATAACCGCATGGAGATGACGGCGGTGATCGAGGCGCTGCGTTCGCTGAAAACGCCGTGCATTGCCAACATCACCACCGATAGCAAATATGTGATTCAGGGGATGACCGAGTGGCTGCCGGGATGGAAAGCACGCGGTTGGAAAACGGCGGATAAGAAACCGGTGAAAAACGTTGATTTATGGCAGGCGCTGGAAGAAGAAGTATCGCGCCACGATGTGCGCTGGAACTGGGTGCGCGGCCATGACGGCCACCCGGAGAATGAACGCGCCGACGCGCTTGCGGTGGGGGCGATTCGGCGTTGACTGTCATTGCGAGCGCAGCGCGGCAATCCATCTTTCTGACCTGCTGACGTGCAAAGATAAGATGGATCGCCACGTCGGCTTACGCCGCCTCGCGATGACATCATTTGAAAATGCCCACCACCGGCGCATGATCCGAAGGCTTTTCCAGCGCACGCGTTTTGATAGCGACATGGCAGGAGGATAGCTTATCCATTGCTTGCGGCGATAGCAGCAGATGGTCGATGCGCAGCCCGTCATTTTTGGCGAAGGCACCGGCGCGGTAATCCCACCAGCTAAGTTGATGGCCATTTGCATCGGCGTCATATAACCCAAGATTCAACAGGCGGCGAAACGCGTTGCGTACCTCGTCGCTGGTGAGCACGCTGCCGGCCCATGCTTTCGGGTTTGCCACATCGGCGTCGGTGGGGGCGATGTTATAATCACCACCGACCACCAGTATTTCATCGTAGCCGCGCAATGTTTGCATATGGGTGCAGAATTTATCGAGGAAGGCCAGTTTATAGGTATATTTCTCGCTGCCGACTTCACTGCCATTCACCACATAGACCGATGCAACGCGCATAACGCCCTGCGGTGTGGTGGCGAGCGCTTCGATGTAGCGGGCGGCGGGGTCGTCATAGCCGGGGATGCCGCGTACCACATCCTCCAGCGGGAATTTGGAGAGGATGGCCACGCCGTTATAGGTTTTTTGCCCGTGGGTGGCGAGGTTGTAGCCCAGCTCCTCCACCGCCTCGCGGGGGAACTGCTCGTCCATGCATTTGAGTTCCTGCAGCAGCACGATATCCGGCGCGTCTTCCTTGAGCCAATCCAGCAGATGCGGCAGGCGGCTGCGAACGGAATTCACGTTCCATGTGGCGATGGAAAGACTCATCAATGGTAAATATCTTTGCGGTGGCCGAGCATAATCACCGCGATGATGAGCGTATCATTCTCAAATTTGCAGATGATACGGTAATCGCCGACGCGGAAGCGGTGCATGCCAGAAAATTGACCGGTCAGAGGCTCAGCCAGAGCCTGCGGATCTTCGCGAGTGCATACGCGATCGGCAAAAAAACGGCGGATACGCTGCTGTACGACAAAATCCAAGGACCGGAATTGCTTCTCCGCCTTGCCGCTGAATTTAACGATCCAGTTGAAGTTCTTGCGCGAGGTCATCCAGTGATTTCCAGTTCGAGGAGTCACCCGATTCTTCCAACATCAGGTTGGCGGCGATACCATCTTCTACATCCTCCAGGTAGCGCACTACCAGTTCCTGGAAAATAGCGTTCTTCGCCGCTTTGTTTTCGAGGCAAAGCTGGTCGAACATCTGCACTACGGCATCGGGAAGCTCAAAGGAGACGATCTGCATAATATTCCTGTTTGCTTGCGATTATAACACCGAGAAGCTATTGCCGCAACCGCATTTGGCGGTGGCGTTGGGGTTTTTCACCACAAACCCGGCGCTCGACAAATCTTCGGTGTAATCGAGCACCGAGCCTTTCAGCAGGCCGAGCGAGACCTCATCCACCAGCACTTTCGCGCCGCCCTCCTCGATCATGATGTCGCCCGGCTCGGCGGGTTTGGCGGCGAGGTCGAGGTTATACTGGAAGCCCGAGCAGCCGCCGCCCAGGACCGAGACGACAAGGGCCGTGCCTTCCGGCTCATCGGACAGCAGGTGGGCGATGCGCTTGGCGGCAGCAGGGGTGAGGGCGAAGGATTCGTTATTTGGTTCCATGCTTCTAATATGGGGTAAAATAGTGAATCTTGCAAGGGATAGCCATTGACAGGCCATGCCGAATCATTTATATTAATTAACTAATCATTAATAAATGAGTGCGCAATGACGGATGTAAGGGAAGAGCTTCTAAAGGATAAAATCCTCCTGTTCGCCTACCGTCTTGGCCTTGACCGCAGGCATAAAGAGACCGCTGATCCTTTCTTAAAAAGTTTGCATGATGATCAATTGGTCTATGGTTCATTAATGCGCCGATTTGAAAAAAACGAGATGGTTTATACCCTCCCGTATGATCATAACACCTGCAAATATGATGATTTGAAGCAGGAGTTTTTGAAGGCGCACCCCGATGCTAAAGAGCGGTTTGACGCAGCATTCAAGCAGCTTGTAGAGGAAAAAGCCTTTTCAAAGGAAGAGGATCCAAGGCAAAAAACGAATGGGAAACCTGACCTTTTCGTGCATCTTAACGTCGCAGGCAGGAAGCGTGCGGTGGCGGCGGCGGGGCGCTATATGGCGTTGGTGGAGGCGGGTCTTACCGGATATCCAAAAGCGCTGGATGAGAAAGGGCGGGAGATGTTTGAGGAATTAGTGGCTGTCCTTCAGCCGCCGCCCACAAAGAGTTGGGTTGATAATGATGTTCGACTCCATGAAAGAGGCTGGTCTTTGGGAAGCTAAACACTCCCCGCTTGCCCTTGGCGCGCAGGTTCGCTAGGCTTGCGGCATGAGTACCCTTTCCACATACGCCTGCACGCCGGAAGCGAGCCGTGGGCGGCTTTATCCGGAAGCCGAGAGCAACACGCGCAGCTGCTTCCAGCGCGACCGCGACCGCATCATCCACTCGACCGCCTTCCGCCGTCTTGAATATAAAACACAAGTGTTTGTGAACCATGAGGGCGATCATTACCGCACGCGGCTCACCCATAGTTTGGAAGTATCGCAGATGGCGCGCTCGGTCTGCCGTTCGCTGGGGCTCAGCGAGGATCTGGCGGAGACGCTGGCGCTCGCGCATGACCTCGGCCACACGCCGTTCGGCCATGCTGGCGAGGATGCGCTGTCGGAGGCGATGGCGCCGTTTGGCGGATTTGACCATAACGGTCACACGCTGCGGATTATCACCAGCCTGGAGCAGCGCTACGCCGAGTTTGACGGGCTGAACCTCACATGGGAAACGCTCGAAGGCATCGCCAAGCATAACGGCCCATTGGTGAGCGATGTGCCGAGGGCGATTGCCGAATATAACGAAAAACACGGCCTCGAACTTTCGAGCTACGCCAGCGCCGAGGCCCAGATCGCCGCGCTTTCCGACGACATCGCCTATAACAACCATGATATTGACGATGGCCTGCGCGCCGGGCTTTTTTCCATCGCCGACCTGGAGGAAGTGCCGCAGGTGGCGGCGCTTTTCCACGAGGTGAAGCAGCGTTATCCGAAGATCGCCCAGCCGCGGCTCATCCATGAATCCATCCGCCGCATCATCAACCGCATGGTGACGGATCTGATCGACACCTCGCGGGCGAATATCGCCGCGTCGGGGGTGAAAACGGTGGAGGATATCCGGGCGCTGGGCCGCCCGGTCATAGCTTTTTCCGGGGCGATGGCCGAGCAGAACCGCCAGCTCAAAAGCTTCCTGATGCGGCGCATGTACCGGCATTACAAGGTCAATCGCATGGCGGCCAAGGCCAAGCGGGTGGTGGCGGAATTATTCCATTTTTTCCTCGCCCAGCCGGAGTGCCTGCCGACGGCGTGGCGCGCGCTCACCGATGTGCCGGGCAGCAAAAAAACCGCGATGGCGGTCGCCGATTTCATCGCGGGGATGACCGACCGCTTCGCCCTCGACGAGCATAGCCGCATTTTCGATGTCCATGCGCGGTCGTGGTTAGGGAAGTGACAACCGCCTTGGCAGCTTGCTGCCTTAGGCGCTTGTCATCCCGGAAGCCGGTTTTACGCGAACGCAGTGAGCATGGAAAAGCGCGCTATCCGGGATCTCGTGCTGCTTGCTCCGCAACTCCAGACCCCCGCCCACTGCACAAAAATGCGTGTCACGGAAGGATATTTTTTTGCATTTATTTGCGTTTGCCCCCTTCCGTGACCTCCCGGATGCGTGCTACTTTGGGCGTATGAGGCCTTGCAACTTAGCATTTATTCTTTAAAAACGTGGACCTATGAATATATTTGCGACCATCAACGAATCCATCCGCGCCATTGCCCGTGAGCAGTTCCCGGCGGTGCAGCTGGATAAAATCATCGCCGAGCCACCGAAAGACGCGAGCCACGGCGATATTGCGACCAATGCGGCGATGGTGATTGCCGCGCAAGTGGGAAAAAGCCCGAAAGAAATCGCCGCGCATTTGCTCACGCATATCAAATCGCTGGAATCAGTTGAAAAATGCGAAATCGCCGGGCCGGGTTTCATCAATCTCACGCTCGCGCCTTCCCTGTGGCAGCAGCAGGTGGGGGTGATACTCGAACATGGTCGCGGCTACGGCAATTCGGCGATGGGCGCGGGCAAAAAAGTGAATGTCGAATATGTCTCCGCGAACCCCACCGGGCCGATGCATGTGGGGCATGCGCGCTATATTTATGGTGATGCGCTGGCGAATCTGCTCATCAAAGCCGGGTACAACGTCACCAAAGAATATTACATCAACGATGCGGGTGGGCAGGTGGACAAGCTCGCTGACTCGGCCTATTTGCGCTACCGCGAGGCGTGTGGCGAGGTGATTGGCGAGATTCCGGAAGGGCTGTATCCCGGCGATTACATGGTGCCGGTCGGCGAGGGTTTGAAACAGCAGTTCGGCGTGGCTTTGTTGCAGGAAGAACGGGCGGTATGGCTGCCCAAGGTGCGCGATTTTGCCATCGATGCGGTGATGGAGATGATCAAATCCGATCTCGCCATGCTCGGCATTCACTTCGATGTGTTCAGCTCCGAGCGTGCCATTACCGAGGCGGGCAAGGTGGAAGACGCCATTGCCGAACTCACCGGGATGGGGCTTATTTACGAGGGCGTGCTGGAGCCTCCCAAAGGCAAGACGCCGGACGACTGGGAGCCGAGGGCGCAGACCTTATTCAAATCCACTGAGTTTGGCGACGATGTGGATCGTGCGGTCAAAAAATCCGATGGGTCGTGGACCTATTTTGCGCCCGACATCGCCTATCAACGCGATAAGATCGCTCGCGGTTTTGATAAGCTGATTATGTTGCTGGGCGTCGATCACGGCGGTTATGTGAAGCGCCTCAAGGCGGCGGTGAATGCCCTTTCACATGGCAAGGTCGATTTAGAAGTGAAGCTCTGCGCGCTGGTGAAATTCATGCGCGATGGCGAGCCGATGAAAATGAGCAAGCGCGCCGGAACGTTCGTCACCGTGCGTGAGGTGGTGGAAGAGGTGGGGGTCGGCGTGTTCCGCTTCATCATGCTCACGCGTAAAAACGATATGCCGCTCGATTTCGATTTTGCCAAAGTCACCGAGCAATCGAAAGACAATCCGGTGTTCTATGTGCAATATGCCCATGCGCGCTGTCACTCGATTATCCGCAATGCCTATGCCGATATGCCGGAGGCGGCGGCACGTGCGGAAAAACCAGCGGCAGGTATTTTTGCCCAGTTCACGCACCCGGCGGAGCTGGCGCTTATCCGCCTGCTCGCCTCCTGGCCGCGCATGGTGGAACAGGCGGCAAGCGCGATGGAGCCGCACCGCATTCCCTATTTCCTGCATGAGGTGGCCTCGGCATTCCATGGCTTCTGGAATATGGGCAACGACGATTTATCCCTTCGCTTTCTGCAAAAAGATGCTATAGAAAAAACGGCATCACGAATCGTTCTTGCGCGTGCGGTCGCGGAAGTCATCGCTTCCGGCCTCATGGTCATGGGCGTCGAACCTCTGGAGGAAATGCGCTATGGCCAACGATGTGAACGATCCCCTGTTTGATAATGAACCGCGCAGCATGGCGGCAAAGCTGCTTCCCCCGCTGGTGCTGATCTGTGCGTTCGGCGGGTTCATCGCGCTTGCCATTTATGCCTATAAGGCGGGCAGCCAGTCGGTGAATGAGGGCGAGCTGATGGTGATCGAGGCCGATAAAACGCCCACGAAGGAAAAACCGGAAGATCCGGGTGGCATGCAGTTTCCTAACCAGGATAAAACGATTTTTGATACATTCTCGGCGGGCAGCCAGCCGCCGCCGCAGGTAGAGCGTGTGCTGCCGACGCCGGAAGAGCCGATGCCAAAAGAAGTCGGCGCGAACTGGGCGAATGACAAGCTGGATACGGCGACGCCTGCCGCTCCCGTAAGCGCCGAACAGGTTTTCGGTGAGGATGATGCGCCGCCGGCACCGGCTCCTGCGGAGGAAAAAAAGGAAGAGCCGAAAAACGTGGCCCAGACCGGCCCGCAGGTGGTGAATGTGCGTGAGGAGCTTGGCAAGCAGGCTGTTGCTGAGCCTGCGCCTGCCGAGCCTGCGAAAGTGGTGGAGCTTGCACCGAAAACATTGGAAACCATGGCGGAAAAGGCGATGCAGCCGGTCGAAAAAACTGCTGAAAAAACTGCTGAGAAACCGGTCGAAAAACCGAAAGCCGCAAGCGGCGGCAAGCAGCTGGTGCAGCTTGGCGCCTATCGCAGTGAGGCGGATGCCAAGGCGGATTTTGCGAAAATCCAGAAGAAGAATGCGGCGCTTTCCGGCAAGTCGCCGGTCATTAATCGCGCCGATCTGGGTGAAAAGGGTGTTTTCTTCCGCCTGCGTGTCGGCACCGATGATGCGAAAGCGCTCTGCGCTAAGCTTTCGGCTAGTGGCCAGGCCTGCATGGCAGTGAAATAATATGCAGCCGCTGATTGTCGATTGCAAGGGCTTGCGGCTCACGTCCGAGGAGCGGGCGCTGTTCAAACAAATCGATCCCTACGGTTTCATCCTGTTTGGCCGCAATTGCGATAATCCGGAGCAGGTGAAAGCGCTCACCGATGAGATGCGCGAAGTGACGGGCCGTCACAATACGCCCATCCTGATCGACCAGGAAGGAGGGCGGGTGGCGCGCCTCAAGCCCCCGCACTGGTCGGTGTTTCCCTCCGCCCGAAAGCTGGCGGAAGCCAAGGGTGATTCGCTGCGGGCGACCTATCTTTCCGCCCGGCTGATGGCGCTGGAGCTGGCGGCGGTCGGCATCACTGTCGATTGCCTACCGCTGGCCGATATTCCCGTGCCCGGCGCGCATGACATCATTGGCGACCGCGCTTTCGGCACCGACGCCGGCACCGTGACCACCCATGCCCGCGCCCAGGCGAACGGGCTGATGGATGGCGGCATTGTGCCGGTTTTAAAACATATTCCCGGCCATGGCCGGGCGGTGGTCGATAGCCATGAGGCGCTGCCGGTGGTGACCGCCTCGCTCGCCGAGCTGGAGGCGACGGATTTCCTGCCCTTCAAATCGCTCTCCGACCTGCCGATGGGGATGACGGCGCATGTGGTGTATACCGCGCTCGACGCCGATCACATGGCGACGCTCTCGCCGAAAGCCATCCGTTATATCCGCCACGATATCGGCTTTGACAACCTGCTGATGTCGGATGCGTTGTGGATGAAATCCATGAAAGGCACCTATGCCGAACGCGCCGTCGGCGCGCTTTCTGCGGGTTGCGATGTGGTGCTGCATTGCAATGGCCTGAGCGATCCGGATATGGATGTGCTGCGCGCTTCGGCGGATGCGTGTGCACCGCTTTCGGGCGAGGCGCTTGCGCGTGCGGTGCGTGCGATGCAAATCAGGGCGACAGACGCCGCGTTTGATGCTAAAGAAGCGAAAGAAGAAGTCGCTGGGTTTCTGGGTAGCTAGGTCTCTTGGTTGACCTAGAGACCCGGAGGCCATGAAACCTAGAAACCAAGGAACTTATTTATGGGACTCAGTTTTTCACATCTGCTTTTGGTACTGGTCATTGTGCTGATCGTGTTCGGTAAGGGCCGTATTTCCAACGTCATGGGCGAAATCGGCAAAGGCGTGCGCAGCCTGCGCGAGGGCTTAAAGGGTGATGAGGATTCAATCAAGAAAGATTGATTGATGCGTCGGCTTCCCGATACGTTAAAGGTAAAACTTCCAGAGCCGTCGGTGATTACCACTGCGCGCCGGAATATCGACTCGACGGAATTCAGGCATCACCTTGAAAGCGAGTATGGTCTTGAAGACCCCAACGATGTTAACAGGTTTATAGTGTTCCTGGATAAATGCCTGCAGGATTTTGGCAAAGGTATGGCCTATGTGCACTGGAGGTATGGCCGTGTGGCGCCCGCCATCAGTATTGGCGAGCCATCTGGAGCCTTTTACGCATTTTCTGAACACCACCGCTCCGACGCGTTTCCGGATGTATCTATTGTGCGGAACAAGATCGGAAAAGGTGGATCGGCTAAGTCTGTAAAATTCGACCTTTGTACTTTGACGGATCACAGGGATACCAACGGGCATGGGCTTGGCTTACCCTTTTGGGATTTATACGCTTTTTATACCAGGCGGCACAAAGATGGACATAGTGGCTTTACAAAGAGTGTGTGTGGGCAAGAAGGTCAGATGGATTTGACATCACTACTTATTGCGGTTGGTGCACATGAAACCTTTCATTTGTATGATAGACTCACCAACAATAACCATAAGGTGGAATATGCTTCTTATGCAGCCCCGCCAAATATGCCTGAGGATGACGCACGTAAACACTATCTCAACCACCCCATTGAGCGCCGTGCACAACAGGCGGCATGCGAAGCGCTGGCTTATTATCAAAATATAAACTCCCCCTCTCGTACGTAGACCGCATGTTCGACCTTTCTTTTTCTGAAATTCTTCTGATTGTCTTGGTGGCCGTGGTTTTCCTCGGCCCCAAAGAGCTGCCCACGGTGATTCGTGCGGTGGCAAGGGCGTTGCGCGTGCTGAAAAATCTAAGCATGGAGGTGCGTAAGACCTTCGAGGCGTTGGCGGAAGAATCGGGTATTGCTAACGAGATCAAAATGATTCAGGGCGATGACGGGAAATGGTATGAATCCTATCCTACCCAAAATGTCATGCCAGCGAAGGCTGGCAGCCAGCCAGAAAAAACTCTAGATCCCGGCTTTCGCCGGGATGATGGGGAGGAGCTATGACCGAGCTTCCAAAACAACCGCTCATGGCGCACCTGATTGAGCTTCGCAAGCGGCTGGTGATTTGCTTCATCGCGTTTTTTGCCGCCACCGGCGGCTGCTATTTTTTCGCAAGCGAGATTTATGCGTTCCTTGTCGCACCGCTCGCCCATGCCTTTCCCGATCCGGCAAGCCGCCGCATGATCTATACCAGCCTCACCGAGGCTTTTTTCACCTATCTTCGGCTTGCGGTGTTTGCCGGGTTTGTCCTGTCGTTTCCGGTCATGGCGGCGCAGCTTTATCGTTTCCTTGCGCCCGGCCTGCATAACAATGAAAGGCGTGCGATGCTGCCGTTCCTTGCGGCGGCACCCGGCTTGTTTCTGCTGGGTGCGGCCTTTGTGTACTACCTCATTTTCCCGGCGGCGTGGAAATTCTTCCTTGGTTTTGAATCGGTCGGTGCGCCGGGGGCGCTGCCCATCCAGCTTGAAGCCAAGGTGGCGGATTACCTGACGCTGGTCATGCACCTGATCCTCGCATTTGGCCTGTCGTTCCAGCTTCCGATTATTCTCATATTGCTGGTGAAAAGCGGGATGGTGCAGGTGGAAACGCTGAAAAAAGGCAGGCGTTATGCAATTGTGGGGATTGTGAGCGTCGCCGCCATCATCACCCCGCCCGATATTTTCAGCCAGATTGCGCTTTCCGTGCCGCTATATGTTTTGTATGAGTTATCGATCTTGCTTTGTAGAAATAAAACCTGTCATCGCGAGGAGCCATAGGCGACGTGGCGATCCAGCTTAGGAAAGATGGATTGCTTCGCGTTCGCTCGCAATGACGAAGGAGAAATGAAATGCATGATATTAAATATATTCGCCAGGATCCGGAAGGGTTTGATGCCGCGCTGAAACGCCGGGGGTTGGAGGCAAAAGCGCAGGAAATTCTGGCGCTCGATGAAAAAAAGCGTGCGCAGCAAACAAGCCTGCAAGAGCTGCTTTCAAAGCGCAATGGCTTTGCCAAACACATCGGCGAGGCCAAGCGTAGTGGCGCGGATGCTTCGCAAATTATGGCCGAAGCCAAAGCGAATAACGATGCCATTGCAGCATTGGAGGAGAATCTTTCTGGGCGCGGTGAGTTGGAATCGATTTTGGAATCTTTGCCAAATTTACCCGCCGACGATGTGCCGCAAGGGGCGGATGAAAAGGATAATAAGGAAATTCGCAAATGGGGCGAGCCACGGAAATTTGATTTTGCACCCAAGCTGCATGACGACATTGGCACGGCGCTCGGCCTCATGGATTTTGAAGGCGCGGCGAAACTAAGCGGTGCCCGTTTTGTGGTGCTTAAAGGGGCCTTAGCGCGGATGGAGCGGGCGCTGGCTTCCTTCTTCCTCGATCATAATGTGAACGCGGGCTACACCGAAATGGTGCCGCCGTTTCTGGTGAAAGATGCGGCGGCGTATGGCACCGGGCAGCTGCCGAAATTTAAAGACGATTTATTTAGAGTGGCAAGTTCTGTACCTGAGTTGCCAATTACAAAAGCTCAGTTTCATACAGACCCTGATGGCATAATTAAATTATCAAATCCCACGGCAGTTGAATGGGTGAATAAATGGAAGGCAAGCGGCTACAAATGCAAAGTAATATATGATATAGATAATAATCCTGAAAAAATTGTTGCTATTTCATCAAATGATTTCTGGCTCATCCCCACGGCCGAAGTGCCGCTTACCAACCTGGTGGCGGATAGCATTTTGGAGGAGGCGGCCCTGCCCATGCGCATGACGGCGTATACGCCTTGTTTCCGCTCTGAGGCGGGTTCGGCAGGGCGGGACACGAAGGGGATGATCCGCCAGCACCAGTTCAGCAAAGTGGAGATGGTTTCCATTACGACCCCGGAACAATCGGTTGCAGAGCATGAGCGGATGACGGCGAATGCTGAGGCCATTTTGCAAAAGCTCGGCCTGCCGTATCGCACGGTGCTGCTTTGCACGGGGGATATGGGCTTCTCCGCCGAAAAAACCTATGATATCGAGGTGTGGATGCCGGGGCAGGATGCCTACCGTGAAATTTCCAGCTGCTCCAACTGCGGCGGGTTCCAGGCGCGGCGCATGAAGGCGCGCTTCAAGCGCGGCAAAGAAAATTTGTTCGTGCATACGCTGAACGGTTCCGGCCTGCCGATTGGCCGCACCATGGTCGCCATCATCGAAAATTACCAGCACGAGGATGGCAGCATCACCGTGCCGGAAGCGCTTGTGCCTTATATGGGTGGTTTAACCGTCATTGCCGCGTAGGCGGCAATCTATTCGCGAATGGATCCCCGCCTTCGCGGGGATGACATAGAGAGGTATGAATGAGAATCCTCATTACAAATGACGATGGAATAAATGCACCGGGCCTTGAAGTGCTCGAAAAAATTGCGCGGGCGCTTTCCGATGATGTGTGGGTGGTGGCGCCGGAGACCGAGCAGAGCGGGGCGGGGCATTCGCTCACATTGCATACGCCGGTGCGGGTGCGGAAGATCACTCCGAAACGTTATGCGGTGCTGGGTACGCCGACGGATTGTGTGCTGCTGGCGTTAAAGCAAATCATTCCTGCCAAACAGAAGGTGACGCTGATTCTCTCTGGCGTGAACCGTGGCTCCAACGCGGGCGACGATGTGACCTATTCCGGCACGATTGCGGCGGCGATGGAAGGTTGTATTCTGGGTGTGCCGAGTGTGGCGCTTTCCTTGCTTTATGAGGACCCGGAAAAAATCCAATGGCAAACGGCGGAAAAACATGCGCCGGGTATTATCAAAACATTGCTGAAAAAACCCTGGCCGAAGGACACGCTCATCAACCTCAACTTCCCGGATTGCACGGCCTCGAAGGTGAAGGGGGTGAAAGTCTGCGCACAAGGAAAACGGGTGATGAACATTAAACTCGGTGAGCGTGTTGACCCCAAGGGACGCCCTTATTACTGGCTGGGGGGCGAGCGTGACAACACCCCGGAAAAACCGAACGTGGATTTGGATTTTTTGAGCAAGGGCTTCATCACCGTCACCCCCATCGGCATGGATATGACAGATTACCAAACCCTTTCGGTGCTGGATAAAATCTTTTAGCGTGACCAGCCGTCGTTGCCGTCTTTTGGCGGGGTGGTGTTGGTTGTTTTCCCGTTGTTTCTGGCCGTGAGCTGTTCTTCGTGCATAAATCTGAAATACGCCACGACATCTTCAATAAGGGTATGAGGAAGCTTCAATTCGTTTTCATAATAGGCTCTTCGTTCCGTTCTTACCTGATCGTCTTGGAGGTGATCCAATTGTATCAATCGATCTCCTATGTTCTCCAGGGCGACCCTTTTTACTAATTCACATAAATACTCAAATTGAGGTATCATATCCCCCCTTATTTTGAGCACCTCGTCCGAAATAGGGAGATGTTTTGTGTATTCCATGGAAAGTTGTGGCAGTGAACGTTTTCTCTCCATATTATGGTGCATCAAGGCTCTTTGCGTCTCATGAATCATGTCAAGCACCGTGCCATTATTCATAGTCGCATTATACAAATCCATAATCCTGTCGAGTTCCTGCTCGCGCTGGGCGGGGTCAGCGATTTCCTTCAGCCTGGGGAAGAGTTCTTCCGGGTCAGCCACTGTTGGCGAACACAGGCGGTCATAGACATGAAGCGCTGTATCGCTGCCTATCGCTTCGCAGGCTTCCGTCAGCAGCGCCCGCACTCCGCCGGACGCACGGGGATATTTCTCCCTGATGGCCGCTTCCATTAATTGCCAGTCGTCATCGAAATTATAAAATTTGGTGGGTTGTCCGGCCAGCGGCATCTCAAGCCTGGATCGGATGGCCCAGTCCAGACGCTCCCGTTCACGCGCTGTAAGGCCAGCGGATCCGATGGCCAGACGAAAGGTGCGAAGGGATGCTTGAAAATCCTGATCGTCGTTATCCATCTCGTTTCTCAATGATTATTGCTACCCGTTCAATTTACTCATTCTTTGTTAATAATTATATAATACAGACTGGTATTGTGCAGACGCAATTGAACATACCGCCGGATCTTTTCATGCAGGCCCTTGCCGGCGACGAGATGTTGCCTTCGCGCCTCCGCCTCATCATGCAGCTGAGAAATAGCGGTATCCGCGATACGCTGGTGCTCTCCGCGATGGAGCAGGTGCCACGGGAAATGTTTGTGGAAGCCACCTTCCGCGATCATGCCTATGACGATACGGCGCTGCCGATTCCACAAGGCCAGACCATCAGCCAGCCCACCGTGGTGGCGGCGATGACGCAGGCATTGCAGCTTACTTCCCGCATGCGCGTGCTGGAAATCGGCACGGGGTCGGGCTATCAGGCCGCCATTCTGGCGAAGCTCGCCCGCCGGGTGTATACTATTGAAAGACATAAGGAATTGCTGGTGCTGGCCGAGGAACGTTTCCGCGAGCTGGGGCTGCATAATATCGTGAGTATTCGCGGTGACGGCAGCAAGGGCTGGGCGGCGGCGGCGCCGTTTGAGCGGATACTGGTGACGGCGGCGGCGAGCGCCGTTCCCGACTGCTATCTCACCCAGCTTGCCCCTGGCGGCATCATGGTGATTCCGGTGGGAACGAATGGTGACGGCCAGTCGCTGGTGAGAATCAGCAAGTCGAAAGACGGTGAAATATCCAGAGAAACGCTGATGGCGGTACGTTTTGTGCCGTTGATAAGTGATTGATTCCCGTCATCCCCGCGAAGGCGGGGATCTCTGTAGCCGCTGCACAAGTATTGAAAGAGATTCCTGCCTGCGCAGGAATGACAATTATCTTGGTTCACAAATTCTTAACCCTCCTGTGCTACGCGTGAGAATTAAGAGGTATCCTTATGTCCCGTTCATTATTGATTTTCACATCGTTCATCGCGCTTTCTGCCTGCACGCAACCCCCGGCAATGGTGGACCTGCGCGGGCAGGAATATTTTGGCCAACATGCTAATCGCAATATGATGGCGTCGCGTTCGGTGCGCCCGTCTGCGCCGGTCCGCTATCAGGCGCCGGTGGAACAGCAAATGGCGTTTTCGCAGCCGACGCAATCGACCGCGCCTGTTTCCTCCATCGGCGTGAGCGACCTGCAACCGGCGGCGGGTGGAACGGAAGTGATGGTCGCGCCTGTGCAGGAGAAAAAAATGGTGATGGCCGCGCCTGCGCCGGTCAATGCATGGACCAGCAAGCCGCGTGAGATGACCGGCTTCGGCGAGAAACCGGTCGCGCAAGGTTCGCAATATATCTGGCCGGTTTCAAGCCGTGATGTTGCGTCGTCGTTTGGCGATAAAGGCAAAGGCAAAGTGAGCGACGGCATCAGCATCGCCGCCGATGAGGGCGAGCCGGTATGGGCTGCCGCCGACGGCGAAGTGGTGTATGCCGACAGCAAAATGCAGGGCTATGGCAAAATGGTCATCGTCAAGCATGGCGGCGGCAAAACCACCACCTACGCCCATCTTGCGCGTTACGGCGTCGAGAAATACGACCGCGTGAAGCAAGGCGATATACTCGGCTATGTCGGCTCGACCGGCAGCGTCAGCAAGCCGCAGCTTTATTTCTCAATGCGCGACGGCACCAAGGCCGTCGATCCGCAGAAATACCTCGATCATAAAGTAGCGGGGCTTTGATTTTTAAGTGGCCTCCGGTACGCGCTGCTGCGCGTCCCATGAGGCAAGCTCAGGGCTGGCTCGGCGCTACTCGCCTCTCATAACTTGTAATTACGGGCGCTACTCGCCTCTCATAACTTGTAATTACGGGCGCTACTCACCTTTCATGGCGCGCTCATAGAGCGCCTGCTGCGTACTACTCAGTTGGATTTTAGCGGGCGCGGCGCGGGCAAAGGCCGGGTTAATCGCGTGGATGGACGGCAGGGTCAGGCCCGGGAAATGCCTGGCCAGGGCGCGGTGCAGCGCAGGAATTTCTTCCGCCGGATTTTCCATCAGTGTTTCAAACCGGCAGCGCACCACCGGCAGGCCTGCGATATTTTTCAGCGCGTGAGTCATGTGATTTTCCCACAGCGCCAGCCCCTGTTCCGGTGCCATATTATTGCGGCGGTGCAGTGAATCGGCAATGGTGGCCGGGTGCCGGAGCGCCAGCACAATCACCGGGTTTTGCACATGCGGCAGCCAGTAGGGCAGCGTCAGGCAGAATCGCGGGTCTTTGACCACGAAGGGCGAATGGGCGGCAAGCGTTGCGGCGCAGGCCTGTAAAGGCCGCTGGAGTGCCGGGGGCAGGGGCTGGCGGCTATCGAAATGTTCGACCGTATACCAGTTGCAGTGCTGCGCCTGCATGATGGCGCGATTAATGGCGAGCACATCGCCCCGTTCCCAGAAGCCTTGCGGGTTATCGGGATTGGGCGGCAGCATCTCGTCTTCCGCGCCGATATAGGCGCCCATATCGGCAATCAGCCGGGTGATGGCCGAGGTGCCGCTTCTATGCATGCCGAGGACGAAAATAGTCATAAGTCGTTAGTTGTTAGTCGTTAGCTGGATGTATACTATACATGCATCAATGACTAAAGGTGAACAACTAACGATTCTTTTCCTATGAAACGCATTTTTGTCCAGATGGTAAGCTATCGCGATCCGGAGTGTCACCACACCCTCGCCGATTTGTTTGCCAAAGCGCGTTATCCGGAGCGGATTTCGGTGGGGCTTTGCTGGCAATACGATCCGGCGGAGGATGCGGAAATGCTCGCGGTGCCGCTGCCGCGTGCCGATCAGGTGCGGGCGGTGCAGTTCCATGTGCGCGATGCGAGGGGAGCTGGGTGGGCTAGGAACGAAGCGCAGAAATTATGGGCGGGCGAGGACTACATCCTGCAGCTTCAGGCGCACCATCGTTTCGAGCCGGGCTGGGATGAAACATTGATCGCGCTGCTGGAAGGCCTGCCCACGAGAAAGGCGGTCCTCACCGCGTGGCTGCCCGGCTATACGCCGCCGGATCATAAACCGGAATTGCAGGGCTTGCTGCCGGTGGCGACGGTCAATCGCCTGGGCGATATGCAGGATGCGCAGATCGTCCACCTCATCAAACTCATGATACCGCAAACGAATTTTACGCAGCCGTTCCTCACCGCCTCATGGGTGGGGAATTTCATGTTCACCCATGCCGGGACGCTGGAAGAAGTGCCGTTCGACCCGCATGTTTATTTCTGGGGCGAGGAGCTGAATTACTCGGCTAGGCTGTGGACGCACGGTTACGATATTTATCATCTCGACCGCCCGGTGCTGTATCATTACTGGGACCGCAAAGGGGTGAAGGACCAGGATCAATACCGCGATCATGCGGCGCGGCAGAACCGGCTTTCGCTCGCCCGCAACCTGCATGTGCTGGGGTTCGAACCGGCGGAGGACGCCGAAGCGCTCACGCATATCGAGCGCTATCCGCTGGGGAGTGCGCGGCCGCTTTCCGATTATTTCGCCTTCATCGGGGTGGATATCATGCGCGGCACCATCGCGCCGCATGCGCGTGTGGGCAATTTCACCCCGAAGCGGGAAAAAGCCGGTGGCAGGCCGCGCATTTTCGTCGCGATTGCCAGCTACCGCGATCCGGAAACGCAGGCGACGGTGGCCGATCTGCTGGCGCGGGCACGCTATCCCGACCGGGTGCATGTGGGTATTTGCCACCAGATACATCTGTACGAAGACGCCGATTGCCGCTTCACCCCGCCGCCGCAGGTGACGCTGCGACAAGTCGATTGCCGAAAGAGCAGGGGCGCGAACTGGGCGCGGGCCGAGGCGATGGCGCTTCATGCGGGCGAGGAATATATCCTGCAAATCGATTCCCATATGCGTTTCGAGCCGGGCTGGGATGAGGCGCTGATCGGGATGTTGGCGCGCTGCCCGAACGCGCAGGCGGTGATCTCGGCCTATCTGCCCACTTACGAGTTGCCGGATAAAAAAGATTATTCGCCCTACTATGTGACGCGCATACGCGTGCGCAGGCTGGGCGCGGCGAATGATGCGCAACTGGTGCATCTGAGTGGCTATTTCGTGCGCAAGGATGCGCCGCAAGGCGGGCTTGCTCCCACGCCGTTCGTGATCGCCAATTTCATGTTTGCGCGAGCGGAGACCTGGAAAAAAGTGCCGATCGACCCGCATATTTATTTTTATGGTGATGAAATCAGCCTGTCGGCGCGTCTGTGGACGCACGGGGTGGATGTTTTTCAGCCGGACTGCACCGTGGCCTATCACCGCTGGGTGCGGCCGGAGCAATATGCCAAGCATCCCTACCGCAGGCCGGGAAACCCGCAGGCCGAGCGGTCGCGGCAGCGCGTGCGGCATTTGCTTGAGCTTGAGCGTACACATGATACAACGGCGTTGACAGGGCTCGAACGTTACGGGTTGGGCGATGCGAGGCCGCTTGCGGATTTCTGGGTATTCGCCGGGGTCGATATTGCTGCCGGCACAGTGTCGGAGATTGCGCAAAAAGGAGGGTGGAAGAAACGATGACGAAAAAGAAAACAAAAACTCCACCGGCGGTGGGCAGGCCGCGCATTTTCGTGCAGATCGCCAGCTACCGCGATCGCGAGTGCCAGCATACGGTGAAGGATTTATTCGAGAAGGCCAAGCATCCGGAGCGGATTTTCGTCGGCATCTGCTGGCAGTTTGACGAGAAAGAGGATGCGGCGTGTTTTGAAGTGCCCTATCCGCGGCCGGAGCAGGTGCGGGTGGTCGAGTATCATTACCGCGATTCGATCGGCGCGAACTGGGCGCGGGCGGAGGCGGCGAAGCTGTTGCAGGATGAGGAATACACGCTCGCGATCGATGCCCATATGCGTTTTGAAAAAGGCTGGGATGAAGAGTTGATCGCGATGCTCGCCGAGTGCGATTCGCCCAGGCCGATGATCACCAACTATCCGGCCAGTTACGAGCCGCCGGATACGCTTGATCGCGGCTATATCACGCGCATGTGTTTCCGCGAATTTGAATATGACCCGAAGGGCAAGCTGCCACCGATATTGCGTTATAAATCGCAGCGCATCAACATGCCGGAGGCGCCGAAAAAACCGTTTGCGGCGGCCACCGTCTCCAATAATTTCATGTTTGCCCCAAGCGAGCTTTTCCGCGCACTTCCGATCGATCCGCATATCTATTTCTTCGGTGACGACCTGACCTATGCGGCGCGTGTGTGGACGCATGGCTGGGATATTTTTTCGCCGCATAAGAACGTGGTTTATCATTTGTGGGATCGCAAGCAGCGGCGCGGCCACTGGGACGATCACACGCATCGCCCGCAGGATGTGTCCTCGCGCCTGCGTTGCGCCCATATTGTCGGCATGCAGCGCACGCAGGACCCTGAGGCGCTGAAGGAAATTGAGAAATACGATGTGGGGACCACGCGCAGCATGGCCGATTACCAGGCATTCTGCGGGGTGGATTTTGCGAGGAAAACGCTCAGCGAGGCCGCGATGAAGGGTGAGTTCAGCACCCATGAACGCCCGCAGATTTTTGTGCGTATCGCCAGCTACCGCGATAGCGAATGCCAGTGGACGGTGAAGGACCTGTTTGAAAAAGCGACGCATCCGGAGCGTATTTTCGTCGGCATCTGCTGGCAGTTTGACGAGAAGGAAGACGCGCATTGTTTTGCCATCACCACCCGGCCGGAGCAGGTGCGGGTCTATCCGGTCGATTGGCGGGAGAGCGACGGCGTATGCTGGGCGCGCTCACAAACCGAGATGTTGATGGAGCAGGAATCCTATACGCTGCAAATCGATTCGCATATGCGCTTCACACCGGGCTGGGATGAGGCGCTGATTGCCGAGCTGGCGCTCTGCCCGTCGAAAAAACCGGTGCTGTCCTGCGGTCCGGCGACTTACACGCCGCCGGATCATCTTGATCCTTCGCTGCTGCCGACCGTGCGTACCTTGCGTCCTTTCGGCAGCGCCGGCAATATACGCGGTCGCAGCGAGCGGCTCGACACCGCGCCGGAAATGCCGCTGCGCGGGGTGCTGATTGCTGCCGGGTTTGTGTTCTCGCGTTCCGATCTGGTGCGCGAAGTGCCGTATGATCCCTATCTCTATTTCGACCAGGAAGAGATCATGTATTCGCTGCGGCTCTACACCCATGGCTGGGATGTGTATGTGCCGCGCATGCAGCTGCTCTATCATTTTTACAATGTCGGTGAAGAGACCGCACATCCGCTCCACTGGCGCGACCTGAAGGCGGCGGGTGAGGCGCAGAAGATTGATTTTCTCGCCGCGCGCGGATTGGCGCGGCTTAACCACCTGACCGGCTACAAGCCAAGCAGCGACAGCCGCACCCTGATCGAAATTGAAAAATATGGTATGGGGAAAATGCGCAGCATTGCCGATTTTGAGAGTTTCGTCGGCGTTGATTTCAAGAAAAAAAACGTGCATCCCAAGGCGCAGCAGGGCGGGTTTATTGCGCGGCTGGATCGTTTCCGCCACAGCCCGATTTCGCTGGCGCCCGCGGCGGGTTCGCCGGAAACGCTCGCCGCACCGTTTGATGTTGGCGATATGATGCCTTATTTCATCGCGCAGGATACCAGCGGCAACCGCCGGGCCATCGAGAAAATGGCGGGTTCGCCCATTTTGCTGTTCTTCCTTCCTTCTGCCGAGCCACAGGGTAACACAACGTTTTTCCGGGCGCTGGACGATGCTTTCAAGGCGGCGGGAAAACCGCATTGCTACATGTTTTTCCTGCTGGATGACACAGTGGAAAACCTGGTGGCGCTCAAGGAAAAGCACAAGCTTCCGCATATTTTATGGGCCGATCCGGGCAGCCGTATCGGACAGTCGCTGGGCGTTCGTTCTGCGCCGTCGGGTTTTTTGCTTGGGCCGAGCCTGCACATCAAAAAACGCTATACCGCACTGCCGCCTGCCGAGCTGGCCGGGCAGGCGATCGGTGATCTCAAGGCAATGGACGGGGCGCTTTCCAAACCAAAAAAAATGGAAGTGATAAGCGAGACCGCGCCGGTATTGATCGTGCCGGAAGTATTTTCTCCGGATTTGTGTGATGAGCTGATTGAGGCGTTTCGAAAGGGCAACACGTTCCAGGGTGAGGTGGGCAGCAAGGGCTATGTCTCGACGGCGAAAGTGCGCGAAGATTTTATCGTGCCGGATGATTTACGTGCGAAAATCGATCTCAAATTGTCGCGCAGCCTGTTTCCTGAAATCGAGAAAATATTCGGCTTCAAAGTGGCGGCGCGGGAAAACTATAAAATCGGCGTCTATCGCGGCGATAAGGCGGGTTTCTTCGCGCAGCACCGCGACAATTTCGACGAGGCGATGGGCTATCGCCGGGTGGCGATGACGCTGCATTTATCGGATGATTATGAAGGCGGTGGCCTGCGTTTCCCGGAATATGACGATCGCACCTACCGTCCGGCGCGTGGCAGCGCGATTGTTTTTTCCGGCAGCGCCCTGCATGAGGCCTGCAAGGTCACCAAGGGCGAGCGTTTCGTCCTGATCGGGTTTATGCATGGCGAGGAGGAGGAGGCGTATCGCCAGCATTATGCGGCGTCGCAGAACCAGCCGTTGCAGGCGGAAGCGTTTGTGCCGTTGTCGCAGTCGCTGGATGCGCTGGAGCGCAGCCGTGATTTTTATCGGCGCTGGAAGGAGCAGCGCACGCCGCAAGCCCCAATCGCCGCGCCGGAGCTGGTGGTGGCAACGCCGCCGCCTTTGGTCTCCGTCCCGGCATTTGCGATTGGCGCCGCCCGCCACCAGCCGGTGAAGGTATTCGAATCACGCGCAGGGGTGGTGTATGATAATTTCCTGCCGGACGACGTGTATGAGAAACTCCGGAGCTACGCCGTCACTACCGATTACGAGCATATCAACACCAAAGGCAAGATCTCGCGGGCGTGGCATGTGCATGACGGGTTTCCGCTGCGCAGCGTGCTGAACGGATTTTACCATCATGATAAGTCCACGATACCCGTGCCCAAGCCGCCGCATATTTATCCCACCGCCACCGAATTCGACCGGTTTATGGAATATATGCTGGAGTTCGGGCCGCAGGTGGAGCGCTATACCGGCAAGCCGGGGGAGGGCTGGAAGACATTCAGTGTCACCGCATGGATTTACCCGCCGGGCACCGGCCTTTCCATGCATGATGACGGGTCGGGGGTGTATGCCGGGGCGTATGCTTTCTTCCTCAACAACACATGGCGGGCGCATTGGGGCGGGCTGCTGGTGATGATGGATGACGTGGCCAACGATTCGATCCACGCCCATCGCCGCACGGTCGACCAGAGCGAGTATCACCGCCAGAAATGGCTGCATGTCAATAATTCCGATGATTTGATGGTGGAGCACGGTCTGGCCCGCTGCATTTTCCCCAAGGGCAACCGCATGGTATTTATTGCCAACGATGCCTATCACATGGTAACGAGGGTTAACGAGGCGGCGGGGGATAATTACAGGCTCTCGCTCGCCGGATTTTTTGGCCGGAAGAACTAATGACCGATTACACACAATTGAACGCATGGCCTTTTGAAGAGGCCTGCAAACTGGTGGAGCGTTATAAGAATGCGCCGCCGGAAAAAGGCTATGTGCTGTTTGAAACCGGCTATGGGCCTTCGGGGCTGCCGCATATCGGCACGTTCGGCGAGGTGGCGCGGACCACGATGGTGCGTCATGCCTTTACGCAAATGTCGGATATTCCCACCAAATTATTTTGCGTGTCGGACGACATGGACGGGCTGCGCAAAGTGCCGGAGAACCTGCCGCAGCAGGAGATGCTGCGGGCGCACCTGAACAAGCCGCTCACCGCCGTGCCGGATCCGTTCGGCACGCATGAGAGCTTCGGCCATCACATGAATGCGCGGCTGCGTGCCTTCCTCGATCATTACGGTTTTTCCTATGAATTTAAAAGCTCCACCGAGCTTTATAAGAGCGGCGCGTTTGACGAGAAACTCCTGCTGGCGCTTGCACGGTACGATCAGATTATGGGGATCATGCTGCCCACGCTCGGCCCTGACCGCCAGAAAACCTATAGTCCGTTCCTGCCTGTTTCACCGAAGACCGGCAATGTTTTATATGTGCCGATGAAGCGCGTGGATGCGGCGAAAGGCACCATCATTTTTGATGATGAAGACGGCGAGGAAATGGAGCTTCCGGTCACCGGCGGTAATTGCAAATTGCAGTGGAAGCCGGATTTTGGCATGCGCTGGGCGGCGCTGGATGTCGATTTTGAGATGTATGGCAAAGACCATCTGGTGAACGGGAAAATCTATTCCGAAATCTGCCGCACGCTGGGTGGTACCCCGCCGGTGCAGTTCAACTACGAATTATTCCTTGATGAAAAAGGCGAAAAAATTTCCAAGTCGAAAGGTAACGGGCTTACCATCGACGACTGGCTGCGTTATGCGCCGCCGGAGAGCCTTGCGCTCTATATGTACCAGTCGCCGAAGAAGGCGAAGAAGCTTTATTTCGATGTGATTCCGCGTGCGGTCGACGACTACCAGACCTATATCGAAAAATTTGCGAAAGAAGAGGGGGATGCGCGCCTCATCAATCCGCTGTGGCATATCCATAGTGGCAACCCGCCTGCGCCTTCGGGCACGCCCAGCTTCAATCTGCTGATGAACCTGGTGAGTGTTTCGGGTGCGGAGGATGCGGCGCTGTTGTGGAAATTCGTCGGCAATGTCATGCCGGGTGCTGCGCCCGAGACGCATCCGTTCCTCGATAAGCTGGTGCATGGCGCGATCAATTACTACAAGGATTTTGTGAAGCCCACCCGTAAGTTCCGCCTGCCGACGGAGGTGGAGGAGCAGGCCCTTGCCGATCTCGTGGCCTATCTGGAAAGTATTTCCGACGAGGCGACGGCGGAAGAAATGCAGACGCAGATTTATGAAATCGGCAAAAAATATTTCGCCGAGAATCTCAAAGCATGGTTTTCTGCGCTGTATGAAGCCCTCCTCGGCCAGCCGCAAGGCCCGCGCATGGGCGGCTTCGTGAAGCTTTATGGCCGCGCTGCCAGCATCGCCCTCATCCGGCGTGTGCTCGCGAAAGAGGATTTGGCGGCGTGAGCATGCAATCCGTTCCCAACCTTTCCTTTGTCTCCGCAAATTACGACCTCTTCCTCCTCGATCTCTGGGGCGTGGTGCATGACGGGTCGCATCTTTATCCCGGTGTGAAAGCGACGCTGGAAACATTGCGTGCGGAAGGCAAGACCGTGATTTTTATTTCCAACGCGCCGCGCCGCGCCCATAAGGCGGCGAAGGTGCTGGGTGAGCTTGGCATACCGCCGGAGTTATACCGGGCGGTGGTGACGTCGGGCGAGGTGGGGTATCAATGGGTAGCCGCCGGAAAATCGCCATGGGGCAAGCGCTATTACTTTATCGGCCCGTCGAAAGATGCCGACGTGCTGGACGGGCTGGGCCTCAAGCGGGTTGACGACATCAAGGGGGCGGATTTCCTGCTCAATGTCGGCTTCGGCAGCGAGGAACAGACCACCGACGATTACAGCATGCTGCTGCGCGGCGCGAATGCGCAAGGCCTGCCGATGCTGTGCCTGAATCCCGACCTCGAGGTGGTGAAAATCACCGGCGAGCGTTTTCCCTGCGCCGGTGTGATCGGCCGGCAATATGAGGCGCTTGGCAGCAAGGTCACATGGTTTGGCAAGCCCTATGCCGAGATTTACGAGTTTTGTCTTGCGCAGGTGGCGGCGGTGGATAAATCGCGCATTCTCGCGGTGGGCGATAGCCTTGAAACGGACATTCCCGGCGGGCAATATTTCGGGGTGGATACGATGCTGGTCACCGGCGGCATCCTGAAACATTACAGCGCGGCCCAGGTGCAGGAAATGTGCACCCATCTTAGGCTGCATCCCAATTACGTGGCCGGAAGTTTATCCTAAAATTCCCACTTATACTGATACATCACGCTCTTGGTAGTGGCGACGATTTCGCTGCGCTTGGAATCGGTGGGCTGGAATTTCAGCTCGAACTGGCGGGTGCTGATTTTCGGTTCCATGCGGTAATGCAGCACGATGCGCCCGGACTCGAATTTTTCTTCGGCGAGGCGAAGGTTTTTCCCCTCCATGCGTGAGGCGACGCCGCTGGTGAATGCAAGTATTTTTGGGTTGTTGATGCCTACCGTTTCCAGATAGCTTTTCAGCTTACTCTCTTTCCTGGAAGGGTCTTTCAGGCCATCGGCCGCTGCTGCATCGTTACCAAGGCCTGAAACCAGCAGCAGCGCTACTGTTAGGGTGATCCTTGACATATTTATATCATATCACATGCGGAATGATTCCACAAGCGGAATATTGCTGAAACCCGCTCTCAGTCTATGTTGCGGCGCATCAAACTGTCATAAAAACGTCATAGTGTTTAACGCCATTCGGGAATCGCATCGCGTGCGATCATTTCCTCATAGGTCGGGCGCGGCCGGACAATGGCGGATTTGCTGCCATGAACCATGATTTCCGGCACCAGCAGGCGGGCGTTATAGGTGCTGGCCATCACCGCGCCATACGCACCGGCCGAGCGCAGCACCAGCAGGTCCCCCGCCTTCGGAACCTTCATCAGGCGGCTTTCGGCGAAGACGTCGCCGGTTTCGCAGACCGGGCCGACGATATCGACCAGCTCGGTCGGCGCCGCCGCATCCGGGCGCACCGGCACGATCTCATGATAGGCTTCGTAGAGCGTCGGGCGGATCAAATCATTCATTGCGGCATCGACGATGACGAAAATCTTATCCTCACTGCGTTTGACATAAATCACGCGGGTGACCAGCACCCCGGCGTTACCCACCAGCACGCGGCCCGGCTCGAATACCAGTTTGCAGTTGAGGCCTTTCGTTTCGCGCTGCACGATTTCGGCGTAGGCATCGGGCAGGGGCGGCGCCTCTTTGCCGTAGGGGATGCCCAGCCCGCCGCCGAGATCGACATACTCGATGGCGATGCCTGCTGCACGCAGCTCTTCCACAAATTCGCGCACCATGGCGAAAGCCTGGCGGAACGGTTCGAGCTGGGTAAGTTGCGAGCCGATATGCACCGACACCGACTGCACCCTGATGCCCGGCATTCTGGCGGCTTTCTGGTAGACGGCGAGTGCCTGCGACATCGGGATGCCGAACTTGCTGGCTTTTTTGCCGGTGGCGATTTTGGCATGGGTTTTCGGGTCGACATCGGGGTTCACGCGCACGGCGATGGCGGCGCGTTTGCCCATGGCGGCGGCCACGTCGTTCAGCAACTCCAGCTCCGGCTCGGATTCGATGTTGAACTGGAAAATCTGTTGCTCCAGCGCGAAACGCATTTCCGCCGCCGTTTTGCCGACGCCGGAAAATACGATGTTATCCGGCGCGATGCCTGCCGCAAGGGCGAGGCGGATTTCGCCCTCGGAGACCACGTCGGCGCCGCATCCGAGTTTCGCGAGTGTTTTAAGCACGGCGAGATTACCGTTGGCTTTCACCGCGAAGCAGATTTTCGCGCCGGGGAAATGGCCGGAGAACACTTCGTAATGCCGGGTGATTGTGGCGGAGGAATAGCAGTAAAACGGCGTTCCCACTGTTTCGGCGAGCGTTTCCAGCGAGACGTCTTCGGCATGGTAGACGCCGGATTTATATTCAAAATGGTCCATTACTCTGCCGCCTCCGGCACGGTTGCATCTTTCGATTTTTCAGCCGCTTCTTTTGCTTCGCGCTTGGCTTTTTTCTCTGCGTCTTTTTTTGCCTTGGCTTCTTTTTTCTGCTCGGCCTTGGCGATTTCCGTGGGTGTTTTCAGCGGCGCTTTATGCGCGCAGGCGGTAATCATTGTCATTGCGACCGCGAGCAACGCGATGCGGGAAGCAATCCAGATGGATCGCCGCGTCCCCCGTAACAAGTACGGGGTCCTCGCGATGACGAAGTTCCTCATAGCCCCCACCGTTTCTTTGCATCGGCCACTGCTTTTTTCACATTGGCGGGCGCGGTGCCGCCGAGGCTCCTGCGGCTCGCCACCGACGACTCCACCGACAGCACCGAGAGCGCCGCCCTGGTGATGCGCGGCTCGACCGATTGCAGTTCGGCGAGTGTCAGCGCGTCCAGCATTTTTTTCTTTCCGCTCGCCAGTTTTACAATGCGGGCGGTGACGTGGTGCGCGTTCCTAAACGGCATGTTTAGGTTCTGCACCAGCCAGTCGGCGAGGTCGGTGGCGGTGGAATAGCCGCTCGATGCCGCCGCGTGCATTTTCTTTGCATCGAACGTCGCATCACCCACCATACCGCGCATCGCCGCCACGCAGAGCTGAATCGTTGCCGCCGCGTCGAACAGCGCTTCCTTATCTTCCTGCATGTCCTTGTTATAGGCGAGCGGCAGGGCCTTCATGGTGGCCAGTTGCGCCATCAAATGCCCGAATATGCGGCCTGCTTTCCCGCGCACCAGCTCGGCGGCGTCGGGGTTGCGTTTTTGCGGCATGATCGAGCTGCCGGTGGAAAACGCATCGGAGAAACGCAGGAAGCCGAACTGCGCGCTCGACCAGTTGATGAATTCTTCGGCCAGCCGGGACAAATGCACGGCGCAGATGCTCGCGACCGACAAATATTCCAGTGCGAAATCGCGGTCCGATACTGCGTCCAGCGAGTTGCTCATCGGGTGGGCGAAACCGAGCGCTTTGGCGGTGGCGGCGCGGTCGATGGGAAACGACGTTCCGGCGAGGGCGGCGGCGCCCAGCGGCGATTCGTTCATGCGCGCCCTTGCGTCGGCGGCGCGGCTTGCATCGCGGCCAAACATTTCGACATAGGCGAGGAGATGGTGCCCGAGCGTCACCGGCTGCGCGGTTTGCAGGTGGGTGAAGCCGGGCATGATGGTGGCCGCATGTTCGCCGGCGCGTTTCAAAAGGGCGCTTTGCAATGTTTTCAGTTCGGCGATCAGCGCATCCAGCGCGTCGCGCACATAGAGCCGGAAATCGGTGGCGACCTGGTCGTTGCGTGAGCGGGCGGTATGCAGCCTTCCGGCGGCGTCGCCGATGCGTTCGGCCAGTGCCGCCTCGATATTCATGTGAATATCTTCGAGGCTGTCTTTGAATTCAAATGTTCCGGCCTCGATATCTTTTTGGATCGCCCGCAGCCCACCGGTAATTTTTTGGGCATCGGCCATGGTGATGATTTTCTGCTTGGCCAGCATTTCCGCATGCGCGATCGAGCCTGCGATATCCTGCCTGAAAAGAGCCTTGTCAAAGCCGACGGATGTATTAATCTGTGCGAGCAATTCGGCGGGGGCGATGGAAAACTGCCCGCCCCACATGGGGTTTGCGCTGCCGGTGGTCTTGGTTTTTTTATTTTTCATAGGGTCCTCTTATGCCTCGTATTCATAGCTTTCTCGCTGCTGCTTGCCTAGTGTTTTTTGTCGCATCCGCCGCCCATGCCAGCGAACAGGACACGGTAGCCCTGCAAACCGGCGATTTCGGCAGGGCGCCTGCCTTCAGCTACGCCGATGCGGCAGGTAAAATGCACACGCTGGATACCGCGAAACACAAGCTCACCGCGCTGCATTTCTGGGCGACCTGGTGCGTGCCCTGCGTTGATGAACTGCCGCAGCTGGATGATGCGCAGGATATTTTTGGCAAAGAGCTGCATATTGCGGCGATAGCGCTGGATGGCAAAAACGCCGCGAAAGTACAGAAATTCTACAGCAACCACAAGATACTGCATTTGCCGGTGCTGCTGGACCCGACGGCAAAACTGCCTAAAATCGCTGGTTTACGGGGGCTTCCCGGCACGCTGTTCATCGATGCCAGGGGCAATATCGTGGGTCGCGCCGAAGGCCCGCTCGACTGGCAGCAGGAGGATGTGCAGGCGTTTTTGAAGGCGCATCTGCGCTAGCGCGCCCTTTCTCCTTGACTCTGTGGATAACTCGGCTACATCAGCGGCATGCAGGTAACATCCGCTGAAACAAGCAGAATACCCCATGGGGGTATGACCCGGAAGACAGGGGCGCGATTGCTTATGGGGCTGCTCTGGCTGGCGGCGGCGGTATCGGTCGGTGTCACCATTGCGATTGTCGCCTCGGTGCTCTACGAAGCCCTTCGTTTTTTCCAGCATGTCCCGTTATTTGAGTTTTTATTCGGCACGAAATGGAGCCCGCAGATGGCGATTCGGGCCGATCAGGTGGGCGGCAGCGGCGCGTTTGGCGCGATTCCCGTGTTCCTCGGCACCTTGCTGGTGACGCTGGTGGCGATGTGCGTGGCGATTCCGGTCGGGCTTTTTTCCGCGATTTATATGTCGGAATATCTTCATCCCCGCGCCCGTGCGGTTTTTAAACCGGCGCTGGAAATTCTTGCGGGCATTCCCACGGTGGTTTACGGTTATTTTGCGGTGATTGTGGTTGCTCCTTTCCTGCGTGAGGGCGGGGCATCGATCGGGCTTTCCATCGCTTCAGAAAGCGCGCTGGCTGCTGGTCTTGTCATGGGGGTGATGATTATTCCCTTCGTTTCCTCGCTCTCCGACGACATTATCAGCGCGGTGCCGCGCAGTTTGCGTGAGGCGTCCTACGGCATGGGCGCCACCAGATCGGAAACCATCCGGCTGGTGGTGTTGCCGGCGGCGCTTCCGGGTATTGCGGGCGCGGTGCTGCTCGCCATTTCCCGTGCGGTGGGGGAGACGATGATCGTGGTGATGGCGGCCGGCATGGCGGCGAACCTCACCTTCAACCCGCTCGAATCGGTGACGACGGTGACGGTGCAGATGGTGTCGCTGCTGGTCGGCGACAATGAGTTCGACAGCCCGAAAACACTGGCCGCGTTTGCCCTCGGCCTCACCTTGTTCTGTATCACGCTGGTGCTCAACGTGCTCGCCATCATCATCGTCCGTAAATACCGGGAGCGTTATGAGTAGCGCCGCCAAACAACACCATCAGCGCCGCCTGCGCGCCGAAAAACGTTTCGCCTGTTATGGAAAATGCGCGCTGGGATTCGCGCTGCTCTGCCTGGTGCTTTTGCTCGGCAGCATCGCCTCGCGGGGTATTCCGGGTTTCATGCAAACGGAGATTCGCCTTCCGGTGCCGCTGGATGTGGCGCTGCTGGAAATGGATGAGGACGAGGCGCTGGATGAGATGTCGCCCACGCGCTACAATGCGTTTTTGCGTGCGGCGCTGCTTGCTAAATTTCCGGATGGAGACCAGCGCGATCTCTCGAAATTGTTAGGCAGCAGCGCGGGCCTGACGCTGAAAAACGCGGTCGATGGTGATACGGGTTTGATCGGGACAACCCAAAGTTTTGTCCTGCCTGCGTCGAGCCTTGCCGGGTTGTTCCTGAAGCATCCTGACTCGCTGGAATTGTCGGGTAGCCAGCGCTCGGCGCTGAAAATCCTGCAGGCGGAAGGTGCTATTGTACGCAGTTTCGACAGCGGATTTTTCAGCCGCGCCGATTCGCGCTCGCCGGAAAATGCCGGGTTCGCCGGGGCGATGGCCGGGTCGTTCTTCACCATGCTGATATGCCTGCTTGCCGCCTTTCCGATCGGGGTGATGTCGGCGGTGTATCTGGAGGAATTTGCGCCAAAGTCGCGCTGGTCGCAGCTCATCGAGGTGAATGTGAATAACCTCGCCGCCGTGCCCTCGATTGTCTACGGCCTGCTTGGGCTTGCGGTCTACATTAATTTCATGCACCTGCCGCGCTCGGCGCCGCTGGTGGGCGGGCTGACGCTCGCGCTCATGGTGTTTCCGGTCATCATCATCGCCACGCGCACGGCGCTGGAATCGGTGCCGCCGTCGATCCGCCAGGCGGCGCTGGCGCTGGGCGCTTCGCCGCTGCAAGTGGTGTGGCACCACACGCTGCCGCTTGCGCTTCCGGGTATCATGACCGGCACGATTTTGGGGATGGCGCGTGCCATCGGCGAGACGGCGCCGCTGCTCATGATCGGCATGGTGGCGTTTGTGGCGGATATTCCGGGGGGCTTTACCAGCGCGGCGACCGTCATGCCGGTGCAGATTTATTTGTGGGCGAGCAGCCCCGAGGCAGGGTTTGTCGAGAAAACGGCGACGGCGATTCTGGTGTTGTTGCTATTGCTTCTGCTGATGAATGCACTGGCAATTTACTTGCGTAAAAAATTCGAAGTGAGATGGTAGGATATGAAAATTTGTACTTGGGCAAATTTTCCATTAGAGAGTTAGGCATGGCTGACAAAATCACCACGGAAAATATCAATGTGTTTTACGGCGCGAAGCAGGCGCTGTTCGACATCAATATCGCGATTGCGGAGCGCCAAGTCACGGCGCTGATCGGCCCTTCCGGCTGCGGCAAATCGACGTTCCTGCGCTGCATCAATCGCATGAATGACATCATCGATGGCTGCCGCGTCGAGGGCGCGATTGTTGTGGATGGAAAAAATATCAATGCGCCGGGGGAGGATGTCGTGCGCTTGCGCCGCTGGATCGGCATGGTGTTCCAGAAACCCAATCCGTTTCCCAAATCGATTTATGACAATATTGCCTACGGCCCGCGCATTCACGGCCTGACGAAAAACAAGTCCGAGCTGGATGCGGTGGTGGCGGGCAGCCTGCAGCGTGCGGGCCTGTTCGAGGAAGTCAAAGACCGGCTGCATGAATCGGCCACCGGGCTTTCCGGCGGGCAGCAGCAGCGTTTATGCATTGCCCGTACCATCGCGGTGAACCCGGAAATTATACTCATGGACGAGCCATGCTCGGCGCTCGATCCGATTGCCACGGCGAAAATCGAGGAGTTGATCGGGCAGCTGAAGCAGGAATTCACCATCGTCATCGTCACCCATTCGATGCAGCAGGCGGCCCGCGTGTCGCAGCAGACCTGCTTTTTCCACATGGGTAAAATCGTTGAATCGGGCAGCACCACCCAGCTCTTCTCCTCGCCGAAGGAGCAGCAGACGCAGGATTACATCATGGGCCGCTACGGCTGAGCAGGCCATTTGATTATCGTCGCATGGCTTGTTCATGGTGTTTTATACAGCAGGCACGCGTCGCCATAGGAATAAAACCGATAGTTATTTGCGATAGCGTGGGCGTAGGCCGCCTGCATTTTCTCCAGTCCGCTGAAAGCCGATACCAGCATAAACAAGGTTGAGCGCGGCAGGTGGAAGTTGGTCAGCAGCATGTCCACGTATTTGAACCGGTAGCCGGGCGTGATGAAAATATCAGTTTCGCCCTCGAAGGGTTGCACAATTCCTGCTGCATCGGTGGCGGATTCCAGCGTGCGTAAGGAGGTGGTTCCGACGGCGACGACGCGCCCGCCCCGCGCTTTTGCCGCGTTGATGGCGGCGGCAGTCTCACGCGAAATGTGCGCCCATTCGCTATGCATTTTATGTTCGGAAGTGTCTTCGCTTTTGACTGGCAGGAAGGTGCCGCCGCCGACATGGAGTGTGACATAGCTATGCGGGCAGGGGAGCGCAGCAATCAGGGAGGGCGTGAAGTGCAAACCGGCGGTGGGAGCGGCGACTGAGCCGTCATGCGCGGCATAGACCGTCTGGTAGGATGCGTTGTCGCTGGCGTCGCTTCGGCGTTTTTTTTCGATGTAGGGCGGTAGCGGCATGCGGCCATGCGCCAGTATTTTTTTGTTCACATCCCCGCGAAGGCGGGGATCCAGGTCTATCAAAATTTCGCCGCTTTCTAGTTTCTCCAGAACAATCGCAGCGAAGTCTTCAGCAAAAATAATTTCGTCACCGATGCGTGGTTTCTTGGCGGGTTTTGCAAAAGCAGACCACACCCCGCCATTCGGCGGGGCTTGGCGCTTATGCAGAAGCACTTCCACGTTTGCCTCGCCACGCTTGCCGAGGAGGCGGGCGGGGATGACGCGGGTGTTGTTAAATACGACGATGTCATTTGGGCGCAGATGGTTTGGAAAATCTGAGATGATTTCATCGGACAATTCACCCCCACCCTGACCCTCCCCCCTCAAGTGGGAGGGAAGAAGTGTGAGCATCCTCGCGCTGTCACGGGGGTGTGCGGGGCTGCTCGCAATCAGCGAGTCGGGAAGGTCGAAGTCAAAGAGATCAGTGCGCACTTAGCTTCGCACTACTCCTTCACATCCGCCGCCACCTGCATTTTGATGATTTTGTCGGGGTTTTCGACGGCGCCGTTATCCTGCTTGTCGCCTTTTTTGATCTTGTCGACGAATTCCATGCCGCTCGTCACTTTGCCCCAGTAGGTATATTGCCCGTCGAGGAAGGTGGAGGCGGAGAACACGATGAAGAACTGGCTGTCGGCGCTGTTGATGTCGGCGGCACGCGCCATCGACAACGCGCCGCGCAAGTGCGGCTCGCGGGAGAATTCCGCTTTGATTTTCTGGCCGGAACCGCCGCTGCCGGTGCCGGTGGGGTCGCCGGTTTGCGCCATGAATCCTTCGATCACGCGGTGGAACACCACGCCGTCATAAAATCCCTGGCGCGTAAGTTCCTTGATGCGCGCCACATGTTTGGGCGCAAGGTCCGGGCGCATTTCGATCACTACGCGGCCATCTTTCAGGTCGAGATACAGGGTGTTTTCCAGCGGGTTTTCTGCCGCTTTTGCTTTTTTTGCCATGAAGGTTGCTCCGGAAATGACAGTGAGTGAAACTACAAGTGCGAGTGCGAGTGATAGGTGGTTTTTCATATTATACCTGTGTCTGCATGTAGGCGGTGGCTCCGAGCGAGGCGATGAGCGACAGTTGCGTGGTGATGAACAGCGCGTGCTCCTCTTCGCTTTCTAAGATGCGGTGGAGGATGTCGGCGCTGGCGTAATCCTCCTTGGATTCGCACAATGTGATGGCGGCTTTCAGGTCGCCATTGGCTTTTTGCTCCAGCTTCAGGTCGCATTTCAGGATTTCCTCGACCGTTTCGCCGATAAAGACTTTTCCGAGGTCCTGCAGGTTGGGCAGGCCTTTCAGGAATAAAACGCGCTCGACCAGCATGTCGGCATGTTTCATTTCGTCGATCGATTCTTTATATTCATGATCGGCGAGTTTCATGAATCCCATATGTTTCAGCATGCGCGCATGCAGGAAATATTGATTGATCGCGGTCAGCTCATTCTTGAGGATGATATTTAAGTGTTTGATGATTTCTTTGTCTGTGGCCATGTTCTTTCAACTCCAGCGAAAATGTATGGAATTTTAATGAAAGAAATGGCCCTGCAAGTCAAGTGAGAACGACTATTATTTTGCCGCTATTTTGCCGCGCATAACGCATAGCGCGACTGGATGGCGTCGCGCATTTCGGGCACGCATTTGCCGCAGACCGGCTGGCATCCCATTTTCCGGAACGCTTCGCACACGCTCGACGCGCCCTCGGCGAGGATGCCCTCAAGTTGTTTATCGCGAATCGCATTGCATACACAAATAATCATGCCGCTATTATAGTTGCAAATGAGAATGACTTGCAAGAGCTATTTTGCATGGCCGTTCAACCGAATATCAGATGGAAAAGACGGTGCATGTCGTTTAGAATGAGCGCTATGAAGATCCATAAAAATTCCCGTATGCGCGCAGGGTTTACCCTGATCGAGCTGTCGATTTCGGTGTTGATTATTTCCCTGATGATCGCCGGGATTATCTCGATTGAAAGCCAGAATGAACGGGTGGTGCAGCGGCGGGAGCTGGCCATAAAACTCGATGCCATCGGCGCGGCGCTCTATAACTACCGGCTGGTGAATAATAAGCTGCCCTGTCCGGGGAATGCATCGCTTGCCAAAACGAGCGCCAATTTTGGATTGCAGGCGGACGGCGCGGCGGAGGCCTGCGCCTCGGGTGCGACCATCAGCTCAAACATTAATTTGAGCGACGGCGGGGTGAGTGTGGTTGGCGGCAGTGTTCCGGTACGCACGCTGGGGCTTCCGGATGATATGGCGTTCGATCCCTGGGGCAACCTGTTCACCTATTATCTCGATAAAGAGGCCAATAACACGGCCAACTTCACCGGCGAATACGGCACGGCCGGTTTCACCGACACCAACCTGCTCAACGTGCAGGATGAAAGCGGCGCCACGCTGAGCGAGTCGGTGCTGGCGGTGGTGCTGAGCCATGGGCCGAACGGCCACGGCGCGTTCAACGTGGCCGGGAATCGCGTCAATGCCAGCAGCAGCAACGCCGCCGAGCAGGAGAACTGCATGTGTGATTCCAGCGCGGTCGCCGCAAGCGATACCAGCCTGCTGATTCGCATACAGCGTACGCTGCCGACGTCGTCGGTCGATTTTACGACCAATTTTGATGATGTCGGGCGCTTTTACAACAAGGCGTTCTTTTATACCTATGCTGAAAAGACAAGGTAATTTGCCGATTTCTGATTTTTAGCCCCAAAAATAATCCATAAAAATTATATAATAATTAACATAATTATTAATATAATTAAATAAATGGAGGGAGGGCGAAGCGTTGGAAAACAGCTTTTTCAGTTCTTTGGGTGCCGCGTTCATCGTGGCCAACGGCGCCATTGCGGGCCTTGTTGATCGGGTCGCTGAAGCGGCGCAGCTTGCCAGTTCCGACTCAGCCATTCCCATTGAGCAATGGGCGGCAAAGTTAGCTGCAGATGCCCCGCCTTCCTACCCGTCGCAAGAACATAATCCGTCAAATCATGTAGTGGCCCTTCCCACGGCGCCACTATCAGAGCTTCTCAAGGGGATAAGCGTATGATCCGGGCCGCTTCCCCGCCGCCATTATCGCCTGAGGCTGTTGCCGATCTGTTATGCACGCTGATGTTGCTGTGCCGTGGGAAAAATGCGAAAAACCAGCCGATCTGGGCCTATCTCTGCATCAAGCCGAGCATGGCCGGAGCGTTTAAAGAGGCGCGTGAGCGCGGGAATATCGATGTTTCCGAGTACGGGACGGTGATCGAGGCGGGGGCGGGCGAGGAGCCGCCGGAGGACGTCAAGCGCCGCATGGAGCGCGATTACGGCGTTAACCACCTGTTTGAAAAAGAATTATTGGATGCGGCGGCGGAGCATTGCGTCCCCACCTGACATCGTCATAAAAACTTCATAAAATCCTGGCTACAATCATGCTATTCTGTGAACATCATCAGAGGGATGTATGGTTTCAGAAGCCGAAATTGAAAAGCGCATTGCCGAGGAGCAGGCCAAGATCGAAGTGCCGAGCTATCAGGACGAAGTGTGGACGGGCACGTGGAAACGCCGTGCCGGTGCGCTCTGGGGGCTGATGGGCCTGGCGATGGTCGTGGGTGCGGTCATAGGTTTGCTGGCACCGCTTTTCCCGATTCTTGGCGGCATGCCCGCGGTGGAGGCGGTGGCGCTTATTCCGAAATCCATCGCGATTTTTTCGGCGATCGGCATTAGCACGGGGCTTGCCATCGGCTCAGTGATGGGGCCGAGCGCGGGGGCTTCCGCTGCGGCGATCCGTGAATATGAGCGTCGGCAAATTGCCCGTGAAATTGAAGAAACCATTCGCAGGAACCCGGAAGCGGATGTGTCGCTGGTGGCAAAAGGGGTTGCGCTTCAGGAAGAAGACAAGGAAAAAAATATCCGCTGGACCGATTATTTCAATTTGAAAACGGGGTTGCTGTTTTCCGGTCTTGGTGCGGCGGGTGGGCTGGTGTTTGCCACCGCGCTGGCAGCGGTGCCGGGCGCTGACAACTTCGCCATGCCGGCGATGAACTGGCTGCTCGGTGAATCGGTCAAGATTCCTGCGGTGGTCACCGCCTACTCGATGGGGCTGGGCAGCCTGTTTGGGTTGAATTTCGGCGTCAGCCATGCGCTCATCACAAATAAGGCCGTCAATTACGCTAATGACCTGCTGGGCGGCAAAGCGCTGGGTGAGCCGTGGCCCAGGCGGGTAAATGTGCCGGAGCCAAAACCGGTATTGTCGCCAGTGGTGCATGTCAAAGAAAATGGTGATGGGCCAGAAGCAACACCTACGAAATTCGCCGAAAAGCTCCAGCGTGCGGCGAACTATGAGTCGCTGGTCGCACAATCGGTCAAAGAGACCGAAGGCTGCAACAGCCGGGCGTAGATCGTTCACACAACTGTTATGAGAGGCGAGCAGCGCCGAGCCAGCCTTGAGCGCGCCTCATGCGATTTCCAGCAGGAAATCGCGGAGGCAACTAAAATTACAACGCTCTAGCCGCCTCTAATACTTCCTTCGCGTGGCCGTCCACCGATACTTTCGGCCAGACGTTGCGGATGATGCCTTTGCCGTCGATGAGGAAGGTGGCGCGCTGGATGCCCATATATTTTTTACCATACATGCTTTTTTCCACCCACACGCCGTAGGCTTCGCAAACGCTGCCGTCCTCGTCGGAGCCGAGCGGGAAGGGCAGGCAATATTTTTCCTTGAACTTGTCGTGGCTTTTGACCGAGTCTTTCGACACGCCGATGATGACGGTATTGGCTTTCTCGAAATCCTTCATCAGGTCGCGGAAATCTTTGGCTTCGATGGTGCAGCCGGGGGTGTCGTCTTTCGGATAAAAATACAGCACGATATTTTTCCCGGCGAGCGCGCTAAGGCTCATGCGGGTGTCGTTGCTCGCTTCCATGTCGAAGGCGGGGGCTTTATCGCCGGGGTTCAGTGAAGGTGCGGCGGCTTTGGCGGCGGTGGTGGTCATGGTACTCTCCCAATATTGTCATTGCGAGGAGCCGCAGGCGACGCGGCAATCCATCTTATCGATTGGGTTGCTTCGCATGCGCTCGCAATGACCGGTTACTTTCCAACGATACTATCATAGGTTGCTTTGACGCCTTGTTCAACCCCTGCAAGTTTTTCTTTCAGCGCGTCGAAGCCGGGCATTCCCACCGACTCATACAACAGCTTCTTAAGGCCCTGCGGCGCTTCGGCCTCGTCCATTTTACCGGCGGTGCAGAGCCGCAGCAGGTGGAACAGGTGGTTCATGAATCGACTGGCGGCAAGAAGCTGTTCGATGCGCGCCGGTTCCAGCAATCCATATTGGCGGCACCAGTTGAAGATTTCCTCGCTGTTGCCGATTGGAATATGCTTGTGGGTGGGCGCGTGCAGCAGCAGTACATACTGGGCGATGAATTCGATATCGACCAGTCCGCCGCGCACATGTTTCAAATCCCATAATGTTTTTTTCTGGTGCTCCTCGGCCATGCGCCTTCGCATGTCATACACATCGGTTTTTAATTTTCCGGCATCACGCGGTTTTTCGATTTGCGTGCGGATGAAATCATCGAGCCACGCTGCAAGCGCCCGGTCGCCCACCACAGCACGTGCCTTGGTAAAGGCCATCGTCTCAAAGGTCCAGGCCAGCTCGCTGAAATAATGGGAAAGCGCCTTATCGCTCACGGCGAGCAGGCCCTGCCTGCCGGAAGGGCGCAGGCGCGTATCGACTTCATAGAGCTGGCCGCCCCGGTTGAGCGCCGAGAGCGCGTTCACCAGCCGTTGCGCGAAGCGGTTGTAATAGACGCTGGCGCTGTAGCTTTTTTCACCGTCGGAGACGGTTTCGAAATCCGGCACGCGGTAGATAAACACCATGTCGAGGTCGGAGTGGAAGGTCATCTCAAAACTGCCGCATTTTCCGAGCGCGATGATGGCGAATTCGGCGCCTTCGATGCGCCCGTAGGTTTTTTCAAATTCGCTGCGTATGGCGCCGAACACTTCGGCGATGACCGCCTCGGCGAGATGCGTCATGAAAAGGCCGAGCTGCCTTGCATCGAGCATCCCGCGCAGGAATTGCACGCCCGCCTGGAATTGCCGTTCCCCCTTGAAATAGGTGAGGTAGTCGAGCGTTTCCTCCGTATCGCGTGCGAAAGCGATGCGTTCCTGCGCCTGCTGCGCAAGCTGGGTTTTATCCGGCAGCGCTTTGTAAAAATCGGAAAACAGCACGTTTTCGATCAGCTGTGGCGATTTGGCCAGCGTATCGGCGAGCGCGGGGGCGCTGCCCATAATATCGGCGATGAGGCCGAGCAGCTCTTTATTGGCCTGGAACAGGGAGAAAAGCTGGATGGCGGAGGGCAGGTCGGTCAGGAATTCGTCGAACTTCAGGAATGCCGCATCGGGATTGGCGGTTTCGGCGAGGCGTGAGAGCAGGGCGGGCATGAGTTCGGTGAGCAATTCGCGGGCGCGTTTGGTGCGGGTGCAGCGTTTCGATCCGTGGTGCCAGCCCATGATGATTTCGCAGATGGTGGCGGCTTGTTTATAACCCATCTGCTGCAGGGTTTTGACCGTTTCCGGGTCGCTGCTCACCCCGGTGAAGACGAGATTGCCGGCATCGCCAAGCTCCTCCGCGCTCTTGAACGAGCCGGAATATATTTCGTGAACAACATGAAGTTTAACCAGCAACTCCGCTTCAAATAACGATATTTCTTTGTATCCACAAAAGCGTGCGATATTTTCCAGCCCGGCTTCGTCGCTCGGCATCGTATGGGTTTGTTCGTCGGCGACCATCTGCAGGCGGTGTTCGACCATGCGGTAAAAACGGTAGGCGTCGACCAGTGTTTTCCGGGTCGCCTCATCGAGCAATCCTTCCGCCACCATCACCCCCAGCGTTTCGCAGGTGCCGCGTGTGCGTAAGTTTGGTTTGCGCCCGCCCCAGATGAGCTGGTGGATTTGCGTGTAGAACTCGATTTCGCGGATGCCGCCGAGGCCGAGCTTGATATTATGTCCGGCCATGCCGATGATGCGCTCGGTGCGGGCATCCATCTGCCGCTTGATGGAGTGGATGTCGTTGATCGCGGCGAAATCGAGGTTCCGCCGCCAGATATAAGGCGTCAGCTCGTGCAGGAAGCGTTCGCCCGCCGCGATATCGCCCGCCACGGGCCGTGCTTTGATCATCGCGGCGCGTTCCCAGTTCTGGCCGACGCTTTCATAATAATTATACGCCGCCCGCACGCCGATGGCTGGCGGGGTGGAGGCCGGGTCGGGCCGCAGCCGCAGGTCGGTGCGGAAGACATAGCCGTCACGCGTGCGCTCCTGCATGATGGTGACGAGGTCCTGCGCCAGCCGGTTCATGAATTTCTGCTCGCCGATGCGTCCCGTATAGGTGAGGGTTTCCTCCTCAAAGAAAATAATCAGGTCGATATCGCTGGAATAGTTGAGCTCGAACCCGCCGAGCTT
Source organism: Alphaproteobacteria bacterium (assembly GCA_033763575.1). GTDB lineage: Bacteria > Pseudomonadota > Alphaproteobacteria > Rickettsiales > SXRF01 > JANRKF01. The sequence goes on along the minus strand of JANRKF010000033.1, from coordinate 76,323 downwards.
GCCCATGCCGAGGATGATGATGCCGCTCTCAATGCTTGGGTTTTCCGGGTGTCTGAGCGTGATTTCGCCGCGTTTTTCTGCGGCCCGCAACAGGAAGCGGAGGCTATGCGAAAGCGTCATGTCGGCGAAATCGGAGAGCGCGCCGGTCACCTGTTCCAGCGACCATTCGCCGCGAATATCGGCCAGCGCCACCAGCAGCGCCAGCTTGTTCTTGGCCTCGCGCAGCGCTTTCATCAGTTCAGGCTGGGTGGCGGGTTCCTCCGGCAGCGCAAAGCATTCGCCGCGCACCAGCTCGCCCGCCGAAGCTCCGGAGGCGCGTGTCATCAGGTCGGGATAGCGGGTGGCAAGCTGTGTGAGATAGGGGGAATGTGCGAGCAGGGCGTTCATGGATGAATACATAACACGCCCGTCTTATCTTGTCATTCTCACGAAAGCAGGAATGACGCTATTTCGTGTCTTCGCCCGGTGCGGCGCTGAAATGGGCCTCGAATTTTCCGGCGACGCCTTTGAACTCGTCGGCATCGGGCGGCGGGGCTTTTTTGCTGCTGATATTGGGCCATTTCGCGGCATATTCGCGGTTCTGTTCGACCCATTTGAGCAGGTCGTCCGATTCGGGGTGGATGGCTTCGGCAGGGCATTCCGGTTCGCATACGCCGCAATCGATGCATTCGTCGGGGTTGATGACGAGCATGTTTTCGCCTTCATAGAAGCAATCGACCGGGCATACTTCCACGCAGTCGGTGTATTTGCATTTGATACAGGCGTCGGTAACAACAAAAGTCATGTTCTGCTATCCCGCATTTACTGCGGGATCTCCTTATTATTTTCGTTCAGACCGCGTATAATAAACTACAGGTCAAATTGCAAGCGCCTTATTTTCTGCCGCAAAAGCGCGGTTTTCATACGGATGAGCAGCAAGGTGGCGAACAGGAGATGGAAGGCCCCGGCCATCAGGAACAGGGGCAGCAGCATCGACGGGTCGATGGCAACGCCGCCCTCGCGGATGATGCTGGCGGGCTGGTGCAGCGTGTTCCACCATTCCACCGAGAAGCGGATGACCGGGATATTCACGAAGCCGACCAGCGCCAGCACCGCGCAGATTTTCTTGCCGCGTTCATCGTGGGCGAGGCTGTCGGCCAGCGCGATATACCCGACATAGAGGAAAAACAGCACCAGCACAGAGGTCAGCCGGGCGTCCCACGCCCACCACGTGCCCCACATCGGTTTGCCCCAGAGCGATCCGGTGGCGAGCGTAATCAGCGTGAACGCCGCGCCCAGTGGGGCAGCGGCCTGTGCCGCGATGTCGGCCAGCGGGTGCCTCCAGATGAGGAAAGCGGCGCTGGCAGCGGCCATCAGCGAATACACCGCCATGGACATCCACGCCGCAGGCACATGCACATACATGATCCGCACGGCCTCGCCCTGCTGGTAATCCGGCGGGGAAACGAAAAGCGCCTGCCACAGCCCAAGCGCCAGCAGCAGGGCGGTTGCCGCAGCAAGCCATGGCAGCAGCCGGTCGGCGAGTTTCAAGAATCGGGTTGGATTGGCGAATTTATGCATATTTTCTCATTCCCGCGAAGGCGGGAATCCTGTAGAAACGTTATATTATGCAGTATATCTACGTCAATAAGCAATACCTCCCCGCCGATGCGCCGCTCGTCACCGCCGACGACCGTTCTTTCCGTTTCGGCGACGGTATTTTCGAGACGATTCTGGTGGCGGGCGGGCGGATGTGGGACGCGCCCGCGCATTTCACGCGGCTGCGAAACGGGTTGGATTATTTCCGCATGGCGCTCGATATTTCTCGCCTGCAGGCGGATTGCTGCGCGCTCATCGCCAAAAATAATTGCCAGTCCGGCTATGTGCGTGTCATTGTTTCGCGTGGGGCGAACGGTCCCGGCGCGATCGGTTACATGCCGGGCGAGGGCGCGCCCTATTACATTATACAAACGGTGGAAAAGCCCTTTCCGGCCTTTGGCAGCGTGAAGCTGTGGGTGAGCGGCCACCGCGCATCGCTCCACATTCCGTGCAAGGTGAACAGCGCGATGCTCTATACGCTCGCCATGATGGAAGCACGCGACAATGCCTGCGATAACGCGTTGATTCTGGATGCGCACGGCCATGTCTGCGAAACGGCGTCGGGCAATCTTTTCTGGGTGAAAAACGATGTGCTTTATACGCCGGAATCGTCGCTGCCGTTCGTGCCGGGCACGGTGCGTGAACGCATCATTGAACTCTCGCCATTGCCAGTAAGACAAGGGATTTACACACTTGCCGACCTCGCCGCCGCCGCCGAGATTTTCATGACCAATATCGGCGGGCTCGTGACCAGAGTTTCTTCCATTGTGCCGCTGGGGTTTTCAGCGAAAAGCGAAACGATAACGACACAGCTTCGCAGCTTACTGGAGGCGCAGATAAAAACTCCTTGATTCTTACCTCTCCCCTTGAGGGAGAGGGCAGTGAGGCTTGGGTTTTATGCAATAAAATCCTTAGCCGAGCGGGAGAGGGGTTTCTTTAAGCATCCCCCCACCTGAAATTTCTAAGCCTTGCGAAGAGTGCAAGCCTAAGAAATTTCTTCCTCCCCCTCAAGGGGGGAGGTGAGTATAGGAACTCCAGCACCGCGCTGATTTCCGCATCTGTCATCAGCGCCGGGGCGTGGCCTGCGTTCGCTACGTTATAGCGCGTGAGCATGGGGTGGGTGGCCTGCATCTGCACCGCGGTTCCTTCCAGCAAAAGGTCGGACCTCTCGCCGCGTATGAGCAGGGTGGGAATGCGCTTCATCGCTTTCCATAATGCCCACAGTTGAATATCCGCCATGGGTTCGATGGCTGCGAATCCCTGCGCGATGGCGGGGTCATAGGCCAGTTTGAAACCGCCCGCCGTTTCGGTGATGCTGTTGTGGGCGAAGCGCGGCCAGTCGGCATCCGGAATAGAAAAAGACTGCGTGCGTTTTTTGAGTTCGGCCTCGGCTTCGGCGAAATTTGCGAAATGCAGGGATTTGCCGACATATTCACCGATGCGTTTCAGCGAGGCGGCGGGCACGACGCAGCCGACATCGTTCAGCACTAATTTCTGGATCACGCCGGGGGCCTGGTTGGCGACCAGCATGGCGATGATGCCGCCCATCGAGGTGCCGACCCAATCGACCTGACGTGCGCCGAGCCGGGTGAGCAGTTGCAGGCAGAGCTGGGCGTTCACGGCATTGTTATACAGCAGCGGATTGGCGAGGTTTGGGCTTTTTCCGCGACCCGGCATATCGGGCGCAATCACCCGGTATCCCTGCGCGCTCGCGGCTTGAGCCAGCTTCTCGAAATCCATGGCGTTGCGGGTGAGGCCGTGGACGCAGACCAGCGTGCGCGGCGCGTTTTCCTCTCCCCATGTTTCATACGAGACCGTGCAGGGCGTCGCGTCCGGCAGGGTGAGGGCGGCTAACATTTGCCCACTAACATTTGATGTTAAAAAACTTGCGCAGCAGCGTGTAGATCGCCCATCGCAATCCGGAGATAAGCGGCGCGGCGATGAGGATGCTGGCGATGACGTCCGCCGGGAAATGCATGCCAAGCGAGAGGCGCGACCACGCCATGAGCGCGATAAGCGCGACGCCGCCCCAGGCGAGCAGGCCGCTGAGCATCGGTGTCAGCGCCATCACCATGAGCGTGGTGAAGACGACATGGCCGCTGGGGAAGCTCCGGAAATCGTCACGCGGTTCGGTGGCTTCGAGTTTATGCACCTGATGCGTATTCACCAGCGCGACATAGGGGCGCGGGTAAGCGAAATAATCTTTGAGCGTGTTGGTGACGGCGCCGGTGGCGGCGTAGCCCACGCCCAGCACCAGTAGCACGCCCAGCCAGCTCGTCATGTAAAACCACTTGCCGCGTTGGCCGCGCATGGTTTTGAGTAGTAGAGAGAGGGCGGCGAAGGCAAAAACCGCAGCGAAATAATAGGGGAAGTGCTCATGCTCCCCGATCCATGAAATGGCCTGCATGAAACGATCATATTGCGGGCCGCGAATGCTGTTGATGGCGAGAAAAAGCACTTCGTTTGCGCCCGCCCAGTCATACAATAACGGTTTAAGATTCATGACAGGTAGCGCTCCAGCGTCAGCCCGGCGGTGATGATGGCGGGCGGTTTATTTTCCATGATGTCGGCGAGCAGTGTAGCGCTGCCTGCCGCCTGTGTCCAGCCCAGCGTGCCGTGTCCGGTATTGAGGAACAGGTTGAAATACGGGGTCTTGCCGATGATCGGCGGGCCGTCGGGCGTGGAGGGGCGCAGACAGGCCCAGCGGCTGATGTCGGCGTTCCAATCGGCTTTGGGCAAGAGCCCGCGTGCCGCTTTGATGATCGGGGTGATGCGGCGTTCGCGGACTTTGTCGTTATGGCCTGCGAACTCCGCCGTTCCCGCGATACGCAGGCGGTCGCCCAGGCGGCTATAGACGATTTTGAAGGTGCCGTCGGTGAGGCTCATATTCGGGCAGTATTCGTTGGCGGGCAGGGTGATGGAATAGCCCTTCATCGGGTAGATCGGCAGGTCGATGCCGATGGGTTTCAGCAGCAGCGGGCTGTAGGAGCCCATCGCCATCACGAAGCCATCGGCGGTCATGTCGCCCTGGTCGGTGGAGACGGCGGCGATGCGGTTGCCTTCGGTTTTCATGGATTGGATGGTGACGCCGTGGAGGAATTTCACGCCGAATTTTTCGCGGATATGGGCTTCGAGCGCGTTGCAGAACATATAGGCGTCGCCGGATTCGTCCATGTGGGCGTGGATGCCGCCGATGATGGTTCGTTCGGTGTGGGCGAGCGCCGGTTCCAGCGCGAATACTTCTTCGGTGGTGAGCACCCGTTCGTCGCCGCCGAAACGCGCCTGGAATTCGTTATGGTGCTTGGCGTGGTCGAAGGATTGGTCGTCGCCGAACACATGCAGGATGCCGCGTGCGGAAAAATCGAATGCGATGCCCGTATCGGCTCGCAGTGTTGCCATTTCCTCCCGGCTGTAAAGCCCCAGCCGCAGGATGTTGACGCAATTGACCCGCGCGCGTTTTTCCGAGCAGTTTTGCAGGAACTGGAGGCCCCATTTGATCATGGCGCGGTCGGCGCGTGGGCGCAGCACCAGCGGCGAATTCGGGTCGAGTATGAATTTGAGCAGGTGGCGGGTGACGGTCGGATTCGCCCATGGTTCGGCGTGGCTGTAGCTGAGCTGGCCGCCATTGGCGAAGCTGGTTTCCGCGCCGCTGGTCGCCTTGCGGTCGATGACGGTGACGTCGAAGCCGCGCTTTGCCAGCGCGTAGGCGGAAGTTACCCCAAGCAGGCCGGAGCCGAGAACCAGTATTTTCATAATTGTCGCGGGTTTGTGGTGATGCCCATTCATAATCATCCACCCGTCCAAAGTCTATGACTATTTGCGAGGCGTGAAGGCCTTACAGCGCGGCCTGCGCGATATTCATATCGGGCGGCTGGAGCGTGCTCTGGGTGCGCGCCACCCAGTTGCTGCGGTTCAGGCTGTCGATCTTGTCGTGGATCATTTTTTCCAGCTCGTTGCTGTTGAGCGAGACATGGCTCAGCCGGGAGACGACGTCGGACGCTTCGCTCACCGCCAGGTCGCGCACTTCCTTCGGTTGCCCGGCCAGCAGGTTTGCCGAGAGCAGCACCATATCTTCCATCACGGTTTTGTCGTCGTCGGTTTCGGTCGGGCGCTTGCTGCCTGAAAGCCCGAACAGGGAATTGGCGATGAGGAAGGAGCAAGAGGAAATCACGTTCCATGCATAATCATGTCGTTTATTCTGGGCGAAGGCGAGGGCCTCAAGATTGGCGGCGGATGCGCTCTTTGAGACGGCGCTCTGGGCGCTCAGGAAATCATTATTGTAACGCCCCCGTTCTTTGTATGCGCCTAAAATCGTGCCGATATTATTGGCCATGGCCGCCGGGCGTGCGAGCCAGCCGCGTGGGTTGCGTGAGATTTTTTCCTGCAGGCTGGCCGGCGGTTCGTCGCCGTCGAGAATCTTATGGCCGGTGGGTTTTTCGGTGAGGAAGCTCGCGAACCATCCGGCGGTGATGGCGATACCGCCGGCCAGTTTAAAATTATTCCGCTCGCCTTTTTTGAGCGATGAATGGATGGTGAACAGCCCGGCGACGCTTTCTGTCGCGCATTTGATCTGCACGATATTTTTCTGCACCCAGGCGTAGGTTTCCTGCATGGCGCCGGATTTATAGAGCGAATCGGGTGTGAGCGCGTCGCCTTTTGGCACCTCGATGCCTTTTTCCTTCAGGTGGGTTTTGAGCGCGTCCTGAACGGCCATCAGCTCATGGTTGCCGAGGTCGCCGCCGCAGAAGGTCATGGCCAGGTCGCCGACGCTGAAAGCGGCGCCGATCATCATTTCCGAAACATCGTTGGCGGTGAATTTTCCGCCCTTGTTATGCCGCCCGCGCTGGTAGCCGGAAACGAGATAGGCCACGTTTCCAAGGTCATAAAACAGGGCGGAGAGGAACAGCGAATTATCGGCAATCGACCCCATCAGTGTGGTTTCGTGCGCTTTGTCGTTCGGCGTGCCCTCAATGCGCGTTTCGCCGGTGATCGCGCCGTGTTCCCTCAGTAGCTGGACCAGCGTTTTATCGTCTTTGACGCCGCGCACCTCGATCACGTTGTGGCCGTCATGCACATCCATCAGGGTGGAAAGCCCCTTGCTGCCGAGATATCCGCGCAGGTCGGTGAGGTCTTCGGCGTTCATCTGCGGGGTGGGGATAATACAGGCGTGCACCAGCCCCTTCCTCGGGGAATGGAACTCTACCCGTTCAATTAACGACTGGTGGCAGTGATGAATGGCCATAGGGTCACGTCAGGAGTGTTATACGTCCTCATTCTACCCTAAAATAGGGTTGCCGACGAATGGTAAATTATTACAATATAATGACAATCTCTGCCTGCTTTGCCGGGCGGGGCCGGCGCCGGCGGGCGGAAATCGGCGATTCTTTGGTTTTTCAGCCGATTGCCACAAAACTGCAACATTCACGTGTTATGATAAGGGCGGTGCAAATTCATCCTTTGTTAAGCAAGCTGGGCTAGGAGTTTAATATGGCAGGAAGATTACAATCCGACCCGTTATTTCAGGGCCTTACGCGACCGACGATGATCCTCGGCGTGAGCTACATGTATTTCGTCATCAACGCCATCGTCAGCATGATCACCTTCATCAACCTGCAGAGCTTCAAAATTATCCTGATCGTCACGCCGACGGTGCATCTGGTCGGCTACCTGATCTGCCTCAAGGAGCCGCGGGCGATCGAGCTGTTCATCCTCAAAGTCAACAAGGGGTTTCGTTGCCTGAACCGTGGCTTCCACGGCTATACCAACTCCTATGATCCATTTTAGGCCGTCATGAAACTTGCTCGCAGACACACCAGGAAAGCGGCCTACTCGAAGAACGAGGTGCCGGCCTCGACGTTCATTCCCTACGATCATCACTGGGATAAGGAGACCATCCTCACCAAGAAAAAAGAATTCCTGCAGATTATCAAGCTCGAAGGGTTTTCGTTCGAGACGGCGGATGACGAAGATGTCGACATGAAAAAACTGGTGCGTAATTCGCTGATGAAATCATTGGCGGACGGCACGTTCGCGGTGTGGTTCCACACGGTGCGCCGCAAGCAGAGCGCCTATCCGGGCGGCAAGCAACCGCCGGGCTTTCCGGCGCATGTCGATAAGCTCTGGCGCGAGAAGCACGACCACAAGGATTCGTTCATCAACGAGCTGTATATTTCGGTGCTGCGCAAGCCCGATACCAAGGGCGCGGCCAAGGTGCATTATTTCCTGAAGCGTGCGAGCGAGGCGGGCAACAAGGCGACGCAGATACAGGCGATGCGCGATACCCAGAAAGAGCTGACCGAGGTGACGGGGCGGTTGGTCGCCACGCTTAAGGATTACGGTGCGCGGTTGCTTTCCACCTACGAGAACGAAGACGGCGTGTTTTCCGAGCCGATGGAATTTTTATCGCGTCTGGTCAATTGCGGATTCGCGCATCCGGTGCGTTACGCGCCGAATAATATTGCTGAGAGTCTTGCGATGTACCGCCTCTATTTCGGCGACCGTGCGATCGAGGTGAGCGGCGCGCCGAAAAAGCGTTTTGCCGGTATCGTCAGCATCAAGGAATATGCGCCGGCCACCGCCGCCGGCCTGCTCGACGGCTTTTTGCAATTGCCGTTCGAGTTTATCATTTCGCAGTCGTTCAATTTTTATAACCGCTCGGTGAACATCAACCGCATGCAGATTCGCCAGCGGCGGATGATGGCGGCGGAGGATGCGGCGATTTCGCAGATCGCCGAGATTTCGGATGCGCTCGACATGGCGATGAGCGGGCACGTGGCCTTCGGCCCGCACCATTTAAGCGTGCTGTGTTTTGATGAGGATATGCACGAGTTGGAAAAAATACTCTCGCTGGCGCTGGCCGAGCTGGTGAATCTCGGCATCAATCCGGTGCGTGAAAAATTTATCATGGAGCAGGTCTACTGGGCGCAGCTTCCGGGGAATTTCGATTTCATCGGGCGGCCTGCCGACATCAACACCATGAACCTCGCCGGGTTTGCGTCGCTGCACAACTATCCGACAGGCCGCATTCGCGGCAATCACTGGGGCGATGCGGTGACGGTATTCGACACCTCGTCGGGCACGCCGTATTTCTTCAATTTCCATGCCCGCGACGTCGGCCACACCACCATCATCGGCCCTACCGGGTCGGGTAAGACGGTGCTGCTCAACTTCCTCTGCGCGCAGGCGCAAAAATTCAATTGCCGCGTTTTCTTCTTCGACAAGGATCGCGGTGCCGAGATTTTCCTGCGGGCGATCGGCGGCAAATATACGGTGATCGAGCCGGGCAAGCAGTGCCGGTTCAATCCGCTGCACCTGCCGGACACGCCGGAGAACCGCACCTTCATTGCCGAGTGGCTGCACACGCTGGTCACGGTCAATGACGAGCCGTTCACCGCCGACGACATGGAGCATATCAACGAGGCGGTGATGGGCAATTACAAGCTCGAAAGAAAAGACCGCATCCTCCGCAACATCGCGCCGTTCCTTGGTATCGAAGGGCCGGGGACGCTTGCGGGCCGCTTGAAAATGTGGCATGGCGACGGGCCGTATGCCGGGCTGTTCGATAATGAAACCGACGTGATCGATTTCTCGCTGGGCAATGCGTTCGGCTTCGAGATGGGCGAGATTCTGCGCGACAAGGCGACGCTCGCGCCGACGCTTTTATATTTGTTCCACCGCATCAACCTCGCGCTCGATGGCACGCCGACCATCATCGTGCTCGACGAGGCGTGGGCGCTGATCGACAACAAGATTTTCGCCACCCGTATCCGCGACTGGCTGAAGACGCTACGGAAATTAAACGGCATGGTGGTGTTCGCCACGCAATCGGTGGAAGATGCCACTCAGTCGGCGATTTCGGAGACGCTCATCCAGCAGACGGCGACGCAGATTTTCCTGCCGAACCCGAAGGCGACCGAGGCTTACCGGCAAGCGTTCATGGTCACGGAGCGCGAATTCAATTTACTGAAAACCACCGATCCGGGCAGCCGGTTTTTCCTGGTGAAGCAGGGCAAGGACGTGGTGGTGGCGCGCATCGATTTGTCGGGCATGGACGAGGTCATCAACGTGCTCTCGGCGCGGGCGGAAACGGTGGCGATTCTCGATGCGGTGCGCGAAAAATATGGCGATGAGCCGGAAGCGTGGATGGCGGCATTCCAGGAACGCGTGCGATTGGAAAGGGAAAAAATTGTCTCGAAGGAAGGGAAAAAATAGGCTGTTTCGCATAACGATGCATTGCCTCCAGGTAATCGCCGTATGTGGCTTATTGTATCCATTTTCTGCCGAGGCAAGTTTTCCGGTGTTGGTGAATCCGGAGATCTCGCAATATAACGGCCAGATATTCGGCAAGCAGATCTGCCCGGTGGATGATTACAATGTCAACGATCCGAATGAGGTGCTGAACAACCGCCAGAAATATGGCCTGGTCAAGCGCATCGTTTATTGTGTGCAGGGGCTGGTGATTCCCGCCGCCTACCAGATCATGTATTATTTCTCGGTGAACTACATTGCCGGCACGGTGGCGGCGGCGATGACGCTTGCGGTATTGTTCTGGGGCTGGCTCATGGCGGTGGGGAAAAATTCCGCGCCGACGCGTGATGCGTTTGTGGTGGCGCTGAAGATCGGCGGGGTGTCGTTTTTCACTTTTGTGCTCGGCCAGTCCTATATCTGGCCGCAGGGGCTGTTTCCGGTGTTGATCCAGATTATCGACCAGATGAGCGGCATCGTCACGTCCTATGTAGGTTATTCGACGACCATGCGCTGCGCCGCGAATTACGCCCCGACCGATATGTGGGGGAAGGTCGACTGCGCGATCAATACGCTGGTCGGCTCTGTTTTCAACCCGAGCCTTTTGCTCTCCGGCCTGCTGGGATTTTTTGTCTGCGCCTTTGTGTCCGGCACGATCGGGGTGTTCATTGCGCTGGTGGGATTTTCGATTCTTTCCACCCTGATCTTCGCCATCCTGCGCGCCGCCTACATCACCATCACCGCCTATATCGCAATTGCGGTGATGGCGATTATTTCTCCGATTTTCATCACCTGCATTCTGTTCAGTGTCACCCGCGCCTATTTTGAGAAATGGCTGAAGCTGCTGATCGGGTTCATGCTTCAGCCGATTTTCCTGTTCGCCTATCTGGCGATGATGCTCGCGGCGTTCGACACGGTGGTGTATGACGGGCCGTATTCAATTTATCGCGCCATCGTTCCGGCCAACGAGATCGGCTATTACCCCAGCCCGCTCAATTCCTATCCGTTCCAGAACCAGAACACCAACCCTTACGGCGATTTCATGATCGGCAACTGGCTGTATAACGAGGGGGTCTATAAGGATACCAGCGTCGGTTCGTTCGGTGTCGGCACCAATCCGCGGCTGGCGGCGAAGCCGTCCGGGTTCAATGTGGGTATCGGCGGCACCATGGGCGGCAACCAGCCGCCGGTCCAAAGCTTCAACCGGAAAGATGCCGGGGGGATTGTGATTAATATCCTGAACAGCTTCGCGCCGATCGGGGTGTATTCGGTGAGCTGGCCGATCAAGCGCATCAGCTGGCAGGACCTCGCGCTGCTGCATCTTTGCAGTGCGCCGAACTGCACGGCGATCACCCAGAGGGCGACCTATGAAGTCAATATTTGCGGCTATAGCGGCTGCACTGCGGCGGAGCAGGAGCAGCTGGACGAGACGCTCCATAACATCACGCTCGACTATCTGATCAACCTGTTGCTGGCGCTTTTGATGGCATTCCTCACCATGTATGTGTTCGGGTTGATGCTCGATTTTCTGCCGTTCATCGGCGCGGGCATCGGCGGCGAACAAAGCGCGAAGATGCCGTTTGGCGCGGGCAAGCTCTCGCCGCCGGGTAACTCGATACTCGGCCAGGTGAAAGCAAGCGTGGGAGGGGCCGGGCCATGAGCAGGAAGCCATTTCCATTCTTATTCGTAGCGCTTGCGTCGCTGTTGCTTTCGGTGATGGCGCCCGTCCAGGCGTTCGCTGCGCAGGGCTGCCCCACCGCTTCGGTAGCGCGCTCCGGCATGAATACGGGGCGGTTCGAGCTTGGCAGCTGCGCGTCCAACTATACCGGCATCCAATACCAGTCCTATGAGTTCACCTCGAAACTGGTGGCGTGCATTGAGGGCACGATCAAGGATGCGGTGATCAACATGATGTATATCATCTCCGATGAATTCGGCTGGGTGACGGCGGTGCTTTCCACGCTGGTCATCACCTTTTACGGCATACGCATTGCGATGGGCGAGCGCGAGCTGCTCAAGCGCAGCTCCACCCTGTTCATCAAGCTTGCGTTTGTTGCGGCGTTTATGAACATACTGCCCGATATTGTGGGCTGGGTGTTTGCCATTCTCGCCGACATGTTGCGGCTGGTGGTGGGCGGGGTGTCGCCGTGGCAGCGCATCGACGCCTTCCTTGGCAATCTGGTGGGGGCCGGTCCCAGCATTGCGATGATGAACGGGCTGATGGGGATTGTCGGCGCATCGGTATTTTCGTCGAATGTGGGCGTGTCGCTGTTTTTCTTCGGCATCATCGGCATGATGAACCTGCTCATTTTCATCCTGTCGCTGATTTACACCTACCTGATGGCGTTCCTCACCATCGGCTTCCTGCTCACCCTGATGCCGGTGATGATACCGCTGGCGCTGTTCTTCTACACCGAGCGCTATTTCAAAAAATGGGCGGATATTATTGTCGCCGCCATCCTGACGCCGACGCTGATTTTTGCTTTCGTCTGGATGTTCGTGGGTATTTTCGATATATTGATCCAGAATATTTTCGATGTGTTGGGCGGCAATGATTTCAGGGCCTACTGGCGCAACAACTCGTCGCTTTCCTCATGGATGATACCGTCGGATCCCAATACCAATGTGATGATGAAAAACCTTTCGACCAGCACCGATGTGCCATGCGTTGCGCGCAACATCGCGCCGCCGGTGCAATCCTTTGTGAACCCGATGGCCAAGAACTCGTTCGATGCCGTCATCGGGCGGATGGCGCGGGTCAGTTTCGGTAGTAACGACGTTTTCTTCACTCAAGCACTCAGCTTTGCCTTCATCACGCTATGGATATTTTCGTCGCTGATGAAATCGATGCTGCAGTTGCTGCCGCAGGTGGCATCGAGTATCGCCGGGGTATCGAGCCAGATCGCGTTCGGCGCGAATTCGGCGGTGATCGGCAAGCTGCAGCAGGCCACCGGCCAATTGCAAAGCCAGGTGCAAAGCGGTCAAGCGGGGCAGGCGGCGCGCAGCCTTTCAGGTCTTACTGCACAAATATCACAATTGGTTGGAGGAAGGCAAACGCCATGAAACACACAGCCCATTCTTTACGGTCACATGCGAAGGCGATCCTGCCGGCGATACTGGCGATCGCCGTGTTGTGCCTCCTGATACCGGAGAGCGCGTTCGCCAACCAGCCGCCCACCGTGCCGCACGGCACCTGCACCAGCGATCCGCAATTCGCCATTCCCTCGCCTCCGCCCGGGCAGGGGCTTATTTCCACCATCATCGTCGAGATACAAAACATCCTGAATCAGGTCACGGCGGCGCTGTTCGCGGCGATCATCAGCGATGTCGGCTTCCTCAATGCGATTTCGGCATTGGCGACGCTCTACATTATTTTTTACGGCATCATGTTCACCTTCGGCATGGTGCAGATCACGCTGTTTGATTTCAGCGTGCGGATGGTGAAGATCGGGATTATCGCGCTGCTGCTTTCGCCGGATGCCTGGTATTTCTTCAATATTACCGTGGTTAAATTCTTCAATGCCGGGACGGATGCGTGGATCAACCAGGTGTCGGCGGCGGTGCTGAACCAGGCGGTGCCGGTCAATGCGCCGCCCTTCTACGTGGTCGATCAGGCGCTCACCAAGGCGGTGTCGGCGAAAATGGCGGTGACGATGATGGCGATGTTCTTCACCCCGCCCTACGGCCCGATTTTCGGCCTGTTATTGGCGCTGGGGCTTGGCACGTTCATGCGTGCGATCCTCACCGCCGCGTGGGTGTATCTGATGTCGCTGATTTTAAAGGCGTTGCTGTTCGGCATTGCGCCTATTTTCCTGTCGTTCCTGCTGTTCGTGCGGACGCGTTATTTATTCGACGGCTGGCTCAACCAGATCGTCAACGCCACGCTGCAGCCGATTTTGCTGTTCACCTTCCTGGCATTTTTCGTGCAGTTGATCGATGTCGCGATCAACAACATCCTGCTCACGCCGGTATGCTGGACCCAGTGGGCGAACAGCATGACCGGCTCGCCGTTTGCCATGCATTACTGGCGCTTTGCGTTGTGTCAGGGCAGCGGCTGCCAGCCGTATGGCGGGTCGTGGTCGTTCAACGGGCCGCAGACGACGCAGGGGCCGATTTTCCCGATTGATATCGTGGGCGTTCTGGTGTTGGTGATGCTGGCGGACCTGGCGTCGCGCTTCAACAGTATCGTCACCCTGATCGCAAGCGACCTGGCGGGCGCCAGCACCAATCTTGCGAGCATGCAGGGCCCGCTGGGCGATTGGTTTAAGAAAGCGGGTCAATCCGGTCAGCCGGCCGGGGGCGGCACGACTCCAATTGGCGGTCCGGCGGGTGGCACGCGGCCTAACCCGTGATAATTTTTGCCTCGACAAAATGCGAATATTGGTGGCTACTGGTGGCCGCATGTTAGCACATCCTTGGAGTAAATTTCTGATCGGCATCGCGCTGGGGCTGGCGCTTGCGGCGCTGGTGGCATTTAACGCGGCGCTCTTCTGGGTGGCGACGGGGCCGCGTTCGCTGGAAAAATTCACGCCTTACATCGAAAAAGCGCTGGCCGGCGAAAGCGATGTGCGGGCCGACATCAGCGAGACATGGCTGGTCTGGGGCGGCTGGCAGCGTCCGGTGGAGATACACCTGAAAGAGGTGTCTCTCTTTACCAAAGAAGGCAAGAAATTTTCCTCGTTTCCGGATATTGCGCTGGGGGTGGATGTGCTGTCATTGCCGTTTGGCAAAGTCCTCCCCACCTCGCTTTCCGTGACAAAGCCGATTATCAGCATCAAGCAGAATGCCGATAAAACGCTCGGTTTTGGTGCGGATTCGCAAGTGGCGGCGGAGGGTGAGAATATCGACAGCACCGGCGACATCCTGGCGTCGCTCATTGAATCGCTGGTGAATCCGCGCAGCAAGAGCAGCCTGCGCGAGCTGCATACGATCGAGCTTCTGAATGCCGATGTCAGCATCGGCAATGATGCGGACGGGGTCATAATTTCCGCGCCGGATACCACCTTTGTCGTGCGCAAGGAGTCGGATACGCAAATCACCCTTCTCCTGCGCACGGCCATTAAATATAAAGAGTACGAGAGCGAGCTCAGCGGGCAGGGGGCCTATAACAAGCGCGCCAAGCGGCTGGAGGGGACGCTGTCGGTTGCGAAGCTCCACCCGTCGGTGCTTTCGGGGCTGCTCTCCGATAATCCGCTGGCCGGGATGCTGCAACTGCCGGTAAGCGGCACGCTGGGATTTGCGCTGGCCGATGACGGCACGCTGGAGGCGCTGCAATTCAATCTTGATGGCGGGCGCGGGAAAATCACCCATGAGCGGATTGACGGCACGCTGAATGTGCATAGCCTCAAAGTGGCAGGCAAAGCGTCGGACGGCCTGAAAACCATCACCATCGACAAGGCCGACATCGATTTTGCCGGCAGCAAATTTACGGCGGTGGGCACCGTGCTGCGGGCGGAAAAAGGCCTGGGCATTCAGGGGCAGGTGAGCATTACCGATGTGCCGGCCGGGCAGGTGCGGCTGTTCTGGCCGCTGGGGCTGTCGCCGCTTTCACGCGAGTGGGTGACCGGCAATATTCATGGTGGCGATGTGACGAAGGCGACGGCCATATTCAATATCAATCCGGGCGAGATGGAGTTGCCGTCGCTGCCGAAAGAGGCGGTGGATGCGCAGCTCGACCTGAAGGATGCGAAGATTCGCTACTTGCCGGATCATCCGGAGGTGCGCGGTGTGAATGCGCGCATCAAGGTCGATGGCCTGTCGCTCGATGCGGCGATTTCGCATGCCGATGCGCTTGGCGGCACGGTGCTTTCGGGTGGCCGTTTGCTGATTGCGGATTTGAATCCGGATAACCCGCTGATTGAAATGTCGATGCATGCCGAGGCCCCGGCGAGTGACGTGGTGACGCTTTTGGGGTTGCCGATGCTTGCACATGCGAAGCGTTTGAATCTCGATGCGGCGAAGGCTACGGGCCGCGCTGCGGCGGATGCGAAACTCAGTTTTTATTTTTTCGCCAAGGATCAAGATGGCAACGATACGCCGATGACCTACGACATCAGGGCGGCGCTCGACAAGGTGGGAACGCCCGGTTTCCTTGGCCGTTTTGATATTGCGAATGCCAGCGGCGACATGCAGGTGAATGAGGAGGCCATCGAATTTTCCGGCAGCGGCACGGTCAATGGCGCCGCGCTTTCAAACAGTAAATTGCGCTACAGTTTTTCGCCGGAGAACGCGATCGACACGGTGGTGGATGCGACCGCGACGCTTGACGGCGACACCTTCAAAAAATTCGGTGTGGAGTTGCCGATGGAGGTGCGGACGCTATCGAACGCGGCGCTGCATATGGAGCTATCCACGCAGGGCGAGGTGACGTCGCTGGAAAAATTTTCACTGAAAGGCGAGGGCGTTGACGTGGCGGGCAAGGCGCTGCTCACGCCGGATGGCAAGGACCTGGCGAAGCTCACGCTCGACACATTCCGTTATGATAAAACCAGTTTGAGCGCGCTGGAATATGAGGCCACCCCCGGCGGCTACCGCCTGAATATTGCAGGGCCGTCGCTCGATATCGCCTCGTCGCTGGAGAAAAAAGGCGATGGATTTTCCTTCGCGCATTTTCCGGCCATCGATTTGTCGCTCGACATCGGCACGATTTACGGCGCCCATGGCGCTTCTTTGCAGGCGGTCAAAGGGCGGATGACATGCACGCAAACGCGTTGCACCGCCGCCGATATCGGCGGGAAAATCGGTGAGGCGAAATTCGCCTTCGGTATTAAGAAGGAAGGAAAGAATCGCCGCTTGAGCGCGACCTCAGATGATGCGGGCGGCCTGTTGCGGGCGCTCGGCATTGTGCCGGGCATGGAAGGCGGCACCCTGTCGCTCACCGGCCTGTTCGACGATGCGAAGGGCAGCGGCCTGCTGCGCGGCCAGCTCGATATTCATGATTATGTGCTGAAAGACGCTCCGGTACTGGCGAAGATGCTGTCGTTGGCATCGCTCACCGGTATTTTCGATACGCTGTCGGGCAACGGCATCGCCTTTAAAAAACTCGCCGCGCCCTATACGCTGCAGGATGATGTGGTGACGATCCAGGACGGCAAGGCGTTCGGCTCGGCGATGGGGTTGACGGCGGATGGAACGATCACTTTTCCGGCGACCACGCTGCATCTCGAAGGGGCGATCGTGCCGTCATACACGCTCAATAATGTGGCGGGGAAAGTGCCGCTCGTCGGCGACATCCTGACCGGCGGCAAGGGCGAGGGCGTGTTCGCGGCGCGCTACAGCATGAAGGGTGACAGCGACAATCCCAACGTGTCGGTGAATCCGCTCTCCATCCTGACGCCCGGCTTCCTGCGCAATTTATTCGATGTGTTTTAGCGATGATGGTGATGGCGGCCGTGAACTTCCGCGTAGGCGGGCACATGCTGGTGATCGTCTGGATGGCGCATAACATATAACGCATGTTCTACACCTTCATAGGAAGGATTGTAACGAATAGTAGGCTTATCCCCGGAATGCGGCGTAGCACCCATACCATCAGCGACTAATTTATTGAGACTTTCTGGTTTGAGGTATTTCATCTCGTTTGCCAATAGCTCGCGTCCATGTTCAGTTGCTTCCAGCAATTGGATAATATCTGGCTCGCTGACCCTCATGCCGTGTTTCAGAAGTTCATGCGCAAGTGCTTCCCACTCTACTTTTGTCAAGCCGATCTCTGAAACATGTGCAAAGAGCGTTTGTGTGAAATAAGAGGTTGCTGCCGGACTCATATGGGGAATCGTTCTCGGATTCCGCAGTGTTTTCAGATTTTCCTCCCCCAACAACTCCTCCGCTAATTTTACGGCCAGTTTGGGAGCCTTTTTAAGAGCGGCTTCTACATGTTCCATATATTTCTTCTCCTTGAAACTTTTGTATTTATACCATAAAGTCATCGTCAGGTAAACAATAGTTTATATAAATTAACTAAATATTTTTATGGCCATGGACATCGCTAACCAAAAGAAATATCTCTATAAAGTGCTTGGGAAAGATAGTGTCAGCGGGCGGGATGCCTGGTGGGTGCTGCGGATAAAGCCGGAGAAGCTGGTCATTTTCTCGGCGATTATCGACAAGGGCCATCTCGACATGACCAAGTACGGCACGGTGCTGGAGAGCGGTTTCGGCACCTCCATCCCGCCGGAAGTGCTCAAAAAGCACGGGTTTGGCTCTTAATGGTGCGCCCGTAATTTTCTACTGAAAATTACATGGCGCGTGCTTCGCAGCGCGATGTCATGAGAGCGGAGTAGCCGCGAACCAGCCCTGAGCACGCTTCATGCGATTGCCAGTAGGCAATCGCGGAAGCAACTATCGCAATTGCACCAGCACATGCTTCTTCTTGCCCGCCGATAATTTCAGCTCGCCTTCTTTGCCGAATTGCGTTTGGCCGATCAGGTCGTTTTCGTCATCGACTTTTTTATCGTTGATGCGGGCGCCGCCGCCACGGATGAGGCGCTTGGCTTCGCCGCCGGAATCGGCGAGCCCGGCAAGCCGGAACAGTTCGTAGGCGGCCACGCCTTTGCCCAGCTCGCCGGTTTTGATGACATGCACGGGAATATCCGCGCCGATGCCGCCCTGCTCGAAGGTTTTCTGCGCGGTTTCGGCGGCCTGTTTTGCGGCGTGCGAGCCGTGGCAGAGTTTGGTGGCTTCGGTGGCGAGGATTTTTTTTGCCTCGTTGATGTCGGCGCCTTTCAATTTTTCGAGCTTGGCGATTTCGGCCATCGGCAGGTCGGTAAATAATTTAAGGAAGCGGCCGACATCGGCGTCTTCGGTGTTGCGCCAATATTGCCAGTAATCATAGGCGGAGAGCAGGTCTTTGGAGAGCCACACCGCGCCGCTCGCGGTCTTGCCCATTTTCGCGCCGCTTGCGGTGGAAAGCAGCGGGGTGGTCAGGCCGAACAGGCCGCGGCTGTTTTCGGCACCGAAATAATCCATGAAATTGGTGGTTTCATAGCCGCCAGGATCGCTGCGTTTGGACTGGATAATCGGCTGCACCTCGACCACGCGCATACCCTTGGTCGCCGACAGCGGCACCGGCTGGAAGCGCGTTTCGGCATCAAGCCTGCGGGCGAGGTCGATGCCCATGACGATATTGCCCCACTGGTCGCTGCCGCCGATTTGCAGGCTGCAATCATAGCGGTTGTGCAGCTCGACGAAATCGTAGGCCTGCAGAATCATGTAGTTGAATTCGAGGAAGGAGAGGTTCTGCTCGCGCTCCAGCCGCAGCTTCACGCTGTCCTGCGTCAGCATGCGGTTGACCGAGAAATGCCGTCCGTATTTACGCAGGAACTCGATGTAATTCAGGTGATCCAGCCACTCGGCATTATTGACGATGATGGCGTCCTGCGCGCCGGTGCCGATTTTCAGGAACTGGCCGAAGGTGGCGCTGATCGATTCGATATTCCTGGCGATGTCGGCGTCGGAAAGCAGTTTGCGCGCTTCGTCTTTGCCGGAAGGGTCGCCGACTTTGGTGGTGCCGCCGCCGAGCAGGACGATGGGTTTATGCCCGGTTTTTTGCAAATGGCGCAGCGCCATGATCTGCATCAGGCTGCCGACATGCAGGCTGTCGGCGGTGGCGTCGAAGCCGATATAGGCGGTGACGCGGCCTTCGCTGAGTTGCTTGTCCAGTCCTTCGGCGTCGGTCGCCTGGTGGATGAATCCGCGTTCCTCCATGGTGCGCATGAAGTCGGAGGTGTATTTTTCCTTAGCCATAAAATATGCCCTGCATAAAGTTCACTAAATTTTAAGTATCATCTATATATTATCGTCTGGTTAACATGGGCAAGGATTCTTAAAGTAACCGAATGCAAAAAGAAGAAACACGCTGGTCGCTGGGGCTGATGAGCGGCACGTCGCTTGACGGCATTGACGCGGCGCTCATCCGCACGGACGGCGAGCAGGTGCATGAGTTCGGGGCGTGGCTCACTCTGCCGTATGACGAGGCGATGAAGGCGATACTGGCGGCGGCGGTGCGCGGGCGCGGCGATTTGCTGCTGGCCGAGCATGTGATGACCATGAAGCACGCCGAGGCGGTGAAGATGCTGCTCGACAAGGCGGGGCTTTCTTATAAAGACGTGCAGGTGGTGGGTTTCCACGGGCAGACGGTGGCGCATCGCCCGGAGGAGGATCTCACCTGGCAGATGGGCAACGGCGCGCTGTTGGCGGAAAAAACCAAGATCGACGTGGTGTGCGATTTCCGGCGGCGCGATGTGGCGGCGGGCGGCGAGGGTGCGCCGCTGGTTCCGCTTTATCACGCGGCGCTCTCAAGGCATATGGAGCTGCCGATCGCGGTGCTGAATATCGGTGGCATTGCCAATGTCACATGGATCGGGAAGTCCGAGCGCGGCGGGTCGGAGCTGATGGCGCTGGACATCCTCGCGTTCGATACCGGCCCCGGCAACGTGATGCTCAATGAATGGGCCGATGCGAAAACCGGCGTCGATTACGATGCCGACGGCAAGCTGGCGCTTGCGGGGAAAGTGGATCAGGCCACGCTCGATATGTTGCTCAACAATGCTTATTTTTCCAAGCATCCGCCGAAATCGCTCGACCGCAATCACTTCTCCGCCGATCACATGCAGCATCTTTCCGCGGAAGACGGCGCGGCGACGCTTACCGCCTTCGTGGTCGAAGCGGTCAGGCGCGGGCAGCACTATTTTCCGGCGCCGGCCCGGCAATGGTTTGTTTCCGGCGGCGGCAGGCTGAACCCGGCCCTGATGCAGGGCTTGAAAGACGCGCTCGGCAATGTCTACCGCGTCGAGGCGCTCGGCTGGAAAGGCGATGCGCTGGAGGCGCAGGCCTTCGCGTTCCTCGCCGTGCGCAGCCTGAAACGATTGCCGCTGTCGCTGCCCACCACCACCGGCGCACTGCGTGCCGTGACCGGCGGGGCGCTGTACCGGGCTTAAAACCTCCCCCCTTGAGGGGGAGGAAGAAATTTCTTGGGCTTACAACGTAAGCCTTAGAAATTTCAGGTGGGGGGTGCAGCCTTCAAGTTTACCCCTCTCCCACTCGACTAACCGCTTTCCTTCGGAAGCGGAAGTCTCGTTGCCCTCTCCCTCAAGGGGAGAGGCAGATAACCGGCGGGGCGCTGTACCGGGCCTGACAATAGCATACTAAATTACTTAGTTATTTCAGATTGTTAACCAAAAACCCCCTTGCCCTATTATCCGGTTGCGTTAGGCTGATGGCACAAAACACCGGCGCGTAAAAAGCCGGGAAAAAATAATAACAGTAATCGAATCATCGTAACGGAGGATGTCTATGACGCTATCGAACAGTGCTGCGAGGCACATGGTTGAACACATGCCGATCAATCTATTGGTATGTGATACGAAAAATCTCGTGATTACCTACGCCAACAAGCAGAGCCGCGACACGCTGAATACGCTCACAACGCTTTTGCCACCGGGCGTTTCCGGCGATAACGTCGTCGGGCAGTGCATCGATATTTTTCACAAGCGCCCGCAGCACCAGCGCGATATTCTCGGCAATAAAAAGAATTTTCCGCACAGCGCGACCATTCGCCTCGGCAAGGAATTTTTGGAGCTGAAGATCATGGAGGTGCCGGGCGGCTCCTTCGGCAAAGACCAGCTCATGCTCACCTGGACGGTGATTACGGCGATGGAGCGTTTAAAGCGCATGGTCGATAAAATGCCGATCAATATCATGATGTGCGATCCGGAGACGTTCGAGATCACCTTCATGAACGAAACCAGCCTGAACACGCTGCGCACGGTGGAGCAATTCCTGCCGGTGAAGGCCGACAAGGTGGTGGGTTCGTGCATCGATATTTTCCACAAGCATCCGGAGCATCAGCGCAAGATGCTGGCGGATCCGAAAAATTTCCCGCACCGCGCCAAGATCCGCCTTGGCACCGAGTGGCTGGAGCTGAACGTGGCGGCGATCATTGATAATCAGGGGGCGTATCTCGGCCCGATGGTGTCGTGGAGCGTCATCACCCAGCAGGTGCAAATCGCCGAGAATGTGCAGCAGATTGCCAATGCGGTGGCGGCGGCGTCCACTGAATTATCGCATAGCTCGGATGAGATGGGGCGCGTGGTTTCCACCGCCAGCCAGCAATCCACCAGCGCTTCGGCGGCGACCAACCAGACGGCGTCCAACGTGCAGTCGGTGGCGGCGGCGGCGGAAGAAATGAGTTCGTCGGTGAATGAGATTTCGTCGAACATGGCCAAGTCGCGCACGGCGATGGAAGAGGTGGTCAGGAATGCGACCAACGCCGACCAGTCGGCGACGAATCTGGAGAATGCGGCGAAGGCGATGAGCAATATCGTCGAGCTGATTCAGAGCATTGCCGGGCAGATCAATCTGCTCGCGCTCAATGCCACCATCGAGTCGGCGCGGGCGGGCGATGCGGGCAAGGGCTTCGCCGTGGTTGCAAGCGAAGTGAAGAATCTGGCGAGCCAGACCA
This sequence comes from Alphaproteobacteria bacterium, assembly GCA_033763575.1. Lineage (GTDB taxonomy): Bacteria > Pseudomonadota > Alphaproteobacteria > Rickettsiales > SXRF01 > JANRKF01. The sequence goes on along the minus strand of JANRKF010000033.1, from coordinate 54,044 downwards.
CCAAGGCGACCGAGGAAATTTCCCGCGAGATCGACAATATGCAGAATGTTTCCAAGGGTGTGATTGACGCGTTGAGTGCGATCAAGCAATCGGTCAGCGAGGTGAACGGCTATATTGTGGGCGTTGCCGGGGCGATCGAGGAGCAGTCGGTGGTCACGCAGGAAATTTCCGCCAACATGCAAACGGCGTCGGCGGGCGTCGAGCAGGTGAGGAGCAGCGTGGTAAGCATTGCCGAGTCCAGCAAGCAGGCCGACGAATCGACCCGGCAGGTGCGCGAGGCGGCGAGCACGCTTTCCCAGCAGGCCGAGAAGCTCAACCTGGAAATGCAGGCGCTGATAAAATAGGCTGTAATAAAATAATTCAAAAAAGAGCAGCCATGAGCCAGCGGAGCTGCGTTTCATGTGGCCACCCGCCGGTGGCCACGGAAACTTTTTTAAATTTACCCCTTCCGTGACACATTATGCCGTGAGAAGCTTAGAAGCTGGGGATATGAGGCTTGTCATGCTGTGGCGTGGTTTTTAGCGTTTTGGAGCCGCACAGGATGGCAATTCATTGAAAAATAACGATATATAGCGAGGGGGGAAGGCAAAAACACCACAAAACAAGCTAAAATCAGTCGAAATCAGTCGAAACAAGCTACGAATCAGTCGAAACAAGCTCCGAATCAGCCGGAATCAGTAAAAACTAGGCCGCTTCCAGCAGCTTCAGGTCCGGTTTGATAGCGAGGCGTTCGAACACCCACACCAGTGCGCGGGTGAGTTCGAACATCATCTCATGCGTGTGGCATGGGTTGGGGGTAATCCGCAGGCGCTCGGTGCCGCGGGGCACGGTCGGGAAATTGATCGGCTGCACATAAATATCGAACTGCTCAAGCAGCATGTCGCTTGCCTGTTTGCATTTCACGGGGTCGCCGATCAGCACCGGCAGGATATGGCTCATCGTCGGCATCACCGGCAGGGCGGCCTTGGTCAGCATGTCTTTGAGCACCTGCACGTTATATTGCTGGCGTTCGCGCTCCTCGCTGCTGTTCATCAGGTGGCGGATGGAGGCGTCGGCGCCGGCGGCGAGCGCGGGCGGCAGGGCGGTGGTAAAAATAAAGCCGGGCGCGTAGGAGCGGATCATGTCGATCAGGTTGCGCGACGCGGCGATGTAGCCGCCCATCACGCCGAAGGCTTTGCCGAGCGTGCCCTGGATGACGGTGAGGCGGTGCATGAGTCCTTCGCGTTCGGCGATGCCTGCGCCGTGTTCGCCATACATGCCCACGGCGTGCACTTCGTCGAGATAGGTGATGGCGTTATACTGGTCGGCGAGGTCGCAGAATGCGTTGATGGGGGCGATGTCGCCGTCCATCGAGTACACCGATTCAAAGGCGATGATTTTCGGGCGCGCCGGGTCGGCGCTCGCGAGGAGTTCTTCGAGATGGGCGGCGTCGTTATGGCGGAAGATTTTCTTTTCGCATTTGCTCTGGCGGATGCCGTGGATCATCGAAGCGTGGTTGCAGGCGTCGGAGAATACGATGGCGCCCGGCAGCATTGAGCACAGTGTCGAGAGCGCGGCTTCGTTGGTGACATAGCCGGAGGTCATCACGAGGGCGGCTTCTTTTTGGTGCAGTTCGGCGAGGGTTTTTTCGAGCGTGACGATGGCGTGGTTGGTGCCGGAAATATTGCGCGTGCCGCCTGCGCCTGCGCCCATGCGGCCGATGGTTTCGGCCATGGCGGTGGTCACTTTCGGGTGCTGGCCCATGCCAAGATAATCGTTGCTGCACCACACCGTCACGTCGCGGCCGGTGGCGTGGCTGCGGGCGAGTGGGAAGGAGCCGGCTTTGCGTTCGAGGTCGTTGAACACGCGGTAGCGCCCTTCCATTTTCAGGCGGGCGATGGAGGCTTCAAAAAATGCTTCGTAGTTTATGGTCACCTTTTTCCCAATCTGTGCAACATCACCACCGACAGCACGAACAACAACACCGCCGTCATCTGGTGCATCATGCCCAATTCCAGCTGCACCGCATTGACCAGTGTCAAGACCCCGAGCGTAAACTGCAAGGCAATGACAAGGGCGATACCTGCCGCAAGTTTTGTCACTCCGAGATTCTTAACATACCGGCGGTTAAAAAACCACCAAGATAAAAACCCAAAAACCACGGCAAATGCAAGGATTCTGTGCCAAAATTGTACAGTCGTATGGTCGGTGAAAATGGCGGTGGACAGCCCGGAAGGCACGATCGCGCCGTCCATCAGCGGCCAGGTATTGTAAAGCAGGCCCGCGTGCAAACCCGCCATCAGCGCGCCGTAGAGGATCTGGAGGCAGAGCAGGGCAAACCAGAGGAGGTAGGTGACAGGCGCGAGGCGGCAGGAGTCAGGAGCCTGCTTGTCTGTCACCTTGATCCTGTCACCTGTCACCTTGCAAAGTTCCCACACGATCAATCCCAGCAGCAGCAGCGCCAGCGTGAGGTGGGTGGCGAGCCGCAGGTGGCTGACATAGACATTGGTTGCAAGCCCGCTGGAAACCATGTACCAGCCCATGAATCCCTGCAATCCGCCGAGCGAGAATATGGCCAGAAATTTGAAGCCTTGTCGATGGCTGATTGCGCCACGCGCCCAGAAAAAAATCAGCGGCACAATGAACACAATGCCAATAATTCGTCCGAGCAGGCGATGCAAAAATTCCGGCCAGAAAATCGTTTTGAATTCATCAAGCGTCATGCCCGGATTCACGGCGGCATATTGCGGGATGGCGCGGTATTTGGCGAATTCCTCGGCCCATTCGGCTTCACTCCTCGGCGGGATCGCGCCGTGGATGGGTTTCCACTCGGTGATGGAAAGCCCGGAGCCGGAAAGTCGCGTGTAGCCGCCGACCGCGACCATACCCACGACGAGCAGCGCGCAGATTGTGAGCCATGCGATTACGTAAATGGTCGTTGGTCGTTGGTCGTTGGTCATGACGTTGTTGTATTGAATTGCCACCTCAATACAACCACTATATTACTATACCCATGACGACAGACCAAAGACCAAAGACTCTCTCCCGCTACTGGCTTCTGCTTGGCGTGGTGGCGCTGGCGGTGGCGGGGCTATATTCGCTGACGCTGGTGATCGGCCGCGCGCCGGTGCTTTCCAACAATCCGGAAATCCAGCGCATCTTCAAGGACGCGCTGGTGGTGCATGTGGATTTATCGGTGCTGGTGTGGTTTTTGGCGATCGCCTGCCTGTTCTGGAGCATGGCGACGGCCCATGCCCGCAGCATCCTGCCGCTGGAGCAGGGGGCCTTGACATGCTTCGCGCTGACCATTCTCTTCATGATGCTCTCGCCGTTCGACCCGAAGGCCGAGGCGCTGATGAGCAATTACATTCCGGTGATCAGCAGCCCGATATTCCTGATGGCGCTGGGGTTTTTGCTGTGCGGCGTCGGTTTTATGCTGGTGAAAATATTCACCTCGTCGCTTGCCGGTTTCGATGGGCCGGTGCGTTTCGGCATTCTTTCGGCGGGCTGGATTACGCTGATTTCCATCGCCTGTTTTCTCTGGTCCTACCGCCTGATGCCGCAGGTTTTCGAGGGCGTGCAATATTTTGAAATGCTGTTCTGGGGCGGCGGGCATGTGCTGCAACTGGTGCATGTGCAAATCGTCATGCTGTGCTGGCTGCTGGTGGCGCAGGCGCTTTTTCATATCTTTCAAATTCCTCCTCGGCATCTCTATATTCTGTTTGCAATCGGCCTGCTTTCTGCCTGCGCCGCGCCGGTGGCCTATCTGCTGTATGATCTGGAATCTGCTCCGTTCCGCCAGTTCTTCACCTCGCTGATGATCGCGGCCAACGGCGTGGCGCCGACGGTTCTGGCGCTATGGATCCTGCCGGGGCTTCTGTCGCTTCGCTCGCTGCGCCATGGCGATAAGCGGGCCTTGTGGTCGGCGCTGCTCATGTCGATACTGCTCTTCCTGTATGGGAATATCCTGGGGGCTTATATCCATGGGCAGAACGTGTTGATCCCGGCGCATTACCATGGCTCCATCGTCGGCATCACCATCGGGTTCATGGCGTTTGCCTATGTGATGCTGCCGCGTTTCGGCTATCGTGAGGTCACCGGCTGGCGCATGGCTTACTGGCAGCCGATATTGTACGGCGCCGGGCAGGTGATGCATGTGTCGGGGCTGGCGTATAGCGGCGGTTACGGCGTGTTGCGTAAAACCGCAGGCGGTGTCGATGCACTGGCGCCCAACATCAAAATCGCGCTGGGTTTCATGGGGCTTGGCGGGCTGCTGGCGATTATCGGCGGGCTGCTGTTCGTGGTGGTGGTGTACCGTTCCATTCGCCGCTGACCTTACTCTTCAATCAATTCGCGGGCGATCATTTTAACGATGAGGGCGTGCACATCGATGGCCAGTTGCTCGCGGGTGGTGTCATAGGTTTGTGCGAGCCGGTCGATAATCGCGTCGGCGGCAAGGCCCTCGGCGATGCCTTTCCACACGGCGCTTCCCACGCGGTTGAATTCAAAATATTCGCCGGTGGCAATCACCAGCACCGTGACCACGCCGTCCTTTTCCCGCCAGAATACGTTGTTTGTGTTGATCTGTGGCATTGCGACTCTGTAAATTGATAAAACCTGTCCGCTCATGTAGCATACCGGGTGTTTAAATCAACTGCCCACGTTTTGAGGAGCCTCCACTCCATGCATGTTTCAATTATCATTCCGGTATATGAAATCACCGCCTTCCTTGAAGAAGCGGTGCAATCTGCGGCCAGCGGGGACTATGCCGATAAGGAGGTGCTGGTGGTGGATGATGGTTCGTCGCCGGAAAATGCCGCTGTCATCGCCTCGATCTGCCAGCGCTATCCTTTGGTGAAATTGCTGCAGCAACCGCATGGCGGCGCGGCGGCGGCGCGGAATTTTGGTGTGGCGAATGCCAGCGGGGAGCTGGTGTTTTTCCTTGATGCAGATGATGTGTTGCAACCCGGCGCACTCGGTTTCCTGGTTGGGGCGTTGCGTGAGCACCCGGATGCGATCGCTTCCTATGGCCGGGTGCAGATGATGGATGCAGGAGGGCGTCTCACCGGCGGTATCATGCCTGCCGATGCGAGGATTGTCTCCGGGGCGCGGGTGCTGGAGTTTTTGCTGGAGCGGAAGCTTCCCTTCTGTAACGGCTCGATCATTATTCGCAAGGCGGCGCTGGAAAAACTGGACGTAGAAAACACCCATCTGACGGTCGGAGAGGACTGGGTGTTGTGGTGCCACCTGGCGCTGGTGGGTACGATTATTCCGGCCGGCAACCGCGTGGTGCTGCATCGGCGCAAGCATGGAAAAAATGTCTCGGCACAAGGTATCGAAAATCCGGAGCTGATTCTGGCAGCCTATGAATCCATCCATGCTCATCCTGTGTTTTCGCAGGCGCTGGGTGAAGAAAAATGCCGCGAGCTAAAGGAAAAATGCCTGTGCCGGATCCATACCTATCTCGCCAGCGCCTATGCTGCGAATGGCGAAGCCGAAAAAGCCGCGCACCATTTCCGGCAGGTTACGCTGCCGCTTTCCGCGTTCGATGATTCAGGTGAGGTGGCTTAAGACGCGAAAGCGTCGCTGATAAAAATATCGCTGAAGGCACGGAAGTTGGGTTTCTCATACGGCAGCAGTCCGCTTTCGCTGACGCCGTTATTATTGCTGCTCCAGATGCCGAGGCGCACGCCAATATCCGAGCAGAACCCAAACAGCGCGACCAGCAGTGCAAGCGGCAGGCGGTGGCGGCGTATTTTACCGGAGAAAGACGTTTTTTTACTTGTGCGGCGCTTCATATTTCTAAACTGAGTTTGAACCGTTTATATCCTACTATCATACTATATCTACTTATTTTATACAAAGGTAAAAGGGTTTAAAATCTATTAATTACCCCTTGTCGAAGGCCCTCCTGATAAAAAGATGCAGGTGGAAGCAGCCATAGGCCAGCCATTTCCGCTTATATCGCAGGTTTTCACTAATAATCCGGTATAAATTGTCGATATAATGCCGCCGTGGCATCAGCATTGGCTGGTAGTGGGTGAGCAGGTAATCGATAATCCGCGTATTTTCCCGCAGCAGCGCATGGCAGGGGAGCTTAGTATTGCCCGGATGCAGCCGGACGCGCACCAGCACCTCCGGCAGCGCCAGCCCTTTGCCAAGCGCCAGCACCCGCGCCCATGTGTGGTAATCCTCCGAGACTTTGACGCCTTCCGGGAATCCGCACGCCCGCAGCAACGCCTTGCGGCGCGCCAGCACGGAGGGCGTGCTGATGAAGGTGAACATGGCGATGTCATGGAGCGTCACCTCGGTTTTAAGCGGGATGATCGGCGGGCGGTCGAGCGGCGCGCCCTTTGCATCGATGAAGGAAAAACCGGAACATAGCCACACCGCGTCCGGGTGCTTACCCATCGCCGCCACGCTGCGTTCGAGGCGGGCGGGCAGATAGAGGTCATCATCGTCGAGGAAGGCGACAAATTCGCCTTTGGCTTTTGCAAGCCCGTGATTGCGGGCGGCGGCGGCGCCTTGCGCTGCCTGTGCGTAATAGTGCAGGCGGTCATCGTAGCCTGCAAGCGACGCTTTTATGTCATAGCTGGAGCCGTCATCGATAACTATGATTTCAAAATGCCGGTAAGTTTGTGTATAGATGGAGTCGATCGCTTGTCTTAAGTAGGCGTCCCGGTTTTTGGTCGGGATAATAACGCTGACGAGAGCGCGCTCTTCTGTAACTGTTGAACCCATTGGTGCCTGCTGTCTTTATGCGTATTACCGCCGTTATCGTATCCTATAACAGTGCCGACGTGATTAGTGCCGCGCTCAGATGTGTGTATAATCATCCGCGTGTGGCGCAGTGCATCGTCGTCGATAATGCCAGCGGCGATTCTACGCTCGAATTGGTGCGTACGCAATTCCCGCGTGTGCGGCTGCTGAATAATCGTGGGAACTACGGGTTTGCCGCCGCCTGCAACCAGGCGCTGGAACTGGTCGCGACGGAATTTTCCTTGTTGCTCAACCCCGATGCGACCATTGCTTCCGAGGCGATAGAATTACTGCTGGAATACGCCGATTCCTGTCCGAACGCGGCGATTATCGCGCCGCTGATCGAAGGTAACGATCATTACCCTACCACAAAAGCATTGCGTGGTTCCGCTATCGAAATTGATGTGCTGCCAACACCGATGAGCTATGATAATCCACGCATTATTTCCGCGAGCTTTGTGTCCGGTGCGATTGCTTTGTGGCGCATGCAGCAGATGCGTCAGGTGGGTTTTTTCGATCCCGCCTTTTTCCTGTTTTACGAGGATGACGATATATCCATCCGTACCCGGAGGGCGGGGTATGACCTGTTGCTGGTGAAGGGGCTGGACGTGCGGCACGAGCCCGGCCATGCCTGCCCGGTGACAAAAGAATTATTATTGTTAAGAATGCAAAGCAGCCAATGGTCGCTTCTATATTTGCATAAAAAATACCGTGGTTTTATCGCCGCAAAATGGAAAGCGTTGTGTATTTTTATCGGCGGCCTGCGTAAGCGATATAAAAAATATCCGGAACGTGAAGAGGATTGGAACGCATCTTTTGCGCTGTTGGAAGATCGATATAAAGGAGAGGTTGAGAAAGTTGATGCGTGGCTGGAGAAAAGATTGCAGGAGTTCAAGGCGCGGGAACTGGCCGCCGCCGACCACCACAACCGGCGCAGGGAAGAAGTGCTGAAAGCGCTTGAGGCAATCGATATGGAAGATCTGCCGCGCCGCAGGCCGCATGAAAAACAGCTCGACGACTATCATGCGGACTGGATGGATACAGTGCAAAAACATGAAGACCGCTGGCGGGAGGTCGAAAAAGAATATGCGAATGCCCGTATGGCCGTTTCGGCGCGTCATGAGGATCGCTGGAACATGCTTTCCCGGCGACGTGAAGCATGGTTGATGCGGCAGTGGCGGCAAAAAGAGAATGAAGATATCCTGGTCGCCGTCAAATATTTTCTGCGTAATTCGAGGCGGTTCTGGTTATGAGTGCGCGCCCCTCGATCACCATCGCCATCATCACCTGTGGGCGGCCCGATTCATTGGCGCACACGCTTGCTTCGCTCAAGGCGCTCGTGCTTCCCGAAGGGGTGGATGTGTCGCTGCTGGTGGTGGATAACGACCCGGCCCGTTCGGCGGAACATGCCGTCTCATCCGCCGCCATGCCGTTTCCCGTGCGTTATGTGGTGGAAGGACGGCGTGGTATTCCGCATGCGCGCAACCGGGCGCTTGCCGAAGCGATGGAGAGCGATTTCATCGCCTTCATCGATGATGACGACATCGCCGATTCCGGATGGCTGGATGCGCTTTATCGCTGTGCTGTCGCCTGCCGGGCCGAGGTGGTGAAGGGTCGCGTGGTTCATACATTTGATGAACAGCACGCCCATTTTTCCGTGCTTGATATTTTTGCGCCGGACCCTACTCCCACCGGCACCGAGCTGGACAGCGCATGGACCAATAATGTGCTGTTCTCCACCCGGCTCTGCCGCGAAATGGGCCTGCGCTTTGACCCGGTTTTCACCCATACCGGCGGTAGCGACCATCATTTTTTCCGCCGTGCGAAACGCCATGGCGCGTCGATCGTCATGTGTCATGAGGCGGTGGTGGAAAGCCGCCTTCCGGCCTGCCGGGCGCGCTGGCAGTGGATTGCCCGCCGCCACCTGCGTATCGGCGCGACCATGACCGCCTCCGATATCATGCTGGAAGGATATGGCCATGCCATACGCCGGGTCGTGCATGCCATGGGAGACTCCGGGCGCTATGCTTTCCGCCTGTTCCGTCATGCGCTGTCCGGTACGCATCCGGTGATGCATCCCATGATGGTGTGCTGCTTCATGGCCGGGCGTGTGCTGGGCCTGCTTCGCCTTGCGCCGCAGGAATATAAGCCACGAAAGAGTGTGGAGGGCCACCTGCGCATCGCCTATGTGCTGGGGCGCTTCCCGGTGATGTCGGAGACCTTTATCGGTCAGGAAATCCGGGCGATGGAGCAGGCCGGCCACCGCGTCACGCTTGTGGCGCTGCACCCTCCGGAAGGCGAATACCAGCCGGAGGATGCGCCGCTGGCGGCGCGTACCTTGTATTTTCCTTGTATCAGCTCCGAAGAATCGACGCGGCTGCTGCGGAAATATTTTTTCACATTCCGGCGTATCCTGCCCTATGCCCTGTCGCAGACCACCGAACCGCTCCGGGCTTTTTTAGTGCATGCAGCGCACATGGCCGAGCATCTTAAAACAAATGGCTGCCAGCATGTGCACGCGCATTTCGCATGGGGTGCGGCTACTTATGCGATTGCGGCGGCCAGATTGCTTGGGATTCCGGTCAGCTTTACCTGCCACGGTTCGGACGTATATGCCCGCCCGCTCGATCTTGAATTGAAATGCCGCTGGGCCAGCGCCGTGATTGCCGTGGCGCCGACCATTACGGCCGATGTGCAGAAAATCTCCCCGAAAACGCCATGCCACACGGTTTATTGCGGTGTGGATACCGGGCGTTTTGCACCGCTGGCCGATGCATCGCTGCGGCATGCGCGGTGGCTTTTTGTCGGCAGGATGGTGGATTGCAAGGGGCTGGACGATGTGCTGCACGCATGGGCGTTGCTGCCGCAGCCATCGCGCCCGGCGCTGGATGTGGTGGGTGACGGCGAGCTGCGTGAGAGCTTGCAATCGCTGGCCGAAACGCTTGGCGTGCAGGAGCATGTTCGTTTCCTCGGCGCAAAAAATTCCGCGTGGTTATGTGAACATGGCCCGGCCTACCGCGCTTTGATCGCCCCGTTCCGGCAGGGCGGCAACGGCAGCCGCGACACCGCGCCGATGGTGCTGAAAGAAGCGATGGCGATGGCGCTGCCGATCGTCACCACTCAATTTATTGACATTCCGCATCTGGTCGGCGAGGAATGTGCCATACTCTGTCCGCCCAACGCCCCGGCAACGCTCGCCGATGCCGTGATGCAGGTGGAAGCGCTCGCGGATGCGGGGCGGCGTCTGATGGGAATGGCAGGCCGGGCGAGAGTAGAAAAATATTTTTCAGTGCCCCGGCAAATCGAACAGTTGAGCCGGTTATTGGGAGCCTAATGCACGCATGAAAACACCGCATGTTTCTATTGTCATCCCCGTCTACAACGTCTCGAAATTTCTCGACGAAGCGATCCGCTCGGTCCTCGCGCAGAATTATCATGATCTGGAGATCGTGGTGGTGAATGACGGATCGGAGCGCGCCGCCGAGATGGAAATCACGGCCATTTGCTCGGCCTATAAACAGGTGCGGCTCATCCACCAGAAGAACCAGGGGCAGGCGCTTGCGCGGCGAACCGGCGTGATGAACGCCCGTGGCGACTATATTATTTTCCTCGATGCCGACGATATCCTGCTGCCGGGAGCGGTTCCATTTCTGGTTGAGAATATGGACGCTCATCCTGAGGCCATCGGTGTGTATGGGCGGAAAATGCGGATGGAGGAGGATGGCGCTTTTATCAGGGACAGCATCCTGCCACCGCCGGAGCATATTGTCTCCGGCGATGTGCTTCCGTCGCTGCTGAAGGGCAGCCCTTTGTTCTCCCATGGCAATATCTGTATGCGGCGTGCAGTGTTGGCCAAAGTCGATTTCCCCGAGCGCATACGTCAGGGTGAAGACTGGGTGACATGGTGCCGCCTGTCGCTGCTCGGCGATATCGTCTATGTCGGCGACCGGGTGCTGCTGTCGCTGCGCACACATGGCAAGAATGTGTCGGCTGAGGTGCCGGATAATCCCGCCGAGCTGTTCAAGATGTTCGACCATGTTTTTAACGATCCGCGTGTCACCCAGCGCATCGGCGAGAAAAAACTGGCCGAATACCGCGTTATTCACCTGCGGCTGATCCATAAGTATCTCTGGTATGTTTATCGCGATCGCAAGCAGTATTTCCGTATGCTGAAACAGCAGGGGATATTGCGTCGCCTGCGGGTGCCAAGAGACAGGATACGGGTGTTGCATATAGCCAAATGGTTCTATGCCGGCGGTGCCGAACGCATCATGACCAGCCTGCTTGCCAGCAGCGATAATGAAAAATTCGAACATATGGTATTGTCGCTGTCTGAGCAGGGAGAGCGGTTGGCTGATATTCAGCATACACACGGCATCCCCTATAAAAGCTTCGAGCTGGTGCATGGGAAGTGGGATCCGGAAGGTTACAGGAAATGTTTTGATTTCATCCGCGAGACCGATCCCGATGTCGTCACGACGTGGCTTCCGCCGTCCAATATCGCTGGCGGCATCATGGCCAAGCTGCTCGGCAAGCCGGTCATCTGGGGTATTCATAATGTGCACCCGGAACCGCCTTATCCGCTCGATGTGCGTCAGCAGACCTTCCTCAGGCGCTTCATCCCCCGCATCGTCATCTGTTGCTCACAGCCGGCCTATGACACCTGCCGTAAATTCGGTTATAAGAAGAAACTGCTCACGCTCATTGAAAATGGTACTGACGCCGAGAGGTTTCAATATAGCCCCGAAGGCAGGAAACGCATCCGGGAGGAGCTTGGAATCAGCGATGATACGCTGCTGATCGGCATGGCCAGCGAAGGCACGGTTCTCAAACGTCATCCGCATTTCACGATCGCCGCTAAATTATTTTCATTGTCGCACCCGAATGCCCATTTTCTGTTTTGTGGCAAGCGTACGGCCGAAAACATTGCTTTGCGAGAGCTGGTCGCAAGCTTGGAATTGCAAGACAGGGTGCATATACTGGGCATACGCAATGATATGGCCGATATTTATTCGGCGCTTGATGTCCATACGCTCAACTCCTCATTTGAAGCCTTCGGGCTTGTGGTCACGGAGGCCATGGCATGCAAAACACTGAGCGTGGCCACCCACACCGGGGTTATGCCGGAACTGCTGAAGGATGTGGGTATCACCTACAGCATTACCGACGATCCGAAATCGCTGGTCGAGGCCTGGACGGCGATACTGGCCCTTCCGGAAGAAGAAAAGCGTGCGCGGCGGGAGAGGGGAAGGCAGCGGATTATTGATGATTATTCCATCACTCGTGCAGCGAAAGCCTATGACGAGATATACTACCGAGCATTAGGACGAGATCCTAATATTCCAGGATGAAGAACATTTTGCACAGCACCGAATTGTTGGTGAGGATGTAGTCACCGGAACCGGCGGTGTAATCGTTGGTGACGCAGCCGGGAACCCCTTCGGGATTAAACGCCAGCACCCGGCCTTTATCGGCTAGCCCATCGTCCAGCTTTCCATCGATCGAATGGGCGTCGGCAGGGTTGAGGATCGGATCATGCGCGAGGCTGAATGTCTGGTTCAGGGCGTTGAACGAGATCATGTTGCCGCTCTTGCCATACACGTTTGTCTGGTAAGAGATGCGGTAAAAACCGTTGCTGATTCTGGACTTTGGAAGGTTGGTGGTGGAGCCGTCATAATCACCCGCCGTCATTTTGGCGAGCGCAAGATGCTGCCATGCGTAATATTCCTCGCCGGGCAGGCCGAGCAGGTAATCAATCTGGGAATTGTTGTTGCCGTTAACGGCAGAACCGCCAAGGTAGGTCGAGGCGTTGATCGCATCGCCCGGAAGCGTGCCGTATTTCAGGCGGAAGGTGCTGATTTCTGTTTTGAGGCGGTTGACATCGGACACAACCGAGCGAACCTCTGAGGCGCGTATCAGCGCTCTGCCGACCAGAATACCGCCGACCAGCAGCCCGATGATGGTCAATACTATCGACAGTTCCAGCAGCGAAAAGCCGTTTTTTATTTTAATGGAGCTGGTTTTATGCATCGTCTTTCTGGTGTTTTTTTTACAGGCATTAGCGCTGCCTAGACACTACTACTGTCTCAATACTAACAAGATTCAATTAAAAAATCGATAAATCGCACAATATTTTGTTCGTTATTATATATATGGCAGCCGACCCGCAGATCAACGGCCTGCTGTTCACCCATGGTTTTGACTGATATGCCTTTTTTGCTCGCCGCTGCCAATATTCCCTTGCGTTTTGCCGGATCGCGCAGCCGCAGCGCCACCAGCGGCGAGGAAAGGGGGCTTTCCGAGGGTGGACTAAGCAATTCCAGGCATTCCAACGCGGCAAGCCGGTTGTAAAGGTTGCTGCGCAACAGTTTCAGCCGCTCATGGCGTTTTGCATGGTCGAGTTTAGCTAGCCATTCAAGGGATGCGCCCAGCCCAATGATATTCGGTAAATTCTGCGCGCTGATGGTGTTGGCGCGGTCGCCATAACCACCGCTCAGCTTGGGCGAGGGGAAGGATTGCTTCGCCCGTTCCGCGACATAGAGAAAGCCGGTTCCTTTCGGTCCCAGGAGCCATTTATGACCGCTGGCGGCATAGGCATCGCACCCCAGCGCCTGCACATCCACCTCGATAGCGCCCACTGCCTGTGCGCCATCGACCAATAGCAGGCAGTCTGTGTGTTTGATGGCTTCACCGATGGCTTTGACCGGAAGTCGTACCCCATTGGCGGTGGTGACATGGCTGATACAGAGTGCGCGGGTTTCCGGGCGGATTGCCGCAGCAACCAGCGTCACGATTTCCGCTTCGTCGCGTGGCAATAATGGCAGCTTCACGATGTCGAGCGTTGCCCCGGCACGCCTGCAGTAATATTCCCAATATTCGCGGATACGGCCATATTCCTTATCGGTGATGAGCACGCGCTGGCCCGGCTCCAGCGGCAGCGCTTCCATGAGCAGCGCCATGCCGTCAGTGGTGCCGCCGGTCATCACCAGCTCGTCGGTTTTACAATTGATGAAATCCGCCACTGCGCGTTTTACCGCGAATAGTTTTTCAGTAAATAGCTGATATTGATTATCCGCCGGATTTTGCTCCAGTGCGCGGCTTTCGGCGGCGACCTTTTCCAGCACGATCTTCGGCACCGCGCCCAGCGAACCTGTGTTGAGATAGGTGAGGTTCGGGTCGATCAGGAAATGCGTTTTGAGGTTGTCCCACTCCGGGGTTGGGAGCGGCGTCGCACCGCCCAGTGTGTTGCCAGTGGCGAGGCGAGGCGCGGCAAATGTCGCCGCCATTCCCACCATTCCCAGCAATGCTTCCCGGCGCGATAGTTCCACGGACAAGGGCACTCCTCTGCCTAAGAATGGCAATCAGGCGGCTGCGCCACCCGAAGCCGCAGGCGTAGGGTGGTGATCCGGGCGGGAATCGAACCCGCGACAACCTGATTAAAAGTCAGGTGCTCTACCGACTGAGCTACCGGATCATTTCGGTGAAAAGAGAGTGGGACAATAAGGTTTTAGTCAGGGTTGTCAACAGGTAAAGCCGACTATTTTCGTGTTTTTATGCAAACGGGCGTAGGGTGAGAGCCAATAGCGTCTCAAAACACATTGAGAAAGAGCGACTCACCGGCCTACCGCCGCCAATCTTGCGCCAATTCCTTTTATCGCGCTACCCACTTGCCCTTTGCATCTTTATATTTCGCGCCTGCGGGCAGGCCGGTGATGATTTTTTCGGCGGCGATTTTCGCCACTATATCCACGGGCTGGCCGTTTTCGCCGGAAATGCGCTCATATTCCTCGCGGCGTTTCAGGTTCACATCCGATACCAGCGCCGACACTTCCGCGCCGCCGGAAATGCGTGCGACATAGCCCGCACGCGTTTCGCCGACCAGCCCCTGCGTGCGCGCTTCCTGCAAATCGAGCGCCCAGGCGGGCAGGGCGGCCATCATGATTACGCTGCTCATCACTACGAATAATTTTTTCATATATGCTCCCTGACTAGAAAATATCTTTGTTATTTTTGATTGCGGTCTGCACATCTTTCTCGATTTCGATCTTCACGCGATGCTCGATATTGATGTTCATATTGATTTCGATTGGCTTCTCGGTGCCCACATTGACAGTGGGCGTGCAGGCGGCGAGTAATAATGCGGCTGTCAAATATCTCATCGTGTGTCCTTTTCTATCAAACGGGTCGGATCGGCCATCGGCATGATGGTTTGTTGTAACAGTTCTAGCACATCGCCGGAAAGATTTATATTTAATTTTACCGGGCGTCCGCCGAGCGCGTCCGGGTTGTTTCCTTCCAGATTCAGGCGGATAGACACTTTGCCGCGCTTATCCGGAGATAACGTCAGCCTTAAATCTTTGTAATGAAAATTGGCGAGCGCCTGCCGCGCAATCTCCATTTGCGGCGCGTCGCCCGGCAGCACCTCCGGCGAGAGCTGAATCAGCCCGTCTTTTCCCGCGGTGAATGTTCCGTTGCCGAGGCTGAAATTCCCGTCCGGAAAAATAATCAGCTCCGTGTTGCCCGATACCGTGCCGGTGCCGCTTGCCTTGTCGCTGGAAATCATCGCAAGCAGGGTGGTAAGCGGCAGCTTTTCAATACGCAGGGGAATATGGATGGGCTTCGGTTCGCCGAACGAAAACGCCACCTCCTTCGCGCTCACCACGGCACCTTCCCACGGCAGGCGAATATTATGCAGCACGGCCTTCACCGGGTTTATGATGAAACTGCTTTCATACCGGCGGCCCGCATCATGCAGCGTGCCGGAAATTTCATCGCCACGGAGTTTTCCTTCGCCAGAAAAGCTTGGCAGCTCTTGCGGCAGGCCGGAGACGACGAGCGATTTTACCGACCATTCGGCGGAGAGATTCGCGTAGTTTTTACGCAGCAATTCGGCAACGGGCAGGGCGGTCGCGGTGATATTCACATCATCCGCCGCCAGCTGTATTTTATCTTTCGCAAAGGATATATGCGAAAAAAGAATATGCCGTTCGTCGAGCTCGGCAATGGTGATTTTCACGTCCGATAATCCTTGCGCGGCAAGCGCGGCGCTTATGCGCTTTTCCAGCTCGCCATGCAGCGAGAACTGCGAAGCGAATATCGCCACCGCAGCAAAAATCAACAGCAACACAGCAATAAAATACTTAGTCTTTCTCCGCATGATACCCCTGCATGAAGGCTGCATGATACTGTGTAAGCTTTCCATGTGTAATTGCCTCGCGAATCTGAGCCATCAAGCGCTGGTAAAAGGTGAGATTATGTTCGGTGAGCAGCATCGGCCCCAGCATCTCATCCGATTTGAATAAATGGTGCAGGTATGCACGGGAAAACTGGGTGCAGAGCGTGCAGGGACATCGGGCCTCCAGCGGCGTATTGTCGTCGGCGAATTTGGCATTGCGCAGGTTCATTTCGCCGGAGAAAGTATAGCCCCGCGCATTGCGGCCACTTCTTGTGGGAATCACGCAATCAAACATATCCACCCCGCGCATGACCGCGCCGATGATGTCATCCGGCTTGCCCACCCCCATCAGATAACGCGGCTGTTCTTTCGGCAGATGCGGCATGGTGATGTCCAGCGTTTGAAACATCAGCTCCTGCCCTTCACCCACGGCGAGGCCGCCAATGGCATAGCCATCGAAGCCGATTTTTTTGAGCGCTTCGGCGGAGATTTCGCGCAGATCTTTGTACACCCCACCCTGCACGATGCCGAAGAGCAGGGGATTAGGCTTTGGGGATTGGGGATTAGAAATCAAACCATCCTTCCCTAATCCCGAATCCCTAGTGCCCAATCCCTTCAAAGATGCGAATGCATCTTTGGATCTTTGTGCCCAGCGCATCGAAAGCTCCATGCTCTCCTTCGCCACCTCATGCGTGGCGGGGAAGGGCGTGCATTCATCGAACGCCATGGTGATATCCGCGCCCAGCAGATGCTGGATTTCCATCGAGCGTTCGGGCGAAAGCTCGATCTTCGTGCCATCCAGATGCGATTGGAAGGTGACGCCGTTCTCATTTATTTTGCGAAGTTTCGCGAGCGACATCACCTGAAACCCGCCGGAATCGGTGAGTATCGGCCCGTGCCAGTTCATGAATTTGTGCAGGCCGCCGAGCTTCGCCACCCGCTCCGCCGTGGGCCGCAGCATGAGGTGATAGGTGTTGCCGAGGAGTATATCCGCGCCCAGCTTTTTTACCTCGTCGGGCTTCATGCCCTTGACCGTACCCACCGTGCCCACCGGCATGAAGGCGGGCGTGCGAATGTCGCCATGCGCGGTTTTAAGTGTGCCGAGCCGGGCCGGGCCGTCGGTGGCTTTGATGGTGAAATGCGTGGTCATGTTCTATTCGTCATTGCGAGCATAGCAAAGCAATCCATCTGCCTTGCCTGTGTTGATAAGTAAAATGGATTGCCACGTCGCTGCGCTCCTCGCAATGACAAAAGCTAAATCCGCCCCTCTTTTTTGGCTTCTATTCCCTCTCCCCTTGAGGGAGAGGGCAACGAGACTTCCGCTTACCGAAGGGAAGCGGTTAGTCGAGTGGGAGAGGGGTAAACTTGAAGAAGCTGTACCCCCCACCTGAAATTTCTAAGGCTTACGTTGTAAGCCCAAGAAATTTCTTCCTCCCCCTCAAGGGGGGAGGTTTTAGATCCGGCCCTCTTTTTTGGCTTCTTCGGCGAGCGCTTCCAGCTCTTCTTCCGAAAGCGCTGCATTGCGTATGCCCTGGTCGCCGGGCATCCAGATGAGGCTTAAATGCTGCGGGTCGCGGGCGAAAACGCGCTCCTCGGCGACCATGCCCATATTCGGCGGGATGTTGTTTTTGGCCAGCCCGGCAATCGTATACGGCCCGTCGCGGAACATGCCGATTACCACGCGGGGCCGGTCGATGAACACCTGCGATCCACGCAGCATATCGAGCACCTCGCGCGCGGTTTTGGGGTAGGCGTTTTTCTGCAGGTGATGCACCACCACCACGGCGGTATTTTTCTTGATTGCGAATTCTTCAATCGCCTCGAAGAATTCACTCACCGCCCCGGCGTCGTTCTCATCGCCGGTCAGGTATTTCCGCGCCGGATCGATCACCATGATCGGCACTTCCGGAATCTTGTGCAGGCTGCGGAGATATTCCGGGAAGGTGACGCCCTCGCCGAAATCGGTGCGTTGGAACATCAGGCGTTTGGCGCGGCCCTTGGGGTCGAACAGCGCGGCGCGAGCGTTGATGATCGGCGGGCCGTCCTCGCCTGCGAAATAAACAT
The DNA here is from genome assembly GCA_033763575.1 of Alphaproteobacteria bacterium. GTDB lineage: Bacteria > Pseudomonadota > Alphaproteobacteria > Rickettsiales > SXRF01 > JANRKF01. The sequence continues at coordinate 36,067 of JANRKF010000033.1, read as the reverse complement.
TGATGCCGGTGCATTTCTCGATCGCCAGCCGCTGGCCCAGCCATTTCGGCGCTTCTTCGCCTTTCTTGTAATCGATCGCGCCCATGACGCAGAGCTGGTGGGCGAGGCTGGATTTTCCGGTGCCGCCGGAAGCCGCAAGCAGCGTCACCGCGCCGCGGGGAATCCATCCCGGCACGATAAATTCGAACATGGCATCGGCCTCTTTGCGCATCGGGCCGGTGGCATCGAACAGCCTCACATCGCGTGCGACCAGATTGAAAAAACGCAGGTTTTGTTCGACATTCGCCGGTTTGCGCCCGAATTTCTGGTAGAGCGAATGGTGGTGGTCGTAAGCATTCCAGCAATAGGCGGCATCGATCACGTTTTGCACATTGATCGCGAGCGTTTTTATGTCCACTTCGCTTTTAAACAGCGCCCTGAAATCGGGGTGCTGGAACAGGCCGTTATTGGTGAGGTAGGAAATACCCGACAGCAGGTAATGACCGGCATATTGCTCGCTTTTGATATGGGCCAGCTCGTAAAGCTCGCGGCAGCCGGTGACGGTTTTCCCGTCCCCTGTGGGTGGTTGGGCTTCGGTGGTGAAGGCGAGGATTTTGAGGCCGGCGCGGTCATTATCGCCGCGCTCGAACAGCCCGGCGATGGCGCCCGCCTCCTGAAGCCGCTCGCCGGATTCGTTGTTGAGGACATCGACGCCAAGCGAGAGCGATGTGCACCACGCGAACCCCGAACCGAGCGGCACATAATCGCCCCCCTCTTTTTTATGCACGATGGGGTTGAGGAGGAGCGGCGTGTTGGGAAGCTGGCCGGAGTTGTAATGCCGGATGATCTCGGCAATCGCCGCCTCGTTGTCGTCCGGCCCGAACCAGAACGAAAGCCCCGCCTGCTTGGCGCGAAACGGCACCTGGTCGTCGCGGGTATAGAGCTGCATGAAGCCCGAAAGCCCCACCGCCGCATGGGCGCGCCAAAGCGTGGCTAATTCGTAGGCCAATAATTCCGGCACTTGTTCGATGTCAGCAACCATGTCTTTTCACATCGTCTGGTATGGAGTAATGATAGCATAATCTATGCGTTTTACATATTAAGATATCATGAATAACCGATGTTTTCATATACTTCTATACTACGCTCCCCCCTTGAGGGGGAGCAGGCGAAACCAAGTGCAACGCACGCTGGTTAAGCCGTGGGGGGGATTAGATGTTGAAGGTCGCGGGCTGGGCATCGCCTATCTGATGCTTGACGCCTTGTGCCAGTTTCAAAAATCACCCCCCACAGCTTCGAGCGTCGCTTTACATGCTCGCTTTCAGCCGCTCCCCCTCAAGGGGGGAGCGAAGGTATGTGTATGAGCGTTCGATGTTTTTATAACCTGCCGCCGCACCTGCCGTTCCTCGATGCACTGGCCGGTATGCTGCTTGCGAAGCATCGCGGCGATCCGCTGGAGCTGGCGCGGACGCTGGTGCTGCTGCCGTCGCGCCGGAGCTGCCGCAGCCTGCGCGAGGCGTTTTTGCGCGAAAGCATGGGCACGCCGCTTCTGCTGCCGCGCATCATGCCGATCGGTGAAATCGACGGCGAGGCGGATATTCTTGCGCTCGCGGGCGAAGAGGTGCCGCGCATCATGCCGGAGAAAGAGCGGCTCTCCATGCTTACCCGCCTCATTCTCGGGCAGGGGCAAACCACGCCGGCGCGGGCCTATCAGCTTGCGGTCGAGCTTGCCCGCCTGCTTGATGAAACCATCCGGCACAGCCTTGATTTTGAGAAGCTGAAAGAGCTGGCGCCGTTCGAGGAGCTGGCCAAACACTGGAAAACCACCACCGAATTCCTCACCATCATCACCCGCCAATGGCCGCGCATTCTGGCCGAAGCGGGGATGCGCGACGAGGCGGAGGTCATGCGCGACCGCATGTTGCAGCTTGCGGAAAAATGGCGCCTCTCGCCGCCGGATTTCCCGGTGGTCGCGGCGGGCTCGACCGGCAGTATCCCTGCGACTGCTGCGCTCCTTCGGGCGATTGCAGCGATGCCGAACGGCATGGTGATTTTGCCCGGGCTTGATGCCGCCATGACCGATGCCGCGTGGGACCAGCTCGACCCCACCCATCCGCAATACGGCCTGCGGCATTTCCTCCTCTCCTCACCCAGTAGGGGGGAGGCCGGGAGGGGGGCATTCCTGCACAATGTTCGTAATATAACGCAAATATGCCCCCACCCTAACCCTCCCCCTAATGGAGAGGGAATGAGCACGCTCTTTGCCCCCGCCGCTCTCACCGCCCGTTGGCGAGAGGCGGAGTTGCCGCTTGGACAGGATTTCGCGCATCTGTCGCTGATGCAGGCCGACACGCAGAACGACGAAGCGCGGATGATTGCGTTCAAGCTGCGCGAGGCGCTGGAGGTGCCGGAAAAAACCGCCGCCCTCATCACGCCCGACCGCCAGCTTGCGCGGATGGTGTCGGCGCAATGTGCGCGCTGGGGCATCGCCATCGATGATTCGGCGGGGCAGCCGATGCGCGATACGCCGGGCGCCGTGTTCATGCGGCTGTTGCTGGAAGTGGCGGTAAGCGGTGCGGCCCCGCTGCCGCTGCTTGCATTGCTGCGCCATCCTTTCGCGGCGGTGGAATCGGATACGGTGGCGGCGCGTGAATATAGCCGTGCGCTGGAGGCCGCCTGCCTGCGCGGCGTGCGCCTGCAACCGGGCATGGATGCGCTGGTGGAGGAGCTCAAAGAAAAAACCACCTCTGCCGGGTTGCAGCAATTCATTGCGCGGCTGCGCGAGCTGCTGCGTCCGCTGGAGATGTTGTTCCTGCGCAATACACCGGCTCCGTTGGCCGAATTGCTGGCGGTGCATTGCCGCGTTGCCGAGGCGATCGCCACTACGCAAGACCAAAGCGGTGGCGATATTTTATGGGCGCAGGAAAGCGGCGAGGCGCTCTCGAAAACGCTCTCTGAATGGGCGGTAGCAGCGGCTGCGCTCGGCGATATCCTGCCGCATGATTACCCCGCCTTGTTCGATGCGCTGCTGGCGCGGGAAGTGGCGCGCAGGCCGTTTGGCACCCATCCGCGCCTGCATATCCTAAGTCCCATTGAGGCGCGGCTCATGCATTACGATCTCGTCATTCTGGGCGAGATGAACGAGGGGATATGGCCCGCCGCCATGACCGTCGATCCGTGGATGAGCGCGCCGATGCGCGAATCGTTCGGCCTGCCGTCGCATGCGGTGCAGACCGGGCAGAGCGCGCATGACGTGTGGATGTTGCTGCATGCGCCGGAAGTGATTTTGTCGCGCGCGCGGAAAATATCCGGAAGCCCGCAGGAGCCGTCGCGCTGGTGGGTGCGGCTTGCTACGCTGGTCGGCGGGAAAAACCCGCAACTGCTTGCGGCGATGGATATAAGTGCCCTCATGCAGGCGAGCATCGACGCGCAGGATGCGCCCCGCGCACTTCCGCCGCTTGAGCGCCCGAAGCCGGTGCCGCCGCCTTCCGCCCGCCCGCGCCGCTTTTCGCCGAGCGCTATCGATTTGTGGAGCAGCGAACCCTATGCCTTCTACGCGAAATATATTCTGGGATTGAAAGCGCTGGACGAGCTCGACGCGGAGCCGGACAACCGCGAGTTCGGCGAGTTGATTCACTCGGCGCTTGAGCATTTTTCGGCGGCGCATCCGGACGCCCTGCCCGAACAGGCTTACCAGATTCTGATCGCGCAGGGGCAGCGCGAGTTCCAGCCTTATATGCACCGTCCCAGCGTGGCGACGCTCTGGTGGCCGCGTTTTGAGGCGATCGCCCGCCATTGGCTCGCCCGCGAACGTGAGTTTCGCCGCGAACGATACAGCACCGAAAGCGAGGTCTCGGCGAAGTGGGAATTTGAGATTGCCGGGGAGCGCATCATTTTTTCCGCCCGCGCCGACCGGGTGGATGTGATGGCGGGCAGCTTCCGCCTCATCGATTACAAAACCGGCACGCCGCCCGGCAAAGCCAATGTCGAAAAGGGCGAGGCGAAGCAATTGCCGCTTACCGCGCTGGCGCTGATTCGTTCCGGCCGCATCGCTGCCTCGCCCGGCGCGCTGATTTACTGGGCGCTCAAAACCCGCGAGCAGGGCAAGGATTTTGTCGAAATCAGCGAGGCAACCGACTTGCTTGCGCGCACGCAGGAGGAGCTTTTTGCGATGATTGCCGAAAGCCTCACCGCAAATACTCCTTACGCCCCGGAAATCATCCCTAAACTACCGGAATATCGGGATGAATATGACCATCTTATCCGCCGCAGCGAATGGAGTGGGTATTGAAAAACAAAGATAATTTTATTTATGACACCCCGTTCACATGATTCGCGCCCGGGATTCACGGAATTGTAACACAAAAATGAGAGGATATGGGGTATAGTGAGGGTGGTGGAAGATGTTGATTCACCGCGAAAAACAAAGGAACTGGTTATGGCCGATCCGATTACGCCAGAAGAACAGGAAAAACATCTGGAGTTGCTCAGCCGCTCGGTGATCTCGCAGGAGCAAGGCATTATCGACTGGAAAGCGGCGCAGGATGGCAGCGGCAACCCCGTTTATGTTCCAGAGAATAAAACATTTGTTGATAAAGACGCCGCGCAGGCGAAAGCGGATGAGTTGAATGCGGCTTACGGCATCAATAAGGAGCCGTTTACCACAGGCGTTGTGGACGGCAAAAATACAATCGTTATCAGCCCGCACCGTATGCGCGTGAATGCCGAAGTTATTGCCAAGAAGGATAAGGACGCGGCGAATCTTCCTGGTGATTTATTGGGCATTGTGCAAAAAAAACTCGGCACCGAATTGAAGCAAAGAGATGGTGTGACGGAGCTGAAACATGATTTTTTTGATCCTCAGGAAGCGAATGTTGTTGCATGGGCCATCGCCCGGAATGCTACATTAATCAAAAAATGGAGTGGGAATGCGGCTACTGCGGAGGATGGCATTGTAACTTTGAATTATTTTAATGGTAGTAATGGTTACGGTTCGCTGCCGCCAGAATTTTATACTACGCCGCTTCCTGAAGTTAAAGATCGCCCTGATGTTAGCAATAAAACAATTGTTACAATCACCGCCGAGCGCATCGAAGCGGATGACGAGAAGCATAAGTTAAGCAAAAAAGAGTCAGCAGCCCTAAAAAAAGCCCTTGAACAAGCGCTTAAAGGCATACAAGGCATAACAATCACTCAACAATCCAAAAATCAGCACGCCGACAATATCCTTATCGCTTTTGATAATACAAAGGACGCAGAAGAATTTAGGGAGATAGTCGGAGAGCGCTTTATTCCAAGCAGAACTTACGCAAGTTGGGCGGATTCACCGCTTGCGCAGGTGCAGGCTGATGGAAAAACTGTCGCGATTGATACGCAGCATCTATTTTTAAGCAAAATACATCTAAAGGAACCGCACAAGGCAGATCCAAATTGGTTAGTGGGCGCGGTGATGGAGCAAAAAAGCGTGATTGATGGGCGTCTGAGAGAAAAGAAAGAATTACAGGACCGGGCGAATAGTGCCGCTGAAAATATGCGCCCCGAGGTTGAAAAATTTGCAGAAAAGTTTGATGTGAAGGTGGAGCGCAAGGAAGATGAATGGGTGGTTGTCGGCCTGTCGGAACAGATGAAAACCTTGCTGCATAATAATCTCAATAAAATGATGGAAGGTAAATACGTATCCGATGAGGAGGAGAACGTGGTGCGTGACAGATTTGCCACTATGAAAAATGGCGAGTTGGTGCTGGATGAGCGCTTTTTGAAGGGTTTTAAATACACAACCGCACATGAAGCAGATTTTAATATATTTAAATCAGCCAATGGTTCAACTGTCCTAGGCACAGCGAAAACCGAAATTGCTGAGCTTGCCGCACAGGCTAAGGGATATGCTGACGCCGCCCGTGCCGCCGCCACTGAAACCAAAAAATTACAGGAACAGGCGGCAGCAGCTCTGGTGGAGAGCAATGAAGAATTAAAAACGCGGCGGGATGCACTGACCGCGGCGACGCAAAAAGAGGTGGCAGCGAAAACAGCGCTGGAGAAATTGCAGGAAGAAAAAAAAGCAGCGGAGAATCCAGCGGCGGATGCGTCGCCGATCACTGCACTTGCACCGGAGAATACGTTGCCGATCACTGCTCTTGAACCGGATAAACTCGTCGCGGCACAGAAACAAGAAGCGTTAGAAAAAGCGCAAGCGGCGCTTAATGAGGCTACTAAAGAAAAGGAAGCGGCAGCGAAAGGTGTGGAGCAGAATAAGTCCACCGATCCTAAAGAGTTAGCCGGAGTTGCTGCTATTACCAGTCTGATTAGCAAAAACCCGGCAAATGATGCTGAGGTGCAGGCCAAGATTGCGGAAACGGCGGCAGAAGAGGCTGCGAAAATAAATAAAAATGCTGATAATTTACAAGTGCCTGCGGCGGCGAAGGCACAACGAGAAGCCGCCCTGAAAGCCATGCAGGCGGCAAAAGCCGCAGCGGAAGAAGCGCAAAAAATACTGACCAAAGCACAACAAATCATCGATGCTCCACCACTCATTATGACGTCTGCTCCGACACCCACAACACTTGAACCCGCAGCTCCTCAAGCTATACCCGCCGATCCTTTTGCAGTGCCGACTACGGCGGCTCCAGCCGCTCCGGCTTCCGCTGCACCCCCCGCTCCATCCACCACTCCCGCCGCCCCCGCTCCATCCGCCACTCCTGCCGCCCCAGCCGCCCCCGCTGCACCTACCGGCGCCGCCCCCGCTGCACCCACGCCGGGTGCGGAGCCGACAGATACCAACAAAAAAGACGAGCCGCCGGCGCCTGCGGGTAATCCCATCACCCAGAATATGTTCACCATGCTGCTTACCGGTGCGCCGTTGCTCATGATGCTTTCGGGCGGGGTGGGTCCGCTGCTGGGCGGTATCCTGCTGTTGGCCGGTTTGCTGCTCGGTGGTTTTGCCGATGGCAAAGACAGCATGATCGGCGGATTTTTGGGCAATATGTTCGGCGGCGCGCAAACGGGCGCCGATACGCCGGTAGCCGATCTTGCGAAAGTAAAAACCCTCTCCGAGCTGGATACGAATAAAGATAGGGTGCTCTCGAAAGAGGCGCTCGCCCAGCTTGATACTAATAAGGACGGTAAGCTCAGCAGCAATGATCAGATTCCTGAAGCATTAAAGGCAGAGTTTGCCGCCATGCTCAAAAAAGGCACGAACGGGGAAATTGATCTGAACGCTTTGCTTCCGCAAAAGGTCGGCACCGGTGAAAATAAAAAAGAAGTGCCGGGCGTCATGCTGTAGCCGGAAAATTTACCGGCGCGGGCGCGGTTTCAATATCCATTTAGCGATATCCGACAGCACCGACGGTCCCTGCAGATCGCGGGTGAGCATGTGATAGCCATCATCATAAAAAATCGTATCGGCGGGAGTGCCGAAGCAGCTTTTAATCGCCTCGACCGGCGGGCGCGGCACGATCTGGTCTTTCAATCCATATAATAGCAGCACACGCGATTCGATATGCGACGGCGTTGCGTACGCATCGTTCATCAGCTGCGTCAGCCCGTAAATCGTATCGATGCGGGTGGCCTTGATCACCAGCGGGTCGGCGCCCATCCGCCGCAACATCGGGATATTATTGCTGGCGAGGATGTTCAGGTCTTTGCCGGTGAGTTTATAGCTGGGCAGGGTGTGCGCCGCGCTCCACAGCAGAAGCTGGTAAATCGCGGGTATATTTTCATCGTTCCACACCGCCGGGGCCGATAAGATGATGCCGGACACCGGCAGCGGCGCCTCCGCTTCCGCGAGCATCGCCACCGCGCCGCCCATGCTTTCACCCATGACAAACAGGGGGGTGTTGGGGTGGCGCCGCGCAATCAGCGCGGTGAAATCGCGCAGGTCGCGCTTCAGGTTCGCTTCGCCCGCCCAGATGCCGACGTCATCGGTGCCGCCGAATCCGCGCTGGTCGTAGGCATAGGTGGCGATGCCGCGCCGTTTGAAATATTCGCCGGTTTCGCTAAACGCGTTGCTGTAATCATTCATGCCGTGCACGCCGATCACCACGGCCTTCGGGCGCTTCACCCGCCAGCTTCGTACCGGCAGGGTAGCACCGTCTGCGGTGGTGAACGATTCTTTTTGCAGTGATGGCGTTTCGCTGGCCGGGCGGAAGGCCTGCTCCTGCGGCGCGCAGGCCGCCAGCAGCATCAGCCCCATGGTCATTGCGAGGAGGCGCCGCCGACGCGACAATCCATTCTCCCCTACAGCAAGATGGATTGCTTCGTTGCGCTCGCAATGACGGAAAAAATATTTCATTTACGGAATCCGGTGGCGACGACATACATCTCTGCGGAATCCGAACGACTGGCCTTGGGTTTGAAATGTTTTACGCCTGCAAAATGTTTTTTCATTGTTGTGAGCACGTCTTGCTCTGCGCCGCCCTGGAATACCTTGCCGACGAACGTGCCGCCCGGCACCAGCACTTCGCAGGCAAAATCCACCGCCATTCCCAGCAGCGCCATGATGCGCATGTGATCGGTGGCGCCGTGCCCGGTGGTGTTGGGCGCGATGTCGGAAAGCACCACATCCACCTTATGTCCGGCGAGCGCGTCTTTCAAAATCTGCGGCGCGTCGTCGGCAGAAAAATCATGAGTGAACAGGGTGACGCCAGCGATGCTCGGCACTTCCAGCAGGTCCATTCCGACCACCAGCTTATTATCCGCGCTCGATTTGGTGCGCGCCGCCGCCACCTGCGACCAGCCGCCCGGCGCGCAGCCAAGGTCAACCACGCGCTTGCCGGGTTTGAACAGGGAGAATTTATCGTCGATCTCGATGATTTTATACGCGGCGCGGGAGCGGTAGCCTTCTTTCTTGGCGAGGCTCACGTAAGGATCGTTCAGTTGCCGCTGCAACCATTTGGTTGATGATGGCTTGCGTCCGCGTGCCGTTTTCACACGCGTCTTTTCCTGGCGTTTGCCGCCGAGATTATTGGTTTTATCAACCATGACTCTTTCCTTTTTTGTCATCCCGGCGAATGCCTGGATCCACGCCAAGCATCGCGCTGGTGGGTTGGCATGGATGCCAGCCTCCGCTGGCATGACACAATAAAAAACTGTTCATGCCGCCTGTGCCCGCGCCAATGATAAAATGATACCTTCGCGCACGCCGCGGTCGGCGATGGTGATGCTGCCTTCCGGCCACAAATCGCTGATGGCCTGGAAAATGGCGCAGCCGGAGATAATGAAATCGGCGCGCTCCGGGCCGATGCAGGGATGGTTGAACCGTTCCGACGGGCGCATGGCCAGCAGCCGCTCGCTCACGGCGCGGATGTCCGGAATGCCCAGCGTCAGCCCGTCGATGCGCGAGCGCTCATAGCGCGGCAGGTCGAGATGGATCGCGGCCAGCGTCGTCACCGTGCCGGAGGTGGAGAGGAATTGCACATTGCCGGATTCGATAGCGGCCTGCACATGCGAGGTTTGCGCGAACGGCGCGATACGTTCGGTGACATACGCCACCATGTCGTCATAGACGCGGTCGATGAAGGCGCTGCCGCCGAATTTATCGGCCAGGTTCATCACGCCGTAATTGACCGAGAGCCAGTCGGTGATTTTATGTTCGTCCTGCGCGTCGGTATGCACCCACATGATTTCGGTGCTGCCGCCGCCGATGTCGAACACCACGGCCTGTTTATGTTCCTCGGCGAGCAATGACGAACAGCCGAGGAAGGCGAGGTGGGCTTCTTCCTCGGTGTTGATGACTTCGATAGTGAGGCCGATCTCGCGTTCGATCCGTGCCATGAATTCGGCGCTGTTTTTGGCGCGGCGGCAGGCTTCGGTGGCCACATAGCGCCCGGCGGCGATATTGAATTTGGCGAGCTTCTTGTGACAAATTCTGAGGGCGGAGAGGGTGCGCTCCATCGCATCTTCCGAAAGTACGCCGGTGGCGTCGACCCCTTCGCCGAGGCGCACGATGCGGGAAAAACTGTCATGCACGGAGATATGCGGTACCAGCGATTCCTGCGCTTTTTCAAGCGTGGCGATCAGCAGGCGGCAGTTGTTCGTACCCAGATCCAGCGCGGCATAGAAAGGCTCGCCTGACTTGGCTCCGCGGTCGCGGGGCGCATCGGTAGGCTGCGGCATAATTCACTCACGCAGGCGTTGACCGCCCGCGAACCTTTATTTCGTTTTTAAAAAGGGGTTCACTCTATAGGAGGTATGCATCTTATGCAAGGGTGTAGGGCGGGGCGGACGCTAATACATTCTTAACTATTCGGGCCTACGCTTAAACTTGGTACAGTTCTTGAATAGATGGTGTGTATGACCACGAAAAGCCGTATTTCCGCCCTTTTGGCCGCCGCGTTGCTGCTGCCTTTGCCTGCCTATGCGCAGGCGGTGGACCGGCAGATTGAGGGCGCGAAGCTCTGCACCCGTAACCTTGCGCGCTATGAGCGCCAGTTCGGCATCCCGATGCATCTGCTCTCGGCCATTTCTGCGACCGAATCAGGGCGTTACCATCAGGGGTTGAAACTCACCTTGCCATGGCCGTGGACGATCAATGTCGAGGGGCAGGGCCATTATTACGACAGCAAGGAAGAGGCGATTGCCGCCGTGCGCCGCTACCAGATGCAGGGTGCGCGCAGTATCGACGTCGGCTGCATGCAGGTGAACCTGATTCATCACCCGGATGCCTTCGCCAATCTCGATGAGGCGTTCGATCCGGAGCATAACGTGGCTTACGGCGCGAGCTTCCTGCGCAGCCTCTATGAAGAAAACAAGTCGTGGAAGCAGGCCTCGGCCAATTACCATTCCAAAACGCCTCAGCGTGGCACCGAGTATGTGAGCCGCGTTTATGACCGCTGGACCACGATTCTCGACCGCCTGCGCGAGGCCAAGGTCGCGGTTTCCGAAAATACCGAGCTGGCGCTCAATGAAAAAATGCCTGCCGCCAGGCCGGTGGAGCTGGCGCGGGCGGACGAGCCGAAAACGATTGCGGTGAAGCCGACATTCGAAGCGTCGCGCAGCAAGTCGCGCATGAACGCAATTTCGATACGCACAATAGACGCCTCTTCGCGTGATACGCGAGATGGCGGCGTGCTGGTGATCCGCCCGAAAGTGACGGTGGTGGACGATGCGGCATCGGTCGTTGCGGTCAACGCCCCGGTTGCGGCGCCGCAACCGGGCCATGCACAGGTTATTCATGTCGCCGCCGCGCAGCCGGAAACAGTAGCTTCCGGGCCGCGCTTCATTTTTGAGAATTGACAGGAATTTTAAAATGGTGTCATCCTGCGAGTCGCGTTGGCGACTGCGCAGGATCCAAAAGGGAGATTCTGCGCTCTTGCTATCGCAAGCCGCAGAATGACGAATATGAAAGCGTTTGAACTCATCGAAACCCATCATCCTGAAGTCGCCTGCGACGGCGGCGGCGGCGCGCTTGGGCATCCACGCGTGTTCCTGCATATCGACGAGGCGGCCGGGCGCATTTCCTGCCCTTATTGCAGCAAGACCTACGTTTTGAAAATGGTGCGCAGAAAAGCCTGAATGCTGCGTTGCAGCATATTCTTCCGTTGCATTCGCACCAAAACAGGATTACGTTTCCGGGGCCTTTGTTCCATAGTTCCGATATTCAAAAAAATATCAAAGGCGCAAGCGGGAGGTAGTTATGACAGTCGGTGATTACATCGTCGTCGTTCTGATGCTCGTAACGTTTGGTGTGCTGATTGCGGGCATTGCGCTGATGGCGGCCGGTGGAGAAGCGAATCGTAAATACGGAAACAGTTTGATGTTCAGCCGCGTGGGCATGCAGGGTCTGGCATTGCTTATGCTTGCGTTCATGTTCATGTTGGGCAATACATAGTGAATGGTCAAGCTGAACAAAATTTACACCCGCACGGGTGACGCGGGGGATACCGGGCTGGTGGATGGATCGCGGCGGGCGAAGTATGACCTGCGCGTTGAGGCCTATGGCACGGTCGATGAGGCCAACTCCGCCATAGGCGTGGTGCGTTTATGCACCGCGCATGGCAGCCGGCATGACGATATGCTCTCGCGCATCCAGCATGATTTATTTGATTTAGGCGCGGATTTGTCGACCCCTTATGCGGGCGGCGAGGACAAGGCGCTTCGCATTATTCCGGCGCAGGTTTCGCGTCTCGAAGCCGAGATGGATTCGCTCAACGAACATATCGCGCCGCTCAACTCCTTCGTGCTGCCCGGCGGCTCGCAGGCCTCGGCGCACCTGCATCTGGCGCGCACGGTGGTGCGGCGCGCCGAGCGGCTGGTATGTCATCTGGCGGTGGAGGAAAAAACCAATCCCGAAGCGGTGAAATACCTCAACCGCTTGTCGGATTTCCTTTTTGTACTGGCCCGCGCCATGAACAATAACGGCGTCGATGACGTGCTCTGGGTGCCGGGCGTCAATCGCTGAGCTATTCGTCCCCGGATAACCGATCTTTCATTGGAATTGAGTGGGTTGTCATTTTTTTCAAAAAAATCCACTTTACCCCCTTCCGTGACACATTTCCCCATGGGAGAGTATAAATGTAACCTGAGATAACCCTATGTCTGCGGGGAGGCGATTAACCCTTCCTTCATTCTCTTTCGCTATGGTAAACCTATGAAAATCCTTGTTTCCGTCAAACGTGTGGTGGATTACAACGTGCGTATTCGTGTTGCGGCGGATGGTTCGGGCGTGGAGCTGGCCAACGTCAAAATGTCGATGAACCCGTTTGATGAGATCGCGGTGGAAGAGGCGGTCCGCCTCAAGGAAAAAGGCATTGCAACGGAAATCGTGGTCGCAACGATTGGTGCGGATGGCGCGCAGGAGCAGTTGCGTTCGGCCCTTGCCATGGGGGCGGATCGCGCCGTGCATATCCACACCGACACCGAAATACAGCCGCTCGGTGCGGCTAAATTATTGAAGGCGCTGGTGGAAAAAGAAGCGCCGGAAATGGTGATTATCGGCAAGCAGGCGATTGATGATGATGCCTCGCAAACCGGGCAGATGCTCGCCGGGTTACTCAATTGGGGGCAGGGCACCTTCGCCTCGAAAGTGGTGGTGGAAAACGGTGCGGCGGTGGTCACGCGGGAGATTGATGGCGGGCTGGTCACGGTGAAATTGCCGCTGCCTTGTATCGTCACCACCGATTTGCGCCTGAACGAGCCGCGCCACCTGGCGCTGCCGAATATCATGAAGGCGAGAGCCAAGCCGCTGGAAAAAATTCCGGCGGCGGACATGGGCGTGGATATTGCGCTGCGGTTCACCCACGAGAAATTCGAGGAACCGAAAAAACGCAGTGGCGGCGTCAAAGTAAAAGACGTGGCCGAGCTGGTGGATAAACTGAAGAATGAGGGCGTTATCCCCGCATAAGCCTGCATCGCAGGCGCATTGCGGGGTCTGGTAGAAAATATGGGAATATACATGAAGATTTATAGTAGAAAACTGACTGGACCCCGCAACAAGTGCGGGGATTGGGAATAATATGACCATTCTCATACTTGCCGAGCATAATAATACGTCCCTCGCATCTGCCACGCGGAATGCGGTGACGGCGGCTTCAAAAATCGGCGGTGAGATTCATGTGCTGGTGGCGGGGCATAATGCGAGTGAGGCGGCTAAGCAGGCTTCTGGCCTTGCCGGGGTAACGAAAATTTTGCATAGCGACGCGCCGCATTACGCATGGCCTCTGGCGGAAAATATCGCGCCGCTCATTGCGGGCATCGGCAAGAATTATTCGCACATCCTTGCCACCGCGACGACCACCGGCAAAGACATCATGCCGCGGGCCGCCGCGCTGCTCGATACGATTCAGGTGTCGGATATTATCGAGGTGATTTCGCCGGACACATTTAAGCGCCCGATTTATGCGGGCAATGCGATCGAGACGGTGAAGGCGCCGGTTTCGCCGCTCGTCGTCACGGTGCGCCAAAGCGCCTTTATCCCCGCACTTGTTGCGGGGTCTGGTGCAGTTATAGAAACCATTGCTGCACTTCCCGATTCCGGCCTTTCGGGTTTCGTGGAATTGCAGGCGAGCACATCCGAACGCCCGGAACTCACCTCGGCACGGGTGGTAGTCTCCGGTGGTCGCGCATTTGGCTCTGCGGAGAATTTCAAAAAGCTGGGGCCGCTGGCAGATAGACTGGGCGCGGCGATTGGCGCGAGCCGTGCGGCAGTGGATGCAGGATATGTGAGCAACGATGCGCAGGTGGGGCAGACGGGGAAAATCGTCGCCCCTGAGCTGTACATCGCTATCGGCATTTCTGGTGCGATCCAGCATCTCGCGGGCATGAAAGACAGCAAGATCATCGTCGCCATCAACAAAGACGAAAACGCGCCGATTTTTGAAATCGCGGATTACGGGCTGGTCGGCGAGTGGGAAACGGTGTTGCCGGAGTTGGAAAAACTGCTTTAGTTTGCTTGACATTCTTATTTATTGGGTGTACAAATAATCGGATGAGAATTACGTTCGACCCGGTCAAGAATGCCAGAAACATTGCCAAGCACGGGTTGGATTTTGAGCGGGCGTATTATTTTGATTGGAGCGCAGCGCAATTAGAGATTGATACACGTAAGGATTATGGTGAGCCGCGCTATAATGCGGTGGGTATGATAGATGGCGAGTTATGTTTTATGTCGTTTACATACCGCGATGGAAATGCGCGGGTGATTTCGCTTCGGACGGCGAATAAGAAAGAAAGGAAGCACTATGAAAAAACGCGATAAATATATTGAATATAACAATGGAAAACGTGTGCTGTTGGATGAAGATGATGTGCCGGAAGCGGGCGCGGCGTTTTTTAAAAATACGCGCCCTGGTCCGGAGGTTCTTGCTGAATTAATGGGTGAGAAAGCGGCCAAGAAATTCTTGGCCGAGAATCAAGAGAGAATTCGCAAGCGTGGCCGCCCAAAATTACCGCAAACAAAACAAGAGGTGAAGTTACGCATTGATCCGGATATTGTGGCCGCTTACAAGGCGCTTGGTGCGGGTTGGCAAACGCGCATGAATGATGCGTTGCGCGGTGCAATTTACGGTTTTGTCGCTCCATAAGCTTCTCCACAAATAGAGTATTTTTTATGCAACAACCGAACATCATCCTGGCCCAGCTTAACCCGGTCGTCGGTGATCTTGACGGCAATGCGGAAAAGATTCTTGCGGCCTATGCGCAGGCGGGCGACAAGCGCGCCGGGCTGGTGATTTGCCCGGAGCTCTCGCTCATCGGTTATCCGCCGGAGGATTTGCTTTTGATGCCTTCGTTTCGGGCGGCAGCGATGCAGAGGGCGCGAAAAATCGCGGCATCGACGACCGAGGCCGGGCTGGTCTTCGGCACGGTATGGGAGGAAGGCGGTGCGGTGTATAACGCGGCGGTGTTTGCTTCGGATGCGCGCATTCAGAATATCCATTTTAAAATCATGCTGCCGAATGACGGCATCTTCGATGAAAAACGCCATTTCACCGCCGGTCACAAAGCCAAGGTATTCGAGTGGAACGGCACGCGGATGGCGCTTCTGGTGTGTGAAGATATCTGGCACCTGCAATATGCGCAGGAATTGTCGCGCCAGCATGCGGAGATGATTATCGTCATCAATTCCTCGCCGTTTGAAATGGGCAAGCTCGCGGCGCGCAAGAAAATCACGGCGCTGGCGGCGCAGGTCTCGCATACGCCGATCATCTACGCCAATATGATGGGCGGGCAGGACGATATTGTGTTCGACGGCGGCTCGTTTGTGGTGAATTCCAGCGGCTATGTGGTGTCGGAAGCGCCGCAATTTGCCGAGACGCTGCATGTGGTGCGCTCGCCGCTGAAGGTCGGTGGCGCGGCGCATGACGACGACCAGCGGCCACGCCTTGAAACAATTTCGGAAGAGCATGCGGTTTGGAAGGCGATGGAGACGGGCCTCGGCGATTATGTGCGCAAGAACGGTTTTTCCGGCGTGCTGCTGGGGCTTTCCGGCGGCATCGATTCGGCGGTTTCGGCGGCGGTGGCGGTGGATGCGCTGGGCGCGGCCAATGTGCGCGGCGTGCTCCTGCCTTCGCCCTATACTTCGCAAGCAAGCACCGACGACGCCTTGGAACTCGCAGCCAACCTGACGATTAAGACCGACATCATTCCGATCACGCCGATGATGGAAACCGCGCGGCAAACCCTGCATCCGCTGATGGGCGAAGTGATGGAAGATGTGGCGGTGGGTGGCAATATCCAGGCGCGCATACGCGGGCAGTTGCTCATGGCGCTTTCCAATAAAACCGGCCTCATGCTGCTTTCAACCGGCAATAAATCGGAAATCGCGGTGGGGTACACCACCTTGTACGGCGATGCCTGCGGCGGCTATAACTGCATCAAGGACGTCTATAAAACGCAGGTGTATACACTGGCGGAGTGGCGCAACGGGCAAGGTTTTGTGATTCCGGCGCGCTCGCTTACCAAGGTGCCGTCGGCGGAGCTTGCGCCAAACCAGAAAGACAGCGACCAGCTACCGGAGTATCCGCTGCTGGATAAGATCTTAGCGCTGCATCTCGAAGGCCGCAAATCCGCCGAGGAAATTGTGGCGCAGGGCTTTGATGTCGGGGTGGTAAAACGCGTCGTGCATCTGGTGCGTATCAGTGAATATAAGCGCCGCCAGAGCGCGCCGGGCGTCAAAATAACCTCGATGATGTTTGGCCGTGACCGTCGTTATCCGCTGACCAATCATTTCTAGAGCATTTTCCATTTAGCCGTGCGCGTTGTTACCCTTCGGACTCGGCGTACTCATGTACTGGTTGTACATTCCGTGCGCCTCGCCTCAGTTGCCTAGCGCACAACTAAAGCGAAAACGCTCTAGTCGCGGCCTATTTGCGCTTTCATTCGTTTCTTGAGCGAAGAGTCATCCGGCAGTTCGTGGTAGAGCGTTTTCATCATCTCCATCGCTTCCGGCTGCCGCCCTTCCTGCAACAACCACACCGCCTGGTAATAGCGGGTGAGCGGCAGTTGCGGGTCGATCATCAGCGCGATGTCGATGGATTTTTTGGCCGCATCCGTCACCACTCCGTCGGCCTGTAAAATGAGCGATTCAGCGTACGCCATGATGATGCGCGGGTGGCCTTTGGAAAGTAGCACCGCCTGCTTGAAGCCGTTCGCCGCCGCCGCATAATCGCCCGCATCGGAAAAGGCCTGCGCCAGTGTGAGCCACGCTTCCAGGTTCTGCGGTTGTTTTTCGATCAGCGCCGAGGTGGTTTTGATCTGTGCGTAGAGGGCACGCAATTCGGCATTATGCTCCTCAGCCAGCGGCACCACACGCGGCGAGCCGCAAAGTGCATACACCAGCACGCTGGCCGATGTAATGGCGACTGCTATCTGTAGCGCAGATTTTCGGTCGCCCGTTCGCGCCATTGGCAGCAGCATAAGCGCCAGCACTGCGAGCAACAACAGGATCATGCTGAAGATGAACAGGGTCATTGGGGCCCCCTGCGGAACAGTCGTTTCCACGCGAATAATGCGCCGCCAAGCAGCAATATTAAAGGCAGCAACCACAAAGGAGCATTGCGCGTATTCTTCACCGGCATCATCAGCACGCGCTCGCCGTAATGATCGACCAGAAAGCTTTTGACCTCGTCATCGCTTTTCCCGCTCGCGATTTCTTCACGCACGACGCGGCGTAAATCGCGTGCGACATCGGCGGGTGAATCGGCAATCGCTTCGCCCTGGCAGACCACGCAGCGCAATTCATGGAAAAGGGCTTGCGCACGCGCTTCCTGTGCGCGGTCGGGCAGCTTCGCATCCACAGTGAGCGCGGCGGCAGGTGAGATAAGAAATATCGTCATCGCGAGGCCGCAGGCCGTGGCGATCCATCTTGCTTTAATACAACTCACAGCTATGGATTGCCGCGCTTCGCTCGCAATGACAAATATATATTTCATTGCTGCAACCTTTCCACTAGCGGAATGATTTCCTGTGCCATGTGCTCATCGGTAATGGGCTGGCTGGTGTGATAGCGCACCACGCCGCCTTTATCGATGATGAAGGTTTCCGGAACGCCGGTGAGCGAGAGTGGCACGGTAATATCGCCTTTTTCATCATGCAGTAAATGGGTGTAGGGATTGCCGTGTTCCTGCAGCCACTGCGCCACATCGCCGGGTTTGTTTTTCCATGCAATGCCGATGGTGGGTGCAATATTTTTTTCTTTGAAGCGCAAGAGCGTCGGCTGTTCCAGCGCGCAGGGAGCGCACCAGCTTGCAAAAATATTGATAATCGTTACCTGCCTTGCGGAAAGTTCCTGAAGTGAGCGGCCTTCTAAAGCCAGCGCTGGAAAAGCTTTCCCAATGAGCGGCGAATCCGGCGGCGCGTCATTTTTCCGCATCATGCCAAAAGCGAGCAGGGCGCATATCGCAAGTAAAATTCCAAGCGGCAGTAATTTCATGGCCGCCTTCTTCGCAGGGAGATGGTGCCTGCCAATAGACCGCCGCTGGCGATCACCAGCGCGCCGAGCCATAAAAACGAGATGGTGGGCTTAAAATAAATCCGCAGCGCGGTTTTGCCCTTGTCATTTTTTTCGCCGATCACGGCATAGAGGTCATAGGCGCCGGTGCTGTGGATGGCGGCCTCGCTGGTGGCGCTGCCCTGTATTTTATAGCGGCGGAATTCCGGTGCGAGCGTGGTGACATGCGCGCCATTTTTTTTCACATGCAGGGTCAGGCGTTGCGCCTGGTAATTCGGTTTGTCCAGCGTGGTTTCCCCGGCGACGTTCAGCACATAACCGGCGAGCGCAATATCATCGCCGATGCCGGCAAAACTCTCGGTCTGCTTGCTCCACAGGCTGGTGCCGGTGATGCCGATCACAATCATCGCTGCACCCGTATGCCCCAGGAATACCGGCCAGCTTCCCCGCATCCGCCATCTTCCGGCGGCCAGCCACTGCGCGCTTCCCGCCATCAGGAAGGCCCCAAGCCCAAGCCCGCAGGCAGCCAGCAGTGTTTCCTGCGCCACCACGGCCATCACCAGCATAGCCACCACCAGTGCAGCGGCGAACGCAAACCACGCCCGTTTAACCACCTGCGCGAGCGACGCTTTTTTCCACGGCAGGAAGGCGGTGAGCGCGGCAAGCAGCAAGGGTGCGGCCAGTATCGGCAGCACGACGCTGTTGAAATAAGGCGCGCCGACGGTGATTTGTGCACCGCTCGCAAGCTCTGCGATCATTGGGTAGAGCGTGCCGAGCAGGACGGTAGCGCAGGCAGTGGTGAGGAATAAATTATTGACGACGATGGCGCCCTCACGCGAAGCCGGACGAAGCGGCGCAGTCTCTGCAAGGCTGCCCGCCCGTGCGCCGTAGAGCCATAGCCCGCCGCCGATGGAGAGCGCGATATAGCCCAGAATATACAGCCCGCGTGCCGGATCGCTGGCGAAGCTATGCACCGAGGTGATGGCACCGGAACGCACCAGGAACGTGCCGATCAGGCTCATCGCAAAGGTGAGTATGGCGAGCAGCGCCACCCAGCGTGCAAGTTGCCCGCGTTTTTTGAGCACGATATTGGAATGCAGGAGCGCCGTTGCCGCGAGCCACGGCATGAGCGAGGCATTTTCCACCGGGTCCCAGAACCAGTAGCCGCCCCAGCCGAGTTCGCGATATGCCCACCAGCTACCCAGCGCTATACCCATGGTGAGGGCCGACCATGCGAACATGATCCATGGATGCGCGGCCTCGGCCCATGCGCGGTCGATTTTCCTTTCCCACAGCCCGGCGAGCGCGAGGGAAAATACCGCCGAAAAACCGACATAGCCGAGATATAGCATCGGCGGATGCAGCGAAAGCGCGATATCCTGCAGCAATGGATTCAGCATCTTGCCATCCGGCGGCGGCGGGAAAATTCGTTCAAACGGGTTGGAGCTGCCAAGGATAAAGGCCAGCACACCTGCAGCCAGCAGCGCTTGAATGGCGGCGGCGCGGGGATGGCGGCCAGCGAGGCAGGCGCCGAAACCGGTGACCACCAGCGCCCATAACAGCAGCGATCCTTCATGGTTGCCCCACGTCCCGGCGATTTTATAGAGCAGTGGCAATGCGCGGTTGGAATGCTCTGCGACATTGGCCACGGTAAAATCGGAATCGATCCGCAGCAGTATGAGGATGATAAAGGCCAGAAATACCAGAAGCGCCGAAAGTGATGAGCCCGGGGAAAGCAGCGGAAGAAGCCGCTTTTCATAGAGTGAAAAGGCCTGAAGCAGGCTTAGGGAAAACGCCAGCGCCAGCGCGAAAACGGCAAGTTCAGCGAGCATATTGCCCTTCCCAATGCCCGCTTTTTTTCAAGGCATCGACGACTTCTTTCGGCATATATTTTTCATCATGCTTGGCAAGGATGGTTGAGGCGGAGAAATGCGCGCCATCCATCACCCCTTCGGCAATCACCCCTTGCCCTTCACGAAACAGCGCAGGCAGCACGCCCTGGTAGCGCACCTCGATCTCATGTTGCTGGTCGGTGACGGTGAACCGCACGCGGTCATCGGCCTGCGCGATGCTGCCGGTTTTCACCAGCCCGCCGATGCGGATTTTTTGTGTGGGTGCGGGCGGATTTCCTGCAATATCGCTTGGGCTATAAAAATAGACGAGGTTTTGCTTGAAAGCCTGCATCACCAGCAGGACGGCGGCGCACAGGAACAGCACACTCGCCAGCACGAATACCAGCCGTTGGTGTTTGGGTTTCACTCGCCGATTCCCTTAAGCGTGCGCTCGGCCTTCCGCAAGCCGCGCAGGGCTTGCCATACACATACCCCCAGCACCACGGCAGCAACCAGATAGGCCGCCCACACCACGCCGCTATATTCACCCATGCTTAACTTTTCCATGCTAGGCATTTTCTATGAAAAAGAGTATGATGACAAGTGGCTTATGAAATACACAGAACCCTCACCCGACGAATATCTGAACATTGCGGAAAAAGTCCGTAGCGGTGAGTATTTCCGCGAGGCCCGCAGCATGTATGACCTGTCGGTCAATGATCCGATGGCCGAGCGTTATTTTTATGTGTTCGTGACGACCATTGCGCTGCTGACGTTTTTAGGCGCATTCGCGGCCATGCAGTCGCTTTATCCGCTGGCCCGCACGGTGCCGTTTATTTATGCGCTGAACGATGTGCTGGAGGATGTGCCGAGCATCGCGCCGCTGCGCAGCAGCCCTCACCAGAGCGTCGATGACGCGGTGCTTTTTTTCTTCGCAAAAGTGTATGTCGATGAATATGAGAGCTACAATATCAGCAAGCTGGACCGCAATTACAGCGGCGTCGCACACGTCTCCTCGCCGGAGGTGATGGCGCAATATCAGCAGATGCTGCAAGTTAGCAACCCCGAAAGCCCGGTGGTGAAGTATGAACGGCATTCGGTGCGCCTGATCGATGTGGCATCGGTGCGCAAGCTGGAATCGCCGGCCAATACCCTGGAAGTGGTATTTGACGCGACCGTGGTGAACGCGGAGCGCAGCCAGGCCACCCGGCACAAGGCTGTCATCGCCTATCAATACAGCGGCGTTGAATTCGATGAAAAAGCTGATAAGGTGAAGCCGGTAACGTTTACCGTCACGAGCTATAACAGTAAAATATTTCAGGAAAACCCATGAACCTGCGCTTCACTTTTCTCGCCTTCCTTGCCTGCATGAGCGTGTCGTGGGATGCGGCGGCTACTCGTGAGCCAAGGCCTGTCAAGCTCGATCACCGTGTGCGCACGATGCTCTACCAGCCCGATGAAGTCTATAAATTCACCGGCCATTACCGCTATCAAACCTCGATCGAGTTCGCCAAAGACGAGAAAATCGAGACCATTTCCATGGGGGATTCGACGGCGTGGATGATGAACCCGGCGGGCAACCGCCTTTTCCTCAAGCCGATCGATCAGGACGCGACGACCAACATGACGCTCATCACCAACAAGCGCACCTATCTTTTCGAGCTGCATGCCCGCGATACCGATGACATCAACGATCCCGACATGACCTTTATCATGCGCTTTATTTATCAGGATGAGGGCGACCTGCAGGCGATCACCACCGGGCTGGACGGCGTGCCTGATGCCGACATTGAAGAAAATCCGGAAAAATATAATTTCAACTACACCATTTCCGGGCCGGAAGTGACCGCGCCCATCCGCATTTTCGACGATGGCGAATTCACCTACTTCCAGTTCCGCGATAAGAATGCCGAAGTGCCCGCGTTCTTCTGGGTGGATGATAAAGGCAACGAATCGCTCATCAACTATCGCACACGCGGCGATTATATCGTGGTGGAGCGTGTGGCGGGCCGATTCACGCTGCGTCATGGTCCGGATGTGATCTGTGTCTTCAACGAAGCCCGTCATCTCCCCGCGAGAGCGGGGAGCCTGTAGCTGCAACATGCACAGCACCATGAATGATCTACAGGATTCCCGCCTTCGCGGGAATAGTTCTGCATACAAAGTCGGAGTCATCGGCGGCGGTGCGTGGGGAACGGCGCTCGCTATCCTCGCCAACCGCGCTGGCAGCCGCGTGCAGATATACACCCGTAATCGCAATGTCATCGCCCAGATCCAGGAAAAGCGCATGAACGATGCCTACCTGCCGGGTGTCTATATTTCACCGGAAATCAGTGTCACCGACTCGGCGAAGGACGTATGCGATGCCGATATGCTGGTGATTGCGACGCCGACTAATTATGTGCGTTCGGTCTGTATTTCGATATCCGACCAATTACACGCCGGGACGCTGCTTCTGGTCGCGAGCAAGGGCATTGAGCGCGGCAGCCTGATGCTGATGAGCGAGGTGGTGCGCTCGGTGCTGCCGGGCAATCCGATTGCGATTGTCTCCGGCCCGAATTTCGCCGATGAGGCGGCGCGGGGGCTTCCCACCGCCACCACCATCGCCTGCGAGGACAAAAGCCAGTGGGATCTCCTCACCTACGCTATCGGCGGCAAGCTGTTCCGGCCTTACCTCACGGATGATATTATCGGCGCACAGGTGGGCGGTGCGATTAAAAACGTGATTGCGATTGCCTGCGGGATTGCGCATGGGCGCGGTATGGGCGAAAACGCGGCGGCAGCGATTATCACGCGTGGCTTTTCCGAAATGACCCGGCTGGCGCTGGCGCGTGGTGCGCGGTATGAGACGATGGCCGGACTTGCCGGCCTGGGCGATTTGCTGCTTACCTGCGGCAGCAAGAAATCGCGCAATATGTCGTTTGGTATTGCGGTGGGGCAGGGTAAATCGGTAAAAGAGCTGCTGGAATTGCGTGGCCGCACCTCGACCGAAGGGGTGATCGCTGCCGAATCGGTGACGAAGGTCGCCCGTAAATACGAGGTGGAAATGCCCATTTGCCATGCCGTTTATCGGATACTTTATGAGCAGGCGACGGTGGATGAGGTGATGCAAACCCTTCTGGAGCGCCCTTTTTCAAGGGATGGGATTTGACCGCATATGAACTACGAATCTGAAATCGCAGCGCTGAAGGCCGAACAAAACGCCATCCTGCTTGCACATTATTACCAGGACGACGATATTCAGGACATTGCCGATTTTGTCGGCGATTCGCTGGAGCTGGCGCGTAAAGCGGCGGGGACGGATGCGGATGTGATCGTGTTTTCCGGCGTGCGTTTCATGGCCGAGGGCGCGAAGATTTTAAATCCCGGCAAAAAGGTGCTGATACCGGATATGGCGGCGGGCTGTTCGCTGGAGGATTCCTGCCCGCCCAAAGAATTTGCGGCCTTCTGCAAGGCGCATCCGGAGCATATGGTGGTGACCTATATCAACTGCTCGGCGGAGGTGAAGGCGCTTTCGGACATCATCGTCACCTCCAGCAACGCCGAGGCGATTATCAATTCGCTGCCTCACGACCAGAAAATCATCTTCGCGCCGGATAAATATCTGGGCGATTACCTGAACAAGAAAACCGGGCGCAATATGCTGCTGTGGAACGGCACCTGCATGGTGCATGAGCGTTTTTCGGAAGAAGAGCTGGTGAAGCTCACCGTTCGCCACCCGGCCGCGCATGTCATCGCCCATCCGGAATGCCCGGCGCACCTGCTTCGCTATGCCAAATTCATTGGTTCTACGGCCAAACTCATCGGCTACACCGCCGAGCATCCGGGCGAGTCCTTTATCGTGCTCACTGAGCCGGGCATTCTGCATGAGATGAAAAAACGCTCGCAGGGCAGCACATTCTATGAAGTGCCAGGAATATCAGGCGGAGCGTGCATTTCCTGCAATAACTGCCCCTATATGAAAATGAATACGCTGGAAAAAATCTATCTCTGCCTGAAAAACGGCACGCCCAGCATCGAACTGTCCGACGATCTTATCCAGCGCGCCCGGAAACCGCTGGACCGGATGCTGGAACTTTCGGTGAATATCGGGAAGAAATAGCTTCTAGACGGCTGCGCTAGGCGCCGCACGTACCATTCGCGTGTCTGCAGCGGCTTCAATTCTTTTGAACCAATTTTGAGCAAGTTCAAGGTAAATATCCATTTCGCCACCGCCAGAGTAGCAATGGTTGCAAGCTGCTGCAATTGCACGACCATCCTGATAACGATTCAATGACTCCTGCAATACGGCATCCTTTTTGAAGGCTGGGGAGCGTACGAGAATGATTGCTGTGGCTGTCTCCACCAGCGCATGCTTGACGGCAGGCGGGATGTGCATGTTCTCAACGCTAGTTGGTGGCCAGTAAAACATTCCATAATGCTTTAGTTTGTGCTTAATTCCTTTGGAGGCATTATCACCGGGTTTAATATCGAAGCCGGCATCTTTCAGCACCTCAACTACACTAACAGGCTGAACACTAGCAGCCTCAGGGGTGTTGCGATTCAGGAGCCTTCCTGTATGTGATACCATCTAAATTGCCCTCCAAAGCCTGAGATAAATCAAAAGGATTGTCGTATGAATGCTAACATAAATATATTCAGTTGCCAACATCAAACGGGAATTTTGCACAAAAAAGCCCGCCACAAGGGCGGGCTATTTTGCTGAAGAGGTAATATTATACAGCAGCCAGGCTCGCAGTAATGTCGCCGAACGTGGTCGACAGCTGAGTACCCAGAGCGGTCATTGCACCGATAGCGGCAACAGAAATCAGGGCGGCGATCAGGCCGTATTCGATTGCGGTTGCGCCATCTTCATTTTTAAAAAGTTGTACAAGTGTTTTCATGGTCAGTCTCCCGTTGTTAATATGGTTATTTGTTTTTATTTTGCAATAAGTGGAATTATACAGCGGCCAGGCTTGCGGTAACATCACCGAAAGTGGTCGAAAGCTGGGTGCCAAGAGCAGTCATTGCACCGATAGCGGCAACGGAAATCAGGGCGGCGATCAGGCCGTATTCAATTGCGGTTGCACCATTTTCATCTTTAAAGAGTTGTACAAGTGTTTTCATGGTCAGTCTCCTGTGTGTTTTGGCGGCGCCCCGTGTTTCCCCCGTTCGGCCTGCCTGTTTACGCTGAATGCATCAGCTAAGAATAGTTATAGCTCATTCATATTTTCAATGCAACAAGAAAATGCATTTTTCTTTATATTTTTCAATAGCTTTTGCCGAGTATTTGTCTGGTATTTATCTTGCATTTTAGATAAATTTTCAAGTTATTAAGAAATAACGGGAATTAATCAAATCTACGATTGGGATTGTTTCTTACGCCCCCGTTTCCAATGCTTAACCAATAGTTGCAGCCCCTCGGAAAGGGTCTCGATAGTGAGACGGCAGGGTCTTTCATTATGGATGCAGACACTCACCAGCATGGCATCGAAGCCATAATCGGAGATATATTTGAGCGCGGCGTGATATTCCGCCTCGCGTGATTCGCGCCATGTGGGGTCGTCGC
Source organism: Alphaproteobacteria bacterium (assembly GCA_033763575.1). Lineage (GTDB taxonomy): Bacteria > Pseudomonadota > Alphaproteobacteria > Rickettsiales > SXRF01 > JANRKF01. The sequence goes on along the minus strand of JANRKF010000033.1, from coordinate 10,329 downwards.
TTTCTATATCCAGCCCGTGCACATGGTTGAAATCGACCGCACGCACCCCCGGCGCGCCATAGCGCAGCGTATAAAGCCAGCGCAAATGAATGCCGCACCAATGCTGCTCCGGTGTGATGGCGCCTTTCTCCAGGCAAAGATCGAGCGCCTCCAGCGTATCGCCCGACAGTCGTTTGAATTGCAGCTCCGGCGTGCCGCGATCATGTTCTTCGCGGATGATTTTCGGGCGGCCGCGTTTGCCTTGCCTGCGTGCGGTGCTGCCGGTCATAACGCCTCCATGCATGTATCGTGCTGGCGGAGTCGGAATGCCGGTTCCATGAACGCGATGAAGTCTTGTTCCGATGCCATCCGCGCCGGGGAAAGGTGATGCGATATATGCTGGTAGGCAGCGCATAGCAGGTCGTCGGGATAGCTGCCAAGCGCTGCAATGAAACGTTTGCGTTTATGGTTGTAGCGTTCCGCCTCCACGCCGCAATGCAAGCACAGGCGCGAATAAATATGGTCCAGCATTTGTCGTTTATCGTGTGTCATAATATGCTCTCTTAAGTAAAAGGGTGAATGATAAGGCAGGTGGGGGCAGGCTCCAGCGGCTGGCTTTCGGTTTCGCGGCCGAATTTTCGGCGCGTGCGCCAGCGGCGTTTTTCTTCGTAGCGCCATCCGGTTTTTGGGGCGGCGCGCCAGAGGGAAGGGTGCATCAGCGATTTTTTGGCCTGCATCCGCACGTGGTCGGGATCCAGCCCGGCGCGCAGGCAGACATCGATAAAATCCTCCGAGCCGCCGGTGAGCCATTGCGTGGCTTCTTTTTTATAGCTGAGATAATCCGTCCTCGGATTGCGGCTGCAGGCATCGACCACCGCCTGGGTGATGACGGCTTTCCATAATGATTCTTCGGAAAACGCGAAATGGTAGGGGGCTTCCTGCCAGAAGGAGTGTTTTTTGCGGCGGCGTTTCGGTTTTATCGGAGCGGGAGGGGTAATAATAAGGATATTTCCAGATATATGGTCAAAAGCAACGTATGGCGACATGACTATTCCCCTAAGTTTCTATATTATTTATAATATTATTCTTATTTCCCACGAAAGGAGTCGCCAATATACTGGATATATCCAGTTTATGCAAGGGGAAATTACATCGTGAAATGATGTGGGGACATCAGAAGAAGTGTAAATGATCGTCTTCCATTTCGTGCGCTTTTCCTTCGCGCTCTTCTTTGATCAGCTCTTCGTAGGTTTGCGCTTTGCGGCGCTTCGGCCTGCGGCTTGCCTGCTCGGCATGGGTGAGGGTCATCTTATCGCGCAGGCTGGTGCCGTGCGGATCATCCACCAGCCGCGTGTCGAATTTGGCGGCCTGCACCGCATCCTGCAATTCGCTGGCTGAGAGCCAGTTTACGGCGCTCACTCCCGCCATGCGCAGCTGTTCGATCAGGTGCAGCGGCAGGCTCACACCATTGACGACAACCTCGCCTACGAAGTTGAACGCCTCACCCACAGGGTCCGCCGGATTCTGAAGAGTTTTGTCCATGGTCACAGCATAGCATAATCATTCAGGCTGCGGTGTGACATCTTCCGGAAATCGAATGTTACAGTGATGTTACGGTGATTATTACAAGTAGAGCTACACAGGAAGTCTAGTAAAAAACCGAGCTACATCCGCAGTGTAGCGCTGGCGATGCCGAAAAGCACCGGCACTTCCAGGTAAATAGGCATGAATTTGGCGTCACGCGAAAAATAGAGGGTTGCGCTGGGTTCATGCGGGTCGATGCGGGCGCGTTCCTTGTCGGTATGTCCGGCGAGCAGCTCGCGCCTCGCGGTGAGCGTAAAGACCGGGTATTTCTGTCCCTTGATACGGATCACGCGTTCTTTGCCGACTGTAAAATAGACGCGGGTGAGCCTGCGCCCATCATAATAATCGAGCGTGAAATCGGTGCGCCCGTCTTTTTGCGCGCGGGCGAATTCGCTGCGGATGGCAAGGCCGACGGCCAGCGGATCGAAGGCGGCGGATTTCTGCTCAAGCGGCACGGCGGGGCGGATGGCGCGGTTATCCGGCGGGTTCACGACATCGGCAAAAATCACGCCGTCTTTTTTACTGATTTTCGCGCTTTTGGGTTTGCCGCGTGTGGAATAACGGCTTTCATAGTCCACCTGCGGGTAATGAAAATCGCTGCCCCAGCCTTTGGAGATGGTGTGGCTCTCATGCTGCACGAATACGCGGGCAAGGCCCACCGTTTTTACATCGGCGGTGGCGGTGTATTTCGTGGCCGATTGGGTGAAGCGGAGGTCGAGTTTTCCCAGTGGAACGCCTGAAAAGGCAAAATCGTAATGTCCGCTGAAATCGATGGGAATCAAAGGCTCATCGGCCTGTACAGGGTGCGACGCCAATAAAAAAATAAGCAGCAGCTTGATGAAGTGAATTGGGCGCACCATATATGACACATGTCTTTTGTTTCATAAGGAATCTAACATGAATCTGGAAAAATATACCGAAAAATCGCAAGCAGTGCTGCAAAGCGCCCAGGGTGAGGCGCTGAAGCGCTCCCACCAGCAATTCAAGCCGGAGCATATATTGCATGCGTTGCTGCATGAGAAAGAGCAGCTCGCCGCCCGCCTTATCCGCGCTGTGGGTGGCGATGTGGAGCAGGCAAAAGCCCGCACCGAAACCGCGCTTGAATCCATTCCCAAGGTGGAGGGCGGCAGCGGACAGCTTTATTTAACCGGCGAAATCGCCAAATTGCTGGACGCGGCGGAAAAACTTGCGGAAAAAGCGGGCGACAGCTATGTGACGCTGGAACGGATTCTTCAAGCCATCGCCATGAACACCAAGCTCTTGGAACCGGCGGGAGTTTCGCCGCAGCAACTGAATAACGCGATTAACGAGATGCGCAAAGGCCGCGTGGCGCATTCCGCCGGGGCGGAGGATCAGTTTGAGGCGCTCTCCAAATATACCCGCGATTTCACGGCGCTGGCGCGTGAAGGCAAGCTAGACCCTGTGATCGGGCGGGATGAGGAAATCCGCCGCGCCATGCAGGTGCTTTCCCGCCGCACCAAAAACAACCCGGTGCTGATCGGCGAGCCGGGCGTGGGCAAAACCGCGATCGCCGAGGGGCTGGCCCGCCGGATTGTTGCAGGCGACGTACCGGAAACATTGCGCGACAAACGCCTGCTTTCGCTTGATCTGGGTGCGCTGGTGGCTGGCGCAAAATATCGCGGGGAATTTGAGGAACGCTTAAAAGCCGTGCTGAATGAAATCCACGCGGCGGAGGGAGAGGTGGTGCTGTTTATTGACGAACTGCACACGCTGGTGGGCGCCGGGAAAACCGATGGGGCGATGGACGCCTCCAACTTATTGAAACCCGCATTGGCGCGTGGCGACCTGCATTGCATCGGCGCGACCACGCTCGACGAATATCGCAAATATATCGAAAAAGACGCCGCACTCGCCCGCCGGTTTCAGGCCGTGTTCATCGAGGAGCCGACGGTGGAAGATACCATCTCCATCCTGCGCGGCCTCAAGGAAAAATACGAACTGCATCACGGTATCCGCATCACCGATGCGGCGATTGTTGCGGCGGCGACGCTCTCCAGCCGCTATATCACCGACCGTTTCCTGCCGGATAAGGCGATTGACTTGGTGGATGAAGCCAGCGCCCGCCTGCGGATGGAGGTGGATTCCAAACCGGAGGAACTTGACGAGCTGGACCGCAAAATTATCCAGGCAAAAATCGAACGGGAGGCGCTGAAAAAAGAGCCGGACGCTGCCTCGAAAGAACGCCTGAAAAAACTGGAAGCCGACCTGGATGTCTGGGAAAAAGAAAGCGCCGACATGACGGGCCGCTGGCAGGCGGAAAAATCGCAGCTGCAATCGGCGCAGAAACTCAAAGAGCAGATCGACGAACTGACGCAGGAGCGCGATGTGGCGCAGCGGCGCGGCGACCTCACGCGGGCGGGCGAAATCATGTACAGCCTGCTGCCCGGCTTGCAGAAAAAACTGGCCGAAGCCGAAAAAGAAGGCGACAGCGCCACGCTCAAAGAAGCGGTGACGGCTGAAGACATCGCCTCCATCGTGTCGCGCTGGACCGGGGTTCCGGTTGAAAAAATGCTGGAAGGCGAACGTGCCAGGCTGCTTGCCATGGAAGAAGCGCTGCGTGGCCGCGTGGTTGGGCAGGAAGAAGCGCTGGTGGCCGTATCGAACGCGGTGCGCCGGGCGCGGGCAGGGCTGGGTGATCCGGGGCGGCCCATCGGCTCCTTCCTGTTCCTTGGTCCGACCGGCGTGGGGAAAACGGAGCTATGCAAGGCGCTCGCCGAATTTATTTTCGATGATGAATCCGCCCTGCTGCGCGTGGATATGAGCGAGTTCATGGAAAAACACGCCGTATCGCGCCTGGTCGGTGCCCCCCCGGGGTATGTTGGCTATGAGGAAGGTGGCGTCATTACCGAAGCGGTGCGCAGAAGGCCCTATCAGGTGATTTTGTTCGACGAGGTGGAAAAAGCCCACCCGGACGTGTTCAACATTCTGCTGCAGGTGCTCGATGACGGGCGGCTCACTGACGGGCAGGGCCGCACGGTGGATTTTAAAAACACTATCATCGTACTTACTTCTAACCTTGGTTCGGAATTCATCGCGGAGAATAAAGATGCGAAGATTCCCAAAAAACTGCGCGACCAGGTGATGGAGGTGGTGCGTGTCTCCTTCCGTCCGGAATTTTTAAACCGGCTGGACGAAATTGTGCTGTTCAACCGCCTGCAGCGCGAGGATATGGCGAGCATCGTCGATATTCAGCTCGCACGGCTCAAAGCGCGGCTGGCCGAGCGGCACATCACGCTCACGCTGGACGATAAAGCTCGCGACTGGCTGGGCAATGCCGGGTATGACCCGGCCTATGGCGCCCGCCCGCTCAAGCGCATCATCCAGAAAAACCTGCAGGACAAGCTTGCCGAAAAAATCCTTGCCGGTGAGATCGGTGATGGGCAGGAAGTAAACGTAACCGGCTGGGATGGCGGCCTGAGAATCTAAAATTTATTCTCACGCGGGAAGCCGGTGGGCGGCAGGCGACCGGCATCGGCGCGGTTGCCCTGCCATGCCTTCAAATCCATCTCCAGCCGCACGCGGCCACCGAGCTGCCATGAGAGGCCCTCTTTCAGCGTGAAGGTCTTGATGTCGGAGGTGCCGCCTTCCTTGTATTTCTGCAGCGCGACGCCCTGGCCTTTTTTCATCGGCGGGATCTGCGTGATCGGGAAGATGAGCAGCTTGCGGTTCTCGCCGATGATCGCGACATGGTCGCCTTCCACCGGAATGCAGAACTCCGCCTTCGCGCCCGCCACCGGATTGAGTATCTGCTTGCCGTTCTTGGTGCTGGCGACGACATCGGCAGAATCGACAATGAAGCCCTTGCCGTTGCTGGCCGCGATCAGGAATTGTTCGCCCTCGTTATAGATGCGGCAGGCCGCGACATCGACCTCGTTATCCATATCGATCATCAGCCGCACCGGCTCGCCCGCGCCTTTGCCACGCGGGAGCTTGTCGCAGCCGAGTGTGTAGAAACGCCCGTCGGTGGTAAACAGCAGCAGCTTGTCGGTGGTGTAGCCGGTAAGCTGGAAGCGCTCTTCGTCGCCCTCTTTATATTTTGCATCCACCGCATCGACCTGATGGCCCTTCACCGCACGCACCCAGCCCATTTTGGAAAGCAGGATGGTGATCGGTTCTTTTTCGACGAAGGCCTCGATGTCGATCACGACGCCGGACGGCGCATCGGCGAATTGCGTACGGCGCTTGCCGAGCGCGGTCTTCCCGCCGAAACGGGTTTTGATGTCTTTGATCTCGCCCTCGATTTTCAGCCACATTTTTTCTTCGGATTTGAGGAGCGAGGTCAGTTCTTTCTGCTCTTTCAGAAGCGCATCATGCTCGCCCTTGATCTGCATTTCTTCCAGCTTGCGCAAAGACCGCAGGCGGGTGTTCAGAATCGCTTCCGCCTGAATATCCGAAAGCTTCCATTTTTTTATCATCACCGGCTTCGGCTCATCCTCGGTACGGATGATGCGGATGACCTCATCGAGATTGAGGTAGGCAATCAGCAGCCCGCCCAGAATTTCCAGCCGGTGCGCGATTTTCTCCAGCCGCCAGTTGGTACGGCGAATGAGCACATCCAGCCGGTGCTCAAGGAACGCGAACAGCACTTCTTTCAAGCTCATCACACGCGGCGCGCCATGCTTATCCAGCACGTTCAGGTTCATGTTGAAACGCGACTCCAGATCGGTGACCTTGAACATCGATTCCATCAGCATCTCAGGATCGACAGTGCGCGATTTCGGCTCAAGGATGATGCGGATTTCCTCCGCCGATTCATCACGGATATTGCCGAGCAGCGGTAGTTTTTTATTCTTGAACAGCTCGGCGATTTTCTCGATGAGCTTGCCTTTTTGCACCTGATACGGAATCTCGGTGACGATGATCTGGTACATGCCGTGCGAGAGTTCTTCCTTCTCCCACTTGGCCCGCACGCGGATGGCGCCACGCCCGGTTTCATAGGCGTTCAGGATATTTTCCGGCGATTCGGCGATGATGGCGCCGGTCGGGAAATCCGGCCCGCTGATAAATTTCATAAGCCGCGCCACCGTGCAATCCGGATAGGAAATGAGGTAGGACAACGCATCGCACAGCTCGCCGACATTATGCGGCGGAATGGACGTGGCCATGCCGACTGCAATGCCTTCCGAGCCATTGGCGAGCAGGTTCGGGAAGGCCGCAGGCATGACCAGCGGTTCTTCTTCCAACCCGTCATAGGTCGGGCGGAAATCCACCGTGTCTTCGTCGATCGCTTCCATGAGCGACATCGCGATATCGGTGAGGCGGGCCTCGGTGTAACGCATCGCCGCCGCATTATCGCCATCGACCGAGCCGAAATTCCCCTGCCCATCCACCAGCGGATAGCGCACGGAGAAGCTTTGCGCGAGCCGCACCATCGCTTCGTAAATGGAGGAATCGCCATGCGGATGGTATTTACCCATCACGTCACCAACCACGCGGGCGCATTTCTTATAGCCCGACTTCGGATCGAGCCGGAGCTGCAGCATCGCATAGAGCAGGCGGCGGTGAACGGGCTTCAGCCCATCGCGCACGTCGGGCAGCGACCGCGCCGTGATCGTCGATAATGCATAGGCGAAATATTTCTCCTCCAGCGTCACCCGGAAGGGGACCTGCTGGATCTCGCCGGATTTATTTGCAGTCGGTTTCTTTGCCATGGGGCGTGGTTATAACTCCTGTCAGATGCTTTGTAAATGGCTGTTTTCCAGCCCTCACCAACAATCTACCCCGGTATGGATGTGTCATGGAAGGGGGGTAATGCAAAATTTTTTAAAAATATTTACAGGCTTGCCCCTTCCGTGACACAGCGTTTTATGCATCCAGCCGTTTGCGTGCCGCCGGGACTTTGCGGTGGAGCGCCTCGAACAGCCAGTGCTCGATGAAATAGCCGGTGGCGGAGAGGTCCGGGGGGAATTCAAAGAGCCTGTCCTTATAAGGCTCACCCGCATCGCGGCTGACCGCCCGGCCCGACTTGGGGGAGATATAGGCGAGGTTCTCGCTGCTGCCGGTCGCCGCACAACGGCTCAGGTCCAGCCCGAAACCGGCCTGGGCAAGCAGCAGCAATTCAAAACGGATATATTCCTCAAGGCATGATTCCGGCGCGTGGGCGAGATGGGCGAGTAGCTGGTGCATCGCCGTGTAGAGCTTCGGATAGGTATGGCGCTCCGGCAGCGCCGCCGCCAGCAGCGAGCACGCCGAAGAGAGCAGGGCCAGCGCCCGTGCATGCGGCATGATGAGCGCGGCGTAGGGCGTGTGCAGCTCGGCGCGGATGGCGCCCATATGCTCGGCGATGCGCGCGCTCCAATGGGCGGCGATGACATTGCCCGGCTGGTAAACCCCCCGGTTGTTTTTGGAAAACGCCCCGCGCACGATCCCCTTATAGACGCCGTTCTGTTCGGTGAGTATTTCGACCAGCGCGCTGGTTTCGGCGTGTTTACGCACGGAAAGGACGATGGCATTGTCGGTGATACTGATCATTCCCCGGCATTGTAGCAAAGCTTCCGCGTCATATGTAGAAAAATATTGAACTACACGGAGATAGCTGGTAGCAGGATCCTTCCTGCGGAGGGGTGGCCGAGTGGCTGAAGGCACCGGTTTGCTAAACCGGCATAGGGGTTAAACCTTATCGTGAGTTCGAATCTCATCTCCTCCGCCATTAAATATTTACAAACTATACTCTCTGCAAGACCGGGCGCCCGCGTGCCCCGGTTCTGCGGGGTTTTCTGGTGGCCGCGCCGTATCGCCGCCCGCTACTGCAGTGCCCTACCGGCCCGGAGAGAACGGGTTTTCTCTGAACCTCTGCACTTCGCTTATTCGATACGGAAGATAATTCACTTTATAAATCAGGTGTTCAGCGTGCGTACCATTTCGCAAATGAAACTGGCGGTCATAAGCTATTCGGAATTTTCGCCGCGATACGGCAGGCATCACTCTGCCGGGGTGGCAAACCCGAATTTGATGCGCTGCTCGTTCCAATCCTGTGGGATGGGTTTGAAGAGATCGAGCAGCGTGAGTTGCTTCGGCTGCCGCCCTTCCACCAGTGCCTCGATGATATCCGGCGCCAAAAGGCTGAGGCGCAACACGCGCGCCATGTAGGATTCATTCACCTTAATTTTTGTCGCCAGGTCGTGGGCGGAGCTGACCTCGCCGTTGTCGATCATTTCCTTCCAGTGAAAGGCCTGGGCGATGGCTTTTAGAATGGGCGCATATTCCTTTGGCGGGGTATAGGCCTCGGCGATGGCATCCGGTGCAAGGATATAGCGCCTGCCGCCATGCCGCTTGAAGCTGATTGGAATATGCACGGTGATCGTGCCGTCATGATTGGTGCGGCGCTCTTCGCGCTGCTTCAGCACTTGCACGCTATGCAGATAAAAGCCGCCCGGTGACTTGTCCATAAATTTCCATGATGCCGTTGGGTTGATAGGTAATATCGACGCCCTGCAGGCTGACCTGAATGCGCTGCACGATGAGGCGAACAATGCGGTTTTGCTCCAGCGGAAAAAGCTGATCCCACATTTCATTGAATTGCTGCAGGCCTTCGCGCACTTCGTTTACGGTAATATGTGGTGACTGCGCCTTTGCCTTCGCGTGGGTGAGCTGGATGATTTCCGGCGCGGTGAAGAATTGCCGCAGGTGGCCGATAATCAGCGGCTCAATTTGCTCGGCGGGAATCGACCGCAAATCCGTGCTGGAATAACCATGGCGGATTGCCTTGGTGCTGACATAATAGCGGTAATGCTTGCCGCGCTTTTTCGCGTAGCTGGGTGTCATCGCTACGCCGTGCATATCGAAAATCACTCCTCGCAGCAGGAACGGCACATCGGTTTTATAGGTCAGCTGCTTCGTGCGCGGTGCTTTTGCTTTGAGCTGCGCCTGCACGGTATCCCACATTTCCTGCGGAATAATCGCTTCATGCTCGCCTTCATAAAACTGGCCTTTGTGGTGAATTTTGCCGGTGTAAATGGGGTTGGTAAGAATTTTGTGAAGGTGAAGGCTGTCGATTTTCTTGCCGGTGCGCTTTTTGCCTTCCACCGTTGTCCAGCTTTTTGCGCGGTAGCAGCGGTCGTCAAGCTCCTGCACCAATCGCACGCGCGAGCCATGCGCCAGGTAGCGTTCGAAAATAAAGCGAACGGTGGTGGCTTCCTGCTTGTTGATGAGCAGCTTGCGATCTTGCACATCGTAACCGATCGGCGGCACGCCGCCCATCCATATACCCTTTTTCTTGGAGGCAGCGATTTTATCACGGATGCGCTCGCCGGTAACTTCGCGCTCAAACTGAGCGAAAGAAAGTAGAATATTGAGCGTCAGCCGTCCCATGGACGTGGTGGTGTTGAAATGTTGTGTGACGGAAACGAAGGTAACGCCGTGCTTATCAAATACTTCGACCAGCTTGGCGAAGTCGGCCAGCGAGCGTGAAAGCCGATCAATTTTGTAAACGACCACGATGTGAACCAGCCCCGCTTCAATATCTGCAATCAGGCGTTTTAGTGCTGGCCGATCCAAATTGCCGCCGGAATAGCCGCCATCATCGTAGCGCGTTGGCGATAACACCCAGCCTTGCTGACGCTGGCTTTGAATATAGCTGGCGCCATCATCATACTGCGCGTCGAGCGAATTATAATCCTGATCCAACCCTTCTTCGCAGGATTTGCGAGTGTAAATTGCGCAGGTGAGTTTAGGATGCATTGTTGTCATTGCTTCCCCCTCTGAGTGCGTAAGCCGAAGAAGAGCGGCCCGTTCCAGCGCGTGCCG
>JANRKF010000032.1:0-10038 GCA_033763575.1 Alphaproteobacteria bacterium | reverse complement strand
AGGATGACAAGAAAATCCTCATCATCACCAACGGCGTGTTTGCCGAAGACCCGGCTCCCTATGACCGCGTCATCGATATGTTCGACGGCGCGGCGGAAGAAAGCTTGGGTGCTGCCTGCGCTCGTTGGAAACGCTATAAAGATGCGGGCTGCGAACTCCATTATTACCAGCAGACAGCAAGCGGCGGCTGGGATAAGAAAGCGGCATAAACAATTTTATCCTATGACCAGTCCCCACCTTTTGCGCCGCACCTTCGCGATTATTTCCCACCCCGACGCCGGTAAGACGACGCTCACCGAAAAGCTGTTGCTGTTCGGCGGGGCGATTCACCTGGCCGGCGCGGTCAAGGCCAAAAAAGGCGGAAAGTCGGCGACCTCGGACTGGATGGCGATCGAGCAGCAGCGCGGCATTTCCGTGACCGCCTCGGTGATGACCTTCGAGTATGGCGGCAAAACCGTGAACCTGCTCGACACGCCCGGCCACAAAGACTTCTCCGAAGACACCTACCGCACTTTAACCGCCGTCGACAGCGCGGTGATGGTGCTTGACGGCGCGAAAGGCATCGAGGAGCAGACCCTCAAGCTGTTTGAAGTCTGCCGCCTGCGCGATACGCCGATCATCACCTTCATCAACAAGATGGACCGCGAAACCCGCGATCCGTTCGAGCTGCTCGATGAAATCGAGAAGCGGCTGGCGCTCACCGTCTGCCCGGTCACCTGGCCGATCGGCGTGGGCGAACGGTTCCGCGGCTGCTTTAACGTCTTCACCGACACGCTCTATCTGTTCGACAGCAAACAAGGCTCGCATATCGCCCCGGCCATGCAGTTCAAAGGCGCCGACGATCCCGGGCTCGACAGCGTCATTCCGGAAGCGGAATTGAAACGGTTCCGCGAGGAGGTGGCGATGGTGAAAGCCATCTACCCCGCCTTCGACCGCGAGCATTATCTCGAAGGTCACGTGACCCCGGTATTTTTCGGCAGCGCCATCAATAATTTCGGCGTGCGCGAACTGCTCGAAGCCCTTTGCGAATTCGCCCCGCCGCCGCGCATCCAGGCTGCGGATCCTCGCGAAGTCAAACCCGAAGAACCGAAATTCACCGGCTTCGTGTTCAAGATCCAGGCGAACATGGACAAGAACCACCGCGACCGCATCGCCTTCCTGCGCGTCTGCTCCGGCAAATACACACGCGGCATGAAAGTGCTGCATGTGCGTGAGAAAAAAACGCTCGCGCTCAACAACCCGGTGATGTTCCTCGCCCGCGACCGCGAACTGGCGGAAGAGGCGTGGCCCGGCGACATCATCGGCATTCCCGGCCACGGGCATTTACGCATCGGCGATGCGCTGACCGAAGGCGAGACGCTGTATTTCACCGGCATCCCAAGCTTCGCGCCGGAACTGTTCCAGCGCGTGCGGCTCGACGACCCGCTGAAATCGAAACAGCTGAAAGCCGCGCTCGAACAGCTTTCCGAAGAAGGCGCCAGCCAGATTTTCAAACCGCTGGACGGCAGCCCGTGGATCATCGGCGTGGTCGGCGCGCTGCAGTTCGACGTCATCGCCAGCCGCCTCGCCAGCGAATATGGCGTGAAGGGCAGCTTCGAATCCGTGCAATATACCACCGCCCGCTGGGTGAAGGCGAAAGACAGAGCCGTGCTCGAAAACTTCACCGAGAAGAATAAATACAACCTCGCCGAAGATGGCGGCGGCCAACTGGCCTATCTCGCTCCCAACGCCTGGCACCTCGACCGCATCCAGAAAGATTTCCCGGACGTGGAATTCATGCCGACCCGCGAACATCGCTGATTGTTATTCGACCGATTACCTCCCTATGAAACCCAGTCTGAACGCGCTTGGCGTGTCCCGGAAGGGGGTAACTACATTAAATTTTTGTAATGTTCCCGCTACGGGGCTTCGCCCCTCGCATGGAACGCGCTCAGGGCTGCTGCATTTTTTTGAAAAAAATGACGATTATTTTTAAATGATGAGGATAAACAACGAGTTGCTACTGTTTTACAACTTCAGCTTTTACCGGCTGTGTTACTGGAACATAGCTAGGCCCTGTCGGTGAGGTGCCACCGGTAGGAGGAGTATCGGCGGAGGGTGGATTATTCAGTGCCCCCGCCAATCTTTGCTGCTTTTGCAGTTCAAGCATTTGATTGATATCTAGCTTGTAATCCAGCTCGGCAATACCGCGCGCATCTTTGAGCTGGCCAAGCTGTTCCGGTTTGATGTTCTTGAGCATTTCATCGGCCATATAGCCCGAAAATTCGCTGGCTTTATCGGGCAGCGCGATACCTTTCCTGTGTGCTACAAATCGCGATGCGCTCGCCCCCCAGGCATCGATCCAGCTATCCTTGTACCATGCAGATAACTGCTTTTTCTTGCCATCATCGCCAGTCACTTCCATGGAATCGAATTTTTCCACCAGCTTCTCGCGCAGCGCTCCCTTGAATTCATCCGGGGTCATTTCCGCCACGCCTTTATTACCAAGCTTGAAGGTTTTGTCGGTAGCAACCTGCATCGCGAAGGTAGAAATTTCTTCCTTGAATTCACGCTTGCGCGTTTCCATTTTGCTGCCTGTAAATAATGATCCCAGGCTACCGTTGAGCGCAGGATCATCCAGCGCTTCGTTCGTGCTGCTCTGTACGGTAGCTGCGATTTTCTGGCGCAGGCCGTCGCTATCCATAGGAACAGGTTGTACTTCAGGGCGCGGTTTTACGGCAACCGGTTTGCCGGTCGCGATCTTCATCACTTCGCTATCCACCGCGGTATTGATTTCTCCCATGTAGGGCGCGAATGCCTGCAACTCGGCGGGAGAAGATTTCATCGCCACCGCCACCGATTCATTGACTGCTTTCTGGGCGCCAGCGGAGGCAATGGCGCCGACATGATTCCACAACCCTTCCATGCCGCCGGAAAAACCGCTCATCATCCATGAGAAAAACCCCGCGATGAAATTGCCGATTTTGGTGAGCCAGTTATCCTGTGTTTTGAGACCAGATTCCACGGCATCGGCCAGCTTATCGCGTCGTTTCGGATCGGCGAAAGCTTCCAGCCCGGCAATATCGACGCCTTTCTTGCTGAGCTCGGCCTTTTCTTCAGGCTTCATGGTTTCAAGGTCGATATAGGTGCGGTCGCCGAGCGAGAGTTTTTTGGTCTTTAGAAGATTAAGCGCCATGCCTTCCACGGTTTTGCGGTCGGGAAGGGGCGTATGGGGGTCAATCGCCTCCCAGCCCAGCGTGATCTTGTCCGCCACCGTGGGTACGGCTTGTTTCAATAGTTTGTCACCGGTTACATAGGGCATTGTTTACACTCTCTCCACCCTCTCACTTTACCGGAAAAACCGCTAAATTTGCATGAAACTAATGTGACAATATGAAAATTGTTGTATGAAAGGGTTGTCACAATCGCCAAAAAACCATCAACCTATTGATTAATATATAATCATGTCCGCCGTTCCAATTCGCATCAATGGAAAAGAATACCGCGTCGCCTGCGATGACGGGCAGGAAGAGCATCTCCGCGCCCTGTCTTTCGATCTCGATGAGCGGGTGAACCAGCTCGCCTACCAGATGGGCGGCAACCCCGGCGAGGTGATGTCGCTGCTGCTGGCGGGGCTGATGATGGTTGATGAAGCGGTTGAAAATAAAAAAGAAATAGAGCGCCTCTCCAAAGAGGTGCGGGCGCTCACCAAAGCCGCAGGGCAGGCAAAACCGACGCCGGACAGCGCCCGGATCGCCGAAATGGAAGGCGCCATGATCGAAACGCTGAACGAAATCGCCGCCCGCATCGAGCGCATGGCCGGGCAGGTGGGGACTCGGTAATAAGCCCCGCACTTGTTGCGGGGTCCGGTTTTTTTTAAACTTGGGCAGCGTAATTTGCAAGATACCAGACCCCGCAACAAGTGCGGGGCTTATGAACGGAACCACCGTGGCCGTGGGTGAAACATGTCGCATGCAGACCCGTAAGTACAGGTGGGCGCCATATGTGCGAGGGCAAGACCCCCGCCAGGGACAGCTCCCGATGCAAAGATTATCGGTCCAAGGACAATGAGCCTCACGAAACCGGGTAGAACCGTTCAGCGGCTAATATAGCGCGAAAGTGTGGGGGATTCAAGGGGCAAAGCCCTGCCTTGCTCTCGGGGGGGGCGTTTCAGGATTTGCGCCGGACCCCGCCATTCGGCGGGGCTTGGGTATTTATTTCTTGGAAAGCTGGTCGATCAACCCGTCAATGCCGCTTTTGTTGAGCACGGAGTTGAACTCGGCGCGCTGGGTGGTAAGCAGGCTCACCCCCTCGACGATGATGTCGAACACCTTGAAGCCGCCGCTGATTTTACGCACTTTGTAATCGATCAGCACCGGCTGCGCGTCCGGCTCATCGGCGGTGATTTCCATGCTGACCAGCGAATCGCCCTTTTCCATAGGCCGCGAGCCGACCACTTTGAAACTGCCGCTGGTATATTCGGAAAAGCGCGAGGTGTAGTTGCGCACGAGGAAATCGCGGTAAGCCGGCACATAACGCGCCTTCTGGTCATCGGTCGCCTGACGCCAGAAACGGCCCATCACGAACTTGGCCACCCATTCGTAATCGAGATTGTCCTTGAATAATTTTTCAAGCACCGCCTGCTTTTTCTCTTTCGAGGAAGATTTATCGCGGATGGCATCGAGCGCCTGGTTGCCAACGGATTCGATATAATCCGCCGCCGGATCCCCCGTCTTCGCCATCACTTCCGTCGATACAACAGCCAGCAGCAGCGAGCACGCCGCTGCCAAACCCTTAATGACAGTCATGCCCACCTTTTGCTTTCTTCCATGCCGCATCACGCGCAGCGCTGGCTTTTTTGATATTGTTGTTGCGACGCTGGGTGTAAGAGCTGCGGAAGGTGACATACGGATCCAGCGATGTTTTCTGGATATCCTCGATGATATCATACACATCCGAACGCGTATCGACCACGGTGACCGACCAGAGCGCGATCGACGCGCCGTTATCGTCCACATACATCGCCGGATGCATGAAGGCATCGGCCACGCGGCCCAGCCCGTCACGCGCATTGGACGGCCCAAGGATCGGCAGGAACAAGTAAGGGCCGGATTCGACGCCATAGAGCGCGAGCGTCTGCCCGAAATCGGTTTTGCGGCCTTTCAGGCCCACGTCCGATGCGACATCAAACAACCCGCCGACACCGATGGTGCTGTTGAGCAAAAAGCGCCAGAGCGACACGAAACTATTCTGTGGATCGGCCTGCAGCACCGAGTTTCCGAAGCTGATCGGCTCTTGCAGGTTTTCCACGAAATGATGCACCATGGTCTGTCCCTCGTCGGGAATCACGCCGCGATAAATCTGCGTAATGGGCTTGAGCACCACGCCATCCAATACGCTGTTGAATTGATACATGCCGCGGTTGAACGGCTCCCATGGGTCGTTATCGCCGTTTTCAGCTTGGGTGCAGCCGACGGCAAGCGTGGCCAGCGCGGCAACGAGGGCGAGCTTCCATTGATTATGTGGGAATTGATTACGCATGGCTTCTCCTAAGAATCAAATAAGGTATGTTGAGTAGAATACATGCCTATAGTTTGACTTGTTATAGTTAATTTTCTGTTCTAATACACGATATATTACCAGGAAATATAGCGGCGTGTGTGGGTACAATGAACAAATTACGCACCTGTTGCACAAATACTACAAAGCCTAGGCCATAAAGGATAAGGACGTGAATTCCAACCAGCTTGCCGCACGTTTCGGGCGCACCCCCCCACGCGTTTCCTTCGAGTTCTTCCCCCCGAAATCGGCGGAGATGGAGGCGAAGCTGTGGGAAACGGTGCAGGTGCTCGCCCCGCTTTCGCCGACATTCGTCTCGGTGACCTATGGCGCAGGCGGCTCGACCCGCGAACGCACCCACGCCATCGTCTCGCGCATCGCCAAAGAAACGAAGCTGAAACCCGCCGCGCATTTAACCTGTGTGGCCGCCAGCCGCACCGAGGTGGACGAGGTGGCGAAAAGCTATTGGGAGGCCGGTGTGCGCCATATCGTGGCGCTGCGCGGCGACCCGCCGCAGGGTGCGGCCGGATACGCGCCGCATCCCGATGGGTATCGTTATAGCTGCGATCTGGTGGCGGGCTTAAAACGCATTGCCGATTTTGAAATCACGGTTGCGGCCTTCCCGGAAAAACACCCGGATTCAGCGAGTTTCGAGGCCGATATCGATTACCTGAAAATGAAAATCGATGCGGGCGCCACCCGCGCCATCACCCAGTATTTTTTCGATGTCGAACATTATTTCCGTTATCTGGAACGCGTCCGGAAAGCCGGTATCACCATTCCCATCCTGCCGGGTATTCTGCCGGTGGGCAATGTGGCGCAGGTGAAAAAATTCTCCGCCATGTGCGGCGCCAGCGTACCGGCATGGCTGGAGAAACTATTCGAAGGGCTGGACGATAACCCGCCGATGCGGAACCTTGTCGCGACCACCGTCGCTGCCGAGCAATGCCACCGGCTGATGGATTTCGGCTGTGAGGATCTGCATTTTTATACGCTGAACCGCGCCGACCTGACCGCCGCCGTTTGCCATGTGCTGGGCGTGCGGAAGAAATAAACGTTGAATTATTAACAAAAATCAGTTATTTTGGTTAAAATTCAACGTCAGGGATTGGGTGGATGGCAGGAAAACACGGCTGTACAACCCAGGATGATCGAAAAAAACTCGCGGAAGCGTTGGAAATCATCAGTCCGGAATCGTACCTGTCCAATGGCCAAATCGCCATTGAGTTTGATGAGATAAGCGCTCCAAAAATATTGAAATTACGCCTGACGTCCAAACAGGATATCGGCACCTATGACGTTGTGGAGCCGGATAAATCATTGCGCGTCGCGGGCTATAGGATGTTAGGGGAGGTGGTTGATTACCCCGATCATATCAATATGAAAAAAAATATACAATATAGCGAGGACACGCATGAGGATGGCAAGACCGTCCATAGCCGCGCCGAGTTCGTGGTGGAGCTTCAAAATATCGACATGGGTAAGGTGCGGCGCATTCTGGAAGAGGTGGAAATGGCCCGGAAAATTGAAGAAGCAATGCCCGGCCACCACTTCTTCGGGCATTATCTGAAAGCGACCATAAGCTTTAATCAGTCGAGTGATCCTGAGGCGCTGCTTGCCTGCATCCGGAACCAGCTGCAAGGCTCGGATCTGCTAAAACTTTTCCCCGAAAGACTCGAAAAATTTGAGGATGGATCGGGTAGGTATCACCCGTTCCACATTGATATCGGCAAAATAGGAATAGAAAAAGGACGCGACATTATTCAGGCGATTGAGGCGGCGAGGAACGAACTCAGATGGAAAGAGCATGATGCAGAGGAAGAAAAGATTGCCAATACGCGGGGAATGAATGAGGTGCCGCAGCAATTGCAAACCATCCTGTCGACCCTTGGTTGCGATGTGGAAAGCGTCAAAAGAAAGCCCGGCTCGGTGATGTTCAACGTTCAACTCGCCTCTCCGGCCTATGCATCGGATATCGAGAAAATCGCCCGGAAAATGACCGCAGCGACCAATGCGAAGGGCGAAGGACAGGCACCGTATAATTTTCTGTTCACCTTCTCGCAAACGCAGAAGCTGCCGCCGCAACCGGTCGCACAAAACTTCGCATCCGCTATTTCGGGGCGGCCGCCCAAAGCAGAAACATTTGTCGATGGATTTGTCCTCACCCTGGGTAACAATGTGCTGCACGACATGACAGCGACCACTCACGAAGATATAGTCGGCGTGGTAAGCACACTGGCTGGCCTGACAAAAGACGAATGGTCACGGGTGAAGCTGCCGCCGCAGGCGAAGGGGCGGGCGCAATAAACCAGCGAGCGTTAAACCCGCACCTGCATTTTGATGGCGCCTTTGGACGGAACGGTCAGCGGCATGGTTTTATTCGCGCCGCGTACGGTGGTGATGTCCACGATATATTTACCGGCAGGTACACGCGCATAGACCCACGGACCGGCTTCATTCACCATCAGCAGCACTTCGCCGCTTAATGTTTTCAGCGTCATCACCGTGCCGCTTACGAACTCACCGCTTTGCTCGGTAATCAGCAGGCGGAGGTTATAACCTTCTTCCTGCGCTCTTAGCTGCTCGATCTCTTCATCGCCGATGCCGCCGGAGAGATAGGAGATGCTGTTCTGCGTCATGACTTGTAATGGCAACGCAGGAATCGCACCGCTGCCGACCGAATCGATGACCTCGCCATCGCGGCGTGATACGGGCAGCCTCTGGGGCGTTTCGGTGGGAACCTGCGCCGGCGCTTCATAAATCGGTTGCGCGCCTGATGCCGCGGGCTGCGACATGGTCATGCTCGGATCGAGCGGTTTGAACACCGGCGCATCCTGCGCGAAACTGCTTCCCGCGGACAATAGAAGCAGGGCAGTGGTGAGGGATAAACGGCGCATAAAAACTCCTAAGGTTAACGCTTTCGTTAACAATATAGTGCGCGTCTACTGATATTTCAAGTGTTAAAGCCCCAAAAGCATGCGGCGCGGGTCTTCAATCGCTTCTTTGATGCGGACCAGGAACGTCACCGACTCCTTGCCGTCGATGATCCGGTGGTCATAAGACAGCGCCACATACATCATCGGGCGGATAACCACCTGACCTTTAACAGCAATAGGCCGCTCCTCGGTTTTATGCATACCTAAAATGCCCGATTGTGGCGGGTTGATGATCGGGGTGGACATGAGCGAGCCATACACGCCGCCATTGGAGACGGTGAAAGTGCCGCCGGATAAATCGCTCATCGCAAGGCTGCCTTCGCGGGCCTTACCGGCGAGACGGGCGATTTCCTGCTCGATTTCCATGATCGACATCTGGTCGGCATTACGCACCACCGGCACGACGAGCCCCTGGTCGGTGCCGACTGCAACGCCGACATCGCAATAGTTTTTATAAATCAGCTCATCGCCGTCGATGGTGGCGTTTACCGCCGGGATTTCCTTGAGCGCCGCGCAGGCCGCTTTCACGAAGAAGCCCATGAAACCCAGGCGCAGGCCGTATTTTTTCTCGAACAGGTCTTTGTAATCGGCCCGCAGCGAAATCACATTGCTCATGTCGATTTCATTAAACGTGGTGAGAATCGCCGCCGTATTCTGCGAATCTTTCAGGCGTTTGGCGATCACCTGCCGCAGCTTGGACATTTTCACGCGCTCTTCGGAGCGTGAGGCGGTACTCGGTACTCGGTACTCGGTACTCGGTGTAGAAGTGGAAGAAGCTCCCAGCACATCACCCTTGGTCACGCGGCCATCTTTGCCGGAACCGCTCGCCGGTTTCACGCCGGTTTCATCCATCAGTTTACGCGCCGCCGGGCCGGATTGCGGAGCGCCCGAAGCTGCAGGCGCGGGCGCCGCTTTGGCCGGGGCAGAAGCGGGGCTTGCCGCTTTCGCCGCAGGTGCCGCGCCTTTGGCATTTACATCGATCATGCCGAGCAGCGCGCCCACTTCCACGGTTTTACCTTCGGCGACCTTGATTTCTTTCAGCGCGCCAGAGGCCGGGGCGTTCACTTCCATCGTCACCTTGTCGGTTTCCAGCTCAACGAGCGGCTCATCCGCGGTCACGCTGTCGCCCACTTTTTTGAACCATTTAGCGATCGTCGCTTCCGTGACAGACTCACCCAAGCTTGGAACAACAATTTCACCGGCCATAGTATTTCTCCAGATAATGCTGGCAACCCTATCTCACGCTTCAAATCTGCTTGCGATGGAGCCTCACTCGGCTCGGTCATGTACTTCAGCTGTACATTCCCTTCGCCTCGGCTTCCATCGCTTCGCGCTTTTTTGCGTGAGCGGGTTGCGGTGTTTGGTTTCACAGCTTTCTAGTCACATGAGTGGTGAAAGTAAAGCGCAATTGGGTTGCCGGTTGTTAGATAGCGCCGTCACGCGTTTCTGAATGGCTGCAAACAGCCGGTTACTGCGCTTCCGCTGCTCATGTACTTCCATGTACACTGCGCGGCGGTTCTCGTAACCCGCTGTTTTCGCCTCATTCATAATTCTCGTGACCACA
>JANRKF010000031.1:0-4896 GCA_033763575.1 Alphaproteobacteria bacterium | reverse complement strand
TTTTCATGCACCACTGCTGCCATCTGCTGCGCCCAGATCGGTACGCGTTTATCGACCAGCGGCTTGGCCGCTTTCAACGCCAGATCCATATCTTCGAGCTTGTATTGCGCGAGGTAAATCGATTGCAGAAGCCACCACCATTTATGCTCGATGTCGCGCACCGAATGCTCATATAAATAATCGACCAGCGGCCGCACGTCCTTGCTGTTTTGCGTCTGGCTGAAATAATAAGCGGCCATCGCGGGCATCATATTCGACTTGGCATCTAGCGTATCGAGCAGCGTAAACCAGTGATACATTCTATCCATATTATATTCCCGCAGCGCGGTGAAGCGCCCGTAGGTATCGCCCGCATTCTGCATCTTAAGCGCGAGCGAACGGAAATAAAACTGGTCGTCGCCCATTTTGAGTATGGCCAGCTCTTCTTTTCCCGGCACCGGCGGCACCACACCGAGTTCGGGCCTGATATGGCGCGTCTCTGTCCAGAACACGACGTTGCAGGCTGCGATGATGAATAGCGGGCCATACCACCGGAAAAACTGCTGTATTTTTTTCGTCATATTAAAACTGCTTGCGCTTGAAATCCATGATAGCCGCGACCAGAAGCAGCGGCACGAAAATCACCGCCTGAATTGCGAATAAATGCCATTCCGTACCGGTCTTCAGGCCGTAAATCAGCCACTCGGATTTACCGAAGAAATCGAGCCTCGGCACCAGCGATGAAATGCCCTGCAGCAGAAAGCGCAGCCAGATATACTGGATGTTGTTGAACATCGGATTTTCCGCCGTCATCACGAAAAACACCATCATCCGCGATACCACATAAAGCCCCATGCAGCCGAGCACCGAGGTAACCGCGCTGCGTAGCGCGAAGGCGGAAAAAAGCGCAAGCGATACGACCACGCCCGCTTCCATCAGCAGGCTCAGCGCCCAGTAAAAAAATCCTGTTTTGTTTGGCACTCCGATTAGCCCGACCACTGCCACGATAGGCAGCAGCAATATGCACGCCACCAGCATGAAGCCGAGCCAGTAGGCGACGATCAGTGTGCCGCGAGAAATAGGCCGCGAAAGAATCACGTCTATTTCCTTGGTGTCGAATGCCGAGCGGATATGGAAACACACGAACACGATCAGTCCCAGCATCAGCATCACGCGGGAGCTGCCTGCAGCATAGGTGATGGTCATCTCCTGCGTTTCAAGAAACGCGGTGCTGCCGAGCAGCCCGGCGATGGAAGCGGCGGAGAGCACGCCGGCCAGGAGCACCCAGAACAGCCAGTCGCGCATCGCAGTCAGTAAAATATATCGAATGTTGGTGTACATAATTTAAAAATCCAATGGTCGGGGGTCATCAATAAACTTGTTGTAAATAAGCCGGTCCGCAGGCTGAGCGCTGCCGGAGCTCGGCACGATAGTAGCGCGGATGAAAATCACCAGCTCTTTTTTTGTGGTCACTTTGTTGTCGCTTGAGAACAGGCGCCCAAAATAGGGGAGGTCTTTGGCGCCGGGGATGCCCGCCGTGTCGGACGTGAATTTATCTTCCAGCAATCCGCCGATCACCATCACCTGGCCGCTCGATACCTTGAGGATAGAATCCAGTTCGCGCACCTCAAGCTGTGGGATGGTGCTCTGCACGGAGTTGAGCGTAGAGAGTACAGGGGAACCTGACGGAAGCTGGGCGGCGGCATTTGCCTTACCGATCTCGAAGCCGGGATCGGTGATGAATTTCGTTACCTTCGACAAGGTGGGGCGCACGTTGAGTGTAATCTCGTTGGAATCTTTATTGATTGATGGTTGCAGGGCGAGCACGATGCCTACCGGCGCTGTTTTAGGTTCGCTGGTGACTTCGACTTTGGCCGGTGTGCCTGCCGATCCGCCGGTGCCTGCAACCGCGTCGGTCACCTCGATATTCACGTCGAAATAGACCAGATTTTCCGTGAATGAAAGCACTGCCTGCTGGTTGTTCATGGCGTTCAGGCGCGGGCTGGAAAGGGCACGCGTGGTGCCGAATTCATCCAGCAAATTCACCGCCACCGATAAATCGACCCCGGTGCGCAATATATCATTTTTGAGTACGGTAATGGACGCAGGAGAAAGAGCAGCATTGGCGGCTGTCACCGCAGCTAAATCCGTGTTGAATGCGACGCTGTTGCCGCCGAGTTTTGACCAGTCGATGCCGGCCTGGTAGCTGTCGTTCAGTGAGACTTCAACGATTTTAGCCTCGATCAATACCTGCGAAGAAATATTCGCTTCGATGGCGCGCAGGAAGCTGCGTAGCACCGCGTGCTGACGTTCGGTGCCGGAGAAAGTCAGCGTTCCCGCTTGCTGGTTGAGGGAGAAAAACGCTTCCGTTGCCGCAGGATTATTACCGACGCCCGCCCCCAGCGCAGTAGGCTTGAACGCCAATATCTGCGTCACGCTTTCCTGGAATTTACTCCAGAAATCGCTCTTGGAGGCGGCCGTGATGCTGGTGGAGCTTGAGCCGGTGGCACTACTGTCGCTGCTTGAACCGCCGCTATCGCTTCCGGCGCCGGAGGAAGTGACGCTGATACTGCCGGTGATGTTGCGGTCGATATTCAGCATGTCGAGCGGGTAGGTTTGGACATAAGGCACATCGCGCTCGATGCGCAACACGTTGTTGCGCATGCTGTAGCGCAAGCCCGCCATGCTACAGATGCGGTCAATGACCTCGTTGAACGGGCGATCTTTCGCACGAAACGTAATGCCGCCGGTGATGCTCGAATCAATTTCGACATCAACATCGGCGAGCCGTGACAGCTCGATCAGAATATCTTTCAGCGGAACATCGTCGGTCACCGACACCGAAATGACCTTGGTCTGCCCGATTTTTGGCGGTTGCGGGGCGGCGATGATCTCAGCAAGATCGGGTATGGGTGGGCCTGTCGCTCCGCTGGCCTGCAACGAAATATGGGGGGGGTCCACTTTCATTTCGGGGATAGGGGGGGCATTATCTCCAAAAGGCACTGCTACAGCCTGTTTTGGCGATCTCATGTTTTCATAATCCTGACGGGTCAGTCCCCGATCGGGATCCTGTATGCTTACAGGCTGAAATTTGCTACAACTCGCAGTGAGCAAGAAACAGGCGATAAAAAATACTGAAATTTTGTATAATCTCACGTGATACCCATGCCCAAGCGATTAGCAGTTAGTTTTCCCCAATATAACTACTATATCTTGTGGGTCCCGGATGCAACAATTAAATGCGAGAAGACAACCAGATAGCGAATTTTGTCTGCAATTTTATCACAGTGGTAACGGCCCCATAAAAAGGGGATTCTTCCGCCCCATGTTCGAGGGCGGTATCGTGATGCTCTTTTTCCTCAGCGCGGAAGCGTGAAATCATGGCTTTCAGCTCCGGTTCGGCGCTGCCCAGATGCGCTTCCTGCGCGGCGTAATGTTCATCGATGACCGATTCGACGGCGACCGTGCAGGCCATCGCCGCTTTTTCGCCCATGAGGGCGGTGGCTGCTCCCATGGCATAGCCGGCGACGTGCCAGAGCGGCGAAAGCACCGTCGGCCTCACTTTGCGCGCTATCATCACTTCTGAAAAGCCCTTCAGATGCTCTTCTTCCTGCGCCGCCATGTGCCGGAGCATATCGCCGGAAGGCGATTTTCCGAGCACGGCGAGCTGCCCGGCATAGATGCGCTTGGCGCCGTATTCCCCGGCATGGTTGACCCGGATCATACGTTCCAACTGCGCGTCAAACGGCAAATCACCCGGCAGTGTTTCAGGCGTTCCGGCGGCGGACATACAGGCTCCCTCCGATGCTGAAAAGCACGAGCATGCTTGCGGCCAGGCCGTTCCACGCCGCCATTGAAATTCCCCAGAAATAGGCCATGGCCTGTTTGCACGAGACCAGCGGGGCGTTCATGATCGCCGCCCGCATTTCTTCCAGCGTTTGTTCGCCGCCACCGCTGCTGGAGCAGGCGTCGGGGCCTTTGAAAATATCCAGCTCCACCCCGGTATGGTAAAAGGCGATTCCGGCATCGAGCGCAAACAGCAAGGTACAAAAAAGGACGATCCAAAGTCCTTTCTTTGATGATCGAACGCAGGCCGCACCGATAAGGCCCACCGCGATGATTGCCGCGTAAGGATAGCGCTGCTTGAGGCAGAGATCGCATGGATACAGGTGGAACCCGTACTGGGCGATAAGCGCGGTGCTGAGCGTGAACGCGGCTGCCAGCGCCTGTAACAGCAGTAATCGGCGCATTGTGAGGCGGTTGAGGAGTGATTGGATCATGTGCCCATCTTACCAAGCCCTCCCATAAACTCAAGCTTGACCCGCACAACAGGAAAAACTAAGTTCGCGCTGCTTTCTCAAGCGGCCCCGGTGGTGGAATTGGTAGACGCGCTAGACTCAAAATCTATTGAGTATGTCACGTAAGGCACGAAAAGAAGGACGAAAAAATGGCTAGAATACAGGTGATTATAAAAATTGCCTGAGTTTTAGAAAAACGCTAAAAAATAGCTCAGTCGGCACATAGTCGGCACGGGCTTAGAATGCGCCCCTGTGGTGGAATTGGTAGACGCGCTGCACTCAAAATGCAGTATCTTCGGATGTGCCCGTTCGAGTCGGGCCAGGGGCACCACCTAACTATTTTAGCGGTATGTATGAGCAAAGCAGAAAACGACCATCACCCTATCCAATCTGCTTTAGCAAAAGCCTTGGCCGTTACATGCGTCAGAAATACGTTTCTCGAAGATTTGCACGCAGGCAAAACACCTCGCACCCAGGCGGGTGATTTTTCTGATGTGAAAGTGATGACACCTTCAGGAGAAATTGCGTGGAATGAATTGTCGCGCATCAGCAACGATGAAATGCAGCGCCTCATGAAAGAGGTGGTGAACAAGCTATTCACTGCTTTGATGAGGCTTGA
>JANRKF010000030.1:0-50461 GCA_033763575.1 Alphaproteobacteria bacterium | reverse complement strand
GCGCGGTAGGTGGAAAGCGCGGTGCGCTTGATGTAGCCGTTGGCGGTGACGGTGACGACCATGTCTTCACGCTGGATCAGATCCTCGATGTCGGCTTCAAATTCTGAAAGCTCAATTTCCGTGCGGCGCGGCGTGGCGAATTGCTCCTTGGCGGCGAGCAGCTCGGTGCGCAGAATGCCATAGAGTTTTTCGCGGTTGCCGAGAATGGAAAGATACTCGGCGATTTCGCCGGCGAGCGCTTCCATTTCCTCGTCGATTTTATTGCGCTCAAGGCCGGTGAGCCTTGCCAGGCGGATTTCAAGAATCGCCTTTGCCTGCGCCTCGGTGAACTGGATTTTCCCGCCCTGCACGCGGTTGCCGGAATCTTCGACCAGTTGCAAGAGCGCCATCACATCCTCGGCGGGCCAGCTGCGTTTCATCAGTTCTTCGCGGGCGACATTCGGATCGGCCGCCGCCCGGATGACCGCGATCACCTCGTCGATATTGGCGACCGCAATGGCGAGGCCGACCAGCACATGCGCCCGGTCCCGCGCCTTGCCGAGCAGGAAATTGGTGCGCTTGGTGATGACTTCCTCGCGGAAGCGGATGAAGCTGGTGATGACATGCTTGAGGTTCATCAGCTCCGGGCGGCCATTATCGAGCGCCAGCATGTTCACGCCGAAGCTGGTTTGCAGCGGGGTGAAGCTGTAAAGCTGCGAGAGCACCACATCCGGCACCGCGTCTTTTTTCACTTCGATGACCACGCGCACGCCCGATTTGTCGGACTCGTCGCGCAGGTCGGAAATGCCTTCGATTTTTTTCTCGCGCACCAGCTCGGCAATGCGCTCCAGCAGCTTGGCTTTATTCACCTGATACGGCACTTCGGTGATGATGATCGCCGACTTGCCGGATTTTAAATCTTCAATCTCGGTTTTGCCGCGCAGGATGACCGAGCCGCGCCCCGTCAAGAGCGCCGAGCGGGCGCCCGCACGACCAAGGATGATGCCGCCGGTCGGGAAATCCGGCCCCGGGCAGACTTCCATCATCTCCTCAATCGTGACGTCGTTATTATCGAGATACATGCAGCAGGCATCAATCACCTCGCCGAGATTGTGCGGCGGAATGTTGGTGGCCATACCGACCGCGATGCCCGACGCGCCGTTGACCAGAAGATTCGGGAATGCCGCCGGCAGCACCATCGGTTCCTGTTCGGAGCCGTCATAATTTTCCTGCCAGTTGACGGTGTCCTTGTCGATATCCTCAAGCAGCGCATGGGCGGCTTTGGAGAGGCGCGATTCGGTGTAACGCATCGCCGCCGGGGAATCGCCGTCCATCGAGCCGAAGTTACCCTGCCCGTCCACCAGCATGAGGCGCATGGAGAATGGCTGCGCCATGCGCACCAACGCGTCGTAGATCGCGCTGTCGCCATGCGGGTGGAATTTACCCATCACGTCACCGACGATACGCGCCGATTTTTTATACGGCTTGTTATATTCGCAACCCAGTTCCAGCATGCCGAATAAAATACGGCGGTGCACCGGTTTCAGCCCGTCGCGCACATCGGGAATAGCGCGGCTCACGATCACGCTCATCGCATAATCGAGATAGGATTTTTTCATCTCCGCTTCAATGGAAACGGGGAGGAGATCGTGTTGATTGGGGTTGGCGGGTGTGGTGGTCATAGATTCAATGTGCCTTGCAATGCGGTGTCATGGAAGGGGGTAAAATGCATTTTTTTAAAAAAAATGACATCCACCAGAAATTCAATGGTTTTCTAACAGAAATCGGAGGGAGAGCAAGGGGAATTGGTGCTGTTAAGGCACAATATTGCCAGAGCGGGCGTCTGTATGGATCCTCGGATAAGTCTGAGGATTTTGACTACTGCTGCTGCAGGGCGTGCTGGTGCATCATCAGCGCGATGCGGGGATCGCGGATACGCACGGCTTCGAGCTGCTGCTTGTGCATAATCGCCGACAGCGAGATATTCAGGAATTCAAAGAAAATCACCACCACCTCTTCGATATGGCGCTGGATTTTGGAAATCACCGGATCGGCGATATTGCGCAATCCCCCCGCCACCCGGCGGCCACTGGCGCGAACATCCGTACGGTATTCGTTCAGCGCATTGAACACTTTGCGCATGGCGTTTTCCACGCGTGTCTTATTGGCGATAATCGGGTGGCCGCCCCTGCTTTCGGTGATGTGGATGAATTCTTCGGTCAGGATGTCGGTGGCTTCGCTGATTTCACTAATGACCGGCTCGACGATTTTCAACTGTGCTTCGGCATCCTTCACAAACGGGCTTTCCACCGTGGCAAGCAGCTCATCCGCCAAGTCGTAAAGCAGCGTGATTGTGTTATACTTCGTCTCCATCTCTTCAAGAGAGTATTCCGGCCTGTGACTCGCTTTCATAAGATTATCCTTGGCGTTTTCGGCGTTTAAATGCATGTTTTATCAAAAAGTCTTAATATATATTTACCATATCTTTACTTATTATAAAGCGTTTTCTGTGTGATTTGTGTGAATTTTTTGTGACAAAAGGCAATCAATTCACTTATTGGTTGTATTTCGTTTGATGCCCGCACCCATAGGGTTGAAATCCCCCGTTGCCGGGTCCATTTCCCAGATAAGGCGGTTGCCGGTGTCGATCACCCAGCCCTGAAGCTGCAATTTCCCCTGCTCTACGGCGTTCGCCACCGCCTCATAGCTCATTAGATTCTCCAAACTGAAGGCCACCGCCGCTTTTTCCATCTCGCGGGCCTGTTTTTCCTTGTTGCCCCCCTTGTTTTCCGCCTCCGCCCGCACACTTTCCAGCGGTTTCAGGTAATCATAAATGTGATGCGTTTCCTCATGGTCGCCCTGCAAAAAAGCAGCGATGCCGCCGCAGCCCGTATGCCCCATCACCACGATTTTCTGCACATGCATGCTATTCACCGCGAATTCCAGCGCTGCCGCCACGCTCAGGCGATCGCCCGCTCCGCCATCCTTCCCGGCGACCAGCGCCGCGATATTGCGGTAAATCAGCGCCTTGCCATGCGGAATGCCGATGTCTTTGCGGGGATCGAGCCGCGCATCCACACAACCGATGAGCAGCATTTCCGGCTCGTGATCGGCAATTCCCTCTACCCCCAGCGCAGGCCTATTCGCCAGGGAATACCCCAACCGTTTATAGAGATTTTTTTGCAGCCGGCGGATGCGGCTATAGATGGAGATAATCATAGAATCATAAGCCCTTCAATAGCCCCTTGCCTTCTTTAAGCAAGTCCTTCACGCCACCGAGGTTCTCCTTCAATTGCTTCTGCATTTTTTTGGGATCCTGGATCGCTTTTTTGATAACGCCCGATAAATCCGGCGTATAGGTTGGGCGGTCGAGCGGCCCGGTGATGATGAGCGGCACGGTCAGCTTTTCTTTGGCCGGATCCGCGCTTTCATGGCCGAACTTGGGCGTCAGGCGATAGTTGAGGCGATAGTTAGGCAGATCCACCGTGCCCGACCCGGCGATGGTAACAAGCTCCGATTTGATGAGCAGGTCATCATTGCCGACGATACCCTTGACGATATTAAAGCTGCCGCCCAGTTCACTGAACTCGGTTTTGCCCTTGAGTGCTTCGGCATTGGCAAAGGCTGATTTCACATTGCCCGCCATGCCCGCGAGGTCTACGCCTTTAATCGCGCCCTCCATGATCTTCAACTGGCCGTTGCCGCTCAGGTTGTTGACCAGCGCCCGCTCGCTCCTGCCGGAGGATTTAAACTCCGTGCGGGTGCTGAGCTGCCCCTCGAAACGGTCGTTGCCGGATACCGCCTGCAGCAGGGGCTGCATCTGCACATTTTCCAGCGCGACCTGCCCCTGGAGGTTGCCGTTCACATCGGCGCTGATTGTCGCTTTACCTTTTCCTTTATAGAACAGGCCGGAGCTTATTTCCGACAAAAGCCGTCCTAATTCAAAGCGGCTGCGGAGCAGCACCTGTTCGGCAACGAAATTATTCACAACCAGGCGGTCGGCATTCAGCGTGATGCGGCTGTCGACGTTGTTGAGCGCCGCTAAATCGAACGGCGCATCGCTCCAACGACCTTCCGCCGCATGGGCGCTCCGGATCAATGAAAGCGAGGCCTGTTTTTTCGGCAAATAGGGATTGAGGTCGAGCAAATGCGTGCTCAACTCGGCAGTCACCATGGGCTTCAAGGTTGAAAATTCATAAACCGCGCTGCCGGTGAATTCCGTTTCGTTCGCTTTTATCGCCGCATTGCTCACCCCGCAGCGCGAGGGCGAACAGCTGAATTCGCCCTTTAAGGCCAATGCAAGCGGAAACGCTTTTCCTGCTGCCTGTTTGCCGGTCAGCCAGTTGCCCGCCTCGACGAGCGAAGGGGACTGCACTTCACCCTTGCCGGAAAAGGACACGCGGTCGGTCATGCCTTTTCCCGATGCCGTCAACGGCTCGCTGGCAAAGGAAAATTCAAACGGTATCTGCTTGCCCTGATCCAGCGGCTCCAGCGCGCCGAGCATGGCTTTCAGCTTCACCGGCTTGCCGTTCAGTTTGGCGGTGCTTTGCAGGTAGGTCTCTGATCCCGCCCCTTTCTTGTTTGCCGCAAAATCAATATCCGCCACGGTAATGGTTGTGCCATTTTCCATGTCTTTATAGGTGACGTTGCCGCCCTCTATGCTCACATTGCCGAACAGCACCCGGCTTTTGGACGCTTCCGGCGGCTTGCGTTTGCCTTCGCTGGGGTAATAGCGTTCATACTTGCTTCCCCAGTTGTTGGATTTGTTGCTTTTTTCCAGGTTGAAAACCGGCTTTTTAAGCGCAATCGTTTCCATATCCACTACGCCCTGAAGCAACGGCAGGAATCCGACCCCTACGTCCAATGCTTCCATCGTCAGGAATGGTGTTGGGCGCGCCTGTACGGTGCTGAATACGGAAATTTTTTCGGCATGGAGGCGGGCGGAGGGTAGCGCACGCACCGAAACAGGCCCGTCGACCACAATGCGGTAGCCGGTCATTAATTCGAGCTGCTCGGTCATCGGCTTCCGGAGCTTTTCGGAATTCACGATCATCGGCACCATGAGCGCTACCAGCAGCAGCGCTCCACCCAATCCCAACACAACAAAAATAAGTTTCCTGAGCATGACATCCTCCTTCCGAACCTGCCGTCTATAAACCTACCCGACTACCACCCCCGGCCCTATCTTTCAATGTTATTTCCTCCCTTTCGGGCATAATATGTTGCTGTTATGGCACAGAGATGTTTTTCTTGAGAAAAAATCATACTATGCTATTGCATTTTTTCTATGAAAGAGTATCAGGAAGGCCTTATTTTTTCCTGTCGAACACCAAAGTCATTTCAAACATTAATTAGGAGCTTGTCGTTATGAAGTTAGTTGCAAAATCCCTGGCCGTTGTTTCTGCCCTTTTCTTATTGGCCGCGTGCGAATCCGGAACCACCGGCAGCGGCGGCGCTGGCGGCAGCGGTTCCCCTGCTACTCCAGGCACCCAGGAAGACCTGACGCAGAATGTCGGTGACCGCGTATTTTTCGATACCGACAGCTCGACCCTGTCTGCTGAAGCGCAGGACACGCTTTCCAAGCAAGTTGAGTGGCTGAAGCAATATAGCAACGTCAACGTGACCGTCGAAGGCCATTGCGATGAGCGCGGCACCCGCGAATACAACATCGCCCTCGGTGAGCGCCGCGCCGCCGTCACCAAGCGCTACCTGCTCGATAAAGGCATCGCTGCGGGCCGCATCTCCACCATCAGCTACGGCAAAGAGCGCCCGGCTGTCGTTGGCTCGGATGAGTCGGCATGGTCGCAGAACCGCCGCTCCGTATCGGTCGTGAGCAACCAATAGTATTTCACTCCGCACTTGCTCGCGGAGACCGAAATCTGGTAGAAATGGATCCCGCCCGGATTGTTACATGATGGGCGGGATTTTTTTTGAGGAAAAATTATGCGCTTTTTATGCTTGCTGTTACCGTTGTTGCTTATCACCCCGGCCTATGCGCAGGAATCGCTGCCTGACGCCAATAGCGACCGCATCGACCAGCTGGAGCAGGATATATTGCTGCTCAAACGCCAGCTTGATCGCGCCCGTGTGTCGGGTCAGGCGGTAGCGCCGGAAAGTGGCGGCGAAACAGGCAATATCGGTGACGCCCAGGTCAACCTCCGCATCTCGGCGCTGGAAGAAGAAATTAAATCACTGCGCGGGCAGCTCGAAGAAAAAGATTTTGAATATCGCCGCCTCTCCGAAGAAATGGAGAAGTTCAAACGCGACAGCGAATTCCGCCTGACCGAAATTGAAAACGCGGCGCGTGCGGCAACTCCCGCCCCGGCCCCGGCGGCAGCGCCTGCCGAGCCAGAACAGCCGGCGGCCATTGAACGCACGCTTAAGAAAAAAACCGAACTTTCGGAAAAAGAAATCTCGGTGAAGGATGCGGCGGACGTGCCTGCCGAGGTGCCGCCAACCCCCGCCGGTGATACGCCGCGTGACCATTATAATTATGCGTTCCGCCTGTTAAACCAGAACCAGTATGACGAAGCGGCGAAAAGCTTTGCTGACTTCGTCAAAAAATTCCCGAAGGATCCGTTGGTCGGCAACGCCTATTACTGGCAGGGCGAGACTTATTATATCCGGAAGGATTACGCGAAGTCCGCCGAACATTTCCGCCAGGGTTTCGAGGCCCTGCCGCAAGGACCGAAAGCCGCCGATAATTTGCTGAAGCTCGGCATGTCGCTTTCGGCGCTTAAAAAACAGAAGGAAGCATGCATCGTGCTGGCGCAGGTGATGGATAAATTCAAAACCAGTTCCGCCAACGTGGCCGCCAAGGCCGCCGCTGAGCATAAGCGCAACGGCTGTGAATAATGTTTTCTCTCCCCCACAGGGAGAGGGAATAGCAGCCGCCGTTTCCGGCGGTGCGGACAGCATGGCACTGCTGCTGTTGCTGAAACAGGAATATCCAAAATTACACGCGCTCACCGTCGATCACGGGCTGCGCCGGGAATCCGCAGGCGAAGCAGCGCAGGTGGCGCGCTGGTGCGAGGCGCTCGCCGTTCCGCATAGCATTTTACGCTGGCAGCATGACGGCATCACCAGCGGCATTCCGGAAAAAGCACGCGATGCCCGCTACGCGCTGATGCTGGAATGGTGTCGCGCCCATGAGGTGAAGCATCTTTTCACCGCGCATCATTTGGACGACCAGATCGAAACGATGTTGCTCAGGTTGCTGCGCGGCAGCGGATTAGTCGGGCTGTCGGGCATGCTGCCGGTGAGTGAACGCGATGGAGTTTTTCTGCACCGCCCGCTGCTTTCGCTTCCGAAATCGGAGTTGATCGCCATCCTTGAAAAAGCCGGGCAAGCATGGCTGGAAGACCCGAGCAACCATGACCTCAACTTCACCCGCAACGCGCTGCGGGTGCATCTGCGCGATCTCACATGGGAGCAAAAAAAGCGCTTTCATGCGGTGGCGGAAAGTTTCCGGCGTTTCCGCTTTGGGCTGGAAGCGCATGTAGACGCGGCGCTTGCGGAGTGTTTCTCCAGTAACACATTAAATCACGCCGCATTTATACAGCAGCCGGAGGAGTTGAAAATCCGCCTGCTGCACCATATATGTCATAGGGTGAGCGGGAACGGCGAGCCGGTGCGCAGCGAAAAAATTGCGCGGCTGCGGGCTTCACTCGAAACCGGCGCCGGAAAACATATGCTGCACGGCGTGGTGTTTTGCTGGCAGCCGCCTGCCTCCTCGTGGCTGGTGACGCGCACAAAATCACTCAATTAATTCCCTCCCCCTTGAGGTGGGAGGGTTAGGGTGGGGGTGCTAACACATACGGCGCAGATTGATATTTTTTCACCCTCCCCCTGCCCCCTCCCCTCAAGGGAGGGGGATTTTTAGAAACAAAATCGCTTGCCGCCACGGGCGATTCGGTTAAGAATAAAGACGACCAACAAAGGATAGTAAATGCCCAATAATCTCGGAAAAAATATGCTGGTGTGGCTGGTGGCAGGCATCCTGCTTATCGCGCTTTTTCAAACCTTCCAAACCAATATGCAGGAAGAAGCGGGCACCAAAATGGCCTTCTCCGATTTCCTCGCCAAGGCCGACCAGGGGCAGGTTGCCGATGTTACCATCCGCTCCGGCATCGGTCGCGGCTCGAATATTTCCGGGCATCTTTCCGATGGCAGTTTGTTTGTCACCCAGGCGCCGGATTACCCCAACCTTGTTGAAAAACTCACCGCCCGCAATGTGAAAATCACCGCCTCGGTGGATGATGGCCGCTCCGACTCCATCTGGGGCATCCTGCTTGGTTGGTTCCCGATTTTGCTGCTGATCGGCGTGTATGTGTTCTTCATGCGCCAGATGCAGGGCGGCGGCGGGAAAGGCGGCGCGCTTGGCTTCGGCAAATCACGCGCCAAGCTGCTCACCGAAAAAACCGAGAAGGTCACTTTCGAGGATGTCGCCGGTATCGAGGAAGCCAAAGACGAGCTGGTGGAAGTGGTCGATTTCCTGAAAGACCCGCAGAAATACCAGCGGCTCGGCGGCAAAATCCCGCGTGGCTGCCTGCTGGTCGGCCCTCCGGGCACCGGTAAAACCCTGCTGGCACGCGCCATTGCGGGCGAAGCGGGCGTGCCGTTTTTCACCATTTCCGGCTCGGACTTCGTGGAAATGTTCGTAGGCGTGGGCGCAAGCCGCGTGCGCGATATGTTCGAGCAGGGTAAAAAAAGCGCGCCCTGCATCATCTTCATCGATGAGATCGACGCCGTGGGCCGCCATCGTGGCGCAGGCCTTGGCGGCGGGAATGACGAGCGGGAACAAACCTTAAACCAGCTCCTCGTGGAGATGGACGGTTTCGAGGCGAACCAGAGCGTGATTATCGTCGCCGCCACCAACCGCCCCGACGTGCTCGACCCGGCCCTGCTCCGCCCCGGCCGCTTTGACCGGCAGATCGTAGTGCCGAACCCCGACATTAATGGCCGCGCCAAAATCCTCGATGTGCATCTGCGGAAAGTGCCCAAAGGCCCGGATGTGGATTCGCATGTGATCGCACGCGGCACGCCCGGCTTTTCCGGCGCCGATTTGTCGAATATCGTGAATGAAGCGGCCCTGCTCGCCGCCCGCCTCGGCAAAAAAGTGGTGACGATGAAAGACCTGGAAGCCGCCAAGGATAAGGTGATGATGGGCGCCGAACGCAAATCGATGGTGATGAGCGAAGAGGAAAAGAAAATGACCGCCTATCACGAAGGCGGCCACGCGCTGGTGTCGATTTATTCGCCCGCCTCCGACCCGATTCACAAAGCCACCATCATCCCGCGTGGCCGGGCGCTGGGCATGGTGATGCGCCTGCCGGAAGCCGACAAGCTCTCGTATCTGCGCGAAAAAATGTATGCCGATCTCGCGGTGAGCATGGGTGGCCGCGTCGCCGAGGAAATTATTTTCGGTTATGAAAAAGTCTCGAGCGGTGCGTCAAGCGACATCAAATACGCCACCAGCCTGGCCCGCGCCATGGTGACGGAATGGGGAATGTCCGACAAAATCGGCCCGCTGTTTTACGGCTCCGACCATCAGGAAGTATTCCTCGGCTACTCCATGGGCCAGCAAGGATCTTCACTCTCCGACGAGATGGCCTCCGTCATCGACGGCGAAATCAAGCGCATCGTTGAAGAGGCCCACGCCAAAGCCACCCATGTGCTTACCGAGCATCTGGACGAGTTGCATATCATCGCTAAAGCATTGCTTGAATATGAGACTCTATCCGGCGATGAAATAAAAGCGCTGATCAAGGGCGAGACCATCCGCAGGCCGGATGAATCGGCCAGTAAAAAAGCCCCGGCGAAATCCGCGTTGCCTTCGAGCAGGGGGAAAGAGAAGGCAGGGGAATTGAAGAACTGAGGAATTGGAGAAAAAATTATTTCCTCAGTTTATCATTTCCCCAATTCGTCAATTCCACTTCCTTATACTCCCGTGCATGCTTCACGTAGTTCTCCGCCGACACAGGAATAAATGCAATTTCCTCCGGCGTGAGTTTGCGGAAAAACTTTGCCGGATTGCCCGCCCATATCTCACCTTTCGGGATGCGTTTGCCGGGCGTGACCAGCGCACCCGCCGCCACCCAGCCGCCGGATTCCACCACCACGCCGTCCATGAGCGTGGCGCGCATGCCGATGAAGCAATTATCTTCCAGCGTGGCGGCGTGGATGAGCGCGCTGTGGCCGATGGTGACGTTGCTGCCGATATGGGTCGGGCCGGTTTTGCGGGTGACGTGGATGACCGTGCCATCCTGAATATTGGTGCGGCTGCCGATGCGGATAATGTTCACATCCCCGCGCATGGAGCAGCCAAACCAGATGCCGGAATCCTCGCCCACATGCACGTCGCCCACCACCGCCGCACCGGGCGCAATAAACGCTTTCGGGGAAATGGTGGGCGATACGCCGCCCGGCGCATATTCACCTTTATAGGGGAGGATGATGGGGTTCACGCCTGCAATCCCATTGCCGCACGCAACAAGGTATTGACCCGCGATTGCCAACCCGCACCGCTGGCGCGCAATGCTTCCAGAATATCCTTATCAACACTGATACTTACCACCGCCTTGCTGCGGCCTTGTGGCCTACCGCGCTTGAGTTTATTTGATGCTTGCTGTAATCGCACCAACAGCTTGGGATCAACCTCACGCAGTGGTCGCATGGAGGCCATTTCGGCGCGGGTAAGCTCTTTAACATCACCGCCTCTGGTCGTAATGTTCTTGCGCATAAATTTCCCTTTCTTTTTTATTCGCCTTTCTCAGGCTGATAATACGAATATCGAGGTCACGCACAGTAAAAGCACAGACATAAATATCATCATGTAAATAGGCGAGTGCAATTCGGCGATCTTCTCCATATTCGTACCTTTTATCCTAAAAAGTGATCGCTCTTTCCCATTGAAAATCAACAATACACTCAAAATCAATGCCGTGTTTCGAGAAATTTAGAAGACGTTTCTTTTCATCCCACTCAAAATCGCTCATTTTCTGTCCATTAAATATAGCTATAAAAATATAGCTGTAAAAAATGACGACGTCAAGCGTTAAGGAAACACCGCCCCTTGTTCCAGCCCTAAGGTTTCGGGCCATCCGAACATCACGTTCATGTTCTGCACCGCCTGGCCGGAGGCGCCTTTTACCAGATTATCAATGGCGGAGACGATGATCGCCTGCCCCGGCATCCGATCCGCAAACACGTTCATGATGCAGTGGTTGGTGCCGCGCACGCTATGGGTGAATACCCGGAATTTATCCGGCATCACATGCACGAACGGCTCATCCTTATAGGCCTTCTCCAGCGAGGCTTTGAGCGTGCCGACATCGGCGGCGGTTCTCACATAGATGGTGGAGAGAATGCCCCGGTTCATCGGCATCAAATGTGGCGTAAAACTCACGATCACCCCTTTGCCCGCCGCCTTGGATAAGCCCTGTTCGATCTCCGGCGCATGGCGATGCGCGCCGATTCCGTAAGCGCTCACCCCTTCGCTGATTTCGGTATAGAGGTGGTTTTGCTGCGCCGCCCGCCCTGCCCCGGTCATGCCGGATTTTGCATCGATGATGATACTCGCCGGATCAATGAGCTTATCGGCCAGCAGCGGGATGAGCGGCAGTTGCACGCTGGTGGGGTAACAGCCGGGATTGGCCACCAGCCGCGCATTTTTCACCGCCGCCCGCGCATGCTCGGTGAGGCCGTAGACCGCTTCTTTCTGCAAATCGAGCGCCTGATGCGCGTGGCCGTACCATTCTTTGTACGCCGCCGGATCCTCCAGCCGGAAATCCGCCGAGAGATCGATGATTTTCACATGTTTTGGCAGTCCCGCAATCACGGTCTGCGTGGTGCCGTGCGGCAGGCAGCAGAATACCAGCTCGATGCCCGAAAAATCCACCTGCTCCATGGTGACGAGGTTCGGCAGCCCGGAAAACCGCAAATGCGGATAGACTTCGCCCATGGGTTTTCCTGCCTGCGAATCGCCGGTCAGCGCCGCGATTTTTGCATGCGGGTGCCCCATCAGCAGCCGGATCAACTCCGCTCCCGTATAACCCGATGCGCCTAAAATGGCGATGTTTAAACCCCGCACCTGTTGCGGGGTCTGGTCTGTTATCATGGCATCACTCCTATCGTTTTGCCGCGGTAGTACAAGCGTTTGAACTGCTTGTATTGTTGCTTATCAAGCGCTCAAGTCCATATGCCTTAAATTGTGGGAAAGATGGAGATGAGCGCCGGACCCCGCAATAAATGCGGGGGTTGCCCGCTAATATATTGGTTGTGTTGCATCGCGCAACTGTTTATGTTTGCGGCGTTTTATAACGAATATCCGCAGGGTCCATGTCGAAACATCCATCCGAAAAAGAACATTATTCCTGGAACGAAACCATCCGCACCGTCATCCTGGCCGTCATCATCGCCATGACCTTCCGCTCGCTGGCGTTCGAGCCGTTCCACATCCCCTCCGGCTCGATGAAAAGCAACCTGCTGATCGGCGATTACCTGTTCGTATCCAAATTTTCCTACGGCTACAGCCGCTATTCCTTCCCCTTCGGCCTTGATATTTTCGATGGCCGGGTGCTGGAGTTCAATAAACCGGAGCGCGGCGACGTGGTGGTGTTCCGCCTGCCGCATAACCCGCGTATCGATTTCATCAAGCGCGTGATGGGGCTGCCCGGCGATAGCATTCAGGTGCGCGAGGGCATCGTGTATATCAATGGCAATCCGCTGCCGCGCACGCCTGTCGACATCTGGGAAGATGTGAACAGCGAGACCGGGCAGACCTACCAGATGCCGCGGGTGCAGGAAACGCTGCCGGAGGGTAAGGACATCACCATCCTCAAAATGCCCTATGGCCGCGCCGACAACACCAGGCTTTTCGTGGTGCCGGAAGGCAAATATTTTGTGATGGGCGATAACCGCGATAACTCGACTGACAGCCGCTTTGAAGAGGTCGGTTTCGTGCCGGAAGAAAATATCGTGGGCCGGGCGCAGATGATTTTCTTCTCGGCGGACGAAACATTCAGCATCCTCAATCCGCTCGGCTGGTTCTCCAGCCTCCGCTTTTCACGCTTTTTCCACGTGATTAGGTGATGCGCGCGCTGGCCGAACGCATTGGCTACAGTTTCCGCGATGAATCGTTGCTCGCGCTGGCGCTTTCGCATCCGAGCCTTGGGCGGGAAACCAGCAACCAGCGGCTGGAATTCCTCGGCGACTCAGTGCTGGGGCTGGTCATCGCCGAACTGCTTTATGAAATGTACCCCGCCGAGCAGGAAGGCGAGCTGGCGCGTCGCCTTGCGGCGCTGGTGCGCGGGGAAACGCTGGTGGGAATTGCCGAGGCGCTGGCGCTGGGCGAGGCCCTGCAGCTTTCGGCGAGCGAGGCAGGCAGCGGCGGCCGCAAAGCCGCCTCGAACCTCGAAGATGCGCTGGAATCGCTGATCGGCGCGATCTATCTCGATGGCGGGATCGATGCCGCCAAGAACTTCATTAAACCCCTGTGGCAGGGGCTGGCGAGCGCGGCGGTCAATCCGCCGAAAGATGCGAAAACCGCGCTGCAGGAATGGGCGCAGGCACGCGGGATTCCGGTGCCGAACTATACGGTGACGAGCCAGACCGGCCCGGCCCATGCCCCGGAATTCACCGTGGAGGTGTCGGTGGAAAGAAATGGCACAGCCAGTGCCACCGCCGCTTCCAAGCGCGCAGCCGAACAGGCGGCGGCGGGAAAATTACTGAATATACTTGAAAAAAGGTGATTTTAGTAATATTATACGTATAATACACGTATAGAGGATGTATGCACCACAAACTGACTATCACCGTCGATGAACAGGTTTACAAGGGATTACACAAAATAATCGGGCGTGGAAACATTAGCCGTTTTGTTGAAGATTTAGTGCGTCCTCACCTGGAAAAAAGGAAAGCGCGGTCGCGTCGCCCTACGGAGGCTGCGTTGATTGCCGGATACAAGGCAATGGCCGCCGATAAAGAGCGCGAAAAAGAAGCAAAGGAATGGATTGAATCCAATATTTCCGATGGATTGGATGAGTTGCCTGATGAAACGTGGTGAGGTCTGGTGGGTTGCATTCGATCCGGCGCACGGTAGCGAAATTCAGAAAACGCGCCCGGCTGTGATCGTAAGCAATAATGCATCAAACAGGGTATTGAACCGTTGTCAGGTGGTTCCCATTTCCAGCCGGGTACAAAGATTATACACGAGTGAGTCTCAGGTTTTTATTATGAAGAAGTTCGGTAAAGCAATGGCAGACCAGATGCGTACCGTAGATAAATCACGCATAAAAAACTACATCACGACGCTGACCTCGGACGAAATGGATGGTATTGATGAGATCATCAAGTTCCAGCTTGGCTTATCATGACCACTTCCTGCGGATTCGTAGCGATCATCGGGGAGCCGAACGCCGGGAAATCCACCCTCATCAACGCGCTGGTCTGGCAGAAAATCGCCATTACCACGCCCAAGCCGCAGACCACCCGCACCAATGTACGCGGCGTGGTGATTGAGGGGCGCTCGCAGATTATTTTCATCGACACGCCGGGCATTTTCGG
This sequence comes from Alphaproteobacteria bacterium, assembly GCA_033763575.1. GTDB lineage: Bacteria > Pseudomonadota > Alphaproteobacteria > Rickettsiales > SXRF01 > JANRKF01. The sequence goes on along the minus strand of JANRKF010000030.1, from coordinate 35,917 downwards.
CGCCGAGCATAAATTTGAAAAAGCCATGGTCAAAGCCGCATGGGCGGGCGCGGGCGATGCCGATGCGGTGCTGCTGCTGGTGGATGCCACCAAAGGCATCACCGAAGGACTGGAAGCGCTGCTTTCCGCCCTCGCCCCGCTTGCTAAAAAACCGATCTTCGCGGTCATCAACAAACTCGATAAAGTAAAAAAAGAGCGGCTGCTGGAGCTGGCCACCGCGCTTTCATCACACAAGCTTTTTCGTGAGATATTATTCATCTCGGCCTTAAAAAGCGATGGGCTTTCGGAGCTGAAGTCGCTGCTGGCCGGGCTGATGCCGCAAGGCCCGTTCCATTATCCCGACGACGAGGTGAGCGATGTGCAGCTACGCACCCTCGCCGCCGAAATCACCCGCGAAAAACTCTTTTTCCTGATGGCGCAGGAGCTGCCCTATGCCAGCCTGGTGGAAACGGAGCAATGGGATGAAAGCGAAGGCATGGCGCGGATTTCACAGGTGGTCTATGTGCAGCGTGAGGCGCATAAGAAAATGGTGATCGGTGAAAAAGGCGCGATGATTAAACGCATCGGCTCAAGCTCCCGCCGCGAGCTGGAAAAAATGCTGGGTAAAAAAGTGCATCTGGAATTATTCGTGAAAGTGCGTGCCGGCTGGAAAGACGACCGCGAAACTTACCGGTTGCTTAATCTCAACGAATAATCGTGAGGTGAGGCGAGTAGCGCCGAACCAGCCTTGAGCTGTGCCTCATGGGGTGAGCAGCAGCGAGCACCGGAGGCAACTTAAATAACGTCTAGCGCGATATCCACCGCCGGGGCCGAGTGGGTGATGGCGCCCACCGAGATGTAATCCACGCCCGTTTCCGCCACATCGCGCACATTGGAAAGCGTCACTCCGCCGGTCGCTTCCAGCGGCACCTTCCCGGCGGCCAGCGCCACCGCTTCGCGCAACATATCCAGCGACATATTATCGAGCATGATGCGGTCCGGCGCGGCATCAATTGCTTGCGCGACCTGCTCTAATGTATCGCACTCCACGAAAATAGGCATGGGGCCAGAGGCATGAGGCAAGAGTGAAGTAATTTGGGTTCTGGTATTTTTTACCAACTCACTCATGCTTCCTGCCTCCTGCCTAATGCCTATATGATTATCCTTGACCAGCACCGCATCGTAAAGTCCCATGCGGTGGTTCATGCCGCCGCCCATACGCACCGCGTATTTATCGGCAAGGCGCAGGCCCGGCATGGTTTTGCGGGTGTCGAGAATTTTTGCTTTCGTGCCCGCCACCGCATCGACATATTTGCGGGTGAGCGTGGCCACGCCGCTCATGCGCTGCATGAGGTTAAGCGCCGTGCGCTCGCCGGTGAGGATGGCGCGGGCCGGGCCGGAAACGGTGGCGATGACCGTGCCCGCTTTAAGCCGTTGGCCATCATGCATGTGTGTTTTTACAACCACGTCATTGTGAGGAGGCATAGCCGACGCGGCAATCCAATTTTCTGATGGCTGGATTGCTTCGCCTGCGGCTCGCAATGACGAATAGACCAGCCCCGGCACCTCCGCCCCGGCCAGCACCAGCTCCTGCCGGGCGACAAAGGCCATCCGCGCCTGTAAATCCGCCGGAATGAGCAGTTCGGAGGTGATGTCGCCCGTGCCGATATCCTCGGCGAGCGCGGCACGAATGAGAGGAAGCAAGAAGTCTTTGGTCATGGGTCTTTGGTCTTTAGTTGAAGGTTACTTGTATAACTGCCGGGATGGATTTACAACTCATGACTCATGACCAAAGACCAACAACCCACGCCCCACTCCTACGACACCGTTATCATCGGCGCCGGGGGCGCGGGCCTGCGCGCTGCGGTGGCGGCTGCGGCGGCTGGCGCGAGGGTGGCGGTGATCTCGAAAGTGCCCCCTACCCGCAGCCATACGGTCGCGGCGCAAGGCGGCATCAACGCCGCGCTCGGCAACCGCGCCGCCGATGACTGGCACTGGCACGCCTATGACACGATGAAAGGCAGCGCGTGGCTGGCCGATGAGGATGCGGTGAATTTCATGTGCGAGCGCGCACCCGCCGCCATCATCGAGCTGGAGCAGATGGGTATGCCGTTCACCCGCGACATGGCGGGGTTGATCTACCAACGGGCCTATGGCGGGCAGCGCACCGAATTCGGCAAAGGAGGCCTTGCCTACCGCGCCTGCGCGGTGGCCGACCGCACCGGGCATTCGCTGCTGCACACGCTCTACGCACAGGCGCTTAAATATCAGGTGAAATTCTTTGTCGAATGCATCGCGCTCGACCTGGTGAAAAATGACGAAGGCGCGATCACCGGCGTGCTGGTATGGCAACTGGAAACCGGCGATATTCATTATGTTGCGGCCACCACCACCATCATCGCCACCGGCGGATTCGGGCAGGCCTATGAATCCACCACCGCGTCTTCCATCTGCACCGGCGACGGCGGCGGCATGGCGCTGCGTGCCGGGCTTGCCCTCGCCGATATGGAATTTATCCAGTTCCACCCGACGAGCCTTTACGGCGCGGGCGTGCTGGTGACGGAAGGAGCGCGTGGCGAAGGCGCGTCATTGCTCAACGGCAAGGGCGAACGCTTCATGGCGGACTATGCGCCGGAGGATATGGAGCTGGCCAGCCGCGATAAAATCTCCCGGGCGATGATGGCGGAGATTGCCGCCGGTCGCGGCGCCGGAAAAAACGGCGATCATTTATGGCTGGATGTGCGGCACCTGCCGGAGGATATTATCCTCCATAAGCTTCCTTCGGTGATGAGTATTTGCCAGACCTTCGCCCGCCTCGACCCGCGCAAGGATTTAATTCCCGTATTACCCGCTGTGCATTTCACCATGGGCGGTATCCGCACCGACAGGCATAGCCTCGCCGCTCCTCACTTGCTTGCCATTGGCGAAGCCGCCTGCACCTCGGTGCATGGCGCGAACCGGCTGGGCTGTAATGCGTTGCTTGAGCTGGTGATCTTCGGCAAGGCGGCAGGCGAACGTGCCGCCGCCACCAAGGAAAAATCGCGCCCGGCTACCACCGCCAATCTTCAGGCAGCACTTGAACATTTTAATGCGGTGAGGAATGCCAGGGGCAGCCTCGGCACGGTGCATTTCAAGCGCGAATTAAAACGCATCATGCAGGCCCATGCCACTATTTTCCGGCGGGAAGATATATTGAAAACCGGCCTCTCCTCTTTGCAGGAATTATGGCGGCAGTGGCAGGTTGAGCGCCGCGTGTCCGATACGTCGCTGCTCTGGAATAACGAACTGGTGGAAGCACTTGAAGTGGATAACCTGCTGCGGCAATCGCTGTGCGTGATGGCCTCGGCGCTGGCCCGCACCGAAAGCCGCGGCGCCCATTACCGCGAAGATTTCCCGGCAAGTAACGATGCCCAGTGGAAGCATCACAGTGAAGTGCGGATGACAGCCGATGGCACGGTGCATACGGCAAAAAGCATGGTGCGCGGCGCGGATTTTATGGTATAGAAGCGCATGGCACACACACAGACATTACGCCCCGACCTGCAGGCGATCGCAGGGATGGTCGCACCCGGAAGCTCGCTGCTGGACGTCGGTTGCGGCGAAGGCGAGCTGCTGGCATGGCTCAAGGAAAATAAAAGCACGCAGGGTCGCGGCATCGAGCTTTCGCAACAGGGCGTGCACCGCGCCATCGCCAAGGGGCTCTCGGTCATCCAGGGCAACGCCGATACCGACCTCGCCTTTTATCCCGACCAAGCCTATGACTACGCCATACTCAGCCAGACATTGCAAACGCTTCGTGATCCCCGCGAAGTGCTTACGCATCTGGTGCGTATTGCCCGCCATGCGATTGTCTCCGTGCCGAATTTCGGGCATTGGAAAAACCGCCTCTACCTCGCCTACAAAGGGCGCATGCCGGTGACCAAATCGCTTTCCTACGCATGGTACGACACGCCGAACATCCATTTCTGCACCATCTCCGATTTTGTCGATTTATGCGGCCTGCTTGAGCTTTCCATCGAGCAGCGCATTTACGTCAACCAGTTTGGCGTCCCCGGCACCTTCAACAACCGTGGTATTTTTGCCAATGTTTTCGGTGAGCAGGGAATCTTTATGATTCGGAAGTAGAAAAATAATTTCAGCTCGGCTATGCTGTGCCGTCATGATTACTCGTATATTCGCCCGCACCCTCACCTCGCTCCCTGTCAAGCTGCTGTTGCTGCTGGGTGTGGCGCTTGCGGCGGCAACCGTCGCGGTGCCGCAGCTGGTCGACAGCAAGCCGTTGGTGAGTGCGCTCGCCGCCCATATTCAAAAAACGAGCGGCGGCACCCTGCTCGTCAAGGGTGGAAGCCAGATACAGGTGTTGCCGCGCCCGGCGCTGCTGTTGCAGGGCGCGGAGATTACTCAGCCGGAGACTCCCCGCTCGCCGAGCATCAACATCGATTCGGCGGAGCTTAGTGTCGATATTATCGCTATGCTTTCCGGCACGCCGCGTGTTAACGCCCTACGTATGAGCGGCGTTTCCGTGGTCGCGGAAAAATCCCCGGCGGGAGATGCCGATTGGGGATTCCTCGGCGGCCCCCTGATTAAAACACTGCTCGCGATTAAACCGGACCATCCGCTTTATGTCTCGGTCGCATCAGGCCGGGTGACGGTGGCCGATGGCAAAACCGGCGAGACCTACGGCATCACTAATATGGCAATGGCGGGTGAGCTAGGCGAAAACAGCCGCCTCGACGGCATGGTGACGTATCAGGATATGAACCTGCAATTCTCAGCAACGCGCAACGGTCTGGTGGGGGCTACTCCGATCACGCTCCAGCTATCCGGCAATGGCGCGTCCATGTCACTGAAGGGCAGCATGGATTTCACCTCGGATTATCCGGTGGTGGTAGGGAAAATTGAAGTGAGCGCCGCCGATATTTCATCCTATCTGGCAGAAGCACCGCCGCCTGAGAAGCCGCACGCCTCACCACTGAAACTCACCGCCGATTATGCGCAGAGAGAGGGGTTGATCCAGCTTTCCAATATCTCGCTCGATGCGCTTAATTCAGTCGGCACCGGCAAATTTGACTGGGTCACATCCCCGCAAAGCCAGTATAGGATGTCGCTGCATTTCACAACGCTGGACCTGCCCGGAGTTCGGCAGTTGGCCAATGTTTATCTTGATTCCCTCAACCAGCAGGAAGAGCGCCGCGCACCAAAAACACTGGTCGATATTGCACTGAATATGGGCCTGGATATCACCGCCGACAAGGTGACGAACGGCCAGAAAACATGGAGCCGCGCAGGCTTTGACGGCACACTGTCCGATGGCGTGCTCACCGTCAACAAGCTGAGTTTCCTGCTGCCGGGAGAGAGCACGCTGGCCTTGTTTGGGGTGCTTTCCATGTCGGATACGCAAGGTCTGCGTTTTGAAGGCAGCAGCGAAGCCGAAGGCAAGAGCCTGCGCGAGTTGCTCACGGTACTCGACGATTCGGCGGGCAGCCTGCCATCGAGCGGCTTCGGGGCATACCGCATACGCTCAAATCTTTTCATTTCCAAAGAGCTGCTACGGCTTTCGGAAGCGGATGTTAAATTCTCCGAGCTGGCACTAAAAGGTGGCCTCGTGGTGTATTACGACAAAAAACCACGCGTTGAGGCCGATGTGGGCCTGCGCGATATCAACTTCGATTATTTCCGCGATAGCTGGCGCAGCAACACGCTTGAAAATACCAGCAGCGACAAAAGCAGCGATATGCTGCAGGTCAACCGCAATATCGATTTCGACTGGCTGAAAAAACTCACCGGCACCATTGATTTCAAAGTGGACGTGCAGGGCTTCACCTTCCTTGAACGCAAAGGCAAGAACGCCAGCTTCCGCCTGTTTGCCCAGAGTGGTGAAATAGGCATCTATAACGCCCGCTTCGTGTATGATGCCGACACCACCGAGGCCAGCCTGAAGCTTGATGTATCGAAGGATCGCCCGGCGTTGAATGTAGTGCTCAATACCTCAGAGATTAATACCAATTATTTTGCTCTCACCCCTTCGCCGCCGGAGCCTATCGTGCCGGAGCCCAAAGAAGCGGCGCCGTCCCAAGAGATAATTCCCGAGCTGGCCATGCCCGCCGCAACCACGCCGGAAGAAGAGCTGCGGCAGAAAATCGCCGAGGAAGCGGCCCAGATGCAGCCGGGTGCGCCGCCTGCACCAGCTCCTGAAACCGCCCTTCCGCCCCAGTCGCCGCCGGAAAATCCGGCGGGTGCCCTCGTGCCGCCCGTTCCTGAAATTCCTCCTGTCCCTGCCGACGATGAAACATCGACGCCGGTGGAGTTGACGCCGCTGATTGAGGATAAAGGCGCATGGAACCTGCTGCGAAGCGTATTCATCCGCGAGGCGCTGGCACAGGAGAACTCCATTGTCATGCCTGCGAGCACGGCGCCCGAAGGCTTATCTGCCGCTCCCCCGGCGAATATGGATATGATTGCGAATGATGACATCAAACGCCTTGCCGGCATGCCGATCGAGCTTGAATTCCTCGAAGGCATCGGTGGCACGTTCGATATTTCCATCGGCAAGCTGCAACATAAGAACCTGCTGTTCCAGAATTTCAAAATGCTGGCCAAACTGGAACGCAACCTGCTTACGTTCCAGACGCTCACTTTCGCGCATTGGGGAGGCAGCTTCAGCATCAACGGCACGCTCTTCGGCGGGCGCGTGCCCGGTATTTCGCTGGGCTTCATCATCGCCAGCGTCGATATCGGGCAGATGCTCGGCACCCTGCTGCGTATCGACAGCATCCATGGCCGGGCGAGCATCAGCGGCACCATCGATACCTCCGGCATCAACATATTATCGTGGATCTCGCAGGCCACCGGTAAATTGCTGGTTGCCGGTCGCGGCGTGAATATCCGCGGCTTCGATATGGCCGGTGTTTCGAATGCCGTATCGGTTTCGCGCACCGCCGCCGACGTGTTTAACAACGTCAATCTGGCGGTGGTCGGAGGCAGCGGCGATTACAGCGCCGACGGCGCCATCAATATCCAGAAGGGCAGCATTATCATCCCCGGTATCGCCTTGAAAACGGGCCGGGTTGTTGGTACTGTCGGCGGCGACTTCAGGTTGCTTCCATGGGATATCAATTTGTCGGGCACGTTTAAATTTCCGGATCTCTCCACGGAAAATGTGCCGACGATGACGGTGCGGTGGAGCGGCCCTGTGGGCGATCCATCGTTGCAAACCGATACGCAGGCGCTGGAAGCGTTTGTCTCGAAACGTATAACAGGAAATTGAATGCCATGGTGATGCAACTTTTTCAGCGTAATGCGGAAGCGAAACTGGTCGAAGCCCTGAATTCGGTGACGGACCCGAAAGGCTGGAAGGCCGTGCATTTCCACCTGTCGGACCTGATGGACCAGTTCAAAAGCGAATACCAGATCAAGATCGCGGTGAACCTCATCAACGACCTGCTCAAAAATTTCGACGGCGGTATTTTCGTGTTGCAGGATTCAAGCATCATCCTGGTCTGTTACGGGCTGGAAAAAACCCTGCAGAATAAACTCGTGTTCCAGCTGCGCTATCTTTATATGGACGACCCGCTGGCCTATACCGATGACGGGCAGGAAAACCCGGCCTTTTATACCGACTATGATTTGCAGGAGGACTGGCAGGATTTCATGGAGCTGTCGACGCGCCGGATGGCGATGACCATGCGCCGCCCAACCTCCGCCCGCGCCGAGAAAATCGCTGCCGCCATCGCCGAAAAAATGGATTCCAAAATGGAAACCGAAACTGCTTCGGTGACTTCCATCTCCGCCCGTGAAAATTTGACGGTGACGCGACTGGCCAACCTTGAACGCGAATTGCAGCATCTGGGCATCGGCAATATCATTCGCAACCAGTCGATCTGCGCCATACAAACCGGGCTGCCGGTGCGTAAAATGTTCGATGAGCTGTATATGCATATGTCGCATTTGAGCACCGTGCTCAAAGCCGATATCGATTTTTTCAGCAATCGCTGGCTGTTCCGCTACCTGACGCAACTGCTCGATATGCGCATGCTCGACTTCCTGAAAAACGAGCGTGACCGCTACCTCACGCAGCCGGTGAGTATCAATATGAATACCGAAACCTTGCTCTCGGATCGGTTTCAGGAATTTGACCGGTCGCTCAGCCCGGCGATCAAAAAAGGTATTGTGCTGGAAGTGCCGCTGGTCGATGCGTTTGTCGATATGGCCGGTTTTAATATCGCCCGCCGGGAAATGCAGGCGCTCGGCTATCGCGTGTGCCTCGACGGGGTGACGACCGACAGCCTGAACCATATCCAGCGCGACAAGCTCGGTGTCGACCTCATCAAGGTGCAGTGGAATGCGGTGGTCATGGAATCGGGATTGCAGCGCCAGGACCTCATCAAGGCGGTGAGCGCCAACGGTCCCAGCCGCGTTATCCTCTGCCGCTGCGATAAAAAACAGGCAATCGATTTCGGGCAGTCGATCGGCATCGCGCTGTTTCAGGGGCGCTATGTCGATTCGGTGCTTAACCCGACGCACAATGCTGATAATTGATATGTTCGACGCCATCTGGGACATGAAAATCGGCTATGTGCTCTGCGGCATCATCTGGTCGCTGGCCTGTGGATTCGCCGTGGGTAATTATGCGTGCAGCCTGGTGCACCGCCTGCCACGCGGCAGGTTGATTCTCGATAAAACGCCCTATTGCGGCAATTGCGGCACGCTTTTGCAAACGGCGGATTTGTTCCCGGTGTTTTCAGCGCTGTGGCTGCGTCACCGCTGCCGCTACTGCAAGCAGCCCTACCCGGTGTCGCACACATGGACCGAGCTGCTGGTCGGCCTCCTGTTCGTGCTCGCTTTTTTCCAGCATGGTTACGGCGAATATTTCATGCTGATTGCTTTTATCGGCGTATTTTTGATTACGCTCGCGGCCATTGAAGCGAACGACCGCATCATCATGGGCAAAATATTATTATGCCTCGTCGTCTGTGGAATGATTTACCGCACGCTCGCCGACGGCTCGATTTACGGCTTCGTGCAGTCGGGTCTCACCGGGCTTCTGGCCGGTGCTTTCCTGTGGCGGAAAGCCATTCAAAAAGTCGGGCATGTTTATATGCTGCCACCGCAGGCGCAGATGATCGCGGTTGGCGCAATCTGTGTCGGGCAGGCGCAGCTCCTGCTATTTGCCGTGCTGATGCTGGGTTTTACCGCCCTCTTCTTCCTGCTGGCCGTGCTCCGCCATAAGCCGCTGGCGCTTAGCGTGCCGTTTGGTTTTGCGGTTATCCTGCCGGTGCTCTATCCGAAACTTTCGCTGCTGGCGCTTATTCCACATCCAGGCAAGTAAACCGATCTCTTGTGAAACGTGCGCCCGCCAATGCCCCGGCGACCTCTTCCGCGCTCCAGCCCAATGCTTCATAGCTTTCCGGCAGCCCCGCTTTTTTGCGAATCAGCTCCAGCTCCTGCGGCGGAATGTGAATAGCCTGCATGGCTTCTTTCGCCTTTTCCCATGCGGCAATGGTGGGCTGTTCGCGCCGCGAACCGTCTTCCGCCGGTAAGATGAAAATGTTTTTCTGAGTCATGCATTTTGCCTGCCGCGCCGCCATCTCCACGGCTGTCACCGCGATTTCCTCGCCATGCAGCCGCGAGCCGTCGGAAAGCATATGCGCGATCATGTGCTCGGCGCCGCTTGCAGGCCTGCTGCTGCCCGCTATCGTCATACCAAAACCGGAGAGCAGTAATAAGGTGAACAGCGCCTCGATGGCCTCCGCATCGCCGCGCCGGACGCCCTCAGCCTGCCCAAACACCTGCGCCTCATAGGGCTGGGTGAGCTGGTAGGGCGCATCGTCATAGGCTTCGCCGGTCAGGTGATGCGACAGCAGCCAGTCTGCCTGCGCGGTCGGTCGGGCAAGGCTATCCCCCAGCCCAGCCTGCGACAGGCGGGCGGGCGCCGCCACCAGCATCTGCGCATCGACCAGCACCGCAAGCGGCAGGCTGGCTTCGTGCGATTGTTTGTGGCCGCCCATGAGAATCGAGGCGTTGGCGGAGACATAACCGTTCATCGACGCGGCGGTGGGAAAAATAATATAAGGTTTTGTCGCACGATGCGCCGCGAACTTCACCAAATCATTGATGGTGCCGCTGCCCACTGCCACCAGCAAATCAGCGCGTTTGGACTTTGTTTCGATCTCGGCGAGCGCCTCCTCATCCGCCCGCACGCCGCGCCGCAGGGTGATGTGCGTGGCTTCGTAACGGCCTTTGAGTGCGCGGAATACCAAGTCGCCATAGGCGGTGCCGGTATCCACATCGTCAATCACCGCGAGGCTGCCCGCCGGGTGGTGGAGCGCCACCAGCTCGTCAATATCCTTGCGCAGGCTTCCGGCCATCACCAATGCAGGCAGTGGTTGCAATCGGGCGGCGAGTATGTCTTGTATGGAGCGTTCAAACATTGCTCTGTTATAAAGGTTCCCCATGCGATTTCTATGTGTTTTGCTGGTTTTTATCGCCACGCCCGCGCTGGCCAAGCAGGAAAGCTTCGACCACTGGCTTGCTCAATTTAAGAAAGACGCACTTTCGCAGGGTATCAAGCAGCAGACGCTGGACACCGTATTCACCACCACCGCGCCGATGGACGATGTGATCAAGCTCGACCGCAAGCAGCCGGAGGGCAGTAAAACCCTGCCGGAATATCTGGAAGTGGTGCTGAACGGCAAGCGCATCGAGGAAGGCAAGCGGCTGGCCGAAGAAAACGAAGACATATTGAAGGCGATTGAAAAGAAATATGGCGTCGACCGCGAGATCATCGTGGCGCTGTGGGGCATCGAAACCAGCTACGGCGAAAATACCGGCAACTACCCGGTGGTCGATGTGCTGGCCACCCTTGCCTATGAAGGCCGCCGCCGGGATTTCTTCCATGACGAGCTGATCAACGCGCTGAAAATCCTCGATGGCGACCATATCACCGTGGAGGAAATGAGCGGCTCATGGGCGGGCGCGATGGGCCAGTGCCAGTTCATGCCTTCGAGCTTTTTGAAATATGCGGTGGATTATAATGACGACGGCAAGCGCGACATCTGGAATACGACGGACGATGTGTTTGCCTCCATCGCCCATTACCTGGAATCGGAAGGCTGGAAACTGGATGGAGAAATTTCCATGCCGGTGCAGCTTCCTGCCAATTTCGATATGGCGCTCACCGATATCAAAACCACCAAAACCACCCGGCAGTGGCGCGATCTCGGCGTGACCTATAACGACGGCAGCCCGCTGGTGAATAATGCGCTGCCTGCTTCGGTAATCATGGTCGGGCGCGATGCCGACGCCGTGCCCTATATCGTCTACGATAATTACAAGGTGATCCTGAAATGGAACCGCTCGCGCTATTTCGCCACGGCGGTCGATATGCTATCCGAAGAAATCCGCGCCGATTAGGCTTTGTTGTTGGCCCGCGCCAACAGCAGGTGATCGGCCAGCACGCACGCCATCATCGCCTCGCCCACCGGCACGGCGCGAATGCCGACACACGGGTCATGCCGCCCCTTGGTCTGGATGGTGGTGTTGTTGCCGTGGATATCGACCGTTTCCACCTCGGTGAGAATCGAGCTGGTGGGCTTCACCGCAAAACGCACGACCACCGGCTGGCCGGAGGAAATGCCGCCCAATATCCCGCCCGCATGGTTGGAGAGAAATTTTATTTTGTCGCCGTCTTTGCGCATGCAGTCGGCATTTTTCTCGCCGGAAAGCGCGGCGGCGGCGAATCCATCGCCGATTTCCACGCCTTTGACCGCGTTGATGCTCATCATGGCAGCCGCCAAATCGGCATCGAGTTTTTTGTAAATCGGCGCACCGAGACCGGCGGGCACGCCTTCCGCCACCACCTCGATCACCGCGCCGATGGACGAGCCGGATTTGCGGATGGCATCGAGTTTCTCCGCCCATTCCGCCGCCATTTTCGCATCGGGGCACCAGAAGGGATTGTTGGCGATTTCATCCATATCGAAACGCGCACGATCGATGGTTTTATCGCCCATCGCCACCATATAGCCGGTGATGGTCATGCTGCCGATGATCTTGCGGGCGATGGCGCCTGCCGCCACGCGCATGGCGGTTTCGCGGGCGCTCGACCTGCCGCCGCCGCGATAATCGCGAATGCCGTATTTGGCGAAATAGGTGTAATCGGCGTGGCCGGGGCGGAACTTGTCCTTGATGTCGGCATAGTCTTTGGATTTTTGGTCTTCGTTCCAGATGACAAGCGAAATCGGCGCGCCGGTGGTTTTGCCCTCGAAGACGCCGGAGAGAATTTTTACGGTGTCGGATTCTTTGCGCTGGGTGGTGAATTTATTCTGCGCCGGGCGGCGCTTGTCGAGCCATGGCTGGATGTCGTCCTCGGAGAGCGGAATCAGCGGCGGCACGCCGTCGACCACGCAGCCGATCGCCTCGCCGTGGCTCTCACCCCATGTGGTAACGCGGAAAATATGGCCGAACGAATTGAAACTCATGTGACAATGTCCTCAAGGAATGCTATGATGAGCTATAGTTTGCGCATAATCCGATGTCAAAACAACAACAATATTACCTGCTCTTTGCAGAATTCTTCCTCATCTTCGGGGGACTTCCCCTCCTATTATTGCTGGAACAGGAGCGCAGCGTGCGCTTCACCGTGCTGTGGGTGTTCGCGTTTTACGGGCTGTGGCGGCTCTGCCGCAACGGAAAGTTTTCGTTAAAATCCGAATGGAACTGGCCGGAGGTGGCCAAAGGCATCAGCAGGGTATTACGTCGTTTCGCCCCCTGCGCAATCGTGCTGGTCGGCATGTTATTCGTACTGCTGCCGGACCGTGCGCTCTCCCTGCCGCTGGAGCGCACGCGGCTGTGGCTGCTGATATTGCTGCTCTATCCATTACTCTCCGTGCTGCCGCAGGAGATTCTCTATCGCAGTTTATTTCACAGCCGCTACGCCGCGCTTTTTTCCAGCCGCACCACGATTTTCATTGTCGCCGGGCTGGTGTTCGGCTGGGCGCATATCATTTTTGAAAACTGGGTGGCGGTATTTTTATGCACCATCGGCGGCGTGCTATTCTCCGACACCTATCTGCGCCACCGCTCGCTGGCGCTGGTCTGGGTCGAACACAGCCTCTACGGCTGCTTCATCTTCACCATCGGCCTTGGCACCTATTTCTATAACGGGAATGTGGGGTGATGACGGACTCTAGAGATCGCCGGGAGTAGCAGCGCTAGATTTCCCTTTTTGCTGCGCAAGCAATCTTCCCTGAGTCGCGGCTTTTGCTGACTCAACAGCTTGATAAAAGCTATCTAACCAAGTTAACGCCTCAGTTAGGCCTGGCCACTCTTTATCTGGATCATCTGCAACAGCTTTATGTGGCCGATTTGCGATTTTTCCCAAATAAGTCTCTTCACCATGCAAAATCACTCCGAGTTCGGATAATGTTTCGAGCAATGTCAGCTGAGGTGCTTGATTGTTTTTTAGCCGCCTTGCGATAGCTAATTCTTGTCGGGTCTTATCTATTGCGGCAATGAGGCGATTATAATCATGGTCGAATCTAAGGTGCGGCTTGTCTGCAAGTGAGATCACCTCCTTAGTGGTTCTTACAATATCACCTCCTCTAAGACCATCCCCCCTACTTCGGCTGAGGTTGAGCACTTGTTTCTCGACGCTCGTATTAGTCGTCGATTCAATTCGAGAGTGAAACGACCCAAGTCTATCCTGTGCTTCGTTCAAGAATGTGAGAAGAGAGTCGTAGTGGTGAGGTGGTCCTAGGGATGTCTCAGAAGCAGTGCCAATAACAGTGCCCGCAGGGCTTTCAGCAGGGGGAACTTGAAGGTGTGCAGCTTCCACAGTCTGATTTCTTAGGATATCAGCATTATTGTAAGCTTCATTTAGTTTCTCAAGCAATCCTTGGCTTCTGACAAAGCTCAGTTGGATAGTTCTCGAGGTTGAATCATTAAACCTAAAGACTACACTATTCTGCACATCGTCATCATGCAGCTCCTGAATATCACCTTCTAGCTCATCGTGGTGGGCACTAATATGACTATATGGCCATTCAAATGATAAGGTAATAACATTCTCTTTCCAAACTTTTTTCTGAGGAAATAAATCTATCAGCATTTTAAGCGTATTAAAATTTTTGTCTCCGGAAAAAAAATGTGCAAGCCTCCCAGCTGAATTTTTGCCAACATCGTCGTATTTCGGTTTATCCTCGCCGCCACCACCTGCCCCTGTTGCAACGCTTGACATAACTACACCGTAGCAATATCGGGCGCATCCACCCGCTTCATGCCGACGACATGGTAGCCGGAATCGACATGCAGGATTTCGCCGGTGGTGCCCTGGCCTAATTGCGACAAGAGATACACCCCTGCCCCGCCGACATCCTCGATGGTGGTGTTGCGGCCCAGTGGCGAGTTATATTCATTCCATTTGAGGATATAGCGGAAATCGCCGATGCCTGAGGCAGCCAGCGTTTTCACCGGCCCTGCGGAAATACCGTTGATGCGGATATTCTGCGGCCCCAAATCAGCGGCGAGGTATTTAATGCTGCATTCGAGCGCCGCTTTCGCCACGCCCATCACGTTGTAATGCGGAACAACTTTTTCCGCGCCGTAATAGGTGAGCGTTACCATGCTGCCGCCGTTCGGCATCAGCTCGGAGGCGCGCTTGGCAACCGCCGTAAAAGAATAGCAGGAGACGTTCATGGTGAGCAGGAAATTATCGAGCGAGGTATCGACATATTTGCCCTTCAGCTCGTTCTTGTCGGAAAAAGCGATGGCATGCACGAGGAAATCCATCGTGCCCCAGCGCTTTTGCAGCTCAGCGAATGTGGCATCCACGCTTGCCATCTCAGTGACATCGCAGGGCAGAACAATGTCCGATCCAACTTCGGCGGCCAGCGGGCGCACCCGCTTCTCCAGCGCCTCACCCTGATAGGTGAAGGCCAGCTCCGCGCCCTGCGCATGCAGATATTTAGTAATCCCCCATGCGAGGGATTTATCGTTGGCAACGCCCATAATCAGGCCACGTTTGCCTTTCATCAGCGATCCGGTTGGAATGACCGCTGCAATTTCCTGCGATTCTGAACTCATGCCCGGTGGTTACTCCACAATCTTCCAGGTGCCGTCTGGCGCACGGCAGGCCGTGCCGAAACCCTGCTCGGTTTTACCACCGACTTTAATGGTCTGGGTGTATTCGCGGCAATAATCGCCCTGCGCGTTGCGGTAATAGCCTTTCGGGGTGATGCTGCCGGAATTGCCGCTGTTCGGATTGCTCCATGGCAAGCTCTGGCCGGGCTGCGCGGTTTCCAGCGCACGTTGCGACGCCTGACTATAGGCCGCGCGGTCGGCGTTATCCAGCGAGGTGCCGATGGATCTGCCGAGTGCACCACCCAGCAGTGTACCGGCAATCGTGCCGGCGATCGCGCCTTTGCCGCCGCCGATGTTGCTGCCGATGATACCGCCGCCGATCGCACCGGCCAGCGTGCCGACATCCGCCTTGTTGACGTTGCCGCCCTGCATCACGCCGTTCCCAGGTTGGCCACCCTGTTCAGCACATGCGGTAAGCAATGAAGTGACAGCCAGCGCTGCGATGAGTGGGGTGAATTTCATAATCCTGTCCTTTGCTTGGTTTAAAATAGATAGACGTAAGGCGCACATCTATGCCACAATGTTACCGCATATGCAATAGCGTAGAGGTGACGGGTGAATTACAACGGTGTAATATTGGTGGGGGCCGGGCCGGGCGATCCCGAATTGCTGACCGTGAAGGCGTTGCGGGCGATTGAGCGCGCCGATATCATCGTTTATGACCGGCTGGTATCGGAGGAGATCATGGCGCTCATTCCGCGTGGCGTGCCGAAAATCTATGCGGGTAAGAGCTGCAAGCATAAGGCGATGCCGCAGGAAGAAATCAACCAGTTGCTCGTCACGCTTTCTAAAAAATATGCGCGGGTGGTGCGCCTCAAAGGCGGCGATCCGTTCATGTTCGGGCGCGGCGGCGAGGAAATGGAAGCGCTCCGCGCCGCGAAGGTGCCTCATGAAATTATTCCCGGCATCACCTCGGCGCAGGGCTGCGCGGCGGCGGCGGGTATTCCGCTCACCCATCGCGGGCTGGCGGGCAGCGTGCGTTTTATTACGGGCCACCGCCAGGATGCGACCAGCGCACCGCTGGAGCTTAACTGGCCAAGCCTCGCTGACCCGGATACGACGCTGGTGATATATATGGGGCTGGTGAATATTGCGGAGATTGTTAAAAATCTGGTGGCGCATGGCGTGGCTTCTGATACTCCGGCCACCATCATCGAGCGCGGCACCACGCCGCAGCAGCGCGTTTTCACCGCTCGTCTGAGTGCGTTACCCGCAACGGTCGAGGCAGAAAAAGTCCAGTCCCCATCCCTGATTATCATCGGGAAAGTGGCGGCTTTGGCCGATATGGCAGATGCGGGGTATGATTTCGCGCAAAAATATGTTAGAGTGAACCGTAATAGGAGAACATAACCATGGCCATGAGTGCTGGACAGGGCGGCATCAGCCTTTCCGATTTGCAGTCGCAGCTTGCGGCGGGCCAAGCCGCGAGCGCCGGCGGCGAAGAGGAGCAGTCCGATTTCGCCGATTTCATCACCAAGGCGATCGCGGGCAGGGTCGGGATGGTTGCGCGTCTCAGCGGCGGCTTATTGCCTAACATGAACGATCCGGAAAATGCCGCTCCCACCAAAATGTTCGATTCGCAAGGGCCTCTCGATAAAAAAATTCAGGGCCTTGCGGTGATGGCGACCAATCAGGGGAATTTTATTTGGCGCGCGCTTAAAATGGTGTTTTCCAACCGCAACATCACCGATATGGCGGCGGGTGTCGGCGGCGGTGGCGAAGGCGGCGCGATGGGGTCGCTCGGCGATTTTATAGCGTCGCTCGGCGATTCGGGAATGAGCCTCGGCTCGTTCGTCGAATCCTTCGCGCCGAGCATACCCATCGAAAGCCTTGGCAGCATCTCACCGCAAACCTTCGCATCCGCCGCACCGATGCGTGGCATGGATATGGACATCGGATAATTTTTTGCCGGGTGTTTTTTTTAATTTATTCCTTCCCTGTGATTCGGAAATATTCTATGACTGAATCATATGACCGTACTTGCCATCATCAAAGAAACCAGATCTGGTGAATCCCGCGTTGCGGCGAGCTTTGATGCAGTTAAAAAATATGTGGCGCTCGGCGCGAAAGTGCTGGTGGAGCGTGGCGCAGGCGCGGCATCTTCCATTGCCGACAGCGATTATGAGGCGGCGGGCGCAACCCTGGTTGCAAGCGCGAAAGACGCGCTCTCTCCTGCAAATATTGTGCTTAAAGTGGCCGCCCCCTCTGCCGAAGAAATCGTGATGATTCCGGAAGGCGCGACGCTGGTGGGTATGCTGGAGCCCTTCGCGCATAAGGATTTATTCGCCGAATATAACAAAAAGAAAATCGCCGCCTTTTCGCTGGAAATGCTGCCGCGCATCAGCCGCGCACAGGCGATGGATGTATTATCTTCGCAAAGCAATCTTGCCGGGTATCGCGCAGTGGTTGAAGCAGCGAACGCTTTCGGAAAAGTGTTGCCGATGATGATGACGGCGGCGGGAACGGTGCCTGCCGCTAAAACGCTTATTCTCGGCGCGGGCGTTGCCGGGTTGCAGGCGATTGCGACCGCCAAACGCCTGGGCGCGATTGTCTCCGCGTTCGATGTGCGGACGGCGGCAAAGGAACAGGTGGAATCGCTCGGCGCCAAATTCATCGAAGTGAAAGCGGAAGAATCCGGCGATGCGGCGGGCGGCTACGCCAAGGAAATGAGCGATGAATATAAACGCAAGCAAAGCGAGCTCATCGCCGAGACGATCAGGAAACAGGATATGGTCATTTCAACGGCTCTTATTCCCGGGCGGCCCGCGCCGGTGCTTATTACCGAGGAGATGGTGAAAACCATGAAGCCCGGCAGCGTGATCGTCGACCTGGCAGCGGCCAGCGGCGGCAACTGCCCGCTCACCGAGGCGGATAAGGTGGTGGTGAAGCACGGCGTGATATTGATCGGCTACACCAACATGCCGTCACGGGTGGCGGTGGATGCGAGCAGCCTCTATTCGCGCAACCTGTATAATTTTATCTCCACTTTGCTGCTGCCAGAAGCAAAGTGGGATGACGAGCTGGTAGCGGGTGCGTTGCTCGTTAAAAACGGACAAACTGTGCATAAACAATTTATATAGATGAAGGGTCACATGAAGAACATTAAATATACCACGCTTAAATATATTGCACTTGTCGTCATCGCGCTGATACTTGGCGGCTATGCGAAGGATTATTCTGTCAGCCTTCTGAGTAAGCGCGGCAGCGCCAATTTTATCATGAGCGCGGCGAAGGCGATGTCGGCCAATTGGGACTCGGCGGAACTGGATATGCGCGCCCACCCCATCCTGATGGGAAATTTGAATAAAGCCAAACAATCCACCACCGAATATTTCGATGCGCTCAAACGGCTTGGTAGCCTGAAAAAAGGCACGTGCGACCTTATAACTATGGCCACCCTGCATCATCCGGAATCCTCTATTTCCGCCGCCTATAAATGCGAAATGACCTATGACCATGCGCCCGCCATCATGAGCATGGAGGTCAGGAGAGACAGCGTGTTTGATGACTGGAAAATCGTGACGCTGAATGTGGATTCTCCCATCTTCGCGCAATCGAATTAATGGCAAGCGGGGAGGCTCGGTATGGTGGATCCTGATAGCGTGAATGAAAAAGCCGAACAGCTGGCGCAGATGTCGGCGGGGCTGGCAGAGGACATCAATGCCATGCAGCTGCAAATGCAGCATGCGAACGGTGTCGATCCGTTTATTTTCGGGCTGGCGGTCTTCGTGCTGGCCTGCTTCGTCGGTTATTATGTAGTGTGGAAGGTGACGCCCGCGCTGCACACGCCGCTGATGGCGGTGACCAACGCCATTTCCGGCATCATCATCGTCGGCGCTGTGATCGCGCTTGGGCCGGAAGGCTACGGATTTTCGCATCTCGCGGGCTTCATCGCGGTCGTGATCGCCAGCATCAATATCTTCGGCGGCTTTGTGGTGACGCAGCGGATGCTTGCGATGTTCCAGAAAAAACAACCTAAGAAATAATTACCCCATGGAGGACGTTATGGAAAATACTAAAAAATGCTGCCCCAAGACATGCATCATCAGTTTTATTGCGGTGTTTGCTTTCTTATTCGGTTATGACTGGCTGGTGCATGGCCATCTGCTGATGGCGGATTATGAAGCCACCGCGAGCCTGTGGCGCCCGCAGGAGGAAATGCAGCAATTCTTCGGCTATTGCATCGCTTATCATGCGGCGCTGGCGGCGGTGCTGGTCTGCTTTTTCAAAAAATTCCGCAGTTGCAAATGCGGCCCGACCTGCCAGTGCAATCCCGAAGCCGCATCGAGCTGCTGCCCGATAAAGTCCGGTGGGTTGTGCTTCGGCATCAAAGTCGGCCTGCTGATGGGGCTTGCCCATGCCTCCAACTATATCTGGCTGGCCATTCCGGGCGATCTCGCCGTAAAATGGTTCATCGCGTACCTCGTGCAGGGCGCGGGCGCGGGCGTGATCCTCGGCATGGTCTGTAAATCCAAAAGTTGCAGCAAAGGCAGTTGTGATATGAAAGGCCAATAATTCTGCCGTGCTCCATCCCGGAAAACGCCGGTGCGGGGTGTGTCGTTCAACCTTAGAAAATATGTGTGATTAATTATTATGTTCGGACAGATTATAAATTATTTTTCTAAGGACTGGGAAGGTCGGCTCATGTCGCATCAAGCATTGGAGGGGATGAAAGCACGTGTCCGGGAAATGATGCTGAATCAAGAGGAACCTGATGAAAAAGCATTCTGTGAATTGTTACAACAAAAAAACGAAGATTTGCACCGGATGCCAACATGGGGCGAAGTAGTGGAGCTGTTTCATCAGGTATATCCCAATTTTGGCCTTGATCGTAACCGTAAACGTGGCGTGCACAATGCGATTGTGGGCATCACGAACCTGCTGAACGAAGCGGTGGAACATGATTTCAATGAAAATCTTCGGTCACGCGTCATGCGGGCCGTGCGGGCGCGGGATATTGAGACAAGAGGGGATTATCTTGAAGACCCTCCTTCCCAGAAAGCTTTAAACGCGATGGCTGTTACACTGCGTGAGACAATATCCAGCACGGGTGATTCGTTAGATACTGCGGTGGTGCGTGATGTGCGCGCTTTTTTCCAGAGTCATGGCATTAAATTTACCGGATCTCAGGGATATTCCGGGGATAATACGGCCAGCAGCTATAATGCCATGGAGCAGTCGCTTACGGAGCAGCAAAAGCAAGCTGCCATAGGGGATAAAGGAATAGAAATAATCAGTCGCATGCTCGATAGCGGTCGGTTCGCAGAATCAGGGCAGGATTTGTCCGATGCAATTGGAAGGTCAGTATAATGAATAACACCGCCACCCTCCTTTACCTCGTCGCGGCAGTGCTTTTTATCCTGTCGCTTAAAGGCCTGTCGTCGCCGGAATCGGCGCGGCGTGGTAATGTTCTTGGTATGGCGGGCATGGTCATCGCCATCCTCACCACGCTGGCGCTCGACGTGATCAGCAATTACGGCCTGATCCTGTTTGGCATCCTGATCGGCGGCCTTATCGGCACCGGCATCGCCCGTAAAATCGCGATGACGGCGATGCCGCAACTGGTCGCCGCCTTCCACTCGCTGGTGGGCATGGCGGCGGTGCTGGTCGCCTCGGCGGCGCTGTGGTCGCCGGAGAGTTATGGCATCGGCGCAAGCGGTGATCTGCATTTCGGCAGCCTGCTGGAGATGGGGCTTGGCACGGTGATCGGCGCGATTACTTTCTCCGGATCGGTGATTGCTTTCGCCAAGCTGCAAGGGCTGCTTTCCGGCAAGCCGCTGCGTTTTCCCGGACAGCATCTTCTCAATGCCGCGCTTGCCGCAGGCATTTTATTGCTGCTGATCGTTTTCTGCGCGTCGGAATCGAAGATGATCTTTATCCTTATGGCGCTGCTGGCGTTCGCGCTGGGCTTCCTGCTGATATTGCCCATTGGCGGCGCCGACATGCCGGTGGTGGTCTCGATGCTGAACAGCTATTCCGGCTGGGCGGCCTCAGGCATCGGCTTTACGCTCGGAAACCCGCTGCTCATCATCACCGGGGCGCTGGTTGGCGCATCGGGCGCGATCCTTTCCTACATCATGTGCAAGGCGATGAACCGCTCGATCATCAATGTCATTTTCGGCGGATTCGGCTCGCAGGCAACCGCAGAAGCGGCGGGCGCGGCCTCCGATAAACCTGTCAAAGCAGGCAGCGCGGAAGACGCGGCCTATCTCATGAAAAACGCCGCGTCGGTCATCATCGTGCCCGGCTATGGCATGGCGGTGGCGCAGGCGCAGCATGCGGTGCGCGAATTGGCAAGCGAGCTGGAAAAAGAAGGCGTCACGGTGAAATATGCCATTCACCCCGTCGCAGGACGCATGCCGGGGCATATGAACGTACTGCTCGCTGAGGCGAACGTGCCCTATGACAGCGTATTTGAACTGGAAGATATCAATTCCGAATTCGCCACCACCGATGTTGCTTTTGTGATCGGCGCCAACGACGTCACCAACCCGGCAGCCAAGAATAATTCCAGCAGCCCGATTTTCGGCATGCCGGTGCTGGATGTGGGTGCTGCAAAAACCGTGCTGTTCATCAAACGCAGCATGAATGCCGGTTATGCTGGCATTGAAAATGATTTATTTTATCAGGATAACACCATGATGCTGTTCGGTGACGCCAAGAAAGTCACCGAAGACCTGGTGAAGGCGCTGAAACATTAAACATGCATGACCAATAATCCTGCCCAACCCGTCATTGCCATCAGTTGCGCCGACGTGAACACGCCCTCCGCCCAGGCGATGATTAAACGGGTGTCGGAAGCCGGGGGCGCCCCGATGGTGATCGACGATCACATCAAGCGCAACATGCGCGAAGATTTCGACCAATTGCACGGCATCGTCATCATGGGCAGCGATTTTGATGTCGATCCTATCCATTACATCCAGCGCTATCCCGACGGCGATCCGCGCCGCAAAATCCACCCCGCCACCCGCAGCGAGCTGGAATGCGAGCATGCCAAGGCGCGGGCGAAATATGAAATGGCGTTCATGAAGCGGGCGTTGCAGCAGAAAATGCCGATGCTCTGCATCTGCGCCGGCATGCAGCGCCTCAACGTGCTGTGCGGCGGCACGCTGCACCAGCATGTTCCGGATATGATCGGGCATGACCGCCTCACGCAAAACCAATATAATATTCCGGGCGAAGTAGGCACACGAGCCGTGCTCATCGAGCCGGCCACGCGGATGTCCATCATTGCCAAAAAAATTCAGATGCATTTTGTGCAGAGCAAATCGCCGGGGCTGCCCACCGTCATCATGGAAAATAGTTTTCGCCACCAGTCGATCGAGGCGGTGGGCGAGGGTTTGCGCGTATGCGCGCTCTCCGATGTCGTGCGCCAGAAAGACGGCACCTCGCGCTATTTAATCGAGGGCATCGAAGCCACGCCGGAAGGGCCTTACGGCCAACAATTCCTCATCGGCGTGCAATGGCACCCGGAATTCTGCGCCAGCGAAATCGGACGGGTGCTGGTAAAGGATTTTATCAAACATGCAGCCGCTCACATCTGAGGAGTAGTACATGCCCAAAGATAGAAAACCCGCACGATATCCAAAAGAACTGCCCCATCGCGGTGGTGGGCGCAAGAATCAATCCCCGTATCTGCCGGAAACCTGCGTGGTCGCAGTCACCGAGGTCACGGAAGATGGCGAGCTGGTCGCCGTGCCGGTCAACTGGGATGTCAAAAGAAAACCGCCGCATATCGTGGTAACGGAATCGGGCCGTGGGCAGGCCGCGACCGTCGGCGATAAATTATTGGTGAAACTCCGGCGCATCCACCCGCATCTTTATCAGGCGCTGGCGATTCGCGTGCTGCCGAGCGATGCGCCGAGGAATGTGATCGGCATGCTGGTGATGACGTCGGACGGCGGCATCATTGAGCCAATCTCGCGCAAGCTCAAGGAAAGCTTTATGGTGGCGCGGAGTGATTTAAACGGCGCGCAGCATGGCGAACTGGTCGCCGCCATCACCACACCCGGCACACCCTCGATGAGCATGGTCTACGCCAAAATCACCGAGCGGCTGGGCAGCCTCGGTTCGCCGAAAGCCGCGAGCCTCATCGCCACCCATATGCATGAGCTGCCCACGGAATTTTCACCCGAGGCGCTGGCCGAAGCCGAGGATGCGGAGCCGCCGGTGCTTTCGGATGGGCGCGTCGATCTGCGCGAACTTCCGCTCGTCACCATCGACGGTGCCGATGCGAGGGATTTCGATGATGCCGTATTTGCCGAACCGACCAAAGACGGCTTCCACCTGGTGGTGGCGATTGCCGATGTCGCGCATTATGTGACGCCGGACTCAGCGCTCGACCATGAGGCACAAACACGCGGCAACTCAGTCTATTTCCCCGACCGGGTGATTCCGATGCTGCCGGAACGGCTCTCCAACGGCTTATGCTCGCTCATGCCGGACGACGACCGTTATTGCCTCGCCGTGCATTTGTGGATCGATAAAAATGGCGAGGTGGAAAAATATGAATTCGTGCGTGGCATCATGCGCTCGCGGGCGCGGTTGACGTATGAGGAAGTGGAAGAGTTCAGTGACCAGAGTTCAGAGTCCAGAAAGAAAAGCAAACTGAACTCTGAACTCTGGTCACTGCTCACTCCACTCTGGCACGCCTACGCCGCACTCGCCAAGGAACGCGATGAACGCGGGGCGCTGGATTTAAACCTTCCTGAATATAAAATTATTTTCGATGCCTCCGGCAATGTCGCCAACATCGCACCCAAGGCGCGGCTGGAAAGCCACCGGCTGATCGAAACCTTCATGATTGCGGCGAATGTGGCGGCGGCGGATTTTCTTATCAAGCATCACGCGCCGGGTATTTTCCGCGTGCATGAAGCGCCTTCCGACGAGAAGCTGGAGGACTTGCGCAATCTTCTCAAAATGTCCGGCTACGGGCTGGCCAAGGGTGATTTGAAGGCCAAGCATTTCAACCATGTGCTGCATAAAAGCGAGGGCGAACCCAACGCTTTTATGATCCATACCGCCGTGCTTCGGGCGCAGATGCAGGCTTATTACGCGGCGGAGAATCTGGGGCATTTCGGGCTGGCGCTCGCGAAATATTGTCACTTCACCTCGCCGATCCGCCGCTATGCCGATCTGGTGGTGCATAGATCGTTGTGCGATCTAGTTGACAGGTGTCAGGTAGCAGGTGACAGGAAAAAAAATCTGACACCTGACACCCGTCACCTGTCAACTGTTGCCCTGCATATCTCCGAAACCGAGCGCAAGGCGATGATGGCCGAGCGCGATGCCTCCGACCGTTACAAAGTAAGCTACATGGCCCGCCAGATCGGCAATGTGTTCTCCGGCACGATTGCAGGGATGAACGAGCATGGGCTGTTCGTGGCGCTTGCGGATAACGGCGTGCAGGGATTTATTCCGGTGCGCCACATGGGGCAGGATTTTTTCATTTATGACAAACGCCATTCCTGCTTTCGCGGGCAACGCACCAAAAAACAATATACCATCGGCGATCCGATGCTGGTGCGCGTCGCCGAGGCCAATGCGATGACCGGCAGCCTGATGTTTTTCCCCGCCGATGCCAGCTATAGCGCCTCCCCTCGCCCGCATGCGGGTAAGCATAAAGGGAAGCATAAAGGGAAGAAAAAATCCTCTAAATTCAAGTGAATGTAAAATAGTTCAGAAAAATGCATTCCGCCCCCTTCCGTGACATATTTTTCCATGGGACACTATAAATATAAGATAACATTTCTGTATCCGCCTCCCTACTCTTCAAGGTGGTGGATAACGAATAAAAATAACCGTTGAACGCCCTGCAAAAGCTTGTAGAGTCTGTCTTCAACATTATTAACAGGGGGATGCAATGGATAAGAATAAAGCACTTGAAACCGCACTCAGCCAAATCGAAAAAGCCTTCGGTAAAGGCTCGATCATGAAGCTCGGCGACACCGCGAACGCCGAAGCCATGGAGGCCATCTCCACCGGCTCGCTGGGGCTGGATATTGCGCTCGGCATCGGTGGGTTGCCGAAAGGCCGCGTCGTGGAAATTTACGGCCCGGAATCCTCTGGTAAAACCACCCTCACCCTGCATGTCATCGCTGAATGCCAGAAAAAAGGCGGCACCTGCGCGTTTATCGACGCCGAACACGCGCTCGACCCGGTCTATGCCAAAAAACTCGGTGTGAATATCGACAACCTCCTCATTTCGCAACCCGATACCGGCGAGCAGGCGCTCGAAATCACCGATACACTGGTTCGCTCAGGCGCTATCGACCTGATCGTGGTCGATTCCGTGGCCGCGCTCGTGCCCAAAGCCGAGATCGACGGCGAGATGGGCGATTCCCACATGGGCCTGCAGGCGCGCCTCATGTCGCAGGCACTCCGCAAGCTCACCGGCAGCATTTCGCGCACCAACTGCACCATCATTTTCATCAACCAGATCCGCATGAAAATCGGCGTGATGTTCGGCAACCCGGAGACCACCACCGGCGGTAATGCGCTGAAATTCTACGCTTCCGTCCGCCTCGACATCCGCCGCACCGGCTCCATTAAAGATAAAGAAGAAGTCGTCGGCAACACCACGAAAGTGAAAGTGGTGAAAAACAAAGTGGCCCCACCCTTCCGCCAGGTGGAATTCGATATCATGTACGGTGAAGGCATTTCCAAAGTCGGCGAACTCATCGACCTCGGCGTGAAAGCCAATATCGTCGAAAAATCCGGCAGCTGGTTCTCTTACGGCGGCGACCGCATCGGCCAGGGCAAGGAAAACGCCAAGCAATATTTGAAAGACAACCCAACGGTGGCCGCTGAGATCGAGAAGAAAATCCGCGACAATGCCGGTGCCATCAGCAATGCGCTGAAAGGCGAGGAAAAAGAAGTTGCGGAGGACGCGGCGTAAGGAATCGAATATGGCCACTAACCTGAATCCAGACATTACGGGAATTGAAGAATTAAAATATCAAACTGGGCTGGATGGGCCGGAGATACTTCTAGTAATCAGAGAAATTACCAGACGACAGGCAGAATACATGGATCTTGTATATAAGAATTTGTTTCCTAAAACCACCCATCTGAAGGCGTTTAGCTCCTTTGATGATGGACCATCTAGGGATGTGTTAGGCCCACCAAGCCATTTTAGGGGAGTATTTCATTCTGGGGATGACGTAACCAGGTTTGTAAACGCCTTGCAAATGCAAAAACCCATGAATGGTGATATCTATGACACTGGAGAACTCGCACTCATAGATAGATTATATGCATCCTTAGGTGGTCCTATTGTCTTCACCAATCCAAGGCAAATTGCAATGCAAATAAAGATTGCTAGCGAGGCATTTAATCCTTTGCAGTCCTCAAAACAGTAATATCGAGCATAAAGTGCAATTCCTCCTCACCGCCTATGACGCCACTGACGCCGATGCCCTAAACCGCCGGATTGCGAATCGTGAAGCGCATCTGGCTACCATCGAGCGTTACCGCGCCTCCGGCAATATGCACATGGGCGCGGCAATCTGCGACGATGCGGGGAAGATGATCGGCTCTTGCATCGTCTGTGAATTTCCAAGCCGCGCAGAACTGGACGCATGGCTGGCCGCCGAACCGTATATCACGGGTAAAGTGTGGGATAAAATTGAGATTAGTGCTTGCAAGATAGGACCTTCGTTCCTTAAATAGCGCCTATGAAAACCACCTCTGACATACGTTTGGCGTTCCTCGATTTCTTCGCCCGAAACGGCCATGAAGTGCGCCCCAGCTCATCGCTCGTGCCGCATAACGACCCGACCTTGATGTTCACCAACGCCGGGATGAACCAGTTTAAAAACGTCTTCACCGGCGTCGAGAAATTGCCCTTTTCGCGGGCGGCCACCTCGCAGAAATGCGTACGCGCCGGGGGCAAGCATAATGATTTGGATAATGTCGGCTACACCGCCCGCCACCACACGTTTTTTGAAATGCTCGGCAATTTCAGCTTCGGCGATTATTTCAAGGAAGAGGCCATCAACCTCGCCTGGGAGCTGCTCACCAAAGATTACGGCCTGAACCCGGAAAAGTTATGCGTCACCGTGTATCATGATGATGACGTGGCGTGGAATCACTGGAAGAAGGTGACGGGATTTGCCGACCATAAAATCATCCACATCGCGACGAATGACAATTTCTGGAGCATGGGCGACACCGGCCCCTGCGGCCCTTGTTCAGAGATTTTCTACGACCACGGCGACAAAATCCCCGGCGGCCCGCCCGGCAGCCCGGAACAAGATGGCGACCGCTTCGTCGAAATCTGGAACCTCGTATTCATGCAGTTCGACCAACAATCAGATGGCACACGCCTGAACCTCCCCAAACCCTCCATCGATACCGGCATGGGGCTGGAGCGTTTGGCCGCCGTGCTGCAAGGCGTGCACAGCAATTATGAGATTGACCTGTTTAAAAACCTGATTGCCGCGATTGAGCAGTCGTCAGGTGTCAGCTACAAGGTGACAGACGCCGCCCATAAGGTCATCGCTGATCACTTGCGCTCGTCGTGTTTTTTGATCGCCGATGGCGTGCTGCCTTCCAACGAAGGCCGTGGCTATGTGCTGCGCCGGATCATGCGCCGGGCCATGCGTTATGCCCACCAGCTCGGCTGCAATGACCCGCTGATGTACCGCCTTGTCCCCTCACTCATCACCGAAATGGGCGCGCAATATCCGGAATTAAAACGCGCCGAAGCCAGCATTATCGAAAATCTCCGCGCCGAAGAAGAACGCTTCAAGGAGACGTTAGGGCGTGGACTTAAGCTATTGGATGAAGAAAGCGCCGACCTTGGCAAAGGTGCAAAATTCTCCGGCGAGGCAGCATTCAAACTGTATGACACTTACGGTTTCCCGCTCGACCTCACGCAGGATATTTTGAAATCACGCGGCATCAGTGTTGATGAAGCCGGTTTTGAGAAATCCATGGAAAACCAGCGAGAAATGGCCCGCGCCGCGCATAAAGGCTCCGGCGACAAAGAAGTGGAAAAAATCTGGTTTGGAATAAAAGAAAAGTTGGGTGCCACGGAGTTTGTTGGATATCAACAAGAACAATGTGAAGCAAAGATACTGTTCATATTGCCAGATGATGGCGAAATAAAGGGAGAAAATGCTGTTCTAACAAAAGGCAAGAAAGGCAGAATAGTGCTTGATCGCACTCCTTTCTATGCTGAGTCGGGCGGCCAAATTGGCGACACAGGTTTTCTTTATTGTCATCCCGGCGAAGGCCGGGATCCACGCCTATCCACGAGCAAGCCGCCTGATATGGATCCCGGCCTTCGCCGGGATGACGTAATTGCGGAAGTAATGGACACTCAGAAACCAACAGATGGTTTGCATGTGCATCATATGCTCGCATTATCCGACCTCAAAGTCGGCGATAAGGTGCATGCCGCAATCGATACCGCCCGCCGCACACGCATCGTCTCAAACCACTCGGCCACCCACCTGCTGCACAAGGCGCTGCGCGATGCGCTGGGCGGGCATGTGACGCAGAAAGGCTCGCTGGTGGATGCAGAAAAATTGCGTTTTGACATCAGCCACAATAAACCCGTCAGCAAAGAAGAAATTGCCGTCATCGAGAAGGAAGTGAATGCGCAAATCGCCATGAGCCGCGATGTGTTGTGCCGTGAAATGACGCCGGATGACGCGATTGCCGCAGGCGCAATGGCGCTCTTCGGGGAAAAATACGGCGATACGGTGCGCGTGCTTACCATCGGCAATTCGGTGGAACTCTGCGGCGGCGTGCATGTAAAAAACACCGGCGATATCGGCCTGTTTAAAATTACCTCCGAAGGCTCGGTGGCTGCGGGTATCCGGCGACTGGAAGCGGTCACCGGCGAAGCAGTGCGCGGCTATATGCTGGAAGAAATTGAAAAACTCCTCTCGTCATTGCGAGGGGCTGCGGGCGACGAAGCAATCCAGACGGATGCCACAAAAACTGGATTGCTTCCCCCGCAACAAGTGCGGGGTCGCAATGACGAACTCAAAAACGCTGCTCTGGCAGAGCTTCCTGCATTATTTTCCAAAACCATCAATGAACTCCAGACCATCCTTGCTGCACAAATTGAAGCTAATAAAAAACTTGCCAAAGAAATCGCCGAAGCGAAAAAAGCGGCGGCGCTTAGTGCTGGCGGCGATGTGCAGGTCGAAAAAATCGGCAATATCCAGTTTATCGGCAAATTGTTCGACGGTCTCGACCCCAAGGATTTGCGCGGCATGGCCGAGCAATATCTGAAACAGATCGAGCCGGGCATCGTGGTGGTCGGCAGCAATGTAGATGGCAAAGCCTCCGTGGTGGTCGGCGTCGATACATTCCTCACCGATCTGTATAACGCAGCCACACTTGTAAAAACGGCAGTGGAAGTCCTCGGCGGCAAAGGTGGCGGCGGGAAGCCCGAAATGGCCCAGGGCGGCGGACCGAATGCCGAAAATCTGCCATTGGCGCTTGATTCCATAAGGAAAATACTTTAATATATCTCAATAATTAAAAGGGATGAGCCATGCAAAATAAACCACCGAAAAGGCCATCAGAGCCTGTCTTAGAAACGCCCGACGACACCCGGCATGCGCAACAAGAAAATCGTGATGATGCAGCGGCAAGTGCTAAGATAATTGCAGAAATAGCTGCCGCTGGCCAAAAAGCACAAGAAGATTGGGTGGCACGTCAGGAAAAAGCACGCAAGCCTGGCGATACAGGCGTTCCTCCAAGGCCCTAGCCTAATTACCGCTTCTTGAGTTCCACAAACGCGCGTGGTTCAGGGCCGGTAAAGAGCTGACGCGGGCGGCCGATTTTGTTTTTCGGGTCCTCGACCATTTCTTTCCACTGCGCGATCCAGCCGACGGTACGCGCCACCGCAAACAGCACGGTGAACATTTTGGTCGGGATTCCCATGGCGCGGTAGATGATGCCGGAATAGAAATCCACGTTCGGATAGAGCTTGCGATCAACGAAATACGGGTCGGAGAGCGCGATTTTTTCCAGCTCCACGGCAATTTTGAGCAGCGGTTCGTTGATCTGACCGAGTTCAGCCAGCACTTCCGAGCAGGTTTTTCGCAGCACGGTCGCACGCGGGTCATAATTTTTATACACGCGATGCCCGAAGCCCATCAGCTTCACGTTCGAATTTTTATCTTTCACTTTTTCGATGAAGGCCGGGATGTTTTTCACATCGCCGATTTCGCGCAGCATCTTGATGACTGCCTCGTTGGCACCGCCGTGCGCCGCGCCCCACAGCGAAGTGATACCCGCACTCATACAGGCAAACGGGTTCGCGCCGCTTGAGCCGGCAAGACGCACGGTCGACGTCGATGCGTTTTGTTCGTGGTCGGCATGGAGGATGAGAATTTTTTCCATGGCACGCGCCAGCACCGGATTCACCTGGTATTTGGCGCAAGGCGTCGCGAACATCATGTGCAGGAAATTCTCGGCGAAGCCCATCTCATTTTGCGGATAGATGAAGGGATGGCCGATCGAATATTTATGCGCCATGGCCGCCAGCGTCGGCATTTTCGCCACCAGCCGAAGCGCCGCAAGATCGCGCTGGGCCGGATCATTGACATCCAGCGAATCATGATAGAACGCCGCAAGCGACGCCGCCGCCCCGGCCATGACCGCCATCGGGTGCGAAGCGCGGGGAAAGCCGCGATACAGGAAATGCAACTGCTCATGCACCATCGTGTGGTTGGTGATGCGTTTTACATACTCTTCTTTTTCTTTTGGATTCGGCAGCTCGCCGTAGAGCAGCAAATAAGCTACTTCAAGATAGTCGCTTCGCTCGGCGAGTTGATCGATATCGTAGCCGCGATAGCGCAGGATGCCCTCATCGCCGTCGATGAAGGTGATTTTCGATTCGCACGAGGCGGTGGACATGAAGCCGGGGTCATAGGTGAACATGCCGGTATCCGCGTAGAGCTTGCTGATGTCGATGACGCTCTGGCCTTCGGTGGCCTTATAGATCGGATAGGTGACGGTTTTTCCGCCGATGGTGATCGTGGCGGTTTCGCCGGTATGCGGTTTCGACGAAGCGATATTTTCTACGGCAGCACCCATGATGTTTCCCCCTGATAATTGAATAAGAACGCAGAATTACAATGGCAGAGAAGTGTAAAAAAAGTGTTAGGGCAGCGAAAACAATGCAATTTCCTGCCAAATTGTCATAATTGCTTCATATTTTGGTGATACAATGAAGCTCATCAATGCATGAACTAATGGAGGCTGAAGCAATGTCATCAGAGGTAAAAAAAGGAGGCTCCTCAAATCCCCACAAACCATTACCACAACCGGTGGATACTCCAGGGGCTCGCAATTCATGGAGTGACGATGCCGATCCATTCCCTGCTGTAATGGTATATCAGCCGCTGTTCATTTATGCCCAATCACATAAGACGCAATTACAAGACCTGCTGAGCGCCATACGCGAAGTTGAAAACACTGCCCTCAAAACAACCGCCGCCAATGCGCTATGGATTAACGACCATAAAGGCAGCATCGCAGAGCTGAGGACATTTCTAGAACAAGTGCTGGACGACACTTTCTTATCCAGTCCGGCATCCACTGCGGCGATGCCAAAAGAAATGTCCATCACTTCTTTAAAACAGCTTACTGGCAAACATGCCAGGCAATTACTCAGCGCGCCTGATACAACCCACAGCTCGGAAACAGCCGCCGGGAAAGCCTTGCTGGCACTGCCGGATGCGGTGACGGCATGTGCAGTAAAACTGCGGGGAACCAAAGAAAATTATACGAATATTTTAACTGAGGGTGAACAAGCAAGTCTGGATGCTGCCGCTGAAAAATGTGACGCGATCAGTAGCGAGATGCTGGATGTGAGGAAGCGCGCCATGACTCCCGAACGGTCTTTCAGCGAGACATTTGAACGTATCGCCCGTGGGCATGGCTATCCCTATGAAACTCCTTCACGCTAATCACATATTCCCATAATTCGGCCCGCCGCCGCCTTCGGGAGTGACCCAGGTGATATTCTGGGTGGGGTCTTTGATGTCGCAGGTTTTGCAGTGGACGCAATTTACCGGGTTTGCTCTGGATCTTCTGCTGTCCGCGTGCTGAAATAACGTTTTCGGTGACCGCCAGTCGCTACATCTCTCTGCGCGTCTTCGCTTTGCAATTTCAAGACCCTCATATCGTCTTGAAAAATCTTAAGGTCAATTTCCTGATCGACACCAAACATAAATGTCATCGTTAGTTTTTCCCCAACGTTCCAAACCATAACCGCTTTGTCGGAAATTTGTTGCGCCCAGTCTTTTAGTAAATCACTGTTTACCAGACGATGTCGTGTATCATCCACACTTTCTCCGCTTTGCGGAGTAAGCCTGCTGGGATCTAATATAATCTCTGCCACTATACGATTCGAATCGCTCTCATTACGGACACTATAACCTACAAACGATTCCAAAACCTCTTGTGGAAAATTTTTGCTCATAACTCCCATCCCAATTTACTTAATGTACTAACGCCTGATAGTATCTTATTCCTTGCTTTTTCGCAATCACATATTCACATATTCCCATAATTCGGCCCGCCGCCGCCTTCAGGCGTCACCCAGAGGATGTTTTGCGTGGGGTCTTTAATATCGCAGGTTTTGCAGTGGACGCAATTTTGCGCATTGATCTGCAGGCGCGGACGCCCTTCCTCCCTCACGATTTCATACACACCCGCCGGGCAATAGCGCTGCTCCGGCGCGTCATATTCCAGCAGGTTATGGGTGGTCGGGATTTTATCGTTGTGCAGATGCAGGTGGCAGGGCTGGTTTTCCTCGTGGTTGGTGGAGGATAAAAATACCGACGACATGCGGTCGAACGTCACCACATTATCGATTTTCGGGTAGCGGATTTTTTTTGATTCGCGCACGGGTTTGAGTTGCAGGTGGTCTTCATGGTGGCCGAATGTCCACGGCGCTTTCCCGCCCAGAATATAGGTGTCGAACGCCGAATAAAGCAGCCCCACCCACAGGCCGCGATGGAATGCGGGGCGAATATTGCGCACCTTGTACAGCTCCGCGTAAACCCAGCTGTTTTCAAGCGACATCGGATATTCGAGCATCGCCTCCTCGCCCTCTTTGAAGGCCTTATGCACGGCTTCTGCGGCCAGCATCGCCGATTTCATGGCGGTGTGCGTGCCCTTTATTTTCGGCACGTTCATGAAGCCTGCCGCGCAGCCGATCAGCGCGCCGCCGGGGAAAATCAATTCCGGAATCGACTGGAACCCACCCTCGTTCAATGCCCGCGCACCATAGGCAATGCGCCTGCCGCCTTCGAGCAGCGAACGCACCACCGGATGGGTTTTGAATTTCTGGAATTCCATATAGGGATCGAGATTCGGGTTTGAATAATCAAGCCCGACCACATGACCAATCGCGATCTGCCGGTTCTCCATGTGATAGATGAAGGAGCCGCCGTAAGTATCGGACGACAGCGGCCAGCCCACCGAGTGCCACACGCGCCCGGCCTTATGTTTTGCTTTATCTATTTCCCATATTTCCTTGATGCCGATGGCGTAGGTCTGCGGCTCCACGCCTTCACGCAAATTGAATTCCTCCATCAGCCGCTGCGAGAGCGAGCCGCGGCACCCCTCAGCGAACAGCGTATATTTCGCACGAATTTCCATCGGCGGCTGGTAGGTCGATTTATGCTCGCCATTCTTGCCTACGCCGAACGCTCCGGTTTCAACCCCGACCACGCGGCCTTCTTCCACCATCACATCGGCGACCGCAAAGCCGGGAAAAATTTCCACGCCCAGGCTTTCCGCCTGCTTGCCCAGCCAGCGGGTGAAATTAGCGAGGCTCACCACATAATTGCCATGGTTCCGCATCGAAGGCGGCGTCGGCAGGCGGATCGCTTTTTTCTCGGTGAGCAATATGAAGCGATCTTCCGAAACCGGATTGGTGAGCGGGGAATTTTTCACTTTCCAATCGGGAATAAGCTCATCCAGCGCACGGGTTTCCAGCACCGCACCCGCCAGTATATGCGCGCCCACCTCCGCGCCTTTTTCCAGCACGCACACGCGCAGGTCTTTGTTCAGTTGTTTTAGACGGATTGCCGCGCTTAACCCCGCAGGCCCGGCACCGACAATCACCACATCATATTCCATCGATTCGGTCATAGGATACTTTCTTTGTATTTGTGCCGTGG
Organism: Alphaproteobacteria bacterium; assembly: GCA_033763575.1. Lineage (GTDB taxonomy): Bacteria > Pseudomonadota > Alphaproteobacteria > Rickettsiales > SXRF01 > JANRKF01. Next base: position 1,637 of record JANRKF010000030.1, on the reverse strand, counting down.
CGTTATATGCGATACAATTCTATCCAGCACGTTAAATCAACTAAAAGTAAGAAAGCGCTTAAGATGTTAAAAAAATATGATCGAAAAAAACTACGTGAATTGGATGAAAAAACCAGAAGTCTTCTGGATGAAGCCAAAGGGAATTTACCGGAGGCAAAGGTTTTTGATAAAAATAGCGGCGTATTCAAGTATCTTAAAAGCTTGTTTGGTGAGGAGCATCCAGAGCTTTTTGTGGATGCTGAAAGAGATAGAGCGCTAACGCACGGACTCATGGTCATACGATTACCAGAGGACAGCAAAATTGATGTGATGCTACAGCAGGAATGGCAGGTTGAAATGACACCTGTCACGATTCCTGGCTCCGATAGCACCCCCCCCCCCATTAACCTTTTCTTAATAACCCATAATGCGATGAGAAAACAAGTACACGAAAAAACGGGAAAAAAATATAGTGAGGTGTATGGTGCACAAAGTAATTCCCTTGATCTAGAGACCGAATTAAAAGCACGCGCAGAGGCAGCCGGGTTCAAGACAAGCATAATGAGGTAATTTTACCGATGGCGACATATGCATTGCTTAAATGGCAGGTGGAAATGGGTGCCGATGAAGCCATCGGGAACGAGTCGCGCAATTATTTTGCCGCGCCGTCATTGCGAGCCACAGGCGAAGCAATCCAGCCTGTACACGAGAAAGAGCTGGATCGCCACGGCTCTTCGAGCCTCGCGATGACGAAGTTGCAAGCCTCTCCCGCACTCGCTGCCGGAAGCGCCCGCGAGATGGCCGACAAAGCAGCCACACTGGCCGAACTTGAAGCGGCGGTGCGTGCGTTCGATGGCTGCGCGCTCAAAAAAACCGCTTCCAAAACCGTGTTCGCCGATGGCAATCCGAATGCCGCCGTCATGGTTATCGGAGAAGCGCCCGGCGCGCAGGAGGATATGCAGGGCATTCCCTTTTGCGGCCCCAGCGGTGCATTGCTTGATAAAATGCTTGCAGCCATCGGGCTTTCCCGCGCCGAACAGGTCTATATCAGCAATACCGTGTTCTGGCGGCCGCCCGGCAATCGCCAACCAAGCGTGGAGGAAACCGCCATCTGCCTGCCCTTTGTGGAAAAACATATTGCACTGATCCAGCCAAAGCTGCTGCTGCTGGCGGGTGGCACGGCGGCGAGCAGCCTTCTTTCCCGCACTGAATCGATCAGCCGCCTGCGCGGCAAGGCCTATCCCTACCAGAACGCCTATCTCACCCAGCCGATCCAAACCATCATCACCTACCACCCCTCCTATCTTTTGCGGCAACCGGCCCAGAAACGCCTCGCATGGCAGGATATGCTGATGATTCAGTCGCTTATATAGTCTTTTGGCGCTTTATAGTGGCCAATCGCACACAGTGTGGCACAAAAATAGCAAAAAAACACCTCTGCCCCTTGCCTGACACATGTTTCGCAGTTATATTCCGCGCCATGAACAAGACTTTACCTAACAATACGTTGGGCTTGTGCGTCGTTTTATATGTTGTATCGATTGGCGCGATGGCCCTGCCCGGCTTCGTGTTTTCCAATCTCGCGCATGAGTTCGGCCCCGGCAAAACGCTGGAGGCTTCCCTTTCCTTCACCCCCTCCCTGCCCGCCACCATCGGCG
>JANRKF010000029.1:0-7817 GCA_033763575.1 Alphaproteobacteria bacterium | reverse complement strand
GCATCCGCACCTATAACTTCCCGCAGGGCCGCGTGTCCGACCACCGTATCAACCTCACCACCTATAATATCGACACGGTGATGAGCGGCGAGGGGCTCGAAGAATTTATCTCCGCGCTGATCGCTGACGACCAGGCAGCGCGCCTTGCGGAACTCGGATGATGGTGCGCGAGGAATTGCAGCGCGCTTCGCACCTGTTGAAAAATGCCGGTATCGACACCGCCGCGCTCGATGCGCGTTTATTATTGCAATACCTGCTGGGGGTATCGCGGGAGGCGCTGGCGCTGCAGCCGGATCGCCTGCTCACTAGCGCGCAGGCAGCGCAATTTGAGGCGCTTATGGCGCGGCGTATCGCCCGTGAACCAATCTCGCAGATTCTTGGTAAGCGCGAATTCTGGGGGTTGGAATTTGCGGTGACGCAAGACACGCTCACCCCCCGTCCGGACACCGAAACACTCATTACCGCGCTGCTTGCCCACCAGCCGAACCGCAGCACCCCTCTGAATATACTTGATCTGGGCACAGGCACCGGCTGTTTGCTGCTTTCCGCTTTGTCGGAATATCCTTTGTCATCCGGGCTGGGAGTGGATTTGAGCGAGGCGGCGCTTGCCGTGGCGCGGCGCAATGCTGAAGCGCTTGGCCTGAAAAACCGCGCTATTTTTAAAAAATCTGATTGGAATTCGCAAATAAACGGTGTATGGGATGTGGTACTTGGCAATCCGCCTTATATTCCGACGGAAGAAATTCCGCAGCTTTTGCCCGAAGTGGCAGATTATGAGCCAGTGTTGGCGTTGGATGGCGGAGACGATGGGCTTCATTGCTACCGTACGATCACCCGTTTTTTACCGCGTATTTTGGCAGGAGAAGGTGTGGCGTTGCTGGAAGTGGGAGCCGGTCAGGCGGGCGATGTGGTGGAAATGGCTATAACACAGGGATTGAAAATAGCGCAGGTGGCTAAGGATTTGGCCGGAATCGAACGCTGCGTCGTCATAAAAAAATAACAACATAAGGACATACAGATGAGAAGAAAACCCATGCATAGTGGCGGCAGGCAGAATAATAACAACGGTGGAGGCGGCCAGCGCAGAAATAACAACGGCGGCGGCGGGAATTTTAACAATAACCGCTCGCGCAAAAATTATCCGCAATTGCGGGAGAAGTACCTGAACCAGGCGAAAGATGCGCTCTCCGGCGGTGACCGGGTGATGGCGGAATATTATTTCCAGCACGCCGATCACTGCTATCGGATGATGGTGGAGGATGGCTACCGCCCGCAGTCGCAGCATAACCAGGATAATTCACAGGATAACCACGCCTCGGATGGCGATCAGAGGGATTCCTCTTTGGAAGATAATGTGCCGAATGCCGGCGCGCTCCCCACCTTCCTCACCATGGATTATACTGCCGCCGCCGCTGCCAGCAACCTGGAGCAGGCCGCCAATGCCCCCGCGCAGAACTGGGAAGAGAACTGATTTGGTTGCTCCCGGAATTTTCTGCTGAAAATTCCATGGAGCGTGCTCAAGGCTGGCTCGTGCTGCTGCACTCTCATAACTGTTGACCTTTTGTATGATTACCTGCCCCGCACTTTCTACGATCCCCCATCTCCGTCACGGATTTTTCGGACGTGTTGGCGGCGTAAGCGGCGGCCTGTACGCCTCGCTCAATTGCGGTTACGGTTCGGGCGACGATATGGCGCATGTCACCGAAAACCGCAGGAGGGTATGCGATATACTGGGTGGGGGTATGCGGCTCATCACCTGCCATCAGGTTCACAGCAGCGAAGTGATCACGGTAAATGCGCCATGGGAGGCCAGCGATGCCCCGCAAGCCGATGCCATGGTCACCGATAAACCGGGGATTGTGCTTGGTGTGCTCACGGCGGATTGCCTGCCGGTATTATTTTCCGATAGTAAAAAATACATCATCGGCGCCGCCCATGCCGGGTGGAAAGGCGCGATCGGCGGGGTGTTGGAGGCGGTTCTTCAAGCGATGCGCGAGCTTGGCGCGGAAGATATTATAGCGACTATCGGCCCGGCGATCGCGCAGGATTCCTATGAGGTGGGGGATGAGTTTTATGAGCGTTTCCTGCAGGAGTCGGCAGAAAATGCGCGCTATTTCAGGGCTTTCAAGGAGGATAAATATTTCTTTGACCTGCCGGGGTATGCAAAAAATCGGCTTGAGCGTGCGGGTGTGGCCCAAATAAATGGGCTTGCATACGACACCTGTTTATTGGAAAATGCATTTTTCAGCTACCGGCGGGCGACACAGCGCGGTGAGAGCGTCTATGGGCGGCAGGTGGCAGCGATTGTAATGGAGTAAGACGATGGCGATATTGCCTTTTGACGATCGTGACGGATGGATTTGGTTTAACGGCGAGATGCTGCCGTGGCGCGATGCGAAGGTGCATGTGCTGACGCACGGCCTGCATTACGGATCCTGCGTGTTTGAGGGTGAGCGCGCCTATAACGGGAAAATTTTCAAGGACCGCGAGCATTCCGAGCGGCTGCACCAATCGGCGAAACTGATTGGTTTCGATCTTCCTTATTCGGTGGATGAGCTGATGGCGGCGAAAAAAGCGGTGCTTGCCAAACAGAATATCACCAACGGTTATCTCCGCCCGGTGGCGTGGCGCGGCAGCGAGATGATGGCGATTTCGGCGCAGGCGACAAAAATCCATGTGGCGATCGCGGCCTGGGAATGGCCCAGTTATTTTTCGCCGGAATTGCGCGAAAAAGGCCTGTCATTGCAGATTGCGAGCTGGGCGCGCCCGGCGCCGAACACCGCGCCCACCGCCAGCAAGGCGGCGGGGCTTTACATGATCTGCACCATGAGCAAACATGCGGCAGAGAAGGACGGCTTCAACGATGCGCTGATGCTCGATTACCGCGGTTATATCGCCGAAGCGACGGGCGCAAACCTGTTTTTCATCTTTAATGGCGAGCTGCACACGCCGACGCCGGATTGTTTCCTGGACGGCATCACGCGCCGCACGGTGATGGAGCTGGCGCGTGGCGCAGGCATCAAAGTGGTGGAGAGGCACATCAAGCCGGATGAAATCCATTCCGCCTCCGAAATGTTTTTAACCGGCACGGCGGCGGAGGTGACTCCGATCGGCAAGATTGACGATTTCGTGCGCCCCGTCGGCCCAGTCACCAGGCAGTTGATGCAGCTTTATACCGACCTGGTGATGGCCTAGGGCGGGCTGTCGGCGCTATTTTCATCAGGAAAATCATGGGGATGTAAAATAAATGCAGAAAACTACATTTTTTTGCGTTTTACCCCTTCCGTGACACATTTTTACGTGTGATCCTATAAATATAGACTCACATTCCTGCGTCTAGAGCGAGTTGCATTTGAGGCGTTTGCGTTTCGGGCTGGCCGGGATATCCAACGCCTCGCGGTATTTGGCGACCGTGCGGCGGGCCACCGTGATGTTTCGGTCTTTGAGCATGGCAACGATTTCATCATCCGATAAGATATGCTCGATGCTTTCCTTGGAGATGAACTCGCTGATATAGTTTTTGACCGCCATGCTGGAGACGTCGTCCCCGCCGCCGATAGAGCGCTGCAAAGCCGAGGTGAAGAAATACTTTAGCTCGAACGTGCCGCGTGGGCAGAGAAGATATTTGCCGGAGGTCACGCGGCTGATGGTGCTTTCATGGTAATCGGTGGCGGCTGCGATGTCTTTCAGCGTCATCGGTTTTAAATAGCGCACGCCGAGCCGGAAAAACGCATCCTGCTGTTTTACCAGCTCGCTGCCGACTTTGAGCATGGTCTCCGCCCGTTGTTCAAGCGCCCGCACCAGCCAGTTGGCGCTCATCAGCTGCTCGGAGAGGTATTTTTTATCCTGCTGGTTCTTGGTTTCGGCGGTTACTTTTTTGTAATAGCGTTTATTGACCATCACCCGTGGGAAATTGCCCATATTGAGTTCGACATGCCAGTTGCCGTCGGGCAGCCTGCGCACAAAAATATCCGGCTCCATATGCTGCACGATCTCATGCTCGAAGCGGCTGCCGGGCTTGGGGTTCAGCGCTTTGATCTCGCCGATCATTTCTTTCAGGTCGTCACGATCGACGCCGCATTTTTTCTGCAGCTCATCAAATTTGCCGTCGCCCAGCAGGTGCAAATGTTGCAGCAAACATTCCATCGCCGGGTCGAGATGGTTTTTTTCGCGTAGCTGGATGGCAAGGCATTCGCTTAAATTCCTTGCGCAGACGCCGGTGGGGTCGAAGCCTTGTAATTTGGCCAGTACGCGCTCCAGCTCGGCTTGTTCGACATCGAGCGCGGAGGCAAGCTGGCCAAGGTTTTGCGTAATGTATCCGGCGTCGTCAACGAGGTCGATCAGATGCGCGCCGATCATGCGTTCCATCGGGTCGGTGATGTCGATTTGCAACTGATTCAGCAAATGCTCACGCAGGGAAATTTCCGGCGAGGCGTTGTCGTCGATGCCCAACCCATCCTCATCACCGCTGGCGACGCTGCTACGGGTAGCGAGGCTCGAATCTCCACGGATATAGTCGGTTTCGGTATCGTCGAAGCTTCCGGCGTCGAAGGATTGGTCGTCGCCGAAATCGGTTTCACGCGGTTCGTCGGATTCTTTTGGAGTATCGGCGTCTTCGGCGGTGCTTTCCTTGATTTCACCTTCTTCGGCTTGCAGGAGCGGGTTTTTTTCCAGCTCTGCTTCGATGAATTCGCGTAGCTCCAGCGCGTTGCACTGCAGCAGCTTGATCGATTGCTGCAATGCCTGCGTCATTACAAGCGACTGGCCCTGACGGAGTTCTAAACGTGGAGCGGACATGGGTGCATTATACTCGCCACTGCGCGAAACGCACAAGGCACTTGTTATTATTTCTTCCCGGCCAGCATCTGGCTTGATTTTTGTTTCTTGAGCGCTTTGCCGCGGCCGGACAAGCTGGGGTTATGCATGAAATATTCATGGGCGGAGAGCGAATGTTCATTATGCGGCAGGCGCTGGTAAATACCTTCAGGGCGCAGTTCCCAGCTTTGTTTTTCGTCTTTCAGGTTGGCCATCATGATCTGGCCCAGGATCTGCTCGTGCACGGTGGGGTTTTCGATCGGGATCATCAGCTCGACCCGCCAGTCGAGGTTGCGCGGCATCCAGTCTGCCGAGCCGATGAACACCTTGGCATGGGACGATGGCATGGCGTGGCCGTTGCCGAAGCAATAGATGCGTGAGTGCTCAAGAAAGCGTCCGACGATGCTTTTGACGCGGATATGCTCCGACAGGCCGGGAACGCCGGGGCGCAGGCAGCAAATACCGCGCACCACCAGTTCGATGACAACGCCGGCCTGCGAGGCGCGGTACAGCGCGTCGATGATGCCGGGATCGACCAGCGAATTCATCTTGGCCCAGATGGTGCCGGGTTTGCCATGCTTTACAAATCCCATCTCGGCTTCGATGAGTTTGATGAGATGGTCGCGCATATCGCGTGGCGCGATGACGAGCTTTTTGAAATCATTCGGCGGTGCGTAGCCGGTGAGGTAATTGAACAGATAGGCGGCGTCCCGGCATAAATCGGCGTCGCAGGTGAAGAAAGAAAGATCGGTATAGAGTTTGGCGGTGGTCGGGTGATAATTGCCGGTGCCGAAATGCGCGTAGGAGACGAGTTTCCCCTGTTCGCGCCGCGTCACCAGCGAGACCTTGGCGTGGGTCTTGAGCTTCACAAAACCGTAAACCACCTGCGCGCCCGCACGCTCAAGGTCACGCGCCCATTGCAGGTTGGCCTCCTCATCGAAACGCGCTTTGAGTTCGATGAGCGCGGTGACGGATTTTCCGGCTTCGGCGGCCACGATCAACGCCTTCACAATCGGCGAATCCTTGCTGGTGCGGTATAAGGTTTGTTTAATCGACACCACGTCCGGGTCCGCCGCTGCCTGCCGTAGGAATTGAATCACCACGTCGAAGCTCTCGAACGGGTGATGCACAACGATGTCTTTGGCGGCGATCGCGGCGAAGCAGTCTCCCTCGTAATCGTTGATGCGTTCCGGGAAGCGCACATTAAACGGCGAAAATTTGAGTTTATCCGGAAGCTGATCGTATAATTCCCTGAGCGCCGACATGCCGAGCATGCCGTTCACTTCAATGATATCGGCCATTTCCACCTTGATCTGCTCGGTGACGAACTGCACCAGGTGCTTGGGCGCGGGGGCGGCAAACTTGATCTGCACGACGCTGCCACGGCGGCGCTGTTTGACGGCGCGTTCAAAATTGCGCACGAAATTTTCGTCCTGCTCTTCTTCCACATCAAGCTCGCTATCGCGGATGATGCGAAACAAGGTGCTGTCGATTTTCTGGAAACCGGGCATGAGGGTGGAGAGGAAAAGATCGATCAATTCTTCAAGCATCAGGAAGCGTTGTTTCTTGCCCGGAAGCGGTACGAAACGCGGCAGGCGTGGCGGCAGAGGCACGATGGCGATTTTTGCTTTTCCATCACGGCGCGATTGCAGCTGGAAGGCAATCGCCAATCCCAGATTGGGCAGGAACGGAAACGGATGCGCCGGGTCGATCGCGATTGGCGTCAGCACCGGGAAAATATTTTCGAGGAAATAGGTTTCGAGATAGGCGATATCGTCTTTGGAGAGTTCATTGACTTTGATGAAGCTGATGCCTTCTTTTTTGAACAAATCGCGCAAGCCCTGCCAGCATTCATGCTGCTGCTGCACCATGATCGAGCTGCGGATGTAAATTTGTTCCAACTCTTCGGCAGGTGTCAGTCCGTCGGTGCTTTTCTTGGTGATGCCCTGATGCACATAATCTTTGAGGCCCGCCACCCGAACCATGGTGAATTCATCGAGGTTGGAAGCGCAGATCGCTAGAAAATTGAGCCGTTGCGCAAGCGGCACGTGTGGGTTGTAGGCTTCCTCCAATACGCGTGCATTGAAGGCCAGCCACGATGTTTCGCGGTTGATGAAGCGTTCTTGCGATTCAAGGATGGAGCTATGCTGGTGTTTGTGCGACATGGTTTGGATAAATGCTTGCTATTTGCCATGATATCATAAAAAATAAATTAACAACAGGGTGATTCGAGTAATTATGCGGAAAATGCTTTATATTCTGAGGCATGCCAAAGCGGAGATTGGCACCCCCCAGCAGGACGATCACAGCCGGAAACTGGTCGATCGCGGGGTGGAGGCGGCGCGGATCGTTGGCGCCTATATGTTTCGCCAGCACATCAAGCCGGACAAGGTGATTTGTTCCGATGCGGCGCGCACGCGTGAAACCTGGGAGCAGATTGAAAGCATTTATCCGGCGCCGAATGTTGAGATTACCCGGAAGCTTTATATGGCCTCGGCCAATCAGATGCTGCAATCGCTGGTGACGCTGCCGGAGGCGGTGAAATCGGTGCTGATGATCGCGCATAATCCCGGCGTGCACCAGCTATGCCTGAAGCTGGCCAAGGAAGGGGATGAAAACACGCTCGATCTTATGTTTCTTAAATTCCCCACATGCACGCTGGCGGCGATCGATCTGGGGGACACCCCGTGGAACAAGGTGGAAAATGCCAGCGGTAAGCTCATTGATTTTGTGACGCCGAAAATGCTGGCCGGGCTGGAGGATGATTAGCCGGATATTTCCTCTTGAAATAGCAGCGGATTCCGACTAGTCACAGCGCTGTCCTTGGTATGCCGTCTTAGCTCAGTTGGTAGAGCGGCGCATTCGTAATGCGTAGGTCGTAGGTTCGATTCCTATAGACGGCACCATTATCCCAGACCAGCATGCTGGTTTGGGATAATGGTATTATTTTCATGGGGAAGCGAACCGTGGTTCGAAAATTCCGCAGCAGCGGAATTTGACGG
>JANRKF010000028.1:0-39579 GCA_033763575.1 Alphaproteobacteria bacterium | reverse complement strand
AGCCGTCAGGTCGTGATCAGCAACAGCATGACGCAGGCGGCAGGCTTTTTCTCCAGCGGCGAAATCCGCTGGCTCACTGGCGCGAACGCAGGACGGCGCATGGAGATCAAAGAATTCTCCAACAAACAATTCACGCTGGTGCTGCCGATGCCGAATGCCATTGCCGTGGGTGATACATTCACCGCGATTGCCGGATGCGATAAGACGTTCTTCACCTGCTACAGCAAATTCGCCAATGCTGTGAATTTTCGTGGTGAACCTTATGTGCCAGGCATGGACAAATTGCTTGCCACCTCCGCCACCGCCAATGATCTGTCACGCGCATGAGTATCTCAGACGATATTGTTACGCATGCGCGTGGGTGGCTCGGCACGCCATTTCATCATCAGGCGCGGCTTAAAAAGGTAGGATGCGACTGCCTCGGGCTGGTGGTTGGGGTGGTCGATGAGCTGGGGCTGAAGGATAGCACTGGCGCTTTGCTCTCCTCCTACGATGAGGTGACCTATTCGCGTGAGCCGGACGGTGCCTACCTTATGCAAAAGCTGGTGGGACTGCTCGAGGAAATCCCGATCACCGAAAAACGTGCGGGAGATCTCGGCTTATTTAACGTGCGTGATAATCCGCAGCATGTTGCGATCTTCACGGATTACGAAGGCACGCTAGGCATGATTCATTGCTACGCGCAGGCGCGGCGTGTGGTGGAACACCGGCTCGATGATGATTGGGCTTCTCGGCTAGTAAAGGTTTTCAGATGGCAGCAATAGTTCTCGCCGCAGCCGCCAGTTCTGCCGCGAGTGCGGCTGGTTGGGGCGTATTCGCCACGGCGCTCGCCAGCAGTGCTGCCGGATTCGCAGGCGGCTTTATCGATCGCGCCCTGTTTGGGCAGACCGCACGCATCCATCAGGAAGGCTCGCGTGTCACCGACCTGCAGGTGCAATTCTCGACCTACGGGAAAGCCGTGCCGCTCATTTACGGCAATAGCCGCATCGCGGGAAACGTCATCTGGTCGCGGCCGATCCAAGAACATATCACCACCACGACGCAAAGCTCAGGCGGTGGTAAAGGCGGCGGTGGTGGCGGAAGCGTTGAAACCACCACGACCACCTACACTTACACCGGAAGCCTTGCCGTTGCGATTTGCGTTGGCCCAATCACGGAAGTGGTGCGGGTATGGGCGGACAGCAAGCAGCTTGATCTCACGCAAGGCAGCTACACGCTCTATCTCGGCGATGAAACGCAACTGCCCGACACCTTCATGTCATCCTTTTATCCAGCAGGGCAAACACCCGGCTACCGAGGCCTCGCCTATGTCGTGATCAAAGATTTCCCGCTAGAGGATTTTGGCAACCGTATCCCCAACTTCACCTTCGAAGTGCGCCGCACGCTGAAGAAGCCGTTCGACCTCGAAGATAAGGTCAAAGAGATTTCGCTGATCCCCGGCGCCAGCGAGTATGTCTACGACACCGTCGTGCAGGAGAAAACCTATGGCCAGCAGGATGTGGCGGGCAATTTCGTGCAAGGCGGCAAGGTCACTAAGCTGAATCTCAACAACCTCAGCAACAAAGCCGATACGCTGGTGGCGCTGGATAATCTCAAAGCCACGCTGCCCAATGTCGAATGGGTGTCGGTGGTGCTGAACTGGTTCGCCGATTCTGCCGATCCATCGGTGTGCCTCATCAAGCCGGGCGTAGAGTTCAACGGGCAAGGTGCGCGTGTTGCACCGGATGATTGGGCGGTTGCGGGCTTTAACCGCGCCACCGGCCACCCGCTGCTGACGTTCGGCGATGGTTCCCCCACTTACGGCGGCACGCCGACTGATAAATCCATCCTGCGGCTCTGTCAGGAACTGAAGGCCCGCGGCTATAAAGTCTTGCTCTATCCCATGCTGCAGGTGGACACGATCACGCCGCAGCCGAAGCCTTGGCGCGGCCGTATCACGCCCACCACGCTCACCGCTGCCAATACGTTCTTCACCCGCACCAACGGCTACAACGCGTTCATCAACTGGTATGCGAACCTGCAAATCGGCGGCGTGTACCTGAAAAACAATATCGACGGCATCATGATTGGCTCCGAGCTGGTGGGGCTGACGACGTACATGAGCAGTGCGGGTGTATTTCCCGCCGTCACGCAATTGAAGGCGCTCGCTGCGAGTGTAAAAACAGCGGTCGGTGCTGGCGTGAAGGTGATTTATGGCGGTGATTGGAGCGAGTACCACTCGACGGGCGGCTGGTATAATCTCGATCCGCTCTGGTCGGACAGCAATATCGACGTGGTCGGCATTGATTGCTATTTCCCGCTCACGCCTGATCTGCCGCAAACCCAAATCGACTATGCGGCGGTGCAAGCGGGTTGGACGAAAGATGAAGGCTGGGATTATTACTGGAGCGACTCGGTCAACCGCACCGGCAAAACATTCTATGGCAGCCCCACCTATGCGTGGAAAAACGTCAAGAACTGGTGGAATAGCACCCACACCAACCCCGATACGACCACCACCGCGTGGACGGCAAAAATGAAGCCCGTGTGGTTCACCGAGCTGGGATTCCCCAGCGTCGATGGCTGTGCCAACCAGCCCAACGTATTTATCGACCCCGATTCCATCGAGAGTTTCTACCCGCGTGGCAGCCGGGGCCGCGTGGATTTCCTAGCTCAGCGCACGGCGCTCGACGCGTCGATTGATTACCTGAACGCACAAAACGCGCTCGATGCCAACTTCATCCCGCGCAAATTTATCTGGACGTGGGATGCGAGGCCGTTCCCGTTCTTCCCAGACCTCGTTTCGGTATGGTCAGATGGCGGCAACTGGAAGACCGGACATTGGGTGCAAGGTAAATTGGGGCTATCGAACCTCGGGCAAATCGTCGCCGACCTACTGAAGAAGGTCGGTTACGACAGCACCATGTACGATGTGACCCGCCTGACGGATATCGCCAGCGGGTTCATCATCAACAGCCGCCAGACCGTGCGTACCTGCATGGAGCAGCTGGCGGCGGCGTATTTTTTCGACTGCGTCGAATCGGATGGCCTGCTGAAATTCATCAAGCGCGGCAAGGTTTCTTCCATCAGTATTGACTTCACGGAGCTGGTGTCGCCGAACGATGCCATCGATACGCTGGCGATCACGCGGACGCAGGAACTGGAACTACCCCGCCAGGTCGATGTGATCTACCTGAACCGCACGGCGGATTTTCAGGCAGGCTCACAATCTTCGCAGCGCCAGACAGTAAAAGCGGTCGATTATGTGACGGTGAACCTGCCCATCGTGCTGTCCGATCAAGAAGCCAAAGTCGTGGCCGATGTAACGCTCTACAATGCATGGGTCGGCCGCGTGGCGTACTCATTCACTGTGCCACCGAAATACGCGCTGGTGGAGCCGACCGATGTGATCACCATCACCAAGGACGGTGCAGCATATTTGATGCGCGTCACCGCCACCAAGCTGGTGCGTAACGGCATGCAGGAGATCACGGCAGTGGCCGAGGATGTGTCCTCCTACGATTTTTACAATCCCGCTGGAAGCGGGACGCCGAATATCCAGCCGCCAGTGAGCATTTCCGCCAGTCGCTTGGAGCTGCTCGACATGCCTGCGTTCCCAACTGATGGGGCGACCGATGCCTATCTGCGCTACGGTGTGGTGGGTCTGGGCGGTGATTGGAGCGGCTCGGCAGTGTACCGCTCGGACGATAACGGTGCGAACTACGGCTTGATGCAAACGCTCACCGCGCAGGCAACTATCGGCGCAGCACTGACCGTACTGCCAGTAGGAACTATTTACACATGGGATTATTTCAGCACTGTCGATGTGCTGCTCACCTTCGGGCAGCTGCAGAGCGTGACCGATATCGCCGTGCTGAATGGTGCCAATGCCTGCCTCATTGGCGACGAGGTGATCCAGTTTCAGACCGCAACCTTATTGGCTGATAACAAATACCGCCTTTCTGGCCTGCTACGGGGTCGACTCGGCACCGAGGCGGCTGTCGGCACCCATGTGGCCAGCGAACGCGTCGTGCTGCTTACAAACGCCCTTGCACGCGAACTCATGGCCGCGTCTGGCTGGAACATTTCTAAAAAGTTCAAGCCGGTCACAATCGGCTCGACGCTCGGGGTTACCACGTCGCAGGATTTTATTTACACCGCGAAGGCACTCAAACCCTACGCGCCGGTGCATGTAAATGGATCGCGTGTCTCCAATGATCTCACCATCGTGTGGAAGCGCCGCACACGCCTGAATGGCGATTGGCGGGATCTGGTCGATGTGCCACTGAACGAGGAATCGGAACGCTACGAGGTAGATATCATGCAGGGCGCGACGGTGAAGCGCACCTTGCTGAATCTAACATCGCCCACCGCGCTCTACACGGCCGCACAGCAAGTGACGGATTTTGGGGCTGTACAAAGCAGTATCGCGGTGAAGGTCTATCAACTCTCTGCCGCCGTTGGTCGCGGTTATGCAGGCAATGCCACGTTATGATTTAGCTTCTAGGTGCTCTTCTTTTGCAGCAGTCCATACTTCTTTTGCCGCATCGATGTTCATCGCCGCAATCGCAAGACCAACAATTAAGTCAGGCCATGCGGAATGCGTAGCAAGCGTTATGAACCCAGCGAAAATAATGCCGATATTTGCAAAGGCATCATTACGGGCTGAGAGAAACGCCGCTTTTGTAAGGCTTCCGCTATGGTGGCGATATTTCGCAAGCCGATAGGCACAGGTTAAATTGACCACCAATGCTCCAGCGCCCGTTGCCGATAGCAGTATCGGATCTGGCGGCGTTAGGGTTGTGAATTGATGCCAAACCATCCAAAGCGTTGCAATAGCGGGCCACAACAACAATGCCGCCAATCCCATGCCGATGCGTGCGCGTGCCTTGAGTGACCAGCCAAGCGCAAGAAGAATTAAAAAATTCACCGAAGCGTCTTCAAGAAAATCAACGCTATCGGCGAATAATGACACCGAGCCAATGTGCAGTGCCACAGCAAATTCTACGAAGAAATAAGCGAAATTGGCGAGGCCAACAAAGCGCACCGCACGGCGTAACGACGAATCATCCATCATTCTTGATCCCCAATTTATTCCAGCACATTAGCGGAGAAGCAGTGCCATGCCAAACACTACTAATCGAGTCAAATTGCCCTACGTCCTGCAATCGCAATCACAGAAAGAGGTCACGCTTAATAGCGCCCTCGATCTGGTGGACGCACTGCTGCAGGCTGCAATGGTCAGCATCGGGGTCAACACGCCACCTGGCTCACCATTGGCTGGCGATAGCTACATCGTGGGCAGCTCGCCCACTGGAGTATGGGTGGGCCAAGCTAAGGCGCTGGCATTCTATACCACTGGCTGGAACTTTATCACGCCGTGGGAGGGGCTGACGGTCTGGGCAAATGATACGAATATCCTGACGACTTACGATGGCGCCGCATGGGTGCCGACATTCACCTCACCGACGTCATTTGCCAATCTTACCATGCTCGGCGTGAACACGACGGCGGATGCGACCAACAAACTCTCAGTGTCGAGTTCGGCGATCCTCTTCAACAATATCGGCAACGACATTCAGGTAAAGCTGAACAAGAACGCGGCGGGCGATAAAGCGAGCTTCCTCTTTCAAACTGGCTTCTCCGCCCGTGCTGAGTTCGGCCTGCTCGGTGACGACAATTTTACACTAAAGGTTTCGCCGAACGGATCGTCGTTCTTCAATGCACTCAAAATGCTCGCAGCCACTGGCCGCGTGGCGCTGAAGGCAAATGCCTCGGGCATTTCTGCTGCTGGTACGACACAAGGCACCGCCACCATCATTTCGAACCAAACGAATGAATTCACCACCGTTGCCGCCAGCAGCGGAGGGATTCTGCCATCGCCTGAGCAAGGGGAATTCATCTTCATCGCCAATGCTGGGGCGAATGCACTCAACGTCTACCCAGCGACGGGTCATAGCATCAACGCACTGGCAGCTAATGCCCCGTTCTCGCTGGCCGCTGGCAAAAGCGCCATGTTCTGGGCCGCTACCGCCACCAAATGGTACGTCAACCTCAGCGCATAGGAATCGTTATGCCCCCACAAGAAGATATCGACATGCGGTCCCAGCTCGCCGTGATGCAGGCGCAAATCCAATTGCTCACTAAAACAGTCGATGCGCTCACCGAGGAAGTGAAGTCGCTTACTGCGCTTGCCAATCAAGGCAAAGGCAGCATCCGCACATTGCTCATACTTGGCGGCTTATGGACGGCGTTGATCGCCTTCCTCAGCTTCGCAGCGGGTCATCTCAGCTTAAAATAACCATTACACTCGGAGGCATTATGATTACCTTACTTGGCTCATTGCTGGGCTTTATCAGCGCGACCTTTCCCAGCCTGCTCAAACTGTGGCAGGATAAATCCGATAAGCAGCATGAGATCACGCTGCTCAAAATGCAGATGGAGCAGCAGGCGCAGGGTCACACCGAGCGGCTCGACGAAATCAACGCGCAGGCGGATATCACCGAAAGCGCTGCTCTCTACAAAACCTACACCACCGGCATCGATTGGGTGGATGCACTCAATGGCACCGTGCGACCCGTCATCGCCTACGCATTCTTCATTCTTTATGCCTTGGTGAAGCTGCTTTCTTATGCGGCAGTCGCGCACTCGAATTCAGTGCCGTTCGTGGTGTTGCATGAAACACTATGGACAGAAGACGATGCAGCTATTTTCGCGGGCATCATCAGCTTTTATTTTGGCCAGCGTGCAATGACCAAGCTACGGAACTAGCCATGCATCTGTCAAAGCAAGGGCTCGATCTTATTTGCCGGTACGAGAGCTTCTCGCCGATAATTTATCTTTGCCCTGCCGGATACCCAACTGTGGGATACGGCCATTTAGTCACCGAGAAAAACAAGGAGCAGTTTCTCGACGGCATAGATCTGGATGAAGCCTTGGAATTGCTAAGTAAAGATGTGCAAGCGGCGGAGCGTGCGGTGGCGCGGTTCATCAGCGCACCACTTACACAAAGCCAATTCGACGCGCTGGTATCATTCACTTTCAACCTTGGCGCAGGCGCATTGCAGCGATCGACGTTACGGCGAAAGATTAATCGTGGCGACGTAGATGGCATTCCGGCTGAGTTTCTTAAATGGGTATGGGCGGGAGGACATAAACAGAAAGGGCTAGCCCGACGAAGGGCAGCCGAAGCAAATCTTTACTTATCGCAATAATCAAGCCTGTCGCTTTGTGCGGCAGGCTTTTTTTATGCCATACTACGCGGTGGCATGCTTTGCCGTGAACATGAGTGATTTTGTGCGTCTGAGATTGGCATGGTTATGTGCGATCTCCCGTTCCTGCAAGGCTACGGAAATATCGCGCATCGCTTCAGTAAGTGCGTATTTGATATCTTTTTCCGTAACTGAATTTTTGTTACGAGAGGCAAGGTGGCCCTCAAATTCACTTTCTAGCTTGCAGAGAAAAATTTCGCTGAGGTGGTTTAATTCATAAGGGCTTAGCCTGCTGAATAAATCAGTAAATTCGATATATGCTTTAGTCATGGGTTCTCCCTATTGTTTTTATTTATGGTGAGCTTGCGAGAGAGAGCATTATAAAAAATCAACCTAGAATTGCAATCTGTATTTTTAATACAACCCTTTGGGGTTATAGAAATTTGGATTTTAATAGCTCCAGATTCATCTCTGCCGCCTTCACTTTCCCCTCGGCAAGCTCAATTTGAACCATCTGCATAGCCCGAATTATGATCTCTTTCATATCCCCAGATGTAAGATCAGCTTTTGCCATTTGCGGCTGTTCTTTGAACGCAACCTTATAGTTTTGGTGAATAATTTTGCAAAAGTGATCCAATTCATAAGGATTTAATCCTTCAAATTTTTCTACGAAATCGATATATTCTTGTCTGATCAAGCACCTACCTCGTCACAAAACACATGGGATATGGAAGGTAGTGGACGGCAGTATTTAATCGTTGCTGCATGATACCCTCTCATAAGCTATTTATTCTTTTGATAAGTGATTATAGGGTTCCACCAGTTCAAATGTTTCACTCATTGCAGGCGCTTTGAATGCAACATGCCCATAAAGGGGCGTGAGCTGTAACTCTGCCTGAAACTCACTTTTTTTACTGATGAAAGCTAAGTAAAGAGCAGAGGCTAAACCAGTTCGGTCTGAACCACCGCGACAATGGATCAGGATCGGCTTAGGTGCGCTTCGCATGATAGCGATTAGGTTAGATACTTGCGCTTTTGTCAGTTGGCGCTTTGCAGCCATTCGAAAATCAATATGTTGAATATTATTATTCGCTGCCGCTTTCACCTCTTCATCATACCAAAGCTCACCGACGTTTTCCCCTCGAAGGTTAATGATGGTGCGAATTTGATATTTCTGAGCATATTCCTCAATCGCACTACTTGACAGTTGAGCAGATCGATAAAGTTCACCCGGAACAACCTCATGAAAATTATTGCCGAGCTGCAAAGCTATAAAATACGCACCGCATACAACGACAATTGCCAATGGGTATTTCGCGATTCGGAAGAAAATGCGCCGACTACTGAATGGTAAGCGTTTTATTTTTGTAATTTTCTCCATCTGAAATTACCGTCCCGGTGTATCCAGTACGTTGGTTTTCTTTTTCAGAAAACGCAGCAATAGAACCACCACTAGTGTTGTAATGAAAAAATACTTCACCGTGATATCTATCGGCTGACGGTCGAGAAGAAATTCTTGTGTCCAATTGAGCAGTAAAAATCCTGATACAACGACGAGTAATCCCGGATATTCACGGCGCAGCACTATTTTCCATGAAAATTTCATGTCGTAGTTTTTCCACTTTAAAAAAGCTGGGATAAAAGCCGGAGTTCGACAAGCCCAGGCATCGTATTCTTCACCAAACTTCTCGTGCAGAAATGCTTCTTCAGCCATCATGATACGTTCGTAATAAAGCGCGTAAAGAAGGCAAAAAACTAGAATGAACCAGTATCTGGCTGTTAATAGCGCAAGACCAAAAGCAACCAAAAAATTCCCCAAATAGAGCGGGTGGCGAACAATGGAATAGAGTCCATATTGATTGACGCGGGATGCCACTTGGCTTTTTGTATTACGCCCTGATGTCGTGCTCGGCACATAGCCGATAACAAGAGCACGAATGATAATTCCTGTTGCGCTGACAGCAGCTGAAAATCCAAGCCAAAGATGCTCCATGGTTTCCGAAAATAACAATCCTGATGGATGATTAAATATCATCGCAGATGCCAGCAGCGGCAACATCACATAAGGTAAGGTTCCACGCCGACGAAATAGCCAATTTCCTTGGACTTCAAGCTCTTGAATTAATGCCATTCCTTTTATCTCCAAATGCCCGGCCAATGTTGTAAATTAATAAACTTTCACAAAGCTAAAGCAGGCGAATCTGATTAGAAGCTGAACACATTATCAAGATCACCTCAGCCCCCTTTTTTTGATAAAGGCTCTATTAACTTTTATGCCGTTCAACACGCAGCTGCTGAGTATACGTACTTCCCATTCTCCCCAGGTATATAACAACGCTGCGGATAATCTTTAGGGCCAAAGTCTGTGGTATGGTTTACTTGCCATACCGTTATTAAATCGCGGCCCTTTTCGCGGCAATCAACAGCACTGTAGCATGGGGTAGTTTTAGGGTTAGGCACCGGAGTGAGAATGCCGGAAAGTGGCTCGACAATGGCTCGTGTTAAGGCATTCTGTCCCTTTACTTCGCTGTCATCTGCCCATGCGGATGAAGCGATAGAAGTGATGGTAAACGCTACTAAAATTAGATGTTTCATAACATGGTATCCTTCCATTAAATTTTCTAAAGACTGCTAAAATTTATAATTTAGATCGACACGAAAGCGGTCATTGCGCTCTTGCGTTGTGATCGCTTCGGCAAGGTAGAGGCGAGCCAGTACGTCAAGATTGTCAGAGATGGCGTAGCCCACGTTGAATTGGTGTCCCTGCATATTGCTGGAGCGAGTTTCTCCGCCCGATCCCCAACGCACCCATTCGTCCTGCGCATACGAACTATTGACCGCAAATGTCTCGATATGTGCATAATAGTATGCAGCCAACCAATGACCTTGCTTGTCCGTATCACCTGCTTTGAATGAAAAGACATAGCCGTCACGCTGATTGTGATTTTGTGCGGTAAAGGCATCAGAATCAGTAGCTGAGTAGTCTTGCAAATTATGTAGCAGATCCATTTCCGCCGTAAGCGGTATATCTCGCATCCTCCATTCACTTTTGGCATTGAGGGTGGCAATGGTATATTTACGAGAGCCGTTACCATTTAGTAATTTTGATGCGTCGCTATCACCACGGTTGGGCTGAAAATTAAAAAGATCGCCGCCAAGACTGTAAGTAACATCATCAATCTTCTTGGAATACACCAGCTCCCCTGCGGCCAGATGACCGCTATACGCTCGCATACCGACCGGAAGCGCAAAATAACCGGCGCTGGTAGATACGGTGCCTATACCTTCAAACACATGTGAAGCACCTGCTGCTGCGCCTAAAAGCGTAGCATCTTCATCCCAAAAGATTTCGTCCTGACTCCAGAAAGGAAAGCTGTTGCGGCCCGCCCACGCCCACCAATTATCCTTTTTTGCGCCGACATACCATTTGTCCAAATTGATATCCGCATCGCCTGTGGGATTGTCGTTAAAATCATAAATGGTAATATGAGGCGATTGATGACTGGCATTGGAGCCGGTACGCACGCGCGTATCGAACGTCAACCAATCATTTGGCGTATATTTTAAGCCGGTGCGTGCGCGAATGCGCGCACGAGTGCGATCATTCACTGAAGCGCCCGTAGCGGTTTCACCATCAAAATCCGATTCCATGCGTAACCGCAGATCACCGTAGACAGAAAATTGCTTTTCCTTATCGAGAACGATTTCAGCGCAAGCAGCATGTGTAAGCCCGCATGTGAGGATCAGGCCGCCGAGGATAGTAATGCGAGAATAGTAATAGGATTGCACTGCTTGTGGCCCCAATACACAGTCGGTTCATAACGTGTGGGCCTTAACAGACGAATCTGACTGAAAGCTGAATGGCCGCTATTCTTCGGCTCGTTGTCCGAATTTTCCGTAGCGTAAGGCTAATGTGGGTAATACAAGCAAATTGAGTGCGGTTGAGGTTATCAGTCCGCCTAAAATGACAATCGCCATCGGCCCCTCGATTTCACGGCCCGGATCGCCGCTACCCAGCGCGAGCGGCAATAACCCGAGCGCAGTAACCAGTGCCGTCATCACGATAGGAAGCAAGCGTTCTGACGCACCGAGTAAAGCAGTTTGCAAGTTCCATGGATGACCTTCTTCGCTGACAAGATGCTCGTAATGGGCGATCATCATCACCGAGTTGCGCAAAGTGATCCCAAATAGCGTCACAAACCCTACCAACGCACCGAGGGAAAGTATCCCCCCGCTCATAACTACCGACAAGACGCCGCCTACCAACGCAAAAGGTAGATTTGCTAACACCAGCAAAAGATTGTTGCGATTGCCCATGACGATAGAAAGCAACGCAACGATGGCGATGGCGGTCATCAGGCTATTCAACATCAAATCCCGCCGCGACTGCGCCTGTGCTTCTGCTGTACTGGCGAAGGAAATATAGGTGCCGGGAGGGAGCTGTACCTTTTCCTTAATTTGCTTCTGTGCCTCATCAATAAAAGCCTTCTCCTCTTTGCCGGTAACATCGAAAGTTATGGTTTGAACGCGCTGGGCGCTGTCGCGCAAGACCACATAGCGTCCGGATGTTTCGGTGACATCAGCCAGCTGCTCCAACCGCGCATACGCCCCCGAGGGCGCCCGAAGCGGCAGACTTCTTAATTGTGATATGCTTTTGCGTACATCGGGCGCTAAAATTACCGATACGTCAGTGACCCGATTTCCTTCATAAATCTGGGCAATGCTTTCGCCTTGATAAGCGATGCGTACAGCATTCAGCACATCTGTCGCATCAAAGCCCCAATATTGAAGATCATTCCAACGCAAGCGGATGGAAAGCTGGGGTGTGCCGGGAGGAGATTGCGGTTGCACATTCGCCGCACCTTGCATTGATTGCAGGATCGACAGCACGTCACTTGCCGCTTTATCAAGATCATTGAGATTGGGGCCATAAATATTGAGCGCGACACCTGCGGTATAGCCAGAGATTGTTTCCTCAACGCGTTCGGTCAAAAAGGTTTTTACAGAAAAGTGAACGCCGATGAATTTATCCAGCGCCTTATTCAATTGCGCTTCGGCTTGCTCCATTTCTTCGCCCGATAGGGGCTTCAAATCGACATCGAACTCACTGTAATGCGTTCCCCATGTATCATCAGCCAGTTCTGCCCGGCCTGCTTGTTGGGTGATTGAACGCACAAAAGGGTATTGCTTTAATGCGTCGGTTACACGGTTGCCGATCCGGATGGATTCATCTAGTGAAGTGCCGGGAATCGCCGACATGTGTACGATGAAATGCCCCTCACGCAGTTCGGGAATAAACTCACTTTTCAGAAAAGGTACGGTAACGAGGCTTCCCAATGTGAGTAAGCCTACGAATAGCAACAGAATGGTGGGCGAGCGCTCAACGCGATCCAACCTGCCGGTATAGGCGCGTTTCAGCCACGTCACATAGTGCGGCTCGTGGCTGGCAGTATCCTTATCGCGCAAAAAAATCATGCAAAGCGCAGGCGTGACGGTCAGCGCCACCACCAGCGACATCAAAATGGCGATGCTATGTGCGATGCCAAGCGGTGCGAATAACCTGCCGCCTAAACCACTCATGGTCAATACCGGCACGAATACCAGAATGATGGCGATGCTAGCGAATACCACCGGCGTGCGTACTTCCACTGAAGCATCGAGGATAACGCTCAAGCGCGAGCGTGGCAGATCGCTGAGGCTATTTTCGCGCAAACGCCTGAGCACGTTTTCGATGCCAATCACGGCATCATCCACCACGCCACCAATGGCAATCGCCAAGCCTCCTAGCGTCATGGTGTTCAAGCTATAGCCGAAATGGCTTAAAACGGCGGCGGCGGTCACCAGCGACAAAGGAATGGCCGTTGCGGAAATCAATGCGCTGCGGGTGTGTCTAAGGAAAACAAACAAAACCATTACCACTAACACCGCACCAAGCATCAATGCAGACTTCACGCTGCCGATCGCCGTTTCCACAAAGTTGGCAGGGCGGAAGGTTGCATCCGATACGGTAATGCCTTGCCCTTCCAGCGCTGGTTTCAATTCGGCAATGGCTTTTTCTGCCTGCTGTGTAACTTCCAGCGTATTCGCGCCGTATTGCGAGGAAATGGAGATAATCACTCCATTTTTGCCCATTACGGAAGCGCGTCCAGCAGGCGGTTCCGGTGCCTCTTGTATAATCGCTATGTCGCCTAGGGTGATATTTAAATCCACCAACTCCCCACTACCGCGTAGCAGCACGGTTTTAGCCAGCTTTTCAGCGGTATCGGCTTGCCCTTCGGTTTGCAGCGTAATCCGTTGATTGGCGGTGTCGATGAATCCAGCCCCCAGCACGTTGGTGGCTTTTTGCGCCACTGCGATCACGTCATCGAGCGCAAGATTATAATAGCGCAGTTTATCCGGCAGTAGCTGAATTTGCAGCTGACGTACATCGCCACCGAACACCGTGACTTTTGCTACACCGGGAACGGCGAGTAGGCGTTGCTTCACCACCCAATCTGCCTGCGTGCGCAACTGCATTAACGAAAGCGTATCGGAAGTAAGGCCAAACGCCAGAACGACACTAGTGGAAGATGTCAATGGCGTCATAATGGGTGCTTTAATACCTTGCGGTAATTGTCCGCCCAAGGTCGCCAAACGTTCGGTTACCGCTTGTCGATCACGGTAAATATCGCTGCCGACATCAAAGGTAACTTTAATAACTGAAAGCCCTTGAATCGAAGAGGAGCGAAGGGATTCGATTCCGGGTACGCCATTGATTGCGGTTTCTACGGGCTGCGTGACCAGTGCTTCCACTTGTTCCGGCGATAAGCCCGGCGCTTCGGTCTGGATAGCTACTTGCGGTGGCGCGAATTCGGGAAACACATCATACTGCGCCTTGGTCAGCATATAAAAACCATAACACAGCACCAGCAAGGCAGCGCAGAGCACTACCCAACGAAATTGCAAAGAGAAGCGGACGATGCGTGTCAACATGGGTTAGTCATCCTCCATATGCATATTGCCGCGCATTTCCTCAGAAAGCAGCAACTGCACCCCCGTCGTTACCACCACGTCCGAAGACGCAATGCCAGTGACGGTATAAGCCCCATTTTCTAGCGTTTTCGTAATCTCCACCGGCGTGCGAACAAAAACATAGCTGCCTTTTTCAACATAAACCCATGCTTTGTCATCCCACCAGACGACAGCGTTGGCCGGCACAGTAATTTGCTTATTTTTCTTCATCTGCTGTCGTGGTGGTAAGGCCTGATTGAGTAAATACTTCCTCATCCAGCACAATATTTCCATCTTTGATTCGCGTTTCCTGAAGCGATTGCTCCTGTTTTTCTTCTGCGCCACGCAAGCGATGCACGCCATTCCACAGCAAGTAGCTGGTCATCAAAATTATCGATAGGAAAAGCAAAGAGCGCATTATGGCTTCTCCCGTTTTGGTGTGCTAACTGTTACTGTAGCATCAACGGACGTGCCAAAAAGCGGTGTTTCTGTTGCGAATTCTAGCGCAGCCTTGGCTTTCAATAATTGCCCAATGGCTTCCATGCGGGTGGCAGCGGCAGCTTCAATCTCCGAACGGGCGAGCAGCAACGGTAGTTTGGCCGCATCACCTTGACCGAGTTGTCCGGTCAACCGTGAGAGCTTTGTTTTTTGAGCGCCCAATAATTCTTCGGCGGTTTTAAGTTTTTCACGCCCTGCTCGATAGCTGGCCTGGGCTAATTGAATATCGCCGATAATTTTAGCCTGCAGCGCGTTAAAGCGCTCGGCTGCTTCGTTGCGTTTAGCCGTCGCTTCCGCAATGGCCCCTTCATTGTTATTGAAGACTGGCAACGTAATGGAAAAGCCTAGAACGTATTTCTCGCCTTCTTTGTTCCATTCATAACCCGGCCCGATATTGATATCCGGTATCTGCTTCGCAAGCTCTAGCTGTAAAGCGGAATGCGCTGCCGTATATTCGGCGAGCGCGGCCATCAGATCAGCATGCTGTTTCAACACCTGCTCATGTATATTGCGCTCTAGCATGGATTGGGGAATGGAAAACGAGGCAATATCGTTCCAGTCAATGCTGATAGGTGCCACTGCCTCAACAGGTACGCCGATCGCCGAAGCCATAGTAACCTGCGATTCCGCCTGCTGTTTTTCAGCGTCTTTTTCTAACAACAATGTTTGGCGATAACCAATCATCAGCTGACTGGCGCTTAAACTCAAAGATTGTCCGGCAGCTTGCCGCTGTTCGAACATCGTAGAAATGGCATTTTGAACCTCACTTTGACTGCGATAGACCATCACCGATTGGTTGGCGATGTATCGGTCAATTAGGGCATTTACCAAACGATTCCGCACCATCCATGCGGTCGAAAGAATGCGTTGTTCAGCAACCTGTGAAAGGTCATGAGCGTTTTGCACCCGAAGTGCGCGCTTATTGCCGGTTTCGATAGGAATGCTCAAGCTAAACGGCAACACCCAAGGATAGGTCATTGTTTCATCGTAGGTCGGTGCGACGTCAAGCGTAGGGTTGGGGATTTGCCCAGCGGTGATTTCCGAGGCTCGCACACTGTCCCTCTGCGCGCGTGCCACGTCTAAATCAGGGTGATAGTAAAATGCAGCCAGATTAAGCTGTTGGAAGCGCCAAGTTTTCAGTGGCCAAGGTCTCACCGATATCTTGCTGTTGCTTTCGATAAAGTGCTTCACACCCTCACTATCAAGCCGCCGCGACGTAAATTGCTGTGGCGTTTGCATAGGCTTATCCGGCGGTGGAGGCGTGTCGGCACAGCCCGCAAGCAGGAAAATACTAGCAATAAATAAAGTGCCGACTGAGTGGTTCATGGGGAAAGGCGCTTCAATTACATTAAAAATCTCTGCCTACTTAGCCTAGTAATCTGATTGGTAGCTGAATCGTTACTGGATTAAGCGGTTAAAAATCACTTTAATACATGTGCCTGCATGCCCCTCTGGCGACTCCAAGACGATATCCGCCTGAAATAGCTTAGTAATCATCTTGACAATCGAGAGCCCCAAGCCACTTCCGCCTGCATTGCTACCCGGCAATCGGTAAAACCGCTCGAAGACTTTATCGCGCTCATCTGTTGGAATACCGCGCCCATTATCTGTCACTTCCAGCACCACCTTATCTGATAAGGTAGTGACGCGTAGCATGACCATGCCACCGCTTGGCGTATACTTGATTGCGTTGTCAATGAGATTGCGAACCAGCATACCCAACATATCGTGCTGAGCCTTGATGCAGATGGAATCATCACCCTCTAAGCTCAGGGTGATATCTTTTTGCAAAGCGAATGGTGCTAATTCAGCGGCAGTTTGTCTGACAGTTTCGGTTAAAGAAATGAGGCCAATGTCCGCCTGCTGACTAGAAAGCCGAGCAACAATCAATAGCTGCTCAACCAGCCGTGTCATTCCATCGACACCAGAAAGCAAATGGGTCAACGCTTTTTGGCGTTCTTTTGATTTCTCCGACTGGGCAGCAACTTGAGCCTGTGCTTTGATGATTGCGAGAGGTGTACGTAATTCATGTGCAGCATTGTCGGTAAAACGGCGCTCATGTTCCAGCGAGGCTTCAAGCTTAGTCATCAGGTTATTAATAGCCTCTGCTAAGGGGAATAGATCGGGAGGCACCCCTTCGGTCGGCAGCTTGGTTAGGTAAAGAGGAGAGCGCTCTTGCACTTGCCCGGTCATCTGATCCAAACTTTGCAGGCCGCTGTTGATACCCTTGCGAATTAATAGGATGACAACCGGAAAAGCTAGAAACAGTGGCACCATTAATCCCAACAGAATCAGGACGCTTAATTCTTGCCGCTCTTCATATTCACCCGCCACCTCGACGATCACTTTGTGCTCGGGTATGTAAAGTGCGAAAGCTCGCCAGCTATGATCGTTATAGTAAAAATCCGAAAATTCTTTATCAGCGGGAGGGATATTGGCAGGCCTTGCATTAAGCGAACGCGTCAATAATTTGCCGTCTTTCCAAATACGAAATGCTAACCAATCTTTATATTTAGCTAGGTCTTTTTTATTTTCCTCGGTGAAGATTGACAAATCGCTATGCTCGACCGGCTGCTCATTGATTTCCTTTTGCGTCAAAATCCAAAGCACATCAGCCACATTCTCCAATTGCGTGTCATGGGTTTGGCCGATTTCATAGTACCCGATCGCAAAGCTCACCGCTCCAATAGCAAACAAGGATGCGATGATCGGCCTTGCTAGGCTGCGGAAGAGCTGCTGTTTGAGGGGAAGCGGTCTCATGGCACAATATAGCCGATGCCGCGCACGGTTTTAATCATATCCCGCCCCAGTTTCTTGCGCAGTTTATAAATAACGGCTTCGACGGTATTGCTTCCCACTTCGCTTTCCCAACCGTAAATCGATTCCTCCAGTTGGTTTTTACTAATTACCCTGCCGGTCGCTTCCATCATCAAAATCAGCACTTTTAATTCCTGTGCAGTCAACGCCACTAATTCGCCATTTCTTTTGACCGTGCGGCTGGCGGGGTTGAGTTCGATATCTTCCCATACCAATAGTGGATTACTCCGACCATGATTACGGCGAATCAAGGCGCGTACACGCGCTCGCAACTCATCTATATCGAAGGGCTTGATCATGTAATCGTCTGCACCGAGATCTAGACCTTCAACTTTTTGAGAGGGTGCATCGCGTGCCGTTAAAATCAATACCGGCGTTGCGTTTTTCGAATCTCGTAATTTTTTCAAAAGTTCCAAACCGGAAAGCCGGGGCAGCATGATATCTAATATGATCATATTAAATTCATTGGCTTCACACGCTGCTAAACCACTTTCACCGTCTTCTACCCATTCTACGGTATATTGCACCTGCTCAAGGCCAGTCTTGATCGCATCAGCAAGCATAGCATTATCTTCTATGAGCAAAATGCGCATAATTGGAGCCTCCCTACGGCATATGATGCAACCTCATGCCCACGATTTTTCTTTGTCGGCGCTGCCTGCTGAGTATCCATACATAGCTTTTAATCTCAAGCGCTTAATTCTTGTATTTTGTTGGCACTTTGTCGCCGTAGAGAAACCACATTGGGCTTTTATCCAATAGATCGGCCAAAGCGATGAGTTCATAGTCTTTTAGAAACCTCAGCTTCTTCTCCAGAAGTGAAATGCTATTCTGATCGACCCGCAAACCATAATCTTCAATCAAAGCGGTCGCCAGTTCGAGTTGGTTCATACCTTTTTCGATGCGCGCCAACTTGATGCGTGGGCCGCATGTGTTGGTCGTTATCTTTGGTTTAGGTTTTTTTCCCATGGCATTCTCCCGAATTGTTAGGGAAGCCAAGCTAACAGTCGGAAAATTGCGTTGCTCTTTGACTCACTTATTTTTACAGTGAGTCACTTATTTTATAATCCAAATAATGATTTTTAACGGGACTCAATGATTTCTCGTCCGCCACACCCCATAGATATTCATATTGGCACGCGGCTACGGCTACGCCGAAAGATGGCTGGTCTTAGTCAAGATGGTCTTGGCAAACAGATCGGTGTGACGTTTCAGCAAATTCAAAAATACGAACGCGGCACCAACAGCATCAATGCACATCGGCTTTATGATGTAGCTATGGCACTGGGTGTCGTTCCAGCCTTCTTTTATGAAGGCTATGGCTCCAAAGAGAAGCCAACCGAACCTGATAATATATCGGTGCAGGGCATCAACATGATTCAGGATTATTGCGATATCCCTTCTGCGAAAGTGAGGCAGACCTTTGCCGCTTTGTTACGCGAAATAGCGAAAGGAAGCCGCGATGGGCTATAAGGTATATGGGGCGGACAGGACGCCGCCAGTGCGCTGGAAAGAGTTTATCGAATGGCTGGTCGTTATGTGCGTGTGGTTCCCCACTACAATCGGCGGCTGGCTTGTCTTCTTCGGTCTGCCTTTAGGTTGGATGGGGGTACTTACCATTTTAGTGTCAATCGTCACTGCGTGGTATTTTTCGAATGCTAAAGTGCCATTTACTGACGTTTAGCTGAAGCTCCACCAATAGGTTGAACCATATATCGTCATATTGTTCATCGTAGTCCAACGAAGCTGGTTCCACATATTCACGTTATTCGAAAATTTGGTTTCAGTAGAAAGTCGATTGTAAACAGCCTCGGTGATGAAGGTAGGATAACTTTTTTCGGCAGATAATTTCGCCGCATAGTTCGCAGCACGCCCTACCCATACTAAATCGTTCGCGCCACGAATGCCGGTTTTGGCAACCAGCAATTTACTGGTATCAATGCCGACCACTTGCTTGACGTTGTATTTGTCCACTCCGTAAGTGTTAGCTAGAGCCGGATTAATGATGTTCAATACAGCCCAATTAATTTTCATTGCAGCGCGGACTGCTGCACTATTCTTAGAATCTCCTATGAATACTGCCATGATCCGATCACCGTCGTATGCAGTAATCTCACCGTTTTCCGAACGTATGATTTTAGCGGCATTGTGCAAATAGCTTTTATAAACTTCTGCTGCAAAATCGGCCGAATACCCATCAACAAGTATGGTGGAATTTGAAAGATCAGCGTATAGCACAGTTGCCTCGATTTCGACACCTTCATTGCCAAGACCCACGCTGTTATCAGTGGGAATTACATATCCATCGCGCTTGGTCCAGCGGCTAGAAAAAATACTCCGTGATTTTGTTTCAAGATCGTCTTTGAGCGCCATGCTATTTCCGAACCCCAAGTTCTTGAATCAATTTGCGCACATCGGTACAGGGGCCGCCGAGCAATGTGGGCATATCTTTTACCGCGCCGGTCTTGTAGGCGATGGCTGTTAGGCCCTGCAGGTCTGAGGGTAATTTAAGTGGCTGGCCTTCTGGCTGGAAAAGAATGGTACGACGACGGCCCAGTTTTCCCATGAAAAGACCAAGCTCAAAGATCACATTATCGCGGGCGGTGGGATTTTCGGTGCCACGGCTGGTCGTCTTGTCGTCGGGCTGCGCAATAGCAATGGCGAAGTCAGAATCGGCGACAGCCGCTTCAAGCGCTTCGAGCGCATAGCCTGAAGCGAAGAACACGCCATCAGTCCACACCTGGACTAGTGCATCATGCTGCAAAATTTGTTGGATATCGCGTGCGACAGCAAGCGCCTCTTTAGAGGAGATAATAAACAAACGCGGTTTCTCGTTCGGACGAAGGAGCAGCTCTTTGCGCTGATTGAGGCGCTTTGCCAATTCCTGCGAAAGCGCCCGCCACATTTTGGGACAAGCATCGGCCGTGCGGATAAAGTCCGGTTCGCTTACCTTTGCCACCACGGACGTTTCCTTAGCGACTACAGTAGCCGATCGGGGCAGCGATGGATCGATTGCTGCCATTTCACCAACGCAGTCATTAGCGGACCGGGTGGCTACCTCGTGACCTTCGACGATGATGGCGAATGAACCCGCTAGAATGAAATAGGCATCATTATCGTGCGCACCTTGCGTAATAATTTCTGTTCCAGCAGTCACTTCATGTAGTTCAGCCACAGATGCAAACTTAGCTGCGATATCATCATCCCCAACACAGACCTTTTGTGATTTAAGTGCCGTAACAAGACGACGCAGTCCATCCTCTCCCTCGAATCTTCCTTTCATGCCAAGCCTCTTGTTTTATTAATTTTATTGGCTCATAAATAGAGTGTTATCTGGCAAATTACAATGTCAGGTCACCATTTAGCTAACAGAGCGGTAGTATCGACGCTCTCAAAGTAACAACTGTTTAGTTGTTTTGCGTTTCAAAAGGCGCGGAAACGCTATATTCGATACACTCCAACGGCTGGGGCTTACTCCTCCGCCATCCCCTCAAAAATGCTCCGTGGGACACTTCTGGGACAGTTCGGGACAACAGGTGGCGATAAACGGATGAATGTATGTGCATGGATCAATTGATAGCTGCTATTGCCATCCCCGCAAAATTATCTTGGGATTTTGCTAACACTACATTCTTTACCTCACTTTCTGGTGCGTTTGCTGGTGCTTATGGCGGTCAGTTGATTGTAGAGAAAATCAAAAACCGTGAAACGCATGGCAACCATCGAAACGAGGACAACGCCTGAGGACAAAACTTCTTGACCGGAGTGAAGATTCGTATTCGCGGGTTTCCCTCTCAGTCGGCCACATTCGAGCGCAAGACGGATGCTAAAAACTGGGCGGCGCAGACCGAATCCGCCATCCGTGAAGGCCGCTACTTCAAAAACACTGCCGCCAAAAAATACACCGTGGGCGACCTCATCGCCCGCTACCTCGCACACCAGCAAAACCGCAATCAGAAACGCTCGCTGGATGTCGGCGCATACCTCGCATGGTGGGACACCGCCTTCTCCGGCCCCTTTATCAACCCCTTGCATCGCGCAGATTTCATGCTATAAGCCCGCCATGACCAAAGAAGAACTCCTCGAATTTAAAGGCATCGTTGCCGAAGTTTTGCCCAACACCATGTTTAAGGTGAAGCTCGAAAACGGCCACGAAGTGCTTGCGCACGCCTCCGGCTCGATGCGCAAGAACCGCATCCGCGTGCTCGCAGGCGATAAGGTAATCGTCGAAATGACGCCCTACGACCTTTCCAAGGGCCGCATTAAATTCCGCGAGAAATAGGCCCGCGTAAAGCCTGCCAGCCACCTGTTGCAGGGAGCTCCCCGTGAAAGATTCAGCGTTTGTCCTCGCTTCCGCCTCGCCGCGCCGGGTGCAATTGCTGGCGCAGCTTGGCATCACGCCGACGGCGATTATCCCGGCAGAGATTGATGAAACGCCGCTGCCGGGGGAATTGCCGCTGGCCTATGTGCAGCGTATTGCCACCGCCAAAGCACAGACCGTGGCCGCAAAGCACCCGCGTCAGGCCGTCCTCGCTGCCGATACGGTGGTGGCGCTGGGTCGCCGCATCCTGCCCAAGGCCGAGGACGAAGCGATGGCGCGCGCCTGCCTGCGGCTGCTATCGGGGCGGCGCCACCGCGTGCTAACTTGCGTCTGCCTGATTGATGCAGTGGGCATGCTGCGCAGCAAAACCACGGCGACGGTGGTGAAATTCGCCCCGCTTTCGCCCGCGCAAATCGAGGATTATATCGCCAGTGACGAATGGCGCGGCAAGGCGGGCGGCTACGCGATTCAGGGCAAAGCGGCGACGTTTATCCCGTTTATTTCCGGCTCGCACAGCAATGTGGTCGGCCTGCCGCTGTTTGAAACAGCGCGCTTACTCGGGCAATAAACCGCCCATCGGTTTGCCCGCCAGAAGATGCATATGAAAATGCGGCACCGATTGCCCGGCGCTGGCGCCGTTGTTGCTGATTAGCCGGTAATCCGCGAGCTTCTCCTGTGCGGCGACGGCGGCGACGGCTTTGAAAAACCCCTGCACCAGCGCGGCGGGCGCGCGGGTCATGAAATCGCTGAAATGCACATATTCCCCTTTGGGGATGACAATAATATGCTGGGGTGCGGCGGGCGCGATGTCGTGGAAAGCGAGGGCGAAATCATCCGCATACACGGTGGCGTTCGGGATTTCGCCACGCAGGATTTTCGCGAATATGTTGGCAGGATCGTAGGTCATAGCGGAACTCCCTCTCGGCAATGCCTGTGCAGCATACGGAGATTGGCGGCGAAGGTAAACAGGCATGTGGGCGCCGCGATTGACGCAAGGCGGCCCCTCGTCTAGGCTAGGGCGACAGGAGCACCCATCATGACCCAGCGCATTGCCAGCGTTCGCCGCGACACCAAGGAAACCAGCATCGCCGTTGAGGTTAATCTCGATGGCACGGGGCAGTACGACATCGCGACCGGCATTGGTTTTCTCGACCACATGCTCGAACAGCTTTCGCGCCATAGCCTGATCGACCTCACCGTCAAGGCCAAGGGCGATTTGCATATTGATTTCCACCACACCACCGAGGATACGGGGCTGGCAATCGGCAAAGCGGTGGCGGATGCGCTGGGCGAGCGCACCGGCATCACCCGCTTTGGCAGTGCGCTCTCGCCGATGGATGAAACGCTGACCCGCGTCGCGCTCGACCTTTCGGGGCGTCCCTATTTTGTCTGGAAGGTGGAGTTCAGCAAACCCAAGCTCGGCGAGATGGATACCGAGCTGTTCCGCGAATGGTTCCAGGCCTTCGCCAGTCAGGCAGGCACCACGCTGCATATCGAAAATCTCTACGGCATCAACAACCACCATATTGTCGAAAGCTGCTTCAAGGGGCTGGCGCGCAGCCTGCGCGAAGCCATCACCATCGATCCGAGGAAGGCCGACGCCGTGCCGAGCACCAAGGGTGTGTTGACCCAAAATTAGGGCGGCATTACGCCCCCAGTCACGAAGGATTCTGAACCATGTTTGGTGTGTCGGAAAAAGTTTTTACGGTGTATGAGAAGCCCGAGGCGGCAGAGCCGACCGAGCGCGTGCAGTTGCTGCGCGAGGGGTTCTCGTTCTGGGCCTTCAGTTTCGGCGGCCTGTGGTTGCTGGCGCAGCGCCAATGGCTGCTGCTGGCAGGATATGCCGCCGTGGTGGTTGTGCTTGGCGCCCTGACGGCGGGGTTGCGCCTGCCGGAAATGTCGGCGTTGCTGTTGCAGGTCTGGGTGCAGCTTATGTTCGGTTTTCATGCCTACGACCTGCAGGGCTGGCTGTTCCAGCGTCGCGGCTACCGGCTGACGGGCGTGGTGGTCGCGCCCGATGAAATCGCCGCCGAGCGCCGTTATTACGACGTGGCGACGTAGGCATTCCCTATGGCGTTTCCCAACATTGCGATTATTGATTTCGGCGCCGGCAACCTGCATTCGGTGCGCAAAGCCATCGTCAGCCAGTTGCCGGAAGGTGCGACGGTCAGCGTGGTCACGGATGCGGCGGCACTGGCGCAGGCGACGCATATTGTGCTGCCCGGTGTGGGTGCCTTCGCCGATTGCATGCGCGGGCTTGAGGCGTTGCCGGGTATGCGCGCGGCGCTTGAAACTGCGGTGCTGACGCGCGGGAAGCCTTTTCTTGGCATTTGTGTCGGTATGCAGATGCTGTTCGAGCGCGGCCACGAGCACGGGGTGCATGAAGGGCTCGGCTGGTTCAAAGGCGAGGTGCGCGAAATCGCCCCGTCCGATCCTAACCTGCGGATTCCGCATATGGGGTGGAATAAGCTGAAACTTAAGCATAAAGAGCATCCTGTGCTGCGCGGCGTTGCCGACGGCGATTTTGCGTATTTCGTCCATTCCTATGCTGCGACGGGTTGTAATCCTAAAGAAGTGCTCGCCACGGTTGACTATGGGGGCGAAATTGTGGCACTTATCGGCCGCGACAACCTTGTCGCCACACAATTCCATCCCGAGAAAAGTCAGGCGACCGGCCTGCAGATGATTCGAAACTTCCTGAACCGATGAAACGAGAGCGCATGCCTGCACATCCCGAAGCAAAACCCGAGACGCATTCTCTCAGCGTCGAGCGCAAAACCGCCCTTAGCAGCAACGAGCTGGGCGAGCTTGCGGCAGCGACCGAGGACGCCATCCGCGACGGCATCGGCTTTAACTGGCTGACACCGCCGATGCGCGAAACCATCGAATCCTACTGGCGCGGCGTGCTGATGGTGCCGACCCGCATCCTGTTTGTTGCCCGGCTCGACAATGTCATCGCTGGTTCCATCCAACTGGTGCGGCCCAGCAAATCGAAAGAGACTTCGGCCTTTGCCGCCGGTATCGAAGCGCATTTCGTGGCGCCCTGGGCGCGCGGGCATGGCCTTGCACCTAAGCTGCTCGACGCCGCCGAACGCGAAGCCGCCAAGGAGGGGTTTTCGGTAATCAATCTTTCGGTGCGCGAAACGCAAGCCCGCGCGCTCGAAGTTTACCGCAGCCACGGCTACACGGAATGGGGCGTGATGCCTTATTATGAGTTTGTGAATGCGAGCATGGTGCCCGGGCATTTCTTCTACAAGAAAATCGAACCGATTTCCGACCTGATATGAGACTCTACCCCGCGATTGATTTGAAAGATGGCCAGTGCGTGCGCCTGTTTCGTGGCGACATGAACGCCTCGACCGTTTACCACGAGGACGCGGCGGCGCAGGCGCGCCGTTTCGAGGCGGCGGGGTTTGACTACCTGCATGTGGTTGATCTGAACGGGGCGGTCAGCGGTGAAGCCGTCAACCGCGACGTGGTGACGCGCATCCTGCAATCGGTGGCGATTCCGGTGCAGCTCGGCGGCGGCATCCGCGACCGTGCCGGGGTCGAAACCTGGCTGGAAGCGGGTGTTTCGCGCGTCATTCTGGGCACGGCGGCGGTGAAAAATCCGGCGCTGGTGAAAGAGATGGCGCAGGCGCATGCGGGGAAAATCGCGGTCGGGATCGATGCGCGCGACGGCATGGTGGCGGTTGAGGGCTGGGTCAAAGCCTCGACGATGAAAGCGGTCGAGCTGGCAAAGCTGTTCGAGGATGCCGGGGTGGCGGCAATTATTTACACCGACATCGCCCGCGATGGCACGCTCGACGGCCCGAACCTTGAGGAAACCGTGGCGCTCGCCAAAGCAATTTCCATCCCCGTGATTCTCTCGGGCGGGATTAGCACTATCGACGATCTGCGCGCCGCGAAAGCGCAGGAGGCCTGCGGCATCGAAGGCATCATCATCGGCCGCGCCCTCTATGAAAACACGATCCAGCCCTACGATGCGCTGGCGTTGATGCACTCACCGTCGGAGTCCGTGTGATACCGCGTAGCCCTTCGGGCGAGCCGCGTGCGGCAGGGGTCAGCGCCAACGGCGCGAAAGGGGGGCAAGCCTCCCTTCAATCGACTTTTCCCGTGCGCATTATCCCCTGCCTTGATGTTGCGGATGGCCGCGTCGTCAAGGGCGTGAATTTCGTCGATCTGGTCGATGCGGGCGACCCCGTAGCGCAGGCGCAGGCCTACGACGCGCAAGGGGCGGATGAGCTTTGTTTCCTCGACATCACCGCCACTTCGGACAATCGCGGCATCCTTGTCGATATGGTGGACCGCGTGGCGCAGCATTGCTTTATGCCGTTCACGGTCGGCGGCGGTGTGCGCACGCTCGACGATATCCGCGCCCTGTTGCTGGCGGGAGCCGACAAGGTCGCGATTAATTCCGCCGCCGTCGCCCGTCCAGAATTCGTGCGCGAGGCGGCCGAAAAATTCGGGGCGCAATGTATTGTAGTGGCCATCGACGCCAAACGCACCGGCGACGATCGCTGGGAAGTGTTCACCCATGGCGGGCGCAAGGCGACCGGGATTGATGCCGTCGCCTTTGCAACGCAGGTGGTGGCGCTCGGCGCGGGCGAACTGCTCGTCACCTCAATGGACAGGGACGGCACCAAAGACGGCTACGACGTGGCATTGTTGGCGCGCATTGCGGCGGTGACGCGCGTGCCGCTGATTGCCTCGGGCGGCGTTGGCAGCCTGCAGCATTTTGCGCAAGGTGCACAGGCGGGGGCGACCGGCCTGCTCGCCGCGTCCGTTTTCCATTTTGGGCAGTTTACCGTGGCGCAGGCGAAAGAGGCTTTATCGCAGGCGGGAATTGCAGTAAGGACATAGCATGAGCGCTTTTTTGTACCTCGATACCCTGATTGCCACCATCCAAAGCCGCGTCGGTGGCGACCCGAAACTTTCGCATACGGCCAAGCTGCTCAAACGCGGCCCGGCGCGGATTGCCAAGAAAGTCGGCGAGGAGGGCGTCGAAGTGGCGATTGCCGCCGCGCAGGGGCACCGCGAGGAAGTGGTCGCCGAAAGCGCGGATCTGCTCTTTCACCTCATGGTGTTGTGGCAGTCGATGGGGGTTATCCCCGCCGAGGTGATGGCCGAACTGGCGCGGCGCGAAGCGCAAAGCGGCATCGCCGAAAAAGCGGCGCGGGTCGCAGAATAAACCGCCGAAAAGTTTAGGCTTTTTTCAGAAACTCGGTACGCAGGACGAGGCCTTTGACCTTCTCGGCGTTGCACTCGATTTCTTCGGGATTGAAGCTCAGGCGGATGTTTTTGATGGTGGTGCCGCGCTTGAGCGTGGTGTTGGCGCCTTTGACTTTCAAATCCTTGATGAGCGTCACCGTGTCGCCATCTTTCAATTGGGTGCCGTTGCTGTCTTTGGTGATTTCGGTGTCGTCGTCGGTCATGGGAATCCTCAAGGGGTGGTGTGAATCAGGGCATGATGCGCAGCTATAAGCGATGCGCGCAGCATTTGCAACTGGCGGCGTTGTGCCTCTACCGCACGCAGGTCAGCGCCCCATCGACGGGGCGGTGCCAGGCTGAGGGTGAACATGCCGCACATGGCCAGTCAGATGGTCAAGCCGCTCCTTCTGAATTCGTTCGACCAATGCCCGGTAGGCGTCAAGGCTATCGCGGTGAATGGCAAAATTTCTCCCCTGAGGCATGACGCGGACGCCAAGCGTGGTGCTTTCGGCGTCGTCGGCAATCTCTGCCGCCTTCCGCGCGGCGCGGATCGCATCTATCGCGTCGTTGGAGATTGACGAATTTTTTAATGCGGTGAACCGGGAGGATAGGGCTAATCGCTCTGCCCGGCTTAATGGTGCTAGTTGTTCTGGGCTGGCAGACAAGGTTGCGCGGGCGGCGGCGGCAGTGAGCCATTCCTCGCCGAGGGGTAATTTTTGTGCTACACGGTGCACCGGATGCACGCTAATTTGAGATGATGGTGCGGTGGAAGCCGCATCCGGCGACAGGGCGCGTTCGTTGGTAAACAGTGTCACATGTTCAGCGTCGATGTGAACGCCGCCTTTTTTATGGCCGTTAATCAGGATCTCCGCCTGCCCATCACGCCGATAGGCGAAAGGGAAGCGCCGCCCGGATTGCGCCTCAATCGCTGCGAACAGGGCGACGATTTCCGAGGTCAGCCGCTCCCGCGCGGCGCGTGGTGTGTTCGCTTCATCCCATGCCTCTCTTGCGGCTTTGATAAAGCTTTCGCGGGTAAGGGCGCGGGGTGTTTTGTCCGGCATGGGTTCCTTCCGTCAGGCGTTGCTGCGTTGCGCGGCATGAAAACCGAGCATCTGCCGGTGCAATGTAGCATAAAAAGGCAAACAATTCGACCGGATAATACATTGCCTGCCCGCGGGGTGCATGCTAGGGGAGGCGTATGTCTTTGTTACCTAATGCATCAGTTGCCATCCTGCTGACGACCTATCAGGGGCAGGTGTATCTTCCTGAGCAAATCCAGTCGATTGCGCAGCAGACGCACCGCGACTGGCACCTGCTGGCCAGCGACGACGGTTCGACCGACGCCACCTGCGCCCTGCTGCAGGATTTCGCGGCCACGCACCCCACTACCATCATTGACGGCCCACGCCGGGGCTTTGCGGCCAATTTCATGGCGGCGCTGTTTCATCCGATGGCTGAGGCGGATTACGTCGCGTTTTCCGATCAGGACGACATCTGGGAGCCGGAGAAACTGGCGCGCGGGGTAGCGGCCCTGCGCGATATTCCCGCCGATATTCCGGCGCTGTATGGCACGCGCACGCGGCTGATGGATACGCACGGCACGCCCTACGGCTTTTCGCCGCTGTTTACGCGCCCGTTGCATTTTCGCAATGCGCTGGTGCAATGTTTCGCCGGCGGCAACACCCTGCTGATGAACCGCGCCGCCCTTGCCCTGCTGCGCGCGGCGGGGCCGGTCGCGGTCGTCAGCCACGACTGGTGGGCGTACCAGCTTATCAGCGGCGCCGGTGGGCGGATTCTCTATGACCCCGTGCCGAGCCTCAGCTACCGCCAGCATGGCCGCGCGCTCTCGGGCTCGAATGTCGGGCTCATGGCCTCGCTGGCGCGCATTGGTCAATTGCTGGAAGGAAAATGGCGGCGCTGGAACGATGTGCAGGTGGCGGCGTTGCAGGCATCCCGGTTTCTGCTGACGGAAGAAAACCGCGCCACGCTCGACCACTTTGCCCGGGCGCGTAAAAGTCTTTTATTGCCACGGCTTTTCGGGTTATACCGTAGCGGCATCTATCGGCAGACGGCGCCTGGCAACGCCGGGTTGCTGGTGGCGGCATTACTGAACAGGATTTGAGATGACAGGCACAGACGGCAGCATACTGGTCACCGGCGGCACAGGATTTATCGGCGCGAATTTCGTCTATCACTGGCTGGCGGAGCATCCGGGGCGCGTCATCAACCTTGATGCGCTGACCTATGCCGGCAACCCCGAAACGCTGGCGGCGCTGGCGGGCGACCCGCGCCATGTGT
This sequence comes from Alphaproteobacteria bacterium, assembly GCA_033763575.1. GTDB lineage: Bacteria > Pseudomonadota > Alphaproteobacteria > Rickettsiales > SXRF01 > JANRKF01. The sequence goes on along the minus strand of JANRKF010000028.1, from coordinate 10,254 downwards.
TTGTGCAGGGCGACATCACCGACCGCGCGCTGGTCGATCAGTTGCTGGCTACCCACCGCCCGCGCGCGATGATTCATTTTGCGGCGGAGAGCCATGTCGATCGCTCCATTGATGGCCCGGGGGATTTCATCCGCACCAATATCACGGGCACCTTCACTCTGCTGGAGGCGGCGCGGGGCTTCTGGACGGCGCTGCCCGCGCCGGAACGCGCGGCGTTCCGCTTCCTGCATGTCAGCACGGACGAGGTGTTCGGCTCGCTGACGCCCGAGGCGCACCCGTTTACCGAAACCACGCCCTACCAGCCGAATAGCCCCTATTCGGCCAGCAAAGCCGCTGCCGACCACCTCGTGCGCGCCTGGTTCCACACCTACGGCCTGCCGGTGCTGACCACCAACTGCTCCAACAATTACGGCCCCTACCAGTTCCCGGAAAAGCTGATTCCGCTGATGATTACCAACGCGCTGCGCGGCGAAAAACTGCCCATCTATGGCGACGGCAACAATATCCGCGACTGGCTTTATGTCAGCGACCATTGCGCGGCCATCGCGCGTGTGCTGGCGCAGGGCGTGCCGGGGGAAACCTACGCCATCGGCGGCAACAACGAAAAAACCAACCGCGCCATCGTTGAAACAATCTGCACCCTGCTGGATGCGTTGGCGCCGCCTGCCGCGCAGGGGTTGGCGATTGCCAGCTACCGCGAGCTGATAAGCTTCGTTACCGACCGGCCGGGGCATGACCGCCGCTACGCGATTGATGCGGGCAAAATCCACCGGGAGCTGGGCTGGTCGCCCACGGAAACCTTCGAGAGCGGTATCCGTAAAACCATCGCCTGGTATCTCGCCAACCCGCAATGGATTGCCCATATTCAAAGCGGTGCATACCGCGCACCTGCCCGGCAACGCTCGGCCTGAGGCGACGGCAAAAATCGGTGGCCAGCGGGCTTCCATCTGCTACAACGTAAAAAAAATGCTTACGGATTGTTTATGAAACGCAAAGGAATCATTCTGGCCGGCGGTTCGGGGACGCGCCTGCACCCGGTGACGAGTGTGGTCAGCAAGCAATTGCTGCCGATTTTCGACAAGCCGATGGTCTATTACCCGCTTTCAACCCTGATGCTGGCGGGTATCCGCGAGATTCTGATTATCTCGACCCCGCAGGATACACCGCTGTTTGAGCGCCTGCTGGGCGATGGTTCGCAGTGGGGACTTCGCCTTTCCTACGCGGTGCAACCCTCGCCCGACGGGCTGGCGCAGGCGTTCCTCATCGGCGAGGAGTTTCTCGGCGACGATCCGTGCGCCCTCATTCTTGGCGACAATATCTTCTACGGCCACGAGTTTCACAAAATCCTCAACCGCGCCCGCGCCGCCACCGATGGCGCCTGCGTGTTCGCCTACCATGTCCACGACCCTGAACGCTACGGTGTGGTCGATTTCGATGCGCATGGCCGGGCACTGAGCCTTGAGGAAAAACCCACAAAGCCGAAATCGAATTACGCCGTTACCGGGCTTTATTTCTACGACAACGCAGTGGTGCGCCTCGCCAAAACCCTGAAACCCTCGCCGCGCGGGGAGCTTGAAATCACCGACCTCAACCGGCTGTACCTCGAACAGGGGCGGCTGAATGTCGAGATCATGGGGCGCGGCTATGCCTGGCTCGATACCGGGACGCATGAATCGCTGCTTGAGGCCAGCCAGTTTATCGCCACGCTCGAAAAGCGGCAGGGGCTCAAAGTCGCCTGCCCCGAGGAAATTGCCTTCCGGCAGGGCTTCATTGATGCGGCGCAGTTGCGCACACTGGCCGCCCCGTTATGCAAGAGCGATTACGGCAAATACCTGCTGAATATCCTTACCGAAGACAGGGCCGCCTGATGCAGAAAAAGCTGCGCATCATGCTGGCCGAGGTTTACGGCGCCCGCGCGGTGGTCGGGCAGCTGGTTCGCCAGCAGCTCATCCTGCGCTACCGCCGCACGGTATTCGGGTTTCTCTGGACGCTGATTAATCCGCTGATGATGATGACCATCACGGCGGTGGTTTTCTCCAACCTGTTTAAGACCGACCTTAAAACCTTCGCGGTTTTCATGTTTGCGGGCATGGTGCCGTGGAATTGTTTTTCCAGCATCGTCACCCAATCGGCGAGTTCGTTCATCCTCAACGAGGGGCTGATTCGCAAAATCTATCTTCCCAAAATTATCTTTCCGCTGAGCATCTCGCTTGGGATTCTGATTGACAGCCTCCTTTCGCTCGCGGCGCTGTTTGTCATTATTTTCATTATGGGCGGCACGGCCTCGTGGGCACTGCTGTTCCTGCCGGTGGCGTATGTGCTGCTGTTCGTTTTCTCGTTCGGGATTGCGCTGTTCATGGCGGTGATGACGGTATTCCTGCGCGATTTGCAGCACGTCATCACGATTGCCTTACAGGCGCTGTTTTTTCTCACCCCCATTATTTACGATAAAACGGCGGTGGTGGGCAGGCTGGGCGCAGTGCTGGATTTAAACCCGCTGGCGGTTTTTGTCGCCCTGTTCCGCGCCCCGATTCGTTATGGGGTGATGCCCGACAGCACGACAATTTTCGTTGCCTGCGGGCTTGCCCTTGTGTCGCTGGCGGTAAGCATGGCGATCTTCCTCGCGCAGGAGAAAAAAATTGTGTTCCGGTTATAATATGTCAGAAATTTCCGTCCAGAACCTCTCACTGAAATTCCGCCTGTACCATGACCGTGGCATCTCGCTGAAGGAGAAATTCGCCCATCTTTTCCGCAAGCCCGACCGGCAGACCTATTCCGATTTCTGGGCGGTGAAGGATTTTTCCGTCCACATTGTTTCGGGCGAACGGGTGGGGATTGTCGGCCATAACGGCGCGGGCAAATCGACGTTGCTGAAAACCCTGTGCCGCATTTACGAGCCGACCGAGGGTCGCATCGCCGTGCGTGGGCGGATTGCGCCGCTGCTGGAGATCGGTGCGGGCTTCCACCCCGAGTTCACCGGCCGGGAGAACATCTACCTGAACGGTGCCATCCTCGGCTACAGCAAGCGCGAGATTCGGGCCATCGAGCATGAGGTGATTGCCTTCGCCGAGCTGGAGGAGTTCATTGACACCCCGGTAAAATACTATTCGACAGGCATGTATATGCGCCTCGCCTTTTCGCTCGCGACGTCGATGCAGCCCGACATCCTCGTGCTCGATGAACTGTTCGCGGGCGGTGACAGCAGCTTTATCGTCAAGGCGAAGGCGCGCATGCATCAGTTAATCGACCGTGCCAGCATCATGATTATGGTCAGCCACGATGCGAATCTGGTGCGCAGCCTGTGCAACCGCGTCATCTGGCTCGACCACGGAAAGATCGTTGCCGACGGCGCGCCGGATGTCGTCCTCGACCGCTATCTCGCCCGGGAGAAACCGTGAGCTTCGATACGCTGGTGGAGAGTTTGCGCGGTTCGGCGATTGGCCGGATTTATCGCGCCCACCTGCGGCAATTCGCGCTCGGGCGCTGGGTCGCGCGCAGGATTGTGCATGGCATCCGCAGCTATTATCTTGCGGTGCTGCGCTTTCAGGCGCGGTTGCCGCCCCTGCGGCCGTTGCCGTTCATCAGGCTTGGCAAGGCGGTGGCCTACCGCGATGAAACCATGCTGCTCAGGCCGCCGGAAACGGTGCAGGGCGCCCCGACGCGCTGGTTTCCCCACCCGCCGACGCCTGCCACCGCCTCGCCCGCACCTTACGAATTCCCGGCCATCACGGCGGTAACGCTGCGCGATGCCACCGCCCATGGCGGCTGCAATTTCATCACGGTGGGTGACATGATGATTCACCATGACCTCTATGATTTCCTGCGCGACGCGACGACGGAGGAGCTGCATGCCCGCTGCATTATTCACCCGTTCAGGAAAACCATCCACTGGAGCCTGCGCGAAACCGCGCTTGCGCCGCTACCGGCGGCGGCGGTGTTTCTTGATGGCTGCGCAGCGAATTACGCCCATTGGATGACTGAAGTGCTGCCGCGCATTGCGATATTCTGCGCCACTACGGCGGAACCGACGATTCCGCTGCTGGTCAATGACGGGCTGCACGCCAATCTGCGTGCGTCGCTGGCGCTGGTGGCGGGCGACCACCCGGTGATAACGGTGCCGCTCGGGCAGTCGGTGGCGGTGGGCAGGCTGGTGGTGGTGTCGCCTACGGGCTATATTTCGTTCGGCCACCGTCGCCATAGTATCAAGCCGGTCGAGCAGGGCATTTTCAGCCCCTATGCGCTCAACCTGATGCGCAGCCGGCTGATGGAGCGCGCGGCGCCGCCGGCGGGGAGCGATTATCCGAAGCGGTTTTATGTCAAACGCAATTCCGGCGGGCGGATGCTCACTAATGCGGCGGCGATCGAGGCGGCGCTGGTGGCGCAGGGATTTGCGGTCGTCGAGCCGGAGAAGCTCAGCTTCTCCGAGCAGATGCATCATTTCGCGCAGGCGGAGACTATCGTCGCTGCCACCGGCGCCGCCTGCGTCAACCTTCTATTCTGCCGCCCCGGCGCGCGCCTGGTTGTCCTGATGGCGCAGTGCGCCCATATGCCCTACGATTACTGGTACAACATGGCCGCCGCCGTCGGCGTGCGGGTGGATTATGTGCTGGGCAACAAGGTGCGCTATCTTCACGATGACTTCCGCGTCCGTCTTGAGGATGTCCTTGATTCGGTGGCGCAGGTTCAGTAAGCCATAGGCTGGTTGCGCGCAATTTCCGATGTGGTGTACAGATGGCCGATATTCACCCCACTGCCCTTGTTTCCCCGCAGGCCGTCCTTGGCAAGGATGTGCAGATCGGCCCGTTCTGTATTCTTCATGAGGGGGTGGTGCTGGGCGACCGCGTCCGGATCGACGCCTATTGCGAACTGGGCGTGCCGACTCCGCTGGCCGACGGCTCGCCCCTTATCATCGGCGACGATGCGTGGGTGCGTTCGCACAGCGTGTTCTATACCGCGTCGCGCTTTGGCGAGAAGCTGGTTACCGGCCACCGCGTCACTGTGCGCGAACATACGGTGGCGGGAAAGAACTTTCAGATCGGCAGCCTGGCCGATATTCAGGGCGACTGCACCATCGGCGATTATGTGCGTTTCCAGTCGCAGGTGTTTGTCGGCAAAAAAACCACCATCGGCAATTTTGTCTGGGCCTTGCCGCATGTGGTGTTCACCAACGATCCGACGCCGCCGAGCCATGTGCTCGACGGCCCCACCATCGAGGATTATGCTGTGCTGGCCGCGATGGCGGTGATTTTGCCCGGGGTGCGGGTGGGACGTCATGCGCTGGTGGCGGCGCATGCCTGCGTCACCCGGGATGTGGCGCCGTTTACCGCCGTAGCGGGTGTGCCTGCAACAGTGCTGGGGCCGACCCGCGCCATCCACCGCCGCGATATGCCCGGGGCGAGCGCCTACCCGTGGCCGGCGCATTTCCGGCGCGGCTACCCCGAGGAAATCTGCGCGCAATGGGACACCGAATTTGCAGGGCAGGGAGCCGCATAGCATGAGCGTTCACGACAGCCGCCTGATTGATCTGCCGCGCATCCACGATCCGCGCGGCAACCTGACATTTGTCGAGGGGGGCATCCATATCCCGTTTGACATCAAACGGGTCTATTACCTCTACGACGTGCCCGGCGGTGCGGCGCGCGCGGCGCATGGCCACAAGGCGTTGCGGCAGGTGATGATCGCGATGTCGGGCAGTTTCGACATCACGCTTGATGACGGGTTCGAAAAGAAAAAGATCCATCTCAACCGTTCGTATCACGGCCTCTACATTCCGCCGATGCTGTGGCGCGATCTCGATAATTTCTCCTCGGGTGCGGTGTGCATGGTGTTGGCCTCCGAGGTCTATGACGAGGGCGATTATTTTCGCAATTACGCGCAGTTCCTGCAAGCAGCGAGCGCCGCATGAGCCGGGTGGATTTTCTGGATCTGGCCCGGCTGCACCGTGCCCTCTCCGCGCCACTGGCCGAGGCGTTCGCGCAGGTGCTCGATTCCGGCTGGTTTGTGAAAGGCCCGCAGCTTGAGGCGTTTGAGGCCGAGTTCGCCGCCTATTGCGAAACGCGCCATTGTGTCGGCGTGGCCAACGGCCTTGACGCGCTGCACCTGCTGCTTCGCGCCTATGGTATCGGGCCGGGCGACGAGGTCATTGTGCCGTCGCACACCTTCATCGCCACCTGGCTGGCGGTCAGCCAATGTGGTGCAACGCCGGTGCCGGTCGAGCCGGACGCGCGCAGCTATAATCTCGACCCGGCACGGCTCGAAGCCGCCATCACCACCCGCACCCGCGCCATCCTGCCGGTGCATCTCTATGGCCAGCCAGCGGATATGGATCCGATCATGGCCGTGGCGCAAAAGCGCCATCTCGTGGTCATCGAGGATGCGGCGCAGGCGCAGGGCGCGCGCTACAAAGGGCGGCGCGTCGGTTCGCTCGGCCATGCGGCGGCCACCAGCTTTTACCCCGGAAAAAATCTCGGCGCGCTGGGTGACGGCGGCGCAGTGCTGACCGCGGATGCCGCGATTGCCGAGCGGGTGCGGGTGCTGGGCAATTACGGCTCGGCAGTGAAATACGAACATACGCAGGCGGGCTACAACAGCCGTCTGGATGAAATGCAGGCGGCGTTCCTGCGCGTGAAATTGCGCGTGCTCGACGACTGGAACGCGCGCCGCCGCGCCGTCGCTGATTACTATACGCAGCAGCTTGCGGGGGCGGGCGTCACACTGCCGTTCGTGCCTGACTGGGCGGAGCCGGTCTGGCATTTGTATGTGGTGCGCAGCGCCGCGCGCGACGCGTTGCAGCAGCGGCTCGCGGCGCAGGGGGTCGGCACCATTATCCACTACCCGACGCCGCCGCACCGCCAGCCTTGCTATACGCCGTTTGCGCAGGCGGTGCTGCCGCTGGCCGAACAATTCGCGCGCGAGGTTATCAGCCTACCGATGTCGCCGCTGCAGACGCAGGATGAAATGGCGCAGGTGGTGAAGGCGGTGCGCGATGGCGACGGTTGATTCCATTCAAACAACGCATAGCTGACAGATACCGGAGCATCCCATGCATCGTCCACTCGTTACCGTCGCGATTCCCGCGTATAATCATGCGCCGTTTATTGCGGAAACCATCGAAAGCGTGCTGTCGCAAAGCATGGCGGATTTCGAACTGATTATTGTGGACGATGCCTCGACCGATAATACGGCTGCGATTGCAGAGGGCTATGTCGCCCGCGATGCCCGGGTGCGGGTCATTCGCAATCCGCGAAATCTCGGGCCCGGCGGCACCTCGGAAATATGGCTGAAGGCCGCGCAGGGACAGTATATCGCGACGGTGGCCTCCGATGACCGGTTTGCCCCGGGCAAACTCGCCGCGCAATGCGCCTATCTGGAAAAGCACCCGGGCGATGCTATGGTGGGCACCGGGGTGACCTTCATTGACGAAGCCGGGGCGGTTATCACGCATCGGCGGCATTTTTCGGCCCATGCCTTCGATACGAAGCCACGCGATCGCGGGCAATGGCTGCGCTATTTTTTTAATTGCGGTAACAACATTTGTGCCTCAAGCCTGATGCTGCGCACCGAAGCATTCCGGGCCCATGCCCACGATCACCGGTTATTGCAGTTGCAGGACTATGATAGCTGGGTGCGGCTGGCGCTGGCAGGTTATGGCATCGGGATGTTGCCCGAACCGCTTACCGATTATCGCATCCGCGCCCATCAGGCCAATCTGAGCGCCCCAAGCCCTGCCGTGCGGGCGCGTGATTTGTTCGAGCAGATTGCCGTGCTTTCGCGCTATCATGCACTGGCCACTATCGTCGATTTGCAGGCGATGTACCCAGGTGAACCGGGCGTGCTGCCCGAGAATGTGCCGGAAGAAGCGTATGTGCAGCACCGGCTTTGTCTGCATGCGTGGAATCTGGGGCGTCCTCAGCACCGCATGTTTGCATTGGATAACTGGTACCGCATGCTCGGACGTGAAGAGTGGCGCAGCGGGCTTGAAACGCTTGGCGTGAACTTCAAATTCCTGGCGGATAAAGCAACGCACTATCCATTGGCAGAGGCCCTGGCGAAAACCCCTCACGGCATGCTCGGTCGTTGTGCGCGGGCGTGGCTGCCATCCTTTCTGCGCAGTGCAATCGTGTGCCACATCAGAAAACGGCGGGAGAGAATAAGCTAAAGGTGGGGTGTGCCGCGCGGCGGATTGATTTGACTTCCCGCGTGGCGTTGTGAATGGTAGGCGCATCCGCTTTTGCAAGGACTGCATGACCCGCCCCGAGATAGTACCCCTCACCAGCTTTCGCTTCGTTGCGGCCCTGTATGTGTTTCTTTTTCACATCCATATCCGCTGGCCGTTGCTGCCGCCCGGATTCTTCGCCAATATTGTTCTGCTGGGGGCGGTGGGGATGGCGTTTTTCTTTGTGCTGTCGGGGTTCATCCTGACCTACCAGTATCACGGCACATCGGTGTCGGCGCGGCAGTTTTATATCAGCAGGTTTGCCCGCATCTACCCGGTATATCTGCTGGCGGCGTGCCTTACCGTGCCGTGGCTTGGTATCGTCTGGCCCGCCCATGACGCCGCGCCGCAGGACTGGTTCTTCGCCCTTGGCCAGATGGGGGCGCTGGTGGGCAGTAACCTGCTGCTGTTGCAGGCATGGATCCCGCATTTCTTCGGCCTGTGGAACGATGGTGGAAGCTGGTCGATTGCGGTGGAGGCGTTTTTCTACGCGCTGTTCCCGCTGATTCTGCCGGTGCTGGCGCGCGGCTCGCCGAAAACATGGTGGAAGGTGGCGGCGGCGTGCTGCCTGCTGTCGTTCCTGCCGGAGTGGATTTACATCCTCTTCCAACAGCCGCAGCCCGCTGCCACCTTCTATTCCATGCCCATATTCCGCCTGCCGGAGTTTGTCTTTGGCATCTGCCTGTGCCTGTTATCAGGGACGGTCAGGGTGCGGCGCTGGGATTGCCTGATTGGTGCCACGTTGCTGCTGCTGGGTGTGTATCTGGGGCTTGTTGGCCCCAGATTTCCGTCGTATGTCGGCCATAATGCCGTGGTGCTGCCGTTGCTTGGGGTGTTGTTTATCGGCCTGCGCCAGTCACAGGGGAGGTTCGTCCGGGTGTTGTCGTGGCGGCCGCTTGTATGGTGCGGGCGTGTGAGCTACGCATTTTATTCCATCCAGGTGCTTTTTATTATTCTGCTGGTGCATTACCACGAGATGCTGGTGGCGGCGGTGCCTGCCTTGCGGCATAATCTTCTGCTGGCGCTGGCAGCGTTTCTTTCCCTGCTGGCCTGCGCGGGGATGGTGCACCATTTTCTCGAGGAACCGGCGCGGCGCTACCTCAAATCACGCCTCGGCCGCGCCCTGTAGCAATAAGGGGATGAACCGCGCGGGTAGAGTGGCCATCCGTGCCTATATCTTTCCCTATGTAAATTTTTCCATTAGGGAAAGTGAGTTTATAAACTACATACTGAAATTTCTTCATAAACGTCTTACGCCAATAATTATGTTGGGTTATCGCAGCATCCAAGATACTCGCCATGGGTAAGCTTCGCTTTCATCATCTGGATTATACGGAAACTTATCCTTGTGCTGCACTAAGACATCCCATAATGGATCGGGAATAGTCATCGGCACATCTTCCATATTCAATTGCTGACCATGCTGTGCGAGCACAATGACAATTCCACGAGATAGTAGGGTTGCTGCATAGCCGCCATCTGCCGCAGCAGTGAACGTCTTTTGGTTTTTGGCAAGTAAGTATGCAATTATTTTGCGTTCTTCTTCTGTCATATATGGGATGTATTTGACTAATCCTTGCTTGGAGCGGGAAATTTTATTCCAATGGATAAACCATCTATGAAGAGGGAAAAAATTATAGGCAGCACTACACCAACTGGCGATTGCTAGGCAGCCACAAAGTATTCCGATGAAAGAAATAAGCAAAAATATCAAAGCTGGTAATTCGGGAAGTACGCCAATATGTGCAAGCAGAATAAAAAGGGGCTGTACCAGCTAACGCAATAATGTGTTACGGAACAGCATGCGCAAGAGCCGATTAAGTAAGGTCATCCAGGATAAGCTAGTGGAGCATTTTGTGGCCGGTGCAACGGCCCGATGTGCGGCGAGTTTGGTGGGCGTAAATTTCAAGACTGCGTGCTATTATTTTCAGCGGCTGCGCGAGATTATCGCAGCGCAGTTGGAGGCTGAATCGCACGAAGTTTTTGATGGCGAGATTGAAGTTGATGAGAGTTATTTCGGCGGCACGCGCAAGGGAAAG
>JANRKF010000027.1:0-42354 GCA_033763575.1 Alphaproteobacteria bacterium | reverse complement strand
CATCAGCTCAAGGATCGCGTTCTTGCCGAGCGCTTCGTTCTTGCCTTCCAGCGCCGCCACCGCCGAACCTTTGATGATCGGTGTCGTATCGCCCGGGAATTTATATTTGTTGAGAAGCTCGCGGACTTCCATCTCCACCAGTTCCACCAGCTCCGGATCCGCAAGGTCCATCTTGTTCAAAAACACCACCAGCGCCGGTACGCCCACCTGACGAGCCAGCAGGATGTGCTCACGCGTCTGCGGAGCAGGGCCGGAATCCGCCGCCACCACCAGGATCGCGCCATCCATCTGCGCCGCGCCCGTGATCATGTTCTTTACATAGTCGGCGTGGCCCGGGCAATCGACGTGCGCATAGTGACGCGCCTCGGTCTCGTATTCCACGTGCGCCGTGTTGATGGTGATGCCACGCGCCTTCTCCTCCGGCGCCGCGTCAATCGAGTCATAACCCTTGTACACGTTCTTCGAGTTCTGCTCCGCCAGCACCTTCGTGATCGCCGCCGTCAGCGAAGTCTTGCCGTGATCCACGTGACCAATCGTACCAATGTTGCAGTGCGGCTTGTTTCTCTCAAATTTCTCTTTTGCCATGACTTAAGTTCTCCGATGAGCTGTTCGATAGTTAATGTTAAAAAAAATACCCTAAGTTGCTTACGCCACCTTCTTCTTGATTTCTTCGGCCACGTTAGCAGGCACCTGCTCATAATGGTCGAATTGCATGCTGTATTGTGCGCGGCCCTGCGACATCGAGCGCAGCGTGTTCACATAGCCGAACATGGAAGCCAGCGGCACCATCGCATCGACCACGCGGGCATTGCCGCGTGAATCCATCCCGGTGACGTTGCCACGACGCGACGACAGATCGCCGATCACATCGCCCATATATTCTTCCGGCGTCACCACTTCCACTTTCATGATCGGCTCAAGCAGCACCGGGCCGCATTTCGGCATGCCTTCGCGGAAGGCGGCACGCGCCGCGATCTCGAACGCGAGCACCGAGGAATCCACATCGTGGTAGCCGCCGTCAACCAGCGTGACCTTGAAATCGATGGTCGGGTAGCCCGCCACCACGCCGTTTGAAAGCGACGAGTTGAAACCTTTTTCCACGCCGGGGATAAATTCTTTCGGAACCGCACCACCCACGATCTTGGATTCGAATACGAAACCGGATCCCGGTGGCAGCGGCTCAACAATGAGGTTGATTTTCGCGAACTGGCCGGTACCACCCGATTGCTTTTTGTGGGTATAATCCACTTCCTGCTTCTTGGTGATGGTTTCGCGGTAGGCTACTTGCGGCGCACCGACATTCGCTTCCACCTTGAATTCGCGCTTCATGCGATCGACGATGATTTCCAGGTGCAGCTCACCCATGCCTTTAAGGATGGTCTGGCCGGTTTCTTCGTTGGTCGAGAGGCGCAAGCTCGGATCTTCCGACGCAAGGCGTGAAAGCGCCATGCCCATTTTTTCCTGGTCGGCTTTGGTTTTCGGTTCCACCGCCAATTCGATTACCGGCTCCGGGAATTCCATGCGCTCGAGGATCACCTGATGGTCAACATCAGACAGCGTATCACCGGTGGTGGTGTTTTTGAGGCCTGCGAGGGCAACGATATCACCTGCATAGACTTCTTTTACGTCTTCACGGCTGTTTGCGTGCATCAGCAGCATGCGGCCCACGCGCTCGCGGTTGTCTTTGATCGTGTTCTGTACATAGGAACCGGCTTCCAGCTTACCGGAATAGACGCGCATGAAGGTGAGCGAGCCGACGAACGGATCGGTCATGATTTTGAACGCGAGGCCGGAGAATTTCTCCGCATCATCCGCCTTGCGGGTGATTTCGGCTTCGGTTTTTACATCAATCGCCGTCACCGCAGGAATATCGAGCGGGCTTGGCAGGAAATCCACCACCGCGTCCAGCATTGGCTGCACGCCTTTGTTTTTGAACGCCGCGCCGCACAGCACCGGCACAAATTTGAAGATCACCGTACCTTTACGGATGCATTCCTTGAGCTGCTCCATGGAAGGCTCGGTGCCATCCAGATACGCCGTCATCACCGCATCATCCATTTCAACAGCGATTTCCAGCATGTTGTGACGCGCTTTGGTGGCGGCGTCCTGAAGCTCGGCGCGAATCGGCTTTTCTTCAAAGCTTGCGCCCAGCTCTTCGCCGCTCCACACGATTTCTTTCATTTTGACCAGATCGATGACGCCTTCGAATTTGTCTTCCGAACCGATCGGCAACTGGATGACCAGCGGCACGGTGCCGAGGCGGTCGATCATCATCTGCACGGTGCGCTCAAAGTTAGCGCCGATACGATCCATTTTATTGACGAAGCAAATGCGCGGCACTTTATATTTATCCGCCTGGCGCCATACGGTTTCCGATTGCGGCTCAACGCCTGCCACCGAGTCAAACACCGTCACCGCGCCATCGAGCACGCGCATCGAGCGCTCCACTTCAATGGTGAAATCCACGTGGCCCGGGGTATCGATGATGTTGATGCGCTTGCCGTTCCAGAAACAGGTGGTTGCTGCGGAAGTAATGGTAATGCCGCGCTCCTGCTCCTGCTCCATCCAGTCCATGGTCGCAGCGCCTTCGTGCACTTCGCCGATTTTGTGCGATTTGCCGGTGTAATAAAGAATACGCTCGGTGGTCGTCGTCTTCCCTGCGTCGATGTGGGCGCAGATGCCGATGTTACGATAATCTTTGAGTGGTGTAGTACGTGGCATATGTTTCTTATTGTCCTATTTCTACCAGCGGAAGTGAGAGAAGGCCTTGTTCGCATCGGCCATTTTATGGGTGTTTTCGCGCTTTGTTACCGCGCCGCCACGGTTGTTCGCCGCATCCATCAGTTCGCTGGCAATACGGTCGCGCATGGTTTTTTCCTTGCGGGCGCGAGCAGCGATGATGAGCCAGCGCAGAGCCAGAGCCAAGCGGCGCTCTTCGCGCACTTCGGTTGGCACCTGGTAGGTGGCGCCGCCGACGCGGCGGGAACGCACTTCCACCGATGGTTTAATGTTGGCGAGCGCTTCATGGAAAAATTTCAGCGGATCGGCGCTGGTTTTTTTCTTGATGATATCCAGCGCTTCATAGCAGATGGTTTCCGAAGCGGATTTCTTACCATCATACATCATGGTATTGATCAGCTTGGTGAGAACCACGTCCCCGAATTTGGCATCCGGAAGAACCTGGCGTTTTTGTGCAGCGTGACGACGACTCATAAGTTTCTCTCTTCTTTGTCACCCCGCATTTATTGCGGGGTCTCCTAATTTGTTTCACCAGATCCCGCAACAAGTGCGGGATGACGGGAATCTAAGCGGCATAGCCGCTAAGATTTACCGTCATTTCGGACGTTTTGCGCCGTAAGCCGAGCGCGATTGTTTACGATTTTTGACACCCTGCGTATCCAGCGTGCCGCGAACGATATGGTAACGAACACCCGGTAAATCCTTTACGCGGCCGCCGCGGATCAGCACTACGCTGTGTTCCTGCAGGTTGTGGCCTTCGCCGGGAATGTAGCCGAACACCTCGAAACCGTTGGTGAGGCGAACACGCGCCACCTTACGGAGTGCGGAGTTTGGTTTTTTCGGGGTGACCGTTTTCACTTGCGTGCACACGCCGCGCTTCTGCGGGCATTGCTCTAAGTGCGCGGCTTTCCTGCGTTTTTTCAGCGGAGAGCGAGATTTACGGACCAACTGGTTGATCGTCGGCATGTTTTTTCCTTACATGAAAGTTAGTTTTATTTCTTGATAATCAGATACTTACAAGCAAACCCGACCATCAGGGAGCGCGTAATCTAAAGATAGCCTGCACTCCCGTCAAGCGGAAATATTGGTTTTTTAAAAAAAGTTGCACGGAATGGCGATTAGCGCTTGGCAAAGCCCGCAGAATCGCTTACAAATCACGGTGTCCTGCTACTTATGGTGGCGCGACATAAGAACAATAACCATTGGTAGATATGTCGCCCACCCTGCCCGACCAGATACATGTTAAATTGATCTCAAAGACAGTGTCTACGGCACGCATGCGCAAGCTGCGCCTGAAGTGGCTTGCGCTGGCTGTCGCGTTCGGCATCGGCTGCAACTCGGCACTGACGCCGCCTGATTTTCCACGCATCGCCGCGCTTTTCGCGCCAGCGCCGGTGGAGGTTGCGAGCGTTGCCACACCGGAAATGATCGCGCCGGATGTGCCGGAACTCGCGCCGGTAGTTGCGCCTGTAGCCGAGATTGTCGTCTATCCGCGCACGGAAGAGCTGGTCGCGGCCAACGGCGATACGTTCGTGACCATGCTCGGCAAAGTCGGTATCCCCGTGCTGGAGGCGCATAACGTGCTTGATGCGATGGGCAAGAAATTCAATCCGCGCGCGCTCGGCGTGAACGATAAAATCATCGTCACCGTCGATAAGCTGGCCGATGCGGAATTGCCGACGCTTACCGCGCTTGCCATGCCTGTCTCCAACGTCTCCACGCTGCATGTCGCACGCGGGGACAAGGGAGATTACAAGGTATCGCAAGTCGACGTGCCGGTGGTGAAAGCGCTCGCCCGCGCCGGCGGGAAAATCAATTCCAGCCTCTATGAAACCATTATCAGCAGCGGTATGCCCGCCTCCATGGTCGGCGAAATCATCAAGGCCTATAGCTACGATGTCGACTTCCAGCGCGAAATCAGGAGTGGCGACAGCATCGACGTGGTGTTTGAGAAAAAGGTGACCGAAGATGGCAGACCGGTCGGCTTCGGCGATATCATTTATGCCTCGCTCGATCTCGGCGACCGCGACCTGCGCATCTATCGCTACACCGGCAAAGACGGCAGCTCCGACTACTACAATGCCAAGGGCGAGAGCGTGCGCAAGGCGCTGCTGCGCACCCCGATCAACGGCGCCCGGATTTCCTCCGGCTTCGGCATGCGCAACCACCCGATCCTGGGCTATTCCAAAATGCATAAGGGCGTCGATTTCGCCGCCGTCACCGGCACGCCGATTTACGCAGCGGGTGATGGCGTGGTCGCCTTCGTAGGCCGCAAAGGTGGCTACGGCAATTACCTGCAAATCAAGCATAACGCGCAATACGCCTCGGCCTACGCGCATCTAAGCCGCTTCGCCACCGGCGTCGCACCGGGCAGGAAAGTGAAACAGGGGCAGATCGTCGCCTATGTCGGCAGCACCGGCGCTTCCACCGGGCCGCATTTGCACTATGAAATCCTGATGGCCGGCCGGCAGGTGAACCCGGCGAATGTCAAATTCAAAACCGGCAATGTACTCTCCGGCAAGGAACTGGCCGCCTTCAAGCGCAATGTCAATACGCTGCAGGCGCAGCTGGACAGCGTCCGCAAGCCTTCCGGCAAGATCGCAATGCTGAATATTCCGCTGAGCTAAGACTCTACCTGATACCGCCGCAGACCGCTGTAAGGGGCAAAATGAAAGCTCTCTAAAAGACGGGCTTCTCACGCGTTGGCAGCTGGTTGCGGTGCGCGTACGCATTCAGCAGCAGGCCGATCGCCAGCAGCGTCGAGACCGTCACGCTGCCGCCGTAGGATAAAAGCGGCAGCGGCACGCCGACCACCGGAATGATCCCCATCACCATCGCGCAGTTAATCATCATGTGAATGAAAAGCGACATGCCCACCCCCGCCGCAATCATCGCGCCGAAGGTGCTCTTGCTGCGTAGAGCCACCGTAAAACTCATCCAGATCAGCGCCATGTAAAGGCACAGCAGCACCATACCGCCCACAAACCCCATCTCCTCGGCGAGCATGGTGAAAATAAAATCGGTCTGTTTTTCCGGCAGGAAATCGAGCTGCCCCTGCGACCCCTGCAGGTAGCCCTTGCCGAAAAACCCGCCGGAGCCGATTGCGATCATCGATTGCAGGATGTTGTAACCGGCGCCGAGCGGGTCTTTCTCCGGATCGAGGAAGGTGATGACCCGGCGCTTCTGATAATCATGCAGGAAATGCCAGGCCACCGGCGCCGCCGCCAGCGCCGCCAGCGCCGAGGCGATGATATAGCGCCATTGCAGCCCGGCGAGGAACAGGAGCGATACGCCCACCAGCACCAGTATCACCGTCGTCCCCAGGTTCGGCTGGCGGAGGATGAAAATCGCCGGCACCACGATCATCACAAGCGGCGGAATCAGGAAATTGAAGCGGCGGATATCTTCCGGCTGCAACTGGTGGAAATAGCGGGCGAGCGCGAGTATCAGCGCCAGCTTCATGAATTCGGAGGGCTGCACGTTGAACATGCCGACCTTGAGCCAGCGCTGCGCCCCCATGCCGATATGGCCGGCCACATCCACCCCGATCAACACCACCACGATCAGCGCATAAATAAGGTAGGAATAGCGCAGCAGCAGCCGCAGCGGAATGAAAGCCAGCGCGAACATGCCCGCCAGCGCCGGAAGCAGGCGCAGGAATTGCGGCGCGGCATACGCCCCCCACTCGCCGCCGCCCGCCGAGATCATCATCATGATGCCCAGCAGCGCGATCGCCAGCGTCGTGCCCGCGATCGGCCAGCTTATGGTGTCTTTAAAACGCACGGAGGATACATGAAACATACCACGCATGATAATCGCTGCTTGCGCATCGGCAAGCAAAACTCTAAGTTAACGCCATGAAAATTTCCCGCCTGCCGATTGCCCTTTCCCTCCTGCTCTCGCTTGCCGCCTGCGACGAGTTTCCCGCCTCGAAAGATGCGCAGGCCACCTCGCAGCGGCTGGCGACTCAGGGCTACGAACTGCTGGCACAGCAGCAGCCCGGCGCCGCGCTGGCCATCTTCGAGCAAGCGGTCGGCGGCGACGGAGAAAACATCCGCGCACTTCAGGGTAAAGGCCTCGCGCTCAACCAGCTCGGCAAGCATGAAGCCGCCGAAGCCGCTTACGGCGCAGCGCTGAAAATCGAGCCGGGCGCGGTATCTGTAAACAATAACCTTGCCATGTCCAAAATATTGCGCGGGAAATATCAGGAGGCTATCGACCTGCTGAAACCGCTTGCCAGCACCCCCTCACCCAATCAAACGGTGATCGATAACCTCGCGCTCGCCAACTGCCTGCTCGGTAAAAGCGATGAGGCGAAGACGCTCTACAGCAAAGGCCTATCCAAAGCCGAAGCCGCGGAAAACCTTCGGTTCTGCAAGAAATTTACCCAGATCAAAAAAACGAAATAATGTCACCCCGCACTTGTTTAAATCTCGCTATGGCGCAGCGAAAACAGTGCTTTTTGAGAACCGCAGCGCAAGCGTACATTAAGTACGTGCGCAGCGGAAGCGCAGAAAAGCACTGTTTGCAGCCAGCCAGAGTAGAGATTTGTCACATGTTCATCAATTTGACCACCGCCGGGGCGATAATCACGATAAACAGCGTCGGCAAAATAAACACGATCATCGGCACGGTCATGAGCGCCGGCAGCCGCCCGGCCTTCTGCTCGGCCCGCAGCATCCGCGCCTGGCGGAACTCCGCCGAGAGCACTCTCAGCGCCTGCGAGATCGGCGTTCCGTATTTTTCGGTCTGGATCAGCACGCTCACCATGCCGCGGATTTCCGGCAGGTCGCAGCGCTCGGAAAGGTTGAGCAGCGCCTTGCTGCGGTCGGGCAGGAAGCCGATTTCAATCGAGGTGAGCGACAATTCCTCGGCCATTTCGGGGTACACCAGCTTGAGTTCGCGGGATACGCGGTCGAGCATCGCCACCAGCGAGAGGCCCGCCTCGGCGCAAATCGTCATCAGGTCGAGCACGTCCGGCAGCGATTTCTGGATGCGGGCATTGCGTTTTTTCTTGCTCCGGCGCACCACCACCCACGGCAGCTTCAACCCCATATAGGCGCCCAGCACCGGCCAGATATAATTCATCATCCGCCATTTCGGCGCCACGTCTGAGTTCATCTGCATCACGACAATACCCGCGACGAACAGCAGAATCGGCATCAGCACGTTGAAAAAAGCCAGCACGTAAATCGCATCCGGCGAGCGGAACCCGGCCTGCACCAGCACCGCCTGCGTCTTGCCGATCTGGTTTTTTTTCACCAGCTGCAGCTTCATGGCGATCGCCCGCATCAGGCTCACATGCACATCATGCTTCTTGCGCTGCTTGGCCTCGACGAATTGCTCGCGCAAATCCTCGCGCCGGGCGTGGATATGCTTGATCTGTTTGGAAAAGCGGTCGGCGTTGGAGAAGCTCACGAGTATCGCCCACACGCAGAAAAACGCCACGCCGCCGGAAAGCAGCACATAAAAATCATCGGCGCCGACGCTGGAAGGTAGCAATGTGGAGAGCAGTTGTTCCATTGGCCTAAATTTCAAATTTGGTCATGCGATTCATCACCCACAGCCCGAACGCCATCATGCAGGCCGCGGTAATCGCCGCGATATTGCCGCGATGGTCGTCGATCAGCGGGCGCAAATAGCCGGGGCTAAGCACGCCCACCGCAAGGATCACGATAAACGGCAGCGCGCCGATAATCATCGCCGAGGCCCGCGCTTCCGACGACATCGCCTTGATTTTCATGCTCATGATGTAGCGGCCGCGCAGCACCTCGGAAAGATTGTTCAGTATCTCGGAAAGGTTACCCCCCGTCTCGCGCTGCAGGATAATGCTGGTGGTGAAGAAATTAAATTCGGTAAGGTCCAGTTTCCGCGCTGTTTCCTGCAGCGCTTTTTCCAGCGTCACCCCAAGCTTCATGGTATTAGAGAGATTTAAAAATATACCCCCCACCGGTTCCGGCACCTCGGTGGAAACCAGCACGATCGATTCCGAGACCGGCAGGCCCGAGCGCAAGCCCCGCACGATCAGGTCGATCGCATCGGGGAAAATACGCAGGAACGCTTTATTCTCTTTGGCAATCTTGCGCTGGATGAGCTTGAGCGGCAGCCACACCCCCAGGATGATGCCGACAAAAAACCCGAGCAGCAACGATTTTTTCAGCACGATGCCGATCACAAACGTGAAGCCCAGCACCCAGAAAATACGCCGCAGCATATATTGCCTGGGCGAGAGGTTGATGCCGGCGCGCTCCAGCCGGTCGCCGAGCTTGCCGATGTTCGGCAATGGCCTGGCAAGCAGCGACAGCAGACCGCTTCCTTCATTCGCCTTACGGCGCAGCGATAAATCCTGTATACCCCCATGGGGTTTCTGCGATACCCTCGATTTCAGCTTCTCGATATCCTGCTGGAGCGCCCGTTTTTTGCCGCCGAGCGCATAAAACACCGCGAAAAATACGAGGCCGACCGTGAAAAAAATGAGAAGGTCCAGCATACCCCTACCCCCCTGAGGTCATGGCGTCGATCAATGCCTGATCAAGCCCGAAATACGCCGCCTGCGGCGTGAAATTGGGGCGGATGCCGGTGGATTTGAATTCGCCGGTAAGCTTGCCGGATTCGTCCTCGCCGGTAAATTCGAAGGTGAATAAATCCTGCGTAATCACCACATCGCCTTCCATGCCCACCACCTCGGTGACATGGGTCACGCGGCGCACACCATCGCGCATCCGCTGTATCTGGATAATCAAATTCACCGCGCTCGCGATCTGCGTACGCACCGCTTTGGACGGCAGGTTGATGCCCGCCATGCCGATCATATTTTCAAGGCGCGTCAATGCCTCCCGGGGGGTATTGGCGTGGAGCGTGCCCATCGAGCCATCGTGGCCGGTATTCATCGCCTGCAGCAGATCGAACGCCTCGCCGCCCCTCACCTCGCCGAGGATGATGCGGTCGGGACGCATACGCAGCGCGTTCTTCACCAAATCGCGCATGGTAATCTCGCCCTCGCCCTCAAGGTTGGCGATGCGCGTTTCCAGCGGCACCACATGCGGCTGTTGCAGTTGTAACTCGGCCGCATCCTCGATGGTGACGATGCGTTCACCGTGCGAAATCATGCGCGACACGGCGTTGAGCAACGTGGTTTTACCCGAACCGGTACCGCCGGAAATAATGATGTTGAGCCGCACAGCGCCAGCGATTTTCAGCACCTTGCAGAGATTTTCGGAAATATTTTTAGTACCGACCATCACATCCAGCGTGATTTTTTTCTGCGAGAATTTACGGATGGAAATCGAGGCGCCTTTGATGGAGCAGGGCTGGCCGATGACGTTCACCCGGCTGCCGTCGGGAAGCCTTGCGTCGCAGATGGGGCTGGATTCGTCGATACGGCGGCCAACGGCGGTGACAATGCGTGTGGCGATGCTCATCACATGCGAGTTATCGCGGAATTTAACATTGGTCAGCTCAAGCTTGCCCTTGCGCTCGACGTAAATCTGGTAGGGGCCGTTGACCATAATATCGGTCACCGCCTCATCGCGCAGGAGCGGCTCCAGCGGCCCATAGCCCAGCATATCGTCAACGATCTGGACGGCGAGGTCTTGCTGCTCGGCCATATTGAGCGGCAGTTTCTGCTCCATCACAATCTCGCCGATCAGCTCGATGATCTGGCGCTTAAGCTCATCACGCGGCATTTTGGACGAGGCCTTAACGTCGATCTGCTCGATCAGCCGGTCGTAAATGCGTCCCTTGATCGCCGCCATTTCGTTGCTGGCAGCAGGAGACGATTTTTGCAAGGTGCTTTCCTCGGTCGGAGACGCAAGCAGCGCATCCGATTTCGCCTTGGCCGCCGCTGCCACATCCGGCGCAGGAGGCACAGCTACGGCAGGAGGCGGCGTAACCTGCGGTGTTTCCGTCGAGCTCTCCTGCGTGCCGCGCTTGCCGAACATGAGCTAGCCCTCTTTTTTCTTAAAGAAGGGCAGGCTGAAGCTGTTTTTTCTGCCGGGCGTATCGAGCTTGATTTCCGGCGCAATGGCTGCGGCAAGGCGGTAAAGCGGCTGCACGGAAGCGTGCGATTTATGTTTGACGGCGGGAACGTCGCGCCCTACCACCATCCATATATCCGGCGCAAAGGCAATCTGCTCGGCGATTTTGGCGCCCGCGCCTTTTTCAAAATCGACCACGGGTATTTCCTGCTTCGGCGCAAGTCCCACGCGGTTGGCGATAATCATCGGCGGCCTGGTTTTCCAGCCGTCACGCATCGCATCCTGCATGCGCAGCGTATCGCGCAGGGAAAGCAGCGAAAGCTCCGTGACCAGCAACGCAAAATCCGCCGTCTGCAGGCAGGTGCGGGTAAAATGGTTCAGGTGGCGCGGCACATCGAGAACGATGTAATCGTATTTGTTCCGCAACTCCTCCAATAGCGGCATGGCGGCCTGGTCGCTGATGGCCAGCTGGTCGCTTAAGCGTTCTTCGGCGGAGAGCACCGAGAGATATTTTCCCATCTTGTTCATCACCCGTTCGAGGAACAGTGAATCGATACGGTCGGGCTTTTCCAGCACGTCGCGCAGTCCGACCGAGGGCTGGATATCGAGCGCCAGCGAAATGCTCCCCTCCTGCGGATCGAGATCGACCAGCGCCACTTTTTTATGGGTCTCTTCGCCGAGGATAGCCGCTAAGTTCAGCGCCACGGTACTGGCTCCTACCCCGCCACGCGTCCCCATCACCGCGATGAGCCTGGAGGGCGGGCGATCTTTTTTGGCTTGGGCGACATGCGCCTGCAAACGCTCGAAAGCGTGGTCAACCGCCGATTCGGTGAGCGGAGACAACAGATATTGCGTAATCCCGATATCCATCAGCCAGCAATAAAAACTATATTCGTCGATCTTGCCGATGGTGATAACCTTGGTATCCGGACCGCACACTTCGGCAAGCTGATCGAGCAGCGCCGGAGCCTCCTGCTGCGAGGGAATTTCCACCAGCAGCAGATCGGGTGACGGGTTGGTTTTCAGGTAGTTGCTGGCATCGGTGATGGTGCCTTTGAAAATCTTGTCATCAGCCAGGCTGCGCGCTGCGGCAAAAGCACGCAACAATGTCAGATCCGATTCTTCAGAGGCAAAGGCGATGAAGGAGGTGATCGGCGAGGACATACAGGGTGCTCCTCATTGACCGCCGCCGGAAATGCTACCGGCGACAGCATCGGCCACCGGGCTGCCGGTGGATTTTTCAGACGCCGGATTCGACAATCCTTTGCGGTAATTCTGAATAGCCTCCGACGAACGCGTCGCATCCGGCGTGATTTTCCCGCCGCTGGCGCCGCGCTCCAGGTCACGCGGGTCTTCAAGCATCAGCCCGAGGTTGGTCACAGTCGCGCAGCCGAAATTACCCTGCTTGGCGTTGTCATAGGTGGTGAAGGGCGAGGCCGTCCAGTTCGGGCAGTTCGGCGGCGAAATCAGCTCGCCGTTCGGGCCGACTTTGTTTACGACCTTATTGCTGGTGTTGTAATCCGTGGGATCGTTATCGCCCAACTCCAGCCCGTTGCAGGCGGAAAGCAGCAGCAGGGGAATGATGTATAGCCTACTCATAGATAAACCCGCCTTTCCCATGCAGTTTCGGCATGGATTCTTCATCCGTTTTTTCGGCCTCCGGCTGTTGCTGATAGAGGCTGCCAAGCAGCATGCGCTGCAGATCATTCGGCGGGCGGTATCCGTCAAGCGGCGTTTGCACCTTCTTCGGATCGGCGATCGGATGCACCACATACGGCGTGACCAGAATGACCAGCTCGGTCTGATTGTTCTGGAATTCGGTGGAACGGAACAGGGCGCCCAGCACCGGCAGATCGCCAAGGCCCGGAAATTTATTGACGTTGTTGCTCCCCTCGTTGCGCAGCAGACCGGCCAGCATGAAGGTGTCGCCGCTGCCAAGCTCCACCGTCGATTGCGCACGGCGAGTGAGGATGATTGGGTTTCGGATGCCGTCAATCTCGATCGGGTTGTCGAAGCTGATCGAGCTGACCTCGGGCGCGACATCGATGCTGATGCGCTCGCGGCTCATCACCGTCGGGGTAAAATTGAGGCCGACGCCGAACGGTTTATATTCGATGGTGATCGAGCCGTCGCTGCCCTTCACCGGAATCGGGAATTCGCCGCCAGCAAGGAAACTGGCACCCTTGCCGGACGTGGTGGTGAGCGTCGGCTCGGCGAGTGTCGTGAGCAGGCCCTGCGTCTCCAGCGCGTCGATGACGTTGGTGACTTTGCCGTTGTTGAAGCGCGTGAGAATCTGGCTGCCGGTGCCGCCGCTGCGATCGAGCAGGCCGGTGCGGTCGACCTCGGTGACGCTGCCGTTCAGTTTTCCGTCGGTATCGATTTCCACATCGGCGCCGCGCAATAGCTGAATCACCGCGCCGCCTGGCGTCAGCAACGTTTGCAGGTTGATGCCGAAACGCTTGAGATCGTTGCGCGCCATCTCGACGATTTTGACTCTGAGCGCCACCTGATCGGAACCGGCCGATTTAATCATATTCACCATTTTTTCCTTATCGCCGATGAAGGCTGCGGCCAGATTCCGGATATTCTCCGCCTCTTCCACCGACTGCGCGAAACCGTCGAGCACGATGCCGCCGTCCACCGTATGAATATTGATTTTGGATTTCGGCGCGGCGCGTTTCACCGCGCTTTGCAATTTGCTCAGGTTATGCGTCACCGAGATGGTGGCGCTGTAAATCTGGTTGTCGGTGCTATCGACCACATACACGCTGGTATCGCCCACTTTCTTGCCATGGACAAACAGCAGCGTCGGCGATACCACCTGCACATCCGCCGTGGTCGGGTCTGAGAGCACCACCGATGACGCCGCGGCGGGCAATTTGATCATCTGCCCTTTATTGATTTCAATCTGGATATTCTCTTCGGCCATCGATGGCGAAGCGGCACATATAAAAATGGTTGTCATTGCGAGGAGGAGCGTAGCAACGACGCGGCAATCCATCTTTCTCGATACACGTTTAGAAAGATGGATTGCTTCGCCTGCGGCTCGCAATGACGGATTATATAATTCACTCGCCATATCAGCGCGCCCCCTGATTCAGAAATTGCATATCTTCCTTCTCGTCGCCGCGGATCACCTGCACATGCGGTGCCACGCTGCCTTTGCGCGAGAGCGAAGGAATGACATCGCTGGTGCGCGTCGAATCGCGCTCCGGCGAAAGCACGTTTTTATTGTTGGTGAGTGCACTACGCAGCGCCATCGAAATCTTGCCCATCTCAATCGCCACCGCGATTTGCTCCGCCTGGCTTTCCGTCACCTCCACCGTGACGTTCTTGGCAAGCTGGGCCTTGTTCTCCGCCGAGCCGAGCGATTGATCCACCGCCACCACCCGCACATCGCGCACGAAGGTTTCGCTTACGACCGTATCTTCGCCGCCCATCTCGCTGCGCGCCGATTTGATCCGGTGGGTCACGATAAGATCCACCCGGTCGCCCGGCGCGATGAAACCGGCCGCGCCCGTGGTCGCCGTCACTGCAATCGCCACTGCGCGCATGCCCGGCTCCAGCACCGCCGACAGGAAGCCGCCATCGCCCGCCTTGGTAATTTCATCCGGCGCAATCGGCTTTCCGGCTTTCAGCGCGCGCCGCACCACGCCACCGTTAAATTCGCTTTTTTTGGAAACGCTTTCACGGATCACGTCCGCACCGTCCATATCGCCCTTAGGCTCCACCCAATCCAGATCGGTGCTGGAATCGACGAATTTACCCGCCGGCACGTCGCGCCTGGCCACCAATATCCGCTTGGACTCCGTCTGCTGCACCTGAGTTCCACCCTGCAACGCCGCCATTTTCTTGCGCACGATGACGGCGGTAAAAGCCGCGATAAGCGCAGCGATCAATAATATAACGACTCGGCTGTTGGTCCGCATGAGAGGGTCTCCTCACCCTAGAGAATACGCCCGCCGACTTAAGAAAAGGTTAAGCCTAAAATGCTAAAAATCAATATAAATACAGTATGTTATTAGCGGATTATTATCATATTTTGTATAATTTACCGCAGGTAACGCGGTATCTCATTGCAATGCACAAATTTTCTTCTCAATCCACAGCAACTTGGGTTACAATCAATAGATGATCACCTTGCAGGAACTTACCGATAAATTGCGGTCCTACGATCCGGAAGCGGATGTGGCGCTGATCGGCCGCGCCTATGATTTTGCCATGAAGGCGCACGGCCCGCAGAAACGCGCCTCCGGCGAGGCCTATTTCTCGCATCCGGTCGAAGTCGCCTATAAGCTTACCGAATACCGGCTGGACGCGACCTCGATCATCACCGCCCTGCTCCACGACACGGTCGAAGACACCGAGGTGACGCTGGAGGATATCGAGCAGCAGTTCGGTAGCGAAGTAAGACAGCTGGTCGATGGCGTCACCAAATTATCGCGGCTCGAAGGCAAATCGGAAAACATGAAGCAGGCGGAAAATTTCCGCAAACTCCTCATCGCCATGAGCGAAGATATTCGTGTGCTGCTGGTCAAGCTCGCCGACCGGCTGCACAATATGGAAACGCTCAAACATATTCCAAACCCGGAAAAACGCCAGCGCATCGCCAAGGAAACGGTGGAGATTTACGCGTCGCTCGCCGAGCGCATCGGTATGCGCAACATGAAAGAGGAATTGCAGGATCTCGCCTTCGCCGAACTGCATCCGGACGCGCGCGCCTCGATCATCAAGCGCCTGCATTTCCTGCGCGAGCAGGGCGCCGCCGAGCTGGAAAAAATCCGCGAAACGCTGAAAGCGCGGCTGGTGGAAGGCGGTCTTCCGCAGGCCGAAATCTCCGGGCGCGAGAAAAAACCGTTTTCCATCTGGGGCAAGATGGAAGACAAAAATATTTCCTTCGAGCAACTCGCCGATATCGTCGCGTTCCGGATTATCGTCGAATCCGTTCCCGAATGCTATCAGGCGCTGGGCATCATCCACGCCGCCTGGCACATCATCCCGGGACGGTTCAAGGATTACATCTCCACGCCGAAATCCAACGGCTACCAGTCGCTGCACACCTCGGTGATGGGGCCGGGCCAGCAGAAGGTCGAAATACAAATCCGCACCCGCGAAATGCATGAGCTAGCCGAATACGGCCTCGCCGCGCACTGGTCGTATAAGCAGCGCAGCAACAACGGCACCGACGGCAAGCAATTCCGCTGGATACGCGAACTGCTGGAGATACTGGAACAATCGTCGAACCCGGAAGAATTCCTGGAGAACACCAAGCTGGAAATGTACCAGGACCAGGTATTTTGTTTTTCGCCGAAGGGCGATATCCTCGCCTTCCCACGCGGCGCGACGCCGGTGGATTTCGCCTATGCGGTGCATAGCGGCGTCGGCGATACCTGTGTCGGCGCGAAGATCAATGGCCGCATCGTGCCGCTGCGCACCAAGCTTAAAAACGGCGATCAGGTTGAAATCATCACCAGCAAAACGCAGACGCCCAGCCCAAGCTGGGAGCGCTTCGTCGTCACCGGCAAGGCGCGCAGTGAAATCCGCAAATTCGTGCGCGTATCGCAGCGATCGGAATATATCACGCTGGGCCGCGCCGTGCTCACCAAGATGTTCAAGCAGGAAGGCGAGGATTTCAACGAGAAGATGATCGAGCCGCATTTGCCGCATTTTGGCAAGAAGGAAGTCGATGATCTGCTGGCCGATGTCGGCGAAGGCATGCTTTCGCGCCAGCAAGTGACCGAGGTGGTGCTCGGCCGCAAAAAACTCTCCTCGCAGAGCCAGGGCATGCTGTCATCGCTCACCAACCCGTTCCGCAAAAAGAGAACCGACACCTCCGCACCGATGCCGATCAAGGGCCTCATCCCCGGCATGGCGCTGCATTTCGCGGGGTGCTGCCATCCGATCCCCGGCGACAAAATCGTCGGCATCGTCACCACCGGCAAGGGCGTCACCATCCACACCATGGATTGCGAAACACTGGAAAATTACGCCGACGCGCCCGAGCGCTGGATCGATGTGGCGTGGGAAAAAGATTCCCTCGAAGCCGGTCATATCGGCCGCCTGCGCGCCCATATCAGCCATGAACCGGCGGCGCTCGCCACCGTCACCAACGTCATCGCCAAGGATGGCGGCAACATCAACAACCTGAAAATCACCAACCGCTCCACCGATTTCTTTGAGATCCTGGTCGATGTCGAGGTCAAGGACGTCCATCATCTCGGCAGCATCATCGCCAACCTGCGGGCCAAGGAAGTGGTCCAAAGCGTCGAGAGGTGGCAGACGTGATACGCCTCGGCATCAACATCGATCACGTCGCTACATTGCGCAATGCACGCGGGGGAGAACATCCCTGCCCGGTGCGGGCGGCACTTATGGCCATGGAAGCGGGCGCCGATGGCATCACCGCGCATTTGCGCGAAGACCGCAGGCATATCCGCGACCGCGATATCGAGCGCCTCAAAAACGAGGTGCCGCTGCCGCTCAATATGGAAATGGCGGCGACGGGGGAAATGTTGGAGATAGCGCTGAAAATATACCCCAATGCGGTATGTATCGTCCCGGAAAAGCGCACTGAGCTTACCACCGAGGGTGGGCTTGATGTCTGCGCGCAGGAACATACCCTTACCCCGTATATCAAACCATTACAGGGCAAGGGCATCCGCGTGTCTTTATTCATCGATGCCGATGCCGGCCAGATCGAAGCGGCCGCCCGCACCGGCGCCGATATTGTAGAGCTGCACACAGGCGCGTACGCGCAGGAAGACAAAAGTAAGGATGAAGACTACCTGTCACCTGCCGCCTGTCACCTGCGCTCTGCTGCGCAACTCGCCCACTCGCTCGGCCTTGAAGTCCATGCCGGGCATGGGTTGAATTATGAGAATGTCGCCGCGATCGCCGCCATTCCTGAAATCGCCGAGCTGAATATCGGCCATTTCCTGATGGGCGAAGCGATGTTCATCGGCATGAAAGAATCGGTGGCGCGGATGCGCTTCCTGATCGAGGGGGCGCGATCCTCCTTTGCTAAAGCTACGGAGGAGATATGATACTGGGTACGGGTATCGATATGGTGGATATCACCCGCATCGAAAAGCTGCTCGATGAGAAATTCATCGCACGCATTTTCACTAAAAACGAGCAGGCCACCTGCGATGGCCGCGCACAACGCGCAGCCTCCTACGCCAAACGCTTCGCCGCCAAGGAAGCCACTGCCAAGGCGCTTGGCACCGGCATCGGCGCCGATGCATTTTTTAGCGAAATCGAAGTGACGAATGATGAACGCGGCGCACCCGCCATCATCCTTCATGGAAGCGCGCTGGCGCGGGTAAAATACCTTACCCCGGCAGGGTATATTGCCAAAATTTTCCTTGCGCTGTCGGACGAATTTCCCTATGCCATCGCCCATGTGACAATCGATGCCACCCCTGCCTGAACCCTTTTTATATCTCGCTGCGGTGAGGCAAGTGCGCGAAAAAACCGCCCGCAGAGCCGCAAGCATACAGCAAAGTATGTGCGGATTCGAGGACGGTTTTGACAAGCAAATTGTCCACCGCAGTAGAGGTAGGAAGTGGGTTTCATGAGCAAGACCATCCTTGTCACCCGCTCCAAGGGCGATGAACATGAACTGACCGAGGCCCTGCAGCAGCTTGGGCATTTCGTGATCCACGAGCCGCTCACCGAGATTTTTTTAAACCATACCATCCGCGCCGAGGTCGAACAGGCCATGCGCGAGGAACCGGACGCCGTCCTGATTACCAGCAAACACGCGGCGCAGGCGCTGGCGCTGCTATCCGACATCCGCGACACCTGCATCCTCGCCGTCGGCACCGCCACCATGGAACATGCCATGTCGCTGGGTTTTTCACGGGTGTACGATACGGGCGGCACGCTCGAATCGATGCTCGAATATATCCAGGGGGGGTATGACGACGGCGCACGCTTCCTCTATGTTTCCGGCGAACATATACGCTCCGACCTGCCGGAAATCCTTGGCAGCTTCGGCATGAGCTGCCAGCGCATCATCGCCTATCACGCGCTCGCCGCCGAGAGCTTGTCGGATACGCTGATCGCGCAGCTAAAACGCGGGCAGATCGACGCCGTGACATTTTTTTCCCCGCGCAACGTCGCGATCTTTCTCGATCTGCTGAAACGCGCAGGCTGCACTCCGGCCAGCGCCGCGCTCGATCTCTTCGCGCTCAGCGAAGAGGTGGCGAACGCCGCCCAGGACGCCACATGGCGGCATATTTTCATTGCCAGGAAGCCAACGCTTGCATCGCTGGTCGATAGCGTGGATAATATCTACGCACAATAAAGTGGGGAGCTATGGAACCGGACGCACAACCAAGCAGGAAACGCCGCATCATTGCCTCGGTGAAAGGGCTGCTTTTTACCATGATGGTGCTGGCGGCGCTGTGGTTCGGCCTGCGCTATGTCCTGACACCGCTGGTATTGCCGGAAGAAATGGTGGAGGCCCCTGCCATCCCCGCCGATCTTGAAGCGCGCATCAAAACGCTGGAAACCAAGTTATCGATACTAGAAAACAAACCATCGCCTGCGCCGGATTTAGGGCCGCTGGAAGCGCGACTCAACGCATTGGAGAATGCGCCAAGACCCACGGCGAATGAGGCGGCACCCGCCGCAAATCCCGATGACATCGCCGCGCTCAAAGCCGAAATGGAACAAATCAAATCGCTCGATCATGGCTATGTGCGGGCGCTGATACTCACCAGCCAGCTGCAGGATGCGGTGCGGTCTGGCCGGCCATTCGCGAGTGAACTGGCCGCGCTCCAGGCGCTGCGCCCGGCACTTAAGGAAACGCTTGCGCCACTAAGCGACGCGAGCACCACCGGCATTGCCACGCTGGCAGGCCTCACCGAACAGTTCACCCGCGCCATCGAGCCTGCGCTCACCCCTGAGAGCGGCAAAAAAACATTCGTGCAGAATTTACGCTCGCTGGTGAAAATCCGCAAAATCGGCGAGTCGCAACAAGGCGCCGATGACGAGGCCGTCCTCGCCCGCGCCGAAGCCAGGCTGGCTAAGGGCGATGTCGCGGCCACGCTGCAGGAAATCGCCACGCTGTCGCCACGCGCCGCCGATATTTTTGCCGCATGGAAAGGGCGCGCAGAAACCCACCTTGCCGCACAGGCCGCGCTGGTGACGCTGCAAACCTCCCTTGCCGCAGGAGAAACCAAATGATTGCGCTTTTCGCGCTTCTGCTGATCGTCGCTGCGGTTGGCTGGGGCGCGTCGTGGCTCGGCGAAAATCCCGGCGCGGTGACGATGACATGGTTCGATTACCGCATCGACACCAGCATCGCGGTGTTGTTGCTTGCGGCCATACTCGCCGCGATTTTCCTGGCCGCTACTTACCTTCTCCTGCAAAAACTTATGCAGGCGCCGAAGCGCTACAGCGAACGCCGCAGCCTCAAACATTACCGGCTGGCGCTCACCGAGGTGACGCGTAGTGTGGCCGCGCTCGCCGCCAGCGACATCGCCTCCGCCACCCGCCACACCAGACGCGCCGAAAAAGCGCTGGGCACGACACCGCTTACCCTGCTGCTGCGGGCGCAGATTAGCAAAAGCGACGGCAGCGATGCCGAAACCCGCCAGCTGCTCGAGCAATTGTTGGAATATCCGGAAACGGAATACCTCGCGGCGAAATCGCTGGCCGATGCGGCGCAGAAGCAGCAGATGCTCCCGCAGGCGATGAATTTTGCCGAACGCGCTCATAAGATCAATCCGAAGGAAGCCCATGGTGCCTGGGCCGTGTTCGACCTGTTGATTGCGGGCGGGCAGTTCCAGGAAGCCGAGACGCATGCGCGGCACGCCCGCAAAACCGGAGCGTTCTCGCGTGCCGACTTACAGACGGCCCAAGGAAAAATCGCCTGCAAACAGGCCGAACATGCGACTGCGAACGGCAACAAGGCAAATGCGCTCTCCTTTGCCAGGCGCGCAATCGAGTATCTGCCGGGCGATGCCGCCGTCGCCGAATTATGCGCAGAGCTTTATATCGACAACCAGCAACCGGCCAAAGCGCTCTCTATCATACAACGCCAGTGGAAAATCGCACCAAGCAAAAAACTGGCCGAATTATTTAAGGACGTCACTGAAGAAGAAAAGCCGGCGCGGAAAGAAAAGCTGGTGGCAAAACTCGTGGCCAGCAACGGCGCTGCCGCCGAAAACATGCTGCTGGAATAATTGCTAGAGCTGCGGCGAGAGGTTAGGATCCGGCAAAGGTTCGCTTCCCACCGCTGCCGCACCATCGAGCACCGGCGAACTCTTATCCTCTTTCACCTGCGTTGGGGGGGCCACGAAGACAGGTTTCGCATTGGCGACGCGCACATCGGGAGCCGCCGCGTTATTCATTTTCTGGATGCGCGAAACCGGCAGCGCCTTTGTCTGCGCGGTCGGCGGCGGCGGCGTGCCGTCACCCTGGTAGCCGACCAGCTTATGCGTCATGCCGGGCAGCGCGTCGCGGTAGCAGACGATATCCTGTAATACCTGATAGCAATAAGACGGCGGCACCGGCGGCGGCTCCGGATTGGGCAGCGGGGTGAGCCACCATTCGCGCAATTTCATCGCCGTTTTCTTGGTCTGGTCGCGCAGGTTATTCGCCACGCGCAGCGTGTGTCGCTCCGCGTTTCCCTCCGCAATGTGCACATCTTCTTTGACCTGCGCCTTAATAGCTTCCTTGTCCTGCTCATTGGTTTCGCAGGCGGCAAGCAATAAAAGTGCGGACAATACAGCTAGCTGGCGTTTCATACACTACTCCGACGGATTGCTTTGCAAGCATTGTGCCAACCCTTCCCGATAGCTGGGATAGCACAGTTCCATGCCCAGTTCGCGCTTGATTTTATCATTACGCACACGGCGGTTGGCGGCATAAAATTCACGCCCCATCGGCGACATCTCCGCCTGCTCGAAGGGTATCATCGGCGGCGGCTCCATATCCAGTAATTTGCATGCATACGCCACCACTTCGTGCGCCGGAGCCGGTTCGTCATCACAGCCATTGTAAACACTGCCGGGGTTGGGGGCAAGCATCGACGCCACCACGACTTGCGCGATATCCTCCACATGAATGCGCGAAAACACCTGCCCCGGCTTATCGATCCGCCGCGCCGTGCCGCCGCGCACATCGTCAATGGCGCTCCTGCCCGGCCCATAAATACCCGCCAGCCGAAACACATGCCCGCCGCGAGCAAGCCACTCTTTTTCAGCGGCCACCCGGCGATTCAACCGCTCGTTATTCGGGCGTAATTCGCTGGTTTCATCCACCCATTCGCCCTGCCAATCGCCATAGACCCCGGTGGTGGAGAGGTAGGCGATCCAGCCCCGCCGCATGGCGGGGTCTGGTTCTTGATAACCTGATTGTGGAGGAATGGAGGAAAGGATATGTGTAAATCGGGTAAAATCCAGACCCAGCCATGCAGCGGGGCTTATAACTTCAATCCCCAGCGCCTCCAGCTTTTGTGCCTTTTCCTCGCTGCGCGTCGTGCCGGAAACTTTGAAACCCTTGCTCATCGCGAGCTTTGCAATCGCCAGCGACGAATAACCAAGCCCGAAAATGAAGATGTGCACGCTATTCCACCAGTTGCGGAATATGCGGAAGGTCCTGATAACCCTGTTTATGCATTTCCCAGCTCTGGACCAGGGCCTGCTTATTCTTCATCACCCACTCGCAAGCGAGCGCCGCCACACGCGGCGGCAAATTGCCATTCACATTGATATTCTCGACGCCGATGACGCCCTGATACTGGTTATAATTGACGTGCAGGTGCGGCGGCGAGCCATACTCCTGGCAGAAAGCGAGCGTTATCCCCAAAAAGTGACCGATTTGCATGCGCTCCTCCTATGATAATTTTTGCTTGAGCAATTCATTCACCATCGCCGGGTTTGCCTTGCCGCCAGAGGCTTTCAGCACCTGCCCGACGAAGAAGCCGAACAATTTATCCTTGCCCGATTTATATTCGGCGACTTTATCGGGATTGGCGGCGATGACCTCGTCAATCACCTTTTCAATCGCTCCGGTGTCCGTCACCTGTTTCAGGCCTTCGCGCTCGACAATCACCGAGGCATCCTCGCCGCTTTCAAACATTTTGTCGAGCACATCCTTGGCGATTTTGCCGGAAATGGTGTTGTCGGCGATGAGGTCAATGAGACCAGCAAGTTTTGCGGCGGAAATGGGCGATTCCTCGAAGGGAGTGCCCGCCTTGTTGAGACGTCCGAACAGCTCGCCGGTCATCCAGTTGGAGGCGAGCTTAGCGTCACGGCCTTTGGCCACCGCCTCGAAATAATCGGTGGTTTCTTTTTCCGCCACGATCACGCTCGCGTCATAGGCCGATAAGCCCATGGCCATGTAGCGCTCTTTTTTCTGGTCGGGAAGTTCCGGCAGCGTGCGCTTGATTTCATCCACATAATCCTGGGTCAGCACCAGCGGCAGCAAATCCGGATCGGGGAAATAGCGGTAATCCATCGCATCTTCCTTGGTGCGCATGGTGCGGGTCTCGTTTTTGGTGCTGTCGAACAGCCGCGTTTCCTGGCGTATGGTGCCGCCGGATTCGAGTATCTCCACCTGCCGCATCGCCTCGAACTCAATGGCTTTGTGCAGGAAGCGCACTGAGTTCACGTTCTTTATTTCGCAGCGTGTGCCAAGCTCGCCGCCGGGTTTGCGCACCGACACGTTGGCGTCGCAGCGCAGGTTGCCCTTTTCCATATCGCCATCGCAGGTACCAACATAACGCACGATGGAGCGGAGTTTTTTCACATAGGCGGCCGCCTCATCGGCGCTGCGCATGTCCGGCTCACTCACGATTTCCATGAGTGCCACCCCGGCGCGGTTCAAATCGATATAGGAATATTTCGGGCTGTATTCATGCAGCGATTTTCCGGCGTCCTGCTCCACATGGATGCGGGTGATGCCTACTTTTTTCACCGAACCATCCGGCATATCCAGCAGGATTTCGCCTTTACCGACGATGGGGTCGAGATATTGCGAAATCTGGTAGCCCTGCGGCAGGTCGGGATAAAAATAATTCTTGCGGTCGAACACGCTCTTCAGGTTGATCTCGGCGCCGAGTGCGAGGCCGGTGCGAACCGCAAATTCAATGGCGCGTTCATTGATAACCGGCAGCATACCCGGCATCGCCGCATCGACGAACGAGACGTTGGCGTTGGTTTCCGCCCCGAACGCAATCGGCGCGCCGGAAAACAGCTTGGAGTTCGTCGCCATCTGGGCGTGCACTTCCAGCCCAATCACAATCTCCCAATCGCCTGTGTTTCCTTTGATTAGCATAATTCCCCGCCTTTTGTCATCCCGGCGAAGGCCGGGATCCACGTTAAGCTACTCTTTGGTTGATGGGCATGGATGCCAGCCTTCGCTGGCATGACAAAGTAAGATTTCATTTCACCACTCCCGGCTTCGCAGTAAAGCCTATCATATTCTCTAAAGTATACGCCACGTTCAGCACCGTTTCTTCATCAAACGCTTTCCCAATCAACTGCAGGCCGAGCGGCAGCCCGTCTTTATTCACTGCGCCGGGAATCGAAATGCCAGGTAATCCTGCAAGCGAAGTGGGCACGGTGAAGACGTCGTTCAAATACATCTCCACCGGGTTTTCCGGCTTGTAATCGAACCCGAACGGAGCGCTTGGCGCGGTGGGGGTGAGGATCGCATCGCATTTCTCAAACGCCTTGCGGAAATCCTCGGCGATCAGCCAGCGCACGCGCTGCGCTTTTTTATAATAGGCATCATAATAGCCGGCAGAGAGAACATAGGTTCCTATCATGATGCGGCGTTTGACTTCCTGCCCGAACCCGGCAGCTCGCGTGAGTTCATACATGTCGGTGAGGTCGCCGCCTTCCGGCAACACGCGCAGGCCGTAGCGCACGCCGTCATACCGCGCAAGGTTGGAGGAACATTCCGCCGGGGCCAGCACATAATACGTCGCCAGCGCGTATTTCGTATGCGGCAATGAAATCTCCACAATCTCCGCGCCCGCCTCTTTTAAAAGCGCCGCGCCCTTATCCCACATGGCGGAAATTTCCGGGTTGATGCCATCAGGCCGGTACTCCTTCGGAATGCCGATTTTTTTGCCTTTGACGTTGCCGGTCAAGGCCTTCTCAAAATCCGGCACGGCGAGGCTGGCGGAGGTGGAGTCCTTCGCGTCATGCCCGCACATCACCGAAAGGGAAATCGCCGCGTCGCGCACATTGCGGGTGATGGGGCCTGCCTGGTCGAGCGAGCTGGCGAATGCAATAATCCCCCAGCGCGAGCAGCGGCCATAGGTAGGTTTGATCCCGACGATACCGCAGAACGAAGCGGGCTGGCGGATGGAGCCGCCCGTATCGGTGCCGAGCGCCATGGGGCATAAATCCGCCGCCACCGCCGCCGCCGAGCCACCCGACGAACCGCCGGGCACCAGATGTTCGCCATCTTTTTTCCACGGCGATTTCACCGCGCCGTAATAGCTGGTCAAATTCGCCGAACCCATGGCGAATTCATCGAGATTCAGTTTACCCAGCATCACCCCACCAGCGTTCCACAGCCTGGTGGTGATGGTGGATTCATATGGCGGCTTGAAACCATCCAGAATATGTGATGCCGCCGTGGTGAGCACGTCGCGGGTAGCAAATAAATCCTTCACGCCGATCGGCACGCCTTCCAGCGCACCGCCCTCGCCCTTGCCCAGCTTGTCATCTGACTTTCCCGCCATGGCCAACGCCACTTCACGCGTGGGCGTGATGAAGGCATTGAGCGTGGGGTTCGCCTTTTCAATAACGTCCATATGCGCGGTCGCAAGCTCGGTCGCAGAAAATTTTTTGGCGCACAGGCCATCGCGCATCTCGGCTAAGGTCAGGGTATTAAGCAACGGGAACCTCGTCTTCCTCTTCTTCGTCGGTCAGCGTATCCATATTCGCGGTTAAAAATTCCAGCGCGCCGGTGAGTTTTTTAAGCGTCGCCTCCATGTCGGAAAACAGCGCGTCTTTTTCCGCGTCGCTCGGCGCCTCACCCTTGGCGAGCATGCCCTTCAGGCCCTGGTTTAAGCGCTCGGATTCTTCGGCCACGAACTTGGCCACGAATGTTTTATTGTCCATCTTTTCCTCTACTCAATCACTTTCGGCACGGCGAAGCAGCCATGGTCGGCATTCGGGGCGTTTTTGAGGATGGCTTCCGGCTGGTGGCCGTCGGTGACTTCATCCTTGCGGCGCGGCAGCGCCAACTCAACCACGCTCACCATCTGCGGCACATTGTCGGTGTTCACTTCGTTCAGTTGCTCCACCCATTGCAAAATGCCGGAAATCTGCTGGGCGTAGAATTCCTTCTCGCCTTCCTCCACGCGGAGGCGGGCGAGGCGGGCGATCTTGGTAATGGCTTGTGTATCAAGGCTCATATGTTATTCCTTCGTGAATGGACGGTGATACAATAAATAGATTTACAAAGCAACTCCCGCGCGATGGCCGCCTGCTGGGGCTGGATGTCGGCGAGACCACCATCGGCCTTGCGCTTTCCGACGCCTCGCGCATGATCGCAAGCCCGCTTTTTACCATCGAGCGTAAAAAATTCACGGCCGACCTCGCCCAATTGCAAAAAACCATCGCGGAACATGCCGTGTCCGGACTGGTCATCGGCTACCCGGTGAATATGGATGGAAGCCTCGGCCCGCGCACGCAATCGACCCGCACCTTCGTAAGCAACCTGAAAAAACAGATTCCCCTGCCCATGCTGCTGTGGGATGAGCGGATGACGACGATGGCCGTGGAGCGGATGATGATCGAAGCCGATATGTCCCGCGCCCGGCGTGCGGAGCTGGTGGACAAACTCGCGGCAAGCTATATTCTGCAAGGCGCGCTGGATAGGATGCGACCGCTTCACCACTAATCGTTATTTTACTTTGGGAGCGAGCATCGGCACCAAAGCATATATATAAGCATTCACATCGCTAGCTATTTCTTGATACGCAGCACACGCAGCGGCAATTTCCGGCGTCGACGCATCGATATGCCTCAGACTCTCACTGAATGCTAAAAGCGCCTTAAAGTAATGAGAATTATCTTCATTCTTTATAATACTTTCATATTTTTTTACAGCTTGTAGAATATCTTGATCTTCAAATCTAACAGCGCCTAGATAAGATAGCGTATCTTGTACATATCTAATGTCACGGCGAATATTGTCAGAAAGTTCTTGTTTGCCTATTTCGTGAATAGCATCCTTGTGTGTTGTATAAAACGCCAGCAATTTTCGAAGCCCCGGTGGCATCGTAATTGTGTGGAGAAGATTGCGCGCTGGCTCAAGCACATTAGCAGTATATGATGTGCGGGCTCGCGTGTCTATTGGTGGCCGCAGATTTTGTCCGAATTCTATTAATTTTTTTAAATCATCGATAGGAAAACCATAAGGAGTTGGATCGCGTGCACTCATCGCTTCAAACGAGAACCCTCCCCTTTTTTCAAGCAGCGCATGGTGTTGAAACTGACTTATGTTAGTCAACACTTCCAGAACTTCGCCTACAGCATCCTGATATTCCTTATATGTTGGGTATTTATCTGCGATGGCACGCAGATCCGCAGCTAATGCGCAATTCGTCATCGCATAATGCACCAATTCCGCCAGATTTTTTCTCGCCGCGGCAATTTCCGGATCTAATTTACTATTGTTATCCATAATTTATCATTTGCGCGTTCAATGCTGACAGTTTACCCCCCCACCTCTTAAATTTTAATTAATGCTTTGCAGTACATAGTCATAGACTTGTTTTATCAATAATTATCAGCGTTTTATCATTTTTTTGCAAAAAAATGCAGTTCCCCCCTTCCGTGACACATTTTCCCATGGGAGTATGACGATAGAGCCGTCATTGCGAGCGTTCGCGAAGCAATCCAGTTTGCTTCAAGAAAGTTGGATTGCCGCGTCGGCTGCGCCTCCTCGCAATGACAAGTAACACGAAAGGAAAAAAATAAACCAAACGAAGAAACCGACAGTTTGTCACCAAGGCAAACAGGACGTGCACGGAAACGGTCAATTCCGAACTGAATAGAAATGAAGCCTATAGACAAATGCTATGTGTTGGATATGCTACCGGGAAAACAGGATACACCATGCTTATCTGGCTTGCGGGTACATTCGTTATTTCCTACGCGCTCGGGTCCATTCCCTTCGGGTTGATACTGGCTAAACTTATGGGCCACGGCGACCTGCGGAAAATCGGCTCCGGCAATATCGGCGCCACCAACGCGCTACGCACCGGCAACAAAGCGCTCGCCATCCTCACCCTGCTGCTTGATGCGGGCAAGGGCGCGCTCGCCGTGTCCCTATGCCATTATTATTACGGCGCGGAATATGCCGCGCTCGCGGCCCTGTTCGTCGTGCTCGGCCATATATTTCCGGTGTGGCTGCAATTTAAGGGCGGCAAGGGCGTGGCCACTTCGTTCGGCGTGTTATTCGCGATGAACTGGATGCTGGGAATTGTGGTCTGCCTGCTGTGGCTCGCCGTGTTCGGCCTCACGCGCATCTCCTCGATTTCGTCGCTCATCAGCATCGGCTATTCCTCGGTCGCTGCCTATGTCATCGACAGCTATCTTTCCGCGCTGCTCTGCCTATGCATCGCCGCGCTGATATTATTCACCCACCGCGGCAACATCCTCCGCCTGCTCGAAGGCAATGAAAACCGTTTCCTGAAGAAAGCATAGCCTATGTATTACTCTTCCCTCGCCTCGGATTCACTGGTTGATATCCTCCGCCTGATCCGCACGCCGAATGTCGGGCCGGTCACGTTTTTCCAGCTCATCATGCGCTACGGCACCGCCGCCGAGGCGCTCGCGGCCCTGCCCAACCTCTCCATTCGCGGCGGCCGCAAACAGGCGGTGAAATCCCCCAGTAAAAGCGAGATCGATCAGGAAATCGACAGGGTGGAAAAATTCGGTGCGCGCTTCGTGCGCTATGGCGAAGCCGATTATCCGCCGCTGCTCAATTATATCAGCGACGCGCCGCCGGTGCTCTGCATCAAGGGCAATGCCAGCGCCTATAAGGATCATCCGCTGGTCGCGATGGTCGGCTCCCGCAATGCCTCGGCCAATGCCTGCCAGTTCGCCCAGAAACTTGCCCGCGAAGTAGGCGCATCCGGCATCAATGTCGTTTCCGGCCTCGCCCGCGGCATCGATTCCTATGCCCATAAAGGTTCGCTCTCGCAGGGCACCATCGCGGTGATCGCCGGTGGCATCGATAATATCTATCCGCCGGAAAACGCCGTGCTCTATGAGGAAATCCAACAAAACGGCGTCATCATTTCCGAGCAGCCGTTCGGGCAAATTCCCTTCGCCGGGGCCTTTCCCAGCCGCAACCGTATCATCGCCGGCATGTCGCACGCCACGCTGGTCGTCGAAGCCTCGCCCAAATCCGGCTCGCTGATTACGGCGCGCCTCGCGCTCGAATATAACCGCGAATTAATGGCCGTGCCGGGATCGCCGCTCGACCCACGCGCCAAAGGCTGCAACCAGCTCATCAAGCAAGGCGCGCATGTGGCGGAAGAAGCCGCCGACATCGTGCAGCTGGTGCAATCCGGCAAGCTGCAGCTAAGCCTGAATGAAACCGCCGGAAGCAGCTTCACCAGCGCCGCCGTCAATGAATCGGAGGTCGCCGCCGCCCATACGGTCCTTATGGAAAAACTTGGGCCCAGCGCGGTTGCGATCGATGAACTGGTCGAACAATGCCAGCTCTCGGTCGCCGTGGCACAGGCGGCATTGCTAGAGCTGGAACTCGCAGGAAAAATCCGCCGCGTGGTCGGCGGCAAGGTGGCGCTGGTCTACGAAGACAGCGACGCGCAGGGCGCCGCCTAAAACGTTGAAAGCCAGGCCTTGCTGCCCTTGTCGAATTTCAGGCGGCTTTCATTGCCGCTATTGACGATGCTCAGCGTGTGCACCAAACGGTCATGCGGGCCTTCAACGTCTGCA
The DNA here is from genome assembly GCA_033763575.1 of Alphaproteobacteria bacterium. Lineage (GTDB taxonomy): Bacteria > Pseudomonadota > Alphaproteobacteria > Rickettsiales > SXRF01 > JANRKF01. Next base: position 12,692 of record JANRKF010000027.1, on the reverse strand, counting down.
CTGCGCTGACGGAGAAATTCCTCAATATCCACAATTCCGCCATGGGTATCCAGCAGCACCTCCCCCGATTTCTCGACGATCAGCCGCAGCGCCTGCACCACCCGCTCCCACAATTGCTTGCGTTTCTCCTTGCTGAGATTAGACGCGCTCTGCAAATCCCCAAGTCCGCGGACCAGCGTATAGGCGTCGATTACCGCTTCTTCCAGTTCCTCCGCCCATTCCGGATGGTGGTTGGCGAGCAGCACGATGTTCTGCGCGATATTGGCCACGGCCACCGCGCCGTCGGTCGTCGTCGTCTCCTTGCCTTCCTGATGCGATCTGCTGTTGCTAAAATGCACGTCCAGCCAGTTCGGCTGTTCCTGCATGCCGGATTTGATGATGGTGCGGATATCCTCCACCGCCGCCGCCGCCCGCTCCAGGCTTTGATTTTTCAGTTGAAACGGCACCTCGGACGCGGCTATCAAACCCAGCTCGACCGCCGCCGCCGCCGAAGACACCTCGTTTTTTTCCGCGTGCGCAACGATCATCCCCAGTTCCCGGGCCGTCAAAGGCTCTTTATTGCTTTTCGTCAACATCGTCAGGATCGGCCTGACTTCGGCAAGTTTCAACGACATATAAAAAATTTATCCCATTTAATTCATTAGACTTTATGCTCAGATTATCCGACAACTCCATTAAACTTTAATTAATATGATTATATCACATATGACCATGCTATTTTAACAGGCGGCTCGTAAACAACAGCGGTTGCACCCATGCCTGATGAAGAAAATGCCATCAAGTGCCGTACCATCTGGGTGTCCGACATCCATTTAGGCACACGTGACTGCCGGGCGGAATTCCTGATCGATTTCCTGCGCAGCTATGATTGCGAAAAGCTGTATCTGGTCGGCGACATCATCGATGGGTGGAGCCTGCGGCGGCAATGGTACTGGCCAGCCAGCCACAGCACGGTGATCCAGAAAATCCTGCGCAAATCGCGCAAGGGCACCGAGGTGATTTTCATTCCCGGCAACCATGATGAATTCCTGCGCCCTTATGTCGGGCTGGAATTCGGCGACATCAAATTGCGGCGCGACGACCTCCACATCACCGCCGACGGCAAACGGCTGCTCGTCATGCATGGCGACGAATTCGACAGCGTCATGGCCTATGCCCGCTGGCTCACCCATCTCGGCGACTACATGTATATGCAACTGCTCAAGCTCAACCGCTGGCTGAATACGCTGCGGCAGAAAATGGGCCTGTCCTACTGGTCGCTCTCGGCCACCATCAAGCATAAGGTGAAAAGCGCCGTGCAGATCATCAGCGATTTCGAGGGCTACCTGGTCGATACCGCCAAGCGCCATCAGGCGGACGGCGTGGTCTGCGGCCATATCCACCATCCGGAAATTAAAATGGTCGGGCCGATCCTCTATTGCAACGACGGCGACTGGGTCGAAAACTGCACGGCGCTGGTGGAGTGGTTCGACGGGCGGCTGGAGATCGTGCGCTGGACGCCGCACGACGCGGCGCGGGCCAAAGAAACGCAATTCTCGCTGTTTGAGGAGAGCGTGGAAAATGGCGCTCAAAGCAGGAGGCATGGCTTTTGATTCTTTCTGCTCGACATCGTGGCAAGCTATCCCCTATATAATCCCTTTAACCGAATGATCAGAATCTCATGAACGTCGTCGTCGTAGAATCGCCATCAAAAGCCAAAACCATCAATAAATACCTGGGCAAGGACTATATCGTTCTCGCCAGTTTCGGCCATGTACGCGACCTGCCGAGCAAGGACGGCTCCGTGCTGCCCGATGACGATTTCGCCATGACCTACGAGATCGACGCCGACTCCAAGAAACATGTGACCGCCATTGCCAAGGCTGTCAAATCCGCCGATGCGCTCTATCTCTGCACCGACCCCGACCGCGAGGGCGAGGCCATTTCATGGCATGTGCTCGAAGCGCTGAAAGACGCCAAGGCCCTGAAGAAGGGCTTAAAGATCCAGCGCGTAACCTTTGACGAAATTACCAAAAAAGCCATCCTCACCGCCTTCGAGCATCCGCGTGATATCGACATGAACATGGTGAACGCCCAGCAGGCCCGCCGTGCGCTGGACTATCTGGTCGGCTTCACCCTGTCGCCGGTTTTATGGCGGAAACTCCCCGGTTCCAAATCGGCCGGGCGTGTGCAATCGGTGGCGCTGCGCCTCATCTGCGAGCGCGACAGCGAAATCGAGCAATTCGTCTCCCGCGAATACTGGGACATCAAGGCGCAGATGACCTCCGAATCCGGAAGCCTCGTCACCGCCCGCCTCATCGAATATCGCGGCGATAAACTCGAAAAATTCTCCATCACCGCGCAAAAACAAGCGGAAGATATTGCAACCGCGCTCAAAACCAAATCCTACGCGGTGGCGAGCCTTGAGCCGAAGGAAGTGAAGCGCCACCCGGCCCCGCCATTTACCACCTCCACCCTGCAACAGGAAGCGGCGCGCAAATGCGGCTTCGGCGCCAAACGCACCATGCAGGTGGCACAGAAACTTTATGAGAACGGCTACATCACCTATATGCGTACCGACGGCGTGACCGTGTCGCAGGAGGCGGTGGCCGCCGCCCGCAGCTTCATCGGCAAGCAATATGGCGACAGCTTCGTGCCAAGCACACCACGCGCCTATAAAACCAAATCCAAAAACGCGCAGGAAGCGCACGAGGCGATCCGCCCGACCGACGTCACCCAAAGCGCCCGCGCACTCGGCCTTTCCAGCGACGAAGAAAAACTCTACGATCTCATCTGGAAGCGCATGGTCGCCAGCCAGATGGAATCGGCCGTGTTCGACCAGCTCATCGTCGATATCGCCGCCACCGATAAATCGGCGCTGCTGCGCGTTTCCGGCTCGGTGGTGAAATTCGAAGGCTTCCTGAAACTCTACCAGGAAGGCAAGGACGATGAGGAGGACGAAGAATCGGCCCGCCTGCCCGCCTTGAAGCCTTACGAAAAGCTCGACGCCAAAGAGGTGAAGCCCGAACAGCATTTCACCGAACCGCCGCCGCGCTATTCCGAGGCATCGCTGGTCAAAAAGCTCGAAGAACTCGGCATTGGCCGCCCTTCCACCTACGCCTCGATTATCTCGGTGCTGCAGGATCGCGGCTATGTCACGCTCGATAAAAAACGCTTCGTCGCGCAAAGCTTAGGCCGCCTGGTCAACGCCTTCCTCGTCAGCTTCTTCGAACGCTATGTCGAATATGATTTCACCGCCAAGCTGGAATCGGAACTCGATGACATCGCCGACGGCAACATCGACTGGAAGAAAGTGCTGCGCGATTTCTGGAAAGACTTCATCGCCAAAATCGACGAAAGCAAGGAACTCAAAATCACCGACGTGCTCGCCGCCCTCGACAAGCTCATGGGCAGCTACGTATTCGGCAAAAGCAAAGACGGCAAAGACCCGCGCCTCTGCCCGGAAGACGGCGGCGTGCTCGGCCTGAAAATCGGCCGCTTCGGGCCGTATGTCGCCTGCGCGAACTACCCCGATTGCAATTACAAAACCCAGATCGGCGAGGCCACCGCCGAGATGATGACCGACGCCGACGGCAACGAATTCAAGCTGCCGAAAATCCTCGGCGACGATCCCAAAACCGGCGAAACCGTGACCATGAAAAAAGGCCCGTACGGCGTCTATGTGCAACTCGGCGAAGCAGCCAAGGACAAAGATAAGGGGCCGAAACGCGCCTCCCTGCTGAAAGGCATGACGCCGGAGACGATGACGCTGGAAACCGCCCTCACCCTTCTTTCCCTGCCACGCGAGCTGGGGCTGCACCCGGATACCGGCAAGCCGATTGTCGCCAACAATGGAAAGTTCGGCCCCTATTTATTGCATGACGGGAAATTCACCACCCTGCCCGCAAGCGAAGACCTGATGACCATCGGCATCAACCGCGCCGTCGAGGTGCTGGCCACGAGCGGCAAAAAAGGCGGCGGAAGCTCCGGCCCCACCGCGCTCAAAACACTGGGCGAACATCCCGATGGCGGCGAAGTGAAACTCTATAGCGGCAAATACGGCCCCTATGTGAAATACGAAAAAATCAACGCCACCCTGCCGAAAGACAAAACACCGGAGACCATCACGCTGGAAGACGCGATCGCCCTGCTCGCCGCCAAATCCGGCGCGCCCGGCAAGGGCAGGAAAAAGCCCCCCGCCAAAAAAGCAGCGGCCAAAAAACCCGCTGCAAAGAAAATAAAAGCGGGCTGATTCCGGCTGATCCACTGCTTGTTTGAGCTGACTTCAGGCTTGTTTCGACTGATTTCGGGCTTGTTTCGACTGATTTCGACTGGTTTTGACTGGTTTTTCAGCCCCAATGAGCAATAAAGCGTATTAATATCAATAGCTTACAAGAAACCACCCCGCCGCAAGCAGCGGGGAATTTTCGTCACTGCGAGGCAAAGCCGAAGCAATCCAGCGTGCTGCGTCAGCGGCACCATAGCCTCTATCCGCGCCCATGGCGCTTTGACTGGATTGCCACGTCGGCTCCGCCTCCTCGCAATGACACCGCAACCGGCAGAATATTATTGTCATACCGGCGAAGGCTGGTATCCATGGCGCCGCGTCTGTGGCGCAGAAAGACAGAAATAGCTGGATGCCAGCCTTCGCTGGCATGACACGTTTCTTATAATCCCAGTGTGGCCGCGCTTTATGTGTCACGGAAGGGGGTAACTGCAAAAAAAATGAAAAAAAGAGAAATCGCTGTTCTTAAACAGCCTGGGTGGCGCTGGCGCCAAGATCGCGGACATTATCCGGATCGATCACCGACATGCGCGGCTGCACGGCCTTCACTTCCGGCTGCTCAAGGCCACGGCCACGGCTGGCATTGACCATATTACGGAAATCATATTCACCACGCCCGTCCGCCGGTCCGGCAAGCTCGCCCGGCGCTGGCTGCATCATCAAATCCTGCGGCGTCAGCATCGGCGGAATCTGCGCCACCTGCTCGTCTGTTTCCGAATTAAATTCCTTGCCGCGACGCGAGCCGTTCATCGCATCATAAGCCAGAAGACCGACACCGCCTGCAACCACAGCGGCAATGCCCATGCCGTTTTTCACGCCGCCCGGTAATTTGCTAAAACCCCAGCCGACGGCCCTGACGGGACTCGTCACCACCTTAAATGTGCCTTTTGCTGTAGTTTCAGCCCAACCCATGCTATGCCCCTAACGTTGCTCCCGCTACTGCCGCAGCGGCTGCTTTATCGCGATCCGCCGTGATGGCGGCCGCGAATGATTTTGGTTTTTCTTCGTGATGCGTGTGCGCGTGCTCATGCGCATGACCGTGCGCATGTTCGGCCGCGGGCGCATTCGCCGCGCCTTGTTCCTGCTGCGCATGCTCCTGCAGTTTGGAAATCACCATCTGCGCACCGGCCTGCTGGCCGGCCATATAGGCTTGCTGCGCCATTTGCTCGGCCTGTTGCGACGCCGCCTGATAGCCTTCCTGCATCGCATTATTATGCACCGCCACCATTTCGGCTTCGCGGCCCATCAGCTTCTCTTTGGATTTGGCGAGATAGGCCGCGTTTTCACGCTCCGTGCGGCTCGCGCCTTTGACAAGGCCGAACAGCCCGCCGATCGCCGCAGCGCCCGTGCCATAGGTGATCGCCGAGCCAAGCCCGGCAAGCCCTGCGACAGCGGCTACACCCAGCCCCCAGCCGCCGGTGAACATGGTGGCGACACCCGCGCCACCGCCAAAAATAAGAGCGCCCGCAAGCACCGGGGCAACAACCGCCAGCGCGCCGATGGCGAACGAACCAAGATAAGCGCCCAGCGCAAACTTGCCAGCGGAGTAACCCGCCTCTTCCACCGCCTCGAATGAATCTCGCTTGATTGGTTTATCTGCCATAACATACCTTCCCGTTCGTGTCGTTTTGTTGCTTTCGCACCTTTATTATGCCCCATTTCGCCCCCCAATAAAAATGAAGCTTTTGTGACAATTCAATTTTTCCTGTATTTATCCCCGTTTACCCATATTTTCCGCCCATGCCCGGACCCGCATTCTGGCCCATTCCCTGCCCCATCGGCAATTGCGGCTGCACCTGCGGCTGCACGCCCATCGGCATCTTGCTGGCCATCATCAGCTCGGCGTTCATTTCGAGCCTGTTTTGTTGTACGGCCAATAGGCGCTCTTTCTTGTCTTTGAGCCTGATGTATTGCTCTTTATCCTCCACCGCGTCTTCCGCGCCGGAAAAACCGTTCGCAAGGCCAATCGCACCGCCCGCCACCGCGCCCATCGTCGCCCCCGCCATCAGGCCGCCAACGATCCAATCCGCTGCACCCCAGCTAAACGCCTCAAGCACCGGCCCGATCACATGCGTGCCCACAAATGGAATACCCGATACCAGCGCCGCCGGGCCGCCCATCGCCAGCGACAGGGTGGCAAGCGCCAGGCCGCCGATCACCGCGCCTTTCAGCGCCGTCATCGCCACCGTTTTGGCGACATGCTTGGCATATTCCCAATTGGCATCGAAGCCGGCCTTTTTCAGGGCATCGTCCTGTCCGCCGTCGGGGGCGTCATCATCTTTAAATTCCTGAGCCATTTTCTTGTTTTCCCTGAGCTTATTTTATGCCTTCATCATAGCGAAAAAACGCCCCCGACACAAATGAAGCTTTTGTGACGGCAGCCCAAAGGCCCGCCCGCACGGCCCACCCGATTGTCACAATTGAAATTATGAAGGAGTTACAATACCTTCGCTGAGGTCTTTGGGAGGCGGCGCTACCGCCGCTACCAGCGGTTTCTGGCCTAATGTTTCCTTGCCCGACGACGCAAGCACCGTGGTTTCCCCCTCCGCGAGCATTTTTTTGAATCCCGCAAGGATCTTCGGGTCCACAAATTTTCCGTCCGGGCCGGTCAATACTCCGACCACCTTGGCCGTCGCCGCCATGGCCGCCCCGCCAACCAGCGCCGCACCGCCTACCAGAGCCGCTGTCATCAGCGTTTCCTGTATATCGTAACTCGCCTCCGTGTTGGCGACCACTGAAGCATCTGCCGCCGCAGTCTGCGCATCCGATGCAGACGCCACATCCGTCACAACTCTGGAGCTAAGCGAACGGATCGCTTCGTCCAGAGCCGGATTGGGCTTGCCCGCCACCACCAGCGCCCTGAGTTGCCCCAGCACCGAAGCCACGGTCTGCTGCGCCTCGGTGATTTTTTGGTCGTTCACGGTCTGCTGCGCCTCGGTGATTTTTTGGTCGTTCAGAGCCTTTTGGGTTTCCGCGAGCTTCTCCTCAATGGCTTTCAGTTTGTCCTGAGGAATATGTGCCTTGTTTTCTTTAACCCACTCTGAAATATTATTTTGCACCTTGCGCAAAACTTCCGGATCCGTGGTGCTCTCAATGGCCACCTCGGCTTTCCTGACCTCCTCCTCCACACTCGACTGAGCGGCGGCAGGATAGGACAAATCGGTAGGATTCCCTGTCATACCCGCATTCTACCCGATGAAACCGGCGGGGGAAAATGAAACTTTTGTGACAGCCCGCGCTTTCTCTCGCGAAACGACGGGAAAATGGATATATCCCGATATTTCGCATGGCTATTATAATCGTTAAAATGCGAAAAACAGAAAAACAATTAACATTCTGATATATAATGATTCATGAAATTGTGATTGTTTCCCTATTTTTACCTAATCGCCGATTTTCTGCTTTGATAAATAATAGTATTTTACCTATTTATTTATCTTGCGGCGCGATCAAAATCCCGGTGGCATTCCTGAAAATACGAGGTATAAAGCGGCTAAAGTGTAAAAATGATATTGCATGTTTTATAAATATACGTTAGTAAATGCATGTCGTTAAAATTTTATTAATAAGGCGGACCAGCGCATGGAATTTCTTCACATCATCTACAACATCGTCATCACACTGATTATCATCTACACGGTGCGGCATTATATTTTCACTTTCAACCGCCTGCACGGCAAGCAACGCCACCCTTATATCGACATCGACACGGCGGCATGGCCGAGCGTCACCGTGCTGGTCGCCGCGCATAATGAAGAGCAGGTCATCGCCCACTCGCTCGACGCGCTGGCCGCCGTGCACTACCCCCGCGATAAAATCAACATCGTCGTGGTGAACGATCGCAGTAAAGACCGCACCGGCGAAATCATCGAGCAATATGTCGCCAAATATCCCGGCCTGATTTACCACTTCCAGCGCGTGCAGGGAAAACCCGGCAAAGCCGCAGCGCTTAAAGACGCTTCGCAGATGGTCACCAGCGACATCATCATCGTGTTCGATGCCGACTACACGCCGGGACGCGGACTGATAAAACAACTCGTCGCGCCGTTTTTCGATCCGGAAGTGGGCCTGGTGATGGGCCGCGTCGTGCCGATGAATACCGGCAAGAACCTGCTCACCCGCCTGCTCGACATGGAACGCTCCGGCGGCTACCAGGTGGACCAGCAGGCGCGCATGAATATGGGCCTCGTGCCGCAATATGGCGGAACGGTAGGCGGCGTGCGCCGCGCCACGCTCGACGATGTCGGCGGCTGGCGCGACGATACGCTGTCGGAAGACACCGACGTGACCTATCGCGCATTGCTCAAAGGCTGGAAAACCGTGTATCAGAACCGCTCGGAATGCTACGAGGAAGTGCCGGAGACATGGCCGGTGCGCATCCGCCAGATCATCCGCTGGGCGAAAGGACACAACCAATCGCTGTTCCGTTATTCCGGCAGCGTTATCGCCAACCGCACGCTCGGTTTCGCCGAACGGCTCGACGCGCTGCTGCTGCTCGGCGTGTATATCATGTCGCCGCTGATCCTGGTCGGCTGGATCGTCGGCATGGCCCTGTTCTACAATGGCGAGATGATGCTTTACGGCGGCTACCTGCCGCTGCTCGCGCTGATTTCTTATTCGTCGGTCGGCAATACCGCCGCCTTCTTCGAAATCGCCGCTGCCGTCTATCTCGATGGCGGGAAGGAACGCCTGCGCCTGCTGCCGTTCAACTTCTTCAACTTCATCATCAGCATTTTGTCGGTGACGTGCGGGCTGATAAGCCACGCCTGCTCGCCGCCGGAAGAACGCGCCAAATGGGATAAGACCGCCCGTTTCCGTACCCCCGCACAACCCGCAACACAAAACATATAGAATAGCACTATGATTCTTTGGCCCGCATTATTGCTTCTTTTCACCCTGTTCATCTTCATCCTGCCGCTGATACCGGGAGTGATCGAGATGGTGCGCAGAACGGACGTCGAGCCGCTCCGCGTATCGCAAGCGTATGACAGCAACCCGTTCCACTTCGCCGAAGGGTTCCGCACGTTCATCCGCAACCAGCTGGGCGACGTCCACAGCGCGCAGACTTATAATGGCCGCCTGCCGGACGGCGCAAAGTACCAGCTGATCGGGGAAAAAGGCGTGCCCAACCTCGAATCCACCGCCGCCAATAACAAGCTGATCCTCTCGGCGCATTCGCTTACCCTGCCTGCCGGTGAATTGTTCGAGATGGAAGTGTACGGCGCGCAGGACGTGCTGACCGGCGAACGCAGCCAGTTCCGCGCATTGCTCGCCGATGGCGCGCTCCGCATCCGCGAGAACTGCACCATCCTCCGCTGGACGCATAGCAACGGCGAAATGGCGGTTGGCCGCCACAGCAAATTATTTGGCCGCGCTACCTCGAATCATTCGATCATCCTGGGCGACGATGTGCAGTTCGAGCGCCTGCACGCACCGCGCATCCTCACCAGCTCGGCGCAAAGCAGCATCCCGCTCACACCCGCGCCGAACCTGACCATGCTGGAAGATTTAAGCGGCGTGAAAATACAAAGCGCCACCCGCTGGGTGCTGAAAGGCGGCCTCGATTTCCCGGCGCGCTACCGCTTCACCGGCGATATCGTCGCGCAGGATAATGCATCGATCGGCGACCAGGCGCACATCAAAGGCAGCATCAAATGCAACGCCCCGAACGACGCGGTGTATGATCCGCAAAAAACCAGCCTCGCCGATTATGCCAATAAATACCCCGACCGTTTCGACATCGGCAACAAGGTGCATATCGAAGGCAGCGTGGTCAGCTCCGGTGATTTATTCATCGGCGAACAATGCAAAATCATGGGCCCGGTCATCGCCGAAGGGCTGCTGGTGATCGGCGCCGGAAGCGTCATCGGCTCGCCGGAACATCCGACGACCGTCACCGCGCCGCACATTATTATTGAAAGCGGCTGCATCGTGCACGGCACGTTATGGGCCACCGAAAGCGGCGTCGTGCGCGCCGCCCGCCAAGAGGGAATGGCCGCATGAAGCACGCCGTCCTTCTCGCAGTCGTGATGGGAATGTTCGCAAGCATGAGTGCTGCGAACGCGAAGTCGCTGCAGCTGGACGCAGAATATCTCCAGCCGAGCGGCGCCATCATGACCTTTGCCGGAGGACAGGAAATCATCGATCCTTATTTCCCGACCAAAGCCCTGCTCACCGCGAGCGACACCGGAATGAACATCAACGTGCCGGCGATGGGATGGATCAACTGGATGCTCGCACGCCAGGAACCGGACGGGTTATTTTCGGTGTTCTGCCAGGACCCGGATATCCGCGATTACCGCCCCTGCATCATGGCCGATGCCGACGATTCGATGATGGCGATGTGGGTGGAGCTGCTCTACCGCATGGCGCCGAAAGAAGGCATGCCCGCCTCATGGCGGCAAAGCCTGCGCAAGGCGCAAGCACAGCTCGACGGGCTGTATAACCGCGAAACCGGCGTCTATTTCATCTCGCAGCTAATGCCGGTCGGATTGCTGATGGATAATATCGAGATTTACGCCTCGATGAAACGCTCCGCGCAGGAGGCTAAACGCATCGGCGAAAAACAACAGGCCGCGCTCTTTTCCGCCAAAGCCGCGCAGCTTCGGGTCGGCATCATCAAAAATTTCTGGGACCCGGAGAAAAAAATGTTCCGCGCCTCCACCCAGCCCCGCGCCGATTATGTGTTTTATCCCGATATCGTGGCGCAGCTCATGCCGATGCTGCACGGCTTCGACCTGAACGTCGCCGGGCCGCCAAATGAATTCTACAGCGCGTGGATGCGCGATCACCACAAGGAATGGACCGATCTCATCGGCAAGGATTATCCATGGGGGCTGGTCGCCGTCGTCGCCACCCAGCATGACGATATGGAAACCGCAAGCTGCTGGCTGCAACAGGCCGAACCGCACCGCCGCACCGGCCCGTGGAACGTGCTGGATGAAGCCGCCTTCCAATCGGTACAGTGGTCGGTGCAGAAAAAATGGCCCGGCGGCATACCCGCCTGCCAGAAGGTGGACTCATGATCGCCAGCAGCCAGTCCTCCATATTATTATCGATGGGAACGCGCCCCGAAATCATCAAGATGGCGCCGATCTATATCGAGCTGAAACGCCGGAACGCCAATGTGAAGCTGCTGCATACAGGCCAGCATAGCGACATGGCGGAAACCTTGTACAAAATGTTCGATATCGTGCCCGATTATCACCTCGACCTCAAGCGCGATACCCCGCAAAGCGGCTCTGAGGAAGGCCCGAAAGCCTCCGACCTCGCCGCGCTTTCGGCGACGCTGCTAGTGGAATGCTCGAAGCTGCTCGCCACCGTCAATCCCTATATGGTGCTGGTGCACGGCGATACGAGCAGCGCGGTGATGATGGCGCTCGCCAGCTATTACCACCAATGCAAAATCGCCCATATCGAAGCCGGGCTGCGCTCCTACGACGAATACCATCCGTTCCCCGAAGAAAAAAACCGCGTCATGATCGGCCAGCTCGCCCATTACCATTTCGCGCCGACGGCACGCGCACGCGATAATCTGCTGAAAGAAAGCATCCCCGTCGCCAGCATCCATCTGGTCGGCAACACCATCGTCAAAGCCGCGCAGCTTGGCGCGCAAATGCTCGATACCCACCGCAAAGGCGCCGCGACCGATATCCCGGACCTGGTGGAAATGTTGGACAAGCAAAAAAACGGCAAGCGCATGATGCTGGTGACCACGCACCGCCGCGAAAACCATGAAACCGGCATCCGCTCCATCGCGGGCGCCGTCATCGATATGCTCACAACCTACCCGGATATGCTGATCGTGTGGCCGCTGCACCCGAACCCGAAAGTGATGGCGATCGTCGAACAGGAACTGAAAAACCTCGACAGCACACTGGCCGAACGCCTGCACCTGACCAAACCGCTTTCCTACCCGGTGCTGCTGTGGGTGCTGAAACATGCGTGGATCGTGCTTACCGATTCCGGCGGCATCCAGGAAGAAGCCGTGTCGCTCGGCACGCCGGTGCTGGTGTTGCGTAAAACCACCGAACGCCAGGAGCTGATCGAAGCGGGCGCGGGCGCGCTGGTCGGCACGCAAAAAGAAAAAATACTGGCAGCGATCAAAGCGCTCACCGACAACCCGGAACAATACGACGCCATGTGCAACGCACCGAATCCGTTCGGTGACAGCGACGTGGTTCACCGCATCTGTAATATTTTACTAGGAGTAGATTCTCATGAATAATGTTGTGCGATTTGTAGTTGCTGGAAGCGTGGCCCTGTGCGTGCTTTCCGGAGAATCCCATGCCGCCCCGTGGCGTATCGCCCCCGGCGAGAACATGGTCATGCTGCCGCCGGAATCGATGGCGATGGAGCCGCTGGTCGCGCCTGCCGCGCCGCAAGCGCCGGTCGCGCCGATTGACGATGTGAACATGGTTTCCGTGCC
>JANRKF010000026.1:0-182566 GCA_033763575.1 Alphaproteobacteria bacterium | reverse complement strand
CGAGATGATCATGCCCGGCGACAACGTGTCGATCTCCGCCGAACTGATCGCGCCGATCGCGATGGAAGAAGGCCTGCGCTTCGCCATCCGCGAAGGTGGCCGCACGATTGGCTCCGGCGTCGTAGCGAAAATTTTGGAGTAGTGCACTGCAGCATTTTCGGACAAAAAAAAGCCAGATAAACTCTGGCTTTTTTTTCGTCCTTCGTTATAAAAGTACTGCCCTAACGAAAGGATTCTTATGAGCTCTATCGCCCCTGACGTCAAAATACCTTCCAAAAAGAAGAACTGGTATCCCGGCTTATTCGCGCAGGTACTGATTGCCATGGTGCTTGGCACGCTGGTAGGGCGGGCGTTCCCGGAATACGGTGACAGCCTGAAACTGCTGGGCGATGCATTCATCAACCTCATTAAAATGATCATCGGGCCGATCATTTTCTGCACCATCGTCACCGGAGTCGCCGGCGTTGAAAATCTCCGCCATGCCGGACGCGTCGGCGTCAAGGCGCTCATCTATTTCGAGGTCGTCACCACCATTGCATTGGTGGTCGGCCTTCTCGCCGCCCATCTCATCAATATGACCGGGCCGATGGCGCTTTCCGGCAGCGATCTCGATCCGTCGACCATTGCCGCCGTTCAGGAAAAGGCCGGAACCCATATGGCCACCACCGGTGAATTCCTTATGGCCATTATCCCGCATACCTTCGTCAGCGCCTTCACCGAAGGCAACATCCTGCAGGTGCTCCTGATCGCGTTGCTGGTATCGGCTGGTGTCATGATGACCGGCCCTGCGAAAGCCAAGCCCGCCGTGAAGGGCGTGGAGGCCTTCTCCAAAATCATCTTCAACATCGTGGGCATCATCGTAAAAGTCGCGCCCATCGGCGTGTTCGGCGCGGTGGCCTATTCGGTGAGCAAATTTGGCTTCGGCACCTTCCGCGACCTCGGCATGTTCGCGCTGCTTTTCCTAGGCTCGTGCGTCTTCTTCATCGTCGTCGTCATGGGCGCGATCATGCGCCTCTATTGCGGCCTGAGCCTGTTTAAATTCATCCGCTATCTCCGCGAGGAAATCGCCATTGCCTTCGGCACCGCCTCGTCTGAGACCGTGCTGCCGCGCATGATCGACCGCCTGACCGAGCTCGGCTGCGAGCGTCCGGTCGTCGGCATGGTGATTCCCACCGGCTACTCCTTCAACCTGGACGGCACCACCCTGTACCTGGCGCTGGCCGCTATCTTCATCGGCCACAGCACCGGCGTCGAGATGACGCTGTGGCAGCAGCTCAGCATCCTTGCGGTCCTGATGGTCACCTCGAAAGGCGCCGCCGGCGTCTTCGGCAGCGGGTTCGTGGTGCTTGCCGCCACCGTCAGCACTTTCAACATCTTCCCTGCGGACAAGCTGGCGATCGTCATGGCCATGCTGTTTTCCATCGACCGCATCGTGGCGCCCGGCCGCGTGCTCACCAACCTCATCGGCAACGGCGTCGCCACCGTGGCGGTTGCCAAGTGGGAAAAGCAGCTGGATATTGCTAAGGCCAAGGCAATGTTGGACAAGGCATAGGATTGGCAGGGGCGACAGGATTGACTCGGGCCTCCTGGCCCTAGCCCTTCGGGCGGCAATGCCGTCCCATTTTCCTGCTGGAAAATGGTCGAACCACGGTTCTTATCCATCACTTTTGCCAATCATAAGCGGGCCCTAGCCCGCTTATGATTGGCAGGGGCGACAGGATTCGAACCTGCGGCCCTCGGTTTTGGAGACCGATGCTCTACCAGCTGAGCTACACCCCTACAGGAACCGGGATTCTTATACTAAAAAACCCGGCATGCAACGTAAAAGTCCTTGCTTTTAGAGAAAACTCGTCTATAAAAACGCTCCTCCCCCTTATTCAAATAGAAAGCAAGCGCACTCATGAACCCCGCGAAATTTGTCCGAGAAGTCCGTTCTGAGGCCGGTAAAATCACCTGGCCGAGCCGCAAGGAAACGATGGTTTCCACCGCTATGGTGCTGGTGATGGTCGCGATTGCAGCGTTCTTTTTCATCATGATTGATTTTGCGGTGAGCCAACTCATCCGCGTAATTTTAGGTTTATAAGAAGGAAATAATAAACATGGCACAACGCTGGTATATCGTGCAGGCGCACTCCGGGTTTGAAAAAAAGGTCGCGCAATCGATCAAAGAGCAGACGGTGCAAAAAGGCCTCGTCTCCCTTATTGACGACGTGGTCGTTCCCACCGAAGAGGTGACCGAGGTTCGCCGCGGCAAGAAAATGCAGGCCGAGCGCAAATTTTTCCCCGGCTATGTGCTGGTGAAAATGGAACTGACCGACGCCACCTGGCACATGGTGAAAAACACCGCGAAAGTGACCGGGTTCTTAGGCGGCGGCAAGGGCGGACGCCCGGTGCCGATCACCGAAAAAGAAGCCGAATCCATCTTCGCGCAAGTGCGTGACGGCGTGGCGCCAAGCCGCTCCACCATCACCTTCGAGATCGGCGAGCAGGTGAAAATCACCGAAGGTCCGTTCGAGTCGTTCGTCGGACTCATCGAAGGCGTGGAAGAGGAAAAACAACGCGTCAAAGTATCGGTATCGATCTTTGGCCGCGCCACCCCGGTCGATCTGGAATACGGCCAGGTGGAGAAGGTTGAGTCTTAAACAAATCCCCGCATAAGCAAAGCGCATTGCGGGGTCCGGCTCACTGACTAATACCAGACCCCGCAACTAGTGCGGGGATTTAAACAACTCATACATCGCAATGGCCGCCGCATTGGAGACGTTCAGGCTTTCCATGCGGTCGCTCATCGGCAACTTTACCAACATGTCGCAATGCTCGGCGGTGAGGCGCCGGAGGCCCTTGCCTTCCGCACCCATCACCAGCGCCGTTTTGGCATCGAATCTGACCTCGTGAATGCCTTTGGTTGCCTCACCGTCCAGCCCGTAAATCCAGTAGCCGGATTTTTTGATCTGCCCGATCGCCTGCACCAGATTGCCGACCATGATATATGGCACCATCTCCATCGCGCCGCTCGCGGTTTTTGCCATGACGCCGGTTTCCGTAGGGGCGTGGCGGTCGGTGGCGATGACCGCGCCAATATCGAACGCAGCGGCGGAACGCAGGATCGCGCCGACATTATGCGGGTCCGTCACCTGGTCGAGGATAAGTACACCCTCTCTCCTACCCCTCTCCCGCACGCGGGAGAGGGAAGCCGCAGATTCTTCCTGTGGCGGGAGAGGGACTTCTTGCAACCACTCGGCAAGTGAAGGTTGCCGTAATGGCTCGCATTCAATGGCAATACCCTGATGCACCGCACCGGGTGGCAGGAGCGATTCGAGCTTCTTGCCGTCCACCAGCTGCGTCGCATGCAGCCCAAGCTCGTCCTGCGCCTGTTTGGTCGTAAGCACGCGTTTGATTTTGCGCAACGGGTTTTCAATCGCCGCCAGACAGGCATGCGTACCGAAAAGGAAGTGGGCGGCCTTGGGAGGATGTTTCATAGATATGATACTTAAAGAGCCCGGTGGTTAGCCGGGCTCTTTTATTTTAGCTGCCAGTCGGGGCAAGCGATTCGGGATTATCATTCCCGGCATCGCCTTCGATGGCCGATTGCTTTTCGCGATCATGCGCCACTTTACGCAGGCGCATTACCGCCGCACCGGTACCGGCCGGAATCAGGCGGCCGACGATGACGTTTTCCTTGAGGCCCGACAGCTCGTCGATTTTACCTGCCACGGCTGCTTCGGTGAGCACACGCGTGGTTTCCTGGAACGATGCCGCCGAAATGAAGCTATGCGTTTGCAAGCTGGCTTTGGTGATACCCTGCAACACGTGGGACGCGGTGGCCGCCTTGTAGCCCTCGCCCAGCGTTTTGGCATTCACCGCATCAAACTCTTCGCGGTCGACCTGCTCGCCGGCGAGGAACGTGGTCTCGCCCGCATTGTCGATTTCGACTTTTTGCAGCATCTGGCGCACGATCACTTCGATATGCTTATCGTTGATCGTCACACCCTGCAGGCGGTATACCTGCTGCACTTCGGTCACCATGTAGCGTGCGAGCGCCTCAACGCCCATCACCTTCAGGATGTCATGCGGCACCGGATTACCGTCCATGAGAAGGTCGCCCTTCTGGACATAATCGCCTTCCTGCACCGTGATATGCTTGCCTTTCGGGATCATATACTCGACCGGTTCGAGATCGGCATCTTTCGAGCGGACGATCACGCGGCGTTTGTTTTTATAATCCTTGCCGAATTCGATTTGACCTTCGATTTCGGAAATGATCGCATGGTCTTTCGGTTTGCGTGCTTCGAACAGCTCGGCCACGCGTGGCAGGCCGCCCGTAATATCGTGGGTTTTCGAAGATTCACGCGGGATACGCGCCAGCACGTCACCGGCATGCACTTCCTGACCGTCGGTCACCGAAAGAATCGCGCCCACCGGCAGGAAATAACGCGCTTCCAGGCCGTTGGCCAGCGTGATGATGTCGCCTTTTTTATCGCGCAGCGCCACACGCGGTTTCAGATCGGCACCACGGGTTTGCTGACGCCAGTCGGTCACCGTTTTGTTGGAGATGCCGGTCGCTTCGTCCATCACTTCGCGAAGCGATACGCCTTCCACCATGTCGCGGTAATGGGCGATACCGGGACGCTCGGTGATGATCGGGAGTGTAAACGGATCCCAATCGGCGAGCTTGTCGCCTTTTTTCACCTTATCGCCTTCTTTAGTGAGCAGGCGTGCGCCGTACGGCACTTTGAAGCGGGCGCGTTCGCGGTTGTTTTCATCACGCAATACGATTTCGCAGGTCCGTGACATCACCACCTGGCGGCCTTTGGAATCGGTCACCACGTTTTTGTTGGAGAGCGTGAGCGTTGCATCATGCGAGGATTCGACACTCGACGATTCCGCACCACGCTGCGCAGCGCCACCGATGTGGAAGGTACGCATGGTCAGCTGCGTGCCCGGCTCACCAATCGACTGCGCAGCAATCACACCGACCGCTTCACCGATATTCACTTCGGTGCCGCGGGCAAGATCGCGGCCATAGCAATGGGCGCAAACGCCGATTTTGGTTTCGCAGGTCAGCACCGAACGCACCATCACCGATTCAATGCCGGCTTCGTCGATTTTGTCGACCACGGTTTCATCGATAAGCGTGCCGGCCGTCGCAATCACCGAGTCATTCGAAGGGTGATGCAGGTCACGCGAGCTGGTGCGGCCAAGGATCTGGTCGGCCAGCGGCACGATGATGTTACCGCCCTCGATCACCGCCTTGGCAACAACACCGCGATGGGTGCCGCAATCACGTTCGGTGACGATGCAATCCTGCGCCACGTCAACGAGGCGACGGGTGAGGTAACCGGAGTTCGCCGTTTTCAGCGCGGTATCGGCAAGGCCTTTACGCGCACCGTGCGACGAGTTGAAGTATTCAAGTACCGAGAGGCCCTCTTTGAAGTTCGAAATAATCGGCGTCTCGATGATTTCGCCCGACGGCTTCGCCATCAGGCCGCGCATACCGGCCAGCTGCTTGATCTGCGCTGCCGAGCCACGCGCACCGGAATGCGCCATCATGTAGATCGAGTTGATGTCCTTGGCTTTTTTCTTGCCGTCTTTCGACGTGCCGACGCTTGAAATTTCTTTCATCATATCGTCGGCGACCACTTCGGAGCATTTCGACCAGGCGTCGATCACCTTGTTGTATTTCTCGCCCGAAGTGATGAGGCCGTCGGCATATTGCTTCTCGAACTGCTTCACTTCGCCGAAGGTGTGCGCGATGTGCTTGCCTTTGGTTTTCGGCACGATCATATCGTCCTTGCCGAAGGAAATACCGGCTTTTGCCGCCTGCTTGAAACCAAGCGCCATCAGGCGATCGGCGAAAATCACCGTCTCCTTCTGGCCGCAATGGCGGTATACTTCGTAAATCAGGTTCGATACTTCTTTTTTGGTCATGAGTTTATTCACCACCGGATAAGGCAGTTTCACCGACTTCGGAAGAATATCGGCCACCATCATGCGGCCCGGCGTGGTCTGCACCAGCTGGGTGATTTCCGCACCGTTCTCATCGACGGTTTTAAAGCGGCATTTCACTTTCGCATGCAGCGATACCTGCTTGGAATCAAGCGCGTGGTGAATTTCGTTCAAGTCGGCAAACACCATGCCTTCGCCCACTTCACCGTCCGATTCGAGCGAAATATAGTAAAGACCGAGCACGATATCCTGCGACGGCACAATGATCGGCTTGCCGTTCGCTGGCGACAGGATGTTGTTGGTCGACATCATCAGCACACGGGATTCAAGCTGCGCCTCGATGGAAAGAGGCACGTGAACCGCCATCTGGTCGCCGTCGAAATCGGCGTTGAATGCGGTGCAGACGAGCGGGTGCAGCTGGATAGCCTTGCCTTCGATCAGCACCGGTTCAAACGCCTGGATGCCGAGGCGGTGGAGCGTTGGTGCACGGTTGAGCAACACCGGATGCTCACGGATCACCTGATCGAGAATATCCCATACTTCCGGACGCTCGCTTTCCACCATGCGTTTGGCGGCTTTAATGGTGGTTGCGATACCGTAAATTTCCAGTTTCGCGTAGATGAACGGCTTGAACAGTTCGAGCGCCATTTTCTTCGGCAGGCCGCATTGATGGAGTTTCAGTTCCGGACCGACCACGATCACCGAACGGCCGGAGTAATCCACGCGTTTGCCGAGCAGGTTCTGACGGAAACGGCCTTGCTTGCCTTTCAGCATATCGGAAAGTGATTTCAGCGGGCGCTTGTTGGCGCCGGTGATGACGCGGCCACGGCGACCGTTATCGAACAATGCATCGACCGCTTCCTGCAGCATGCGTTTTTCGTTGCGCACGATGATGTCCGGCGCACGCAGCTCCAGCAGGCGCTTTAAGCGGTTGTTGCGGTTGATCACCCGGCGGTAGAGATCGTTGAGATCCGACGTCGCAAAGCGACCGCCATCCAGCGGCACTAGCGGACGCAACTCGGGCGGGATCACAGGGATGATGTCCATGATCATCCATTCCGGTTTATTTTCGGAATCGAGGAAGGCATCCACCAGCTTCAGGCGTTTCACGATTTTTTTGCGCTTGGCTTCCGAAGTGGTTTCGGCCAGGTCCGTGCGCAGCTCCTCTTTTTCTTTTTTCAGGTCGAGAGCGGAAAGAATGGTTTTGATGGCTTCCGCGCCAATCTGCGCGGTAAAGCTGCCATCGCCATATTTTTCCTGCGCGTCATAATATTGTTCTTCGTTCAGAAGCTCGCCAAGGGAAAACGGCGTGAGGCCCGGCTCAACCACCACATAAGATTCGAAATAGAGGATTTTTTCGAGGTCTTTAAGCGGCATGTCGAGCAGCGTGCCGATACGGCTCGGCAGCGATTTCAAAAACCAGATATGGGCAACCGGCGACGCGAGGTCGATATGGCCCATGCGCTCACGGCGCACTTTGGACGTGGTCACTTCCACACCGCATTTCTCGCAGACGATGCCGCGATATTTCATGCGTTTATATTTGCCGCAGAGGCATTCGTAATCCTTGATGGGGCCAAAGATGCGGGCGCAGAACAGGCCATCGCGTTCCGGCTTGAAGGTACGGTAGTTGATGGTTTCCGGCTTTTTCACTTCGCCGAACGACCACGAGCGGATTTTCTCCGGGCTCGCGATCGAAATTTTGATTTCGTCGAACTGCTTGGTAACCGCTACCGAATTACCACCAAAAAAACTCATCACTTCATTAGCCATGTTCTTACTCCTAATCCCCGCATTTATTGCGGGGTCTGGTTCTTAATTTATACCGGACCCCGCAACAAGTGCGGGGCTTAATTATGCTTCTTTCTCCGTCAATTCAACGTTCAGGCCCAGCGAACGCAGCTCTTTCACCATCACGTGGAAGGATTCTGGAATGCCGGATTCGAAGCTGTTATCGCCGCGCACGAGGGATTCGTAAATTTTGCTACGACCCGCCACGTCATCGGATTTCACGGTGAGCATTTCCTGCAGGGTATAGGCAGCGCCATACGCTTGCAGCGCCCAGCACTCCATCTCCCCGAAACGCTGTCCACCGAACTGCGACTTACCACCGAGCGGCTGCTGGGTGACGAGCGAGTACGGCCCGATCGAACGGGCGTGGATTTTATCATCCACGAGATGGTGGAGCTTCAGCATATAGATGTAACCCACCGTGGTTTTGCGGTCGAACGCATCGCCGGTGCGACCATCATAAAGCTGCACCTGGCCTGAAGAATCATGTCCGGCTTTTTTCAGCCAATGCACAATATCTTCTTCTTTCGCGCCGTCGAATACCGGAGTGGCGAATGGAACGCCCTTCCTTAGGTTGCCCGCGAGCTCCAGCACTTCGCCATCCGACATCGCGCCGATCTCTTTTTGCGTCGCTTTGTCTTCGTAGGTTTCACTCAGGAATTCGCGCAGTTTTTTCGCCGAAGCGCCTTTGGCGTTTTTATCCTGAAGATCATCCAGCATGCCGCGAATCTGCTTGCCGATACCCGCAGATGCCCAGCCAAGGTGGGTTTCCAGAATCTGGCCGACGTTCATGCGCGACGGTACGCCCAGCGGGTTCAGTACAATATCCACCTGTGTGCCGTCTTCGAGATATGGCATATCTTCGACAGGAACGATACGCGAAATCACCCCTTTGTTACCATGGCGTCCGGCCATTTTATCGCCGGGTTGCAGTTTACGTTTCACCGCAACGAAGACTTTCACCATTTTCAGCACGCCCGGCATCAGGTCGTCACCGGCCTGCACCTTGCCCACTTTTTCTTCGAATTTGTGGTTGATGCGCGAGATGGCACCATCGAGTTGTTTTTTCAACTGCTCGATTTCGGATGTCGCCTTATCGTCTTTAAGCGCGAACTGCCACCACTGGCCTTTGGTGTAGGATTCGAGGTCAGACTCTTTAATCATGCCACCGGTCTTGTAGGATTTCGGACCCGAAACAGGTTTTTTGCCAAGAAGCAATTCATGCAGGCGCGTGTAGACATAACGCTCGATGATGGCGCGTTCGTCGTCACGGTCTTTGGCAAGACGCTCGATTTCAGCTTTCTCAATCGAAAGGGCGCGCTCATCTTTCTCAATGCCACGGCGGCTGAAAATACGCACGCCAACCACCGTACCAGCCACGCCCGGAGGCAGGCGCAGGCTCGAATCACGAACATCGGAGGCTTTTTCGCCGAAGATGGCACGCAGAAGTTTTTCTTCCGGCGTCATCGGGCTTTCCGATTTCGGGGTCAGTTTGCCGACGAGGATATCGCCCGGCTTCACTTCCGCACCGATATGCACCACGCCGATTTCGTCGAGGTTCCTGAGCGATTCTTCACCGACGTTCGG
Source organism: Alphaproteobacteria bacterium (assembly GCA_033763575.1). Lineage (GTDB taxonomy): Bacteria > Pseudomonadota > Alphaproteobacteria > Rickettsiales > SXRF01 > JANRKF01. The sequence goes on along the minus strand of JANRKF010000026.1, from coordinate 173,242 downwards.
GATATCGCGGGTGATTTCTTCGGCGCCCAGCTTGGTATCACGCGCCATCAATTCGAATTCTTCGATATGGATGGAGGTGAACACGTCTTCGCTCACGATGCGTTCTGAAATGAGGATGGAATCTTCAAAATTGTAACCGTTCCATGGCATGAAGGCCACGAGCACGTTGCGTCCCAGAGCCAGTTCGCCGAGATCGGTCGAAGGGCCGTCGGCGATGATGTCGCCGGCTTTTACCATGTCACCCACCTTGATGATCGGACGCTGGTTGAGGCAGGTCGACTGGTTCGAGCGTGTGTATTTGATAAGGTTGTAGATATCCACACCGGGTGAGCCGTCTTCAGCTACTTCGGTCGTACGCACTACGATGCGGGTTGCATCCACCTGATCCACGATGCCGCCACGACGGGCAACGGTGGTGACGCCGGAATCCTTGGCGACGATTTCTTCCATGCCGGTGCCCACAAGCGGCGCTTCAGAGCGCAGCAGCGGCACGGCCTGGCGTTGCATGTTCGAACCCATCAGCGCGCGGTTGGCATCATCGTTTTCAAGAAACGGGATGAGCGCGGCGGCCACCGATACGAGCTGCTTCGGCGCCACGTCGATATAGTCGATCTGGTCAGGAGGCAGCAGGAGGAAGTCGCCGTTGCGGCGGGCCGAGACGAGCTCTTCGACGAACGCGCCTTTGTCATCGAGCGGGATATTCGCCTGCGCGATGGCATATTTGCCTTCTTCGATCGCCGAGAGATACACCACTTCGCTTGTCACTTTGCTGTGATTCACCTTGCGGTACGGGCTTTCGATGAAACCATATTTGTTGACGCGTGCATAGGTCGCCATCGAGTTGATAAGACCGATATTCGGGCCTTCGGGCGTTTCGATCGGGCAGATACGGCCATAATGGGTCGGGTGCACGTCGCGCACTTCGAAGCCGGCGCGTTCGCGGGTGAGACCACCGGGTCCAAGGGCCGAGAGGCGGCGCTTGTGGGTGATTTCGGAGAGCGGATTGGTCTGGTCCATGAACTGCGACAATTGCGATGAGCCGAAGAATTCGCGGATCGCGGCGGCCACCGGTTTCGCATTCACGAGGTCATGCGGCATGATGGTGTCGATATCGACACTCGACATACGCTCGACGATCGAACGCTCCATACGGAGCAAGCCGATGCGGAACTGGTTTTCCATCAGTTCGCCGACCGAGCGGACGCGGCGGTTTCCAAGATGGTCAATATCGTCGATCACGCCGATACCGTCTTTCAGGCCGACGAGGATTTTCACCGTACGAACAATATCTTCATGGGTCAGAATGCCGACGGTTTCTTCTTCGTTCAAATCAAGGCGCGCATTCATTTTCACGCGACCGACAGCGGAGAGGTCATAGCGCTCCGCATCGAAGAACAGCGATTTGAAAAGCGCTTCGGCGGCTTCCGGCGTCGTTGGCTCGCCCGGGCGCATCACGCGGTAGATGTCGATCAGCGCATCTTCCTTGGTGGTGTTTTTATCGGCAGCGAGCGTATTGCGGATATAGGCGCCGACATTGATATAATCGATATCGAGAATCGCGATATCTTTCACACCCGCATCTTCCAGATCGGTAAGACGCTGCGCGTTAAGCTCGTCCCCGGCTTCGATATAGATTTCGCCGGTTTCGGGATTGACGATATCGGATGCATTGAATTTGCCCGCCATCAATTCGTCGGAGAGCAAATATTCTTTCAGGCCATCGTCATGCAGTTTGGTGGCGGCACGGGTAGTGAGTTTTTTGCCCGCTTCGGCTACGATTTTGCCGGATTTCGCATCGACGAGATCGAAGGCGAGTTTCAGGCCCTTCCATTGTTCCGGGATGAATTTCGCCGACCAGCCGTTTTTCTGGCGCTTGAACACCGTTGAGGTGTAGAATGTTTTGAGGACCTGTTGGTTGTCCATGCCGAGCGCACGCAGCAGCGTCGTCACCGGCACTTTGCGGCGGCGATCGATACGGGCGTTCACCATATCCTTGGCATCAAATTCGAAATCGAGCCATGAGCCACGGTAAGGAATGATGCGCGCCGAATAGAGGAATTTACCCGAAGAGTGGGTTTTGCCTTTGTCATGATCGAAGAACACGCCGGGCGAGCGGTGCATCTGCGATACGATCACGCGCTCGGTGCCGTTGATGATGAAGGTTCCGTTTTCGGTCATCAGCGGGATATCGCCGGTATACACGTCCTGTTCCTTGATGTCCTTGATTTCGCGGGCGCCGGTATCCTCGTCGACGATCCACACGATCAGGCGCAGCGTCACACGCAGCGGCGCAGCGAAATTGATACCGCGGCTGCGGCATTCGTCCACGTCGTATTTCGGCTGGTCAAAATTAAAGCGCACGAATTCGAGCGTCGCCGTTTCCGCAAAATCCTTGATCGGGAAGACCGATTTGAACACCGCCTGGAGACCGGTGTTGGTGCGATTTTCCGCTGCAATGTTGATTTGCAGGAACTGGTCGTAGGAGTTCTTCTGCACCTCGATGAGATTTGGCATCGGAGTGGTGGTCTCCATGCGTCCAAAGCTTTTACGAATACGTTTACGGGCAGTGAATGACAGACGGGATTGCGATGCGGTGGCCATGTATGAAAACCCTTGGTTTTTAGGTGTCAGGTGGCAGGTGTAAGGTGACAGAAAAATCAGAGAATCTGACACCTGATCCCCGTCACCTGACACCTTGCAATTAAAACGCCAAAGCCGGAGCGCCGCTATGCGGAAGCCCCGGTCTTGGTTGATGGCAGTAAATTACTTAACGTCAACGGTAGCGCCAGCTTCAGTCAAAGCTTTTTTGATTTTTTCCGCTTCGTCTTTGCTCACAGCTTCTTTCACTGCTTTTGGAGCCGCTTCAACCAGGTCTTTGGCTTCTTTCAGGCCGAGACCGGTGATTTCGCGCACTACTTTAATCACGCCGATTTTCTTGTCAGCAGGAGCTGAAGCAAGAATCACGTTGAATTCGGTTTGTACTTCAGCGGCTGGCGCACCAGCGGCAGCAGCGCCACCAGCAGCAGCAACAGCAACAGGTGCTGCAGCAGATACGCCCCATTTTTCTTCGAGCATTTTAGACAGCTCTGCCGCTTCGATCACGGTGAGCGCTGACAATTCATCAACGATTTTTGCAAGGTTAGCAGACATAATATTTCTCCAGTTTTAGTGTTAGTATGGTTTTCTTCCGTTCGGTCTTTTGTCGAGGCAGCTATTCCTTCCTGGACTTCGCAGCAATGACACGGGCAACCTGACCTCCCGGAGCCTGCAGCACACACGCGATGCGCGTTGCAGGAGTTTGTAATATGCCAACGATTTTGGCACGCAGTTCGTTAAGCGACGGCAGTTTGGCAAGTGATTCGATCGCTTTGGCATCGAGCTTGGTTGCGCCGAATGCACCGCCGACAATCACCAGCTTTTCATTGGTCTTAGCAAAATCCACCAGGCCTTTAGCCACGGCCACCGGATCTTTCGCGGTGGCGATTGCCGTCGGGCCTTTAAGCAGGTCCGCGATATTTTCAAACGCCGTATCCTTGGTGGCGAGTTTTGCCAGGCGGTTTTTGGTGACTTTGAACTGGGCACCGGCCTCACGCATTTTACCGCGCAGGTCGTTCATCTCGGCCACGGTCAAACCGTTATTATGCACCACCAGCGCAATATCCGAGCTTTTCAGCTTGGTGTTGGTGGCTTCGATCAGTTGTTGTTTTTCGGTTCTGTTCATAGGGGTTCCTTTACGCTGCTATGTCCGCAAGGTCGAGCTTCACGCCCACACCCATGGTGGAAGACAGGCCTACTTTTTTAATGTAGTTGCCCTTTGAACCGTTTGGTTTTGCTTTTTTCACCGCATCGATAAATGCTTTGATATTCTGCGTGAGCTGGTCTTCGGTGAAGCTCACCTTGCCAACGCCTGCGTGAATGATGCCCGCCTTGTCGATACGGAACTCGATCTGGCCCGACTTGGCGGCTTTCACTGCTTCCGCCACGTTCGGGGTCACCGTGCCCAGCTTCGGGTTCGGCATCAGGCCTTTCGGACCGAGCACTTTACCGAGTTTACCCACCACGCCCATCATATCCGGGCTTGCGATCACGCGGTCAAAAGCGGTGAAACCAGCGTTGATTTTATCGGCAAGATCATCTCCGCCGACGAAATCCGCTCCGGCTTTCTGCGCGTCTGCCGCTTTATCGCCGCGGGCAAATACCGCCACGCGAATGGTTTTGCCGGTGCCGTTTGGCATCGACACCATGCCGCGCACCTGCTGGTCGGATTGTTTCGGGTCAACACCAAGGTTCATCACGATATCGAGCGTCTCATCGAATTTCGAGGTGGCGCCGGTTTTGATGATTTTCACTGCGTCTGCCAGGGCATAACGCTTGTTACGATCTACGGCTTCAACACGCGTTTTACGTTTTTTGCTGATGCGGGACATTAGGCAGCCTCCCCAACAATTTCGAGACCCATCGATTGCGCCGAACCGCGAATCATGCGGGCCGCTGCGTCGATATCGTGCGCATTGAGATCGCACATTTTTTCTTTCGCGATTTCGCGAATCTGGTCCATGGTGATTTTGCCGGCGAATGCGCCTTTGCCGGTCGTTTGCGAGCCTTTTTGGATTTTGGCCGCTTTTTTCAGGTAGTAGGACACGGGCGATTTGCGCGTAATAAAGGTAAAGCTGCGATCCTGATAGGCAGTGATCACCACCGGAATCGGCGCGCCCGGCTCCATTTTCTGGGTGGCAGCGTTAAACGCCTTGCAGAATTCCATGATGTTGAGGCCGCGCTGACCCAGCGCAGGGCCTACCGGGGGGGAAGGGTTCGCCTTACCTGCCGGTATCTCTAATTTGATAAAACCAGCGACTTTTTTAGCCATGTTTCATACTCTCTATAAGTGGTTCAAACGCTGGCATCACACGGATTTCCGCGGCACCAGCTCCCAAAACTTTTCCCCACGCAAAGCGTAAGGGAGGCGGATTTATAGAGGACGCGATCTATGCGTGCAAGCATTTTTTTCATTATTTCTTAAATAAACATTGTTAAAGGCGGGAGCTTTCTGCTAATCCACTGTCATGATAGACACTCAACCTATTGATGGCAAAGCATTCGCCGCGAAATTGCGGGGCGACATCGCGCTGCGCGTGACGGCCCTTAAAAAAGAGCGCGGCATCACCCCCGGCCTCGCGGTGGTGCTGGTAGGCAATGACCCGGCGAGCGAAGTTTATGTGAGAAGCAAAGGAAAGCAGACCGTCGAAGCCGGGATGAACAGCTACGAGCACAAGCTCGACGCCACGGTTTCGCAGGAAGAACTGCTCGCGCTCATCGCCACACTCAACAGCGACAAGAGCGTGCACGGTATCTTAGTGCAGCTCCCCTTGCCCAAGCATATCGATGAAGACGCCGTGATTAACGCCATCGCCCCACATAAAGATGTTGATGGGTTCCATGTGGTGAACGCCGGCAAGCTCGCCACCGGACAAGCCGGCTTCGTTCCCTGCACGCCGCTGGGGTGTTTGATGTTGCTGAAAGATGTAGTGGGAAATCTGGCGGGAAAACATGCCGTCGTCATTGGCCGCTCGAACATTGTCGGCAAGCCGATGGCGCAATTATTACTGCAAGAAAGCTGCACGGTGACCATCGCGCACTCGAAAACAAAAGACCTCCCTGCACTGCTCAAAGCCGCCGATATCGTGGTCGCCGCGGTGGGCCGCCCGGAAATGGTGAAGGGCGAATGGCTGAAGCCGGGCGCGGTGGTGATTGATGTCGGCATCAACCGCGTCGATGGCAAACTCGTCGGCGATGTCGATTATGATTCCTGTCGGGGCATTGCCTCGGCCATCACCCCGGTTCCCGGTGGCGTAGGACCGATGACGATCGCGTGTTTGTTAGAGAATACTTACCGGGCCGCTTTGGCCAGCAGAAGCGCGTGAGGGGCTAGCGATCAGGAGTTTGGTTCGGCCTAACGCTAAGTCCGGTTTCTTGTAAAATTATTTTCAGGAATCTGTTTTGTTGTTCAGGCGTAAGTTCAGCGCCCGCCATCGCGCTCTCCACCGCCGCAAATGAAACTGGCGTTTGTTCTAATGCCGCCCGGCGTAAATCTGCCGCATGCGCTTTCTGCCTTTCTTCCGATAAATCGTCACGGACAGTGTGGGGCATGGCTCGCAATTTCTCAAGAACGCGCTCTCCCAGATCGGTTATGGCGTAGTTATCGGTATGTTGGGAATTTTGACCTGCAATGCAAATCTCCCCCCCCCCCAATAATTCAGCGATTGCCAATTCTACCGCCCGACCTCGATCCATCGAACGTTCACCAACCGGCATAAAAATATTTTGAGAGTTTCTTTCTAACCCCAAACATCCCTGATAAGAATCGGCAGTCGGGGAACCGATGATTCTTTGCATGGCAACCAAGGTGGGAACATGACCCCACGCTTTAGTATGACTGAGATATTCCAGCACGCCGCGCAGCGCGATGGGGTCGCACTTGCCGCAAAGCTCCTGCGCTTTTTGCGATACGGGATCAACGGATGTGGAATCAGCGTGTTTTTTCTTGGACATGGTGCAATTCTGCCGGAAAATTGTTTATATAGTGTTAAAATTTTCTCATATTTGTTCATTAGACTTCCTTCCACTCTCGCTTTGGCAAAAAAGCGCGACTGCGTCCCCCGAAGCCTCTTGGCGTAGGGGGAAGGAATGGAAACCGAATAAAAGCAAGTGTACACGAAGTACATGCTTTTATGAGGAGGCTCCATTCCAAGCAGATTTGCAGCCAAAGTAGAGAGAGGCAGGAAGTCTATTTATTTTTCAGCGCCGCCCGGTAAGCCGCTACATTTTTGTTATGCTCGTCGAGCGTTTTGGAGAAGCGGTGGCCGCCGGAGCCATCGCCGATCGCCACAAAATAAAGCTCGTCGCTTGCAAGCGGGTGCAGCGCCGCCTCAATCGCACCTATTCCCGGATTGGCAATCGGCGTGGGTGGTAGGCCGGGGATGACATAGGTATTATAAGGGGTCGGCGCTTCGAGATCGGCGCGGGTGAGCGGGCGGTTCATCGCATCCCCAAGTTTTTGCTCGATACCGTAGACCACGCTCGGATCGGTCTGGAGTCTCATGCCGCGCTTCAGGCGGTTGACGAATACCGCCGCCACCCGCGGGCGCTCGTCCGCCACACCGGTTTCTTTTTCGACGATCGAGGCCAGCACCAGCGCCTCCTCCTTGCTGGCAAGCAGCAGGCCTTCGGCGCGGTTTTCCCATGCGTGCTCCAGGGCTTTTCTCATCGCCAGCTGCATGCGGACCACCACCTCATCGCGGGTGTCGCCATAGACATAATGATAGGTTTCCGGCAGGACGCTGCCTTCGGGCATCGGGCGGGTGATGTCGCCTTCGAGCAGGGTCTCCAACAGGATTGCCGCTCGTATCTCGCGCATGCTCCAGCCTTCGGGAATAGTGATTTTATGCACGACGACATCGCCGCTCACCAGTTTCTCGGCCACTTCCTTCGGGCTGATGCCGGGTGGGAATGCATATTCCCCGGCCTTGAATTTTTTGGACTGGCCGGTGGCGACATGGATGGCGTAGAAGGCCTGCGGGAAGCGAATGACCCCGGCCTCGGCCAGCGCGTGTGCCGTTTCCTGCGAGCGCATGCCCTTGCGGATAAATACATTCGTCTTCTGCACAAGCGTTCCGGGTGCGGAATAATAATAGACGCCATAGCCGCCCACCACACCCGCAACCAGCCAGAAAAAAACGAACGACAGGACTATTTTCTTCATGCCGGGCTACTCACCCACTGTATAAATTCAAAATCAGATTTTCTTCAGTACGAGCGATGCATTCGTTCCACCGAAGCCGAAGCTGTTGGAAAGGGCGGCGCGGATTTCACGCGGCTTGGCTTTATACGGCACCAGGTCGAGATCGCAGCCGTCGGAGGGGTCATCGAGGTTGAGGGTCGGCGGCGCGATCTGGTCGCGGATAGCGAGGATCGAGAATATCGCCTCCACCGCACCGGCCGCGCCGAGCAGGTGGCCGATCGAGGATTTGGTCGAGGACATGGAGAGTTTATACGCCGCCTCGCCGAACAGGTTTTTGACCGCCTGCAATTCCAGCTCATCGCCCAGCGGGGTGCTGGTGCCGTGCGCGTTGACATAATCGATATCACCCGGCTGCATTTTAGCGCTTTTGAGCGCCGCCTTCATAGCGCGGAAGGCACCGTCATGCTCCGGGGCCGGGGCGGTGATGTGGTAGGCATCGCCCGACATACCATAGCCCACCACTTCGGCATAAATTTTCGCGCCGCGGGCTTTCGCATGTTCGTATTCTTCGAGCACCACGATGCCGGAGCCTTCGCCCATCACGAATCCGTCGCGGCCCTTATCCCAGGGGCGGGAGGCTTTTTCCGGCGTATCGTTATAGCCGGTGGAAAGCGCGCGCGCGGCGGCAAACCCGGCAAGGCCGATGCGGCAGATCGTGGCTTCGGTGCCGCCTGCGACCATGATATCGGCATCGTCAAACTGGATAATGCGCGCCGCGTCACCGATCGCATGGGCGCCGGTGGAGCAGGCCGTGACCACCGCATGGTTCGGGCCTTTGAAACCGTATTTGATGGAAAGCTGGCCGGAAGCGAGGTTGATGAGCGAGGCCGGAATGAAAAACGGGCTGATGCGGCGCGGCCCCTTATCGATCAGCACGCGCACCGTATCTTCGATCAAATTCAGGCCGCCGATACCCGAGCCGATCATCACGCCCGCGCGCAGTTTTTCCTCTTCGGAGAGATTGGCGATACCGGCATCTTCCACCGCCTGGCTTGCCGCACCGAGGGCAAAATGGATGAAATCATCCATTTTTTTCTGCTCTTTCGGCTCGATGTAATTATCAGGATTGAATTCGCCCTCGCCGGTGCCACGCGGCACCACGCCCGCCACCCGCGCCGGCATATCCGACACGTCGATGTGGGTGATGGCTTTCAGCCCGGATTTTCCCGCTTTAACATTATTCCACGCGAACTCCGCTCCGCAACCCAGCGGCGTGACAAGGCCCAGACCAGTGACAACAACACGTCTCATGCAAATAAACGGGGATGCTTATGCAGCTTTGGCATTTTGCTGGATAAAGTTCACAGCATCCTGCAGCGTGAGGATTTTCTCTGCGGCATCATCGGGAATCTCGATGTTGAACTCTTCTTCAAACGCCATCACGAGTTCAACGGTGTCGAGGCTGTCTGCACCGAGATCGTCAATAAAGCTTGCGGTGGGTACGGCTTTCGCCTCTTCCACACCCAGATGCTCAACCACAATCTTTTTTACGCGTTCAGCAATATCACTCATGATGTTTATCCTTATATAGTTTCGTAAGTAGCTGGGGCCTAGCGCCCCAAACGAGCCGTGCAACATAGCGCACGGCAACCAAACGTCAAGCAGTTCATTTCGGTAGCACGAGGTGTTTGTATTGTCTAGGGAAAAAGGCAATACGATGCACCGTAATTACATATACAACCCGCCGTTGATGTGCAGCGTCTGGCCGGTGATATAGGCCGCTTCGTCACTCGCCAGATACAATGCACCCGCAGCGATCTCTTCCGGCGTGCCCATGCGGCCCAGCGGAATATTGCCGTTGATTTTTGCTTTTTGCTCATCGGTCAGCGCATCGGTCATGCTGGTGGCAATGAATCCCGGAGCAATACAGTTGATGGTGATGTTGCGGCTCGATAATTCATGCGCCAGCGATTTCGCCATGCCGGTCAAGCCCGCTTTGGTCGCGCAGTAATTCGCCTGGCCGGGGTTGCCGGAGTGGCCTACCACCGACGTCACAAAAATCATGCGGCCTTTGCGTTGTTTCAGCATCCCCTTCATCGCGGCGCGGGCGAGTTTGAAATTCGCCGTCAGGTTCACATCGATCACCTGCTGCCATTCTTCGTCTTTCATCCGCATCGTAATATTATCGCGGGTGACGCCCGCGTTCAGCACCAAAATATCGAGGCCGCCCAGTTTTTCCTCGGCAGTTTTGATGAGCTCTTCCACGGCGGAAAGATTGGTGAGGTCGCAGGCGATGCCTACCGCGCCATTACCCAGTTCCGCTGCAAACGCATCTGCCTTTTCCTGTTTGCTGCCGGAGACGGCGAGCTGCGCGCCCGCCTGCGCATACGCCTTCGCAATCGCCCCGCCAATGCCGCCGGTAGCACCGGTAATCAGCGCTTTTTTACCTGTGAGTGAGAACATATGAACCTCCGTTTGGGTGTCATTGCGAGGAACCGCAGGCGACGCGGCAATCCATTTTTTAGCTGGTTTGCTTCGCGCACTCTCGCCATGACGAGTTGAATTTCTAGCTTTATGAAGGAGATAGCCGGGCGCGTCAAATCATAATCCCGCGAGGCGTTCATGCGCAATTTTCATGTTTAAAATCAACTGCATATAGAATAAATGCACTTTTCTGCATTTCCCCCCTTCCCTGACACATAAAGCCGGGGCAGAGTATAAATGTAGGCTCAGGGAACTGCGCCTTGGAGGGCAGCCTACTCCACCTTCGCAAACGCCGCTAAATCCACCAGAGCACCGAAATTGCTGGTTTGGATTTCGGGCTCGATACGTTTCATGAGGCCCGAAAGCACCTTGCCTGCGCCGATTTCGATGGTCTTGGTCACGCCTTGCGCTTTCAGGTAATGCACCGATTCGCGCCAGCGCACCATGCCGGTGACCTGATCGACCAGCAGTTGGCGGATCTTGGCCGGGTCGGTCACCGAAGATGCCGTCACGTTGGCCACCAGCGGCACGACAGGCGCCGAAATGGTCGCGGCCGACAATGCCGCATCCATCACACCGGCGGCCGGAGCCATTAAATCCGAATGGAAGGGGGCGGAAACATCCAGCATCACCGCACGCTTCACCCCTTGCGCTTTGGCAATTTCCACCGCACGCTCCACCGCAGCGCGGCTGCCGGACACCACCACCTGACCGCCGCCATTATCGTTGGCCACGTTGCAGACTTCATCGCCTGCGGCCTCCTTGACAATCGCGAGCGCCTGCGCCGTATCCACCCCGATCAGCGCCGCCATCGCGCCTTTTCCGGCAGGCACCGATTGCTGCATCGCCTGACCACGCACGCGCAGGAGGCGGGCGGTTTCGGTGAGCGACAGGGCCCCGGCCGCGCAGAGCGCCGAGTATTCGCCGAGCGAATGACCGGCGACAAACGCCGCATCCGACATTTTAAACCCGGTTTCGGATTCCAATACGCGCAGCGCGGCAATCGAGGTCGCCATGATGGCAGGCTGGGCATTCTGGGTCAGCGTCAGCGTTTCCTGCGGGCCGTTAAATATAATATCGGAGAGTTTTTCGGAGAGCGCGGCGTCCACCTCGTCGAACACGGCGCGGGCCACGGCAAAATTATCGTAAAGCTCCTTGCCCATACCCACCGTTTGCGAGCCTTGTCCCGGGAAAATAAGCGCTGTCGTCATCCTAACGTCCTTTGTTGTTATAATGGGGTGATTATTAACCATTGTTTAACAAATGACAAGTAGAAAATCGTTTGTCGCCGAAATATGCGATTTTCCGCTTGCAATCATGTTTTTTCTGGCTATAAGTGCCCTCCCTTTGTGATAGCTAAGTCGCTGTTTCCAGGGGCGCTGCCGGCATACGCATAACAATAAAGTGTTATGGGCCAGTATGTTAGACAGGCAGGTGAAAAACCTATCTGGCAAAGGAGACGTTATGCCATTGTACGAAAGCACTTTTATTACCCGTCAGGACATGTCGAAACAAGACGTGAATAATCTGGCGGATGCGTTTGGCGAAATCGTCAAAAAAGGCGGTGGCAGCATCGTGAAAAACGAATATTGGGGCCTGAAAAATCTGGCCTATAAGATCAATAAGAGCCGCAAGGGGCATTATACCATGCTTGCGATCGATGCTCCGGCGGCAGCCGTAAAAGAGCTGGAACGCAATATGGGCATCAACGAGGATGTTATCCGCTCGCTCACCATCCGTGTCGAGGAAATCGAAGAAGGCCCGTCAGTGATGCTGAACCAGAATAAACGCGACGAATCCTACGGCGACAGCGAAGTTGCCGAAGCCGTCGCCGCAACACAGGAGTAAGAGCCATGAACGAACCACAAGGCCGCAAAGTTTTCTTCCGCCGCAAAAAATCCTGCCCGCTCACCGGCGCCAACGCACCGAAGATCGATTATAAAGACGTGAAACTGCTGGGCCGTTTCGTGTCCGAGCGTGGAAAAATCCTCCCCAGCCGCATCACCTCGGTAAGCCACAAGAAGCAGCGCGAGCTCTCGCAAGCGATCAAACGCGCCCGCAACCTTGCCCTGCTGCCCTTCGTAGCGCAATAAGTTCTTTATGGAACCCGCCTTACCATTCGCTAGGGCGAACAAAAATGGCTGGTTTTTGAGAACCGTAGCGCAGCGTACGTTGGAGTATGTGAGCAACGGAAGCGCAGAAAACCAGCCATTTTTGGAAGCCATAGTAGAATTGTGAGAAGGATGCTCGCCCCGTCAGTTATTGCGGGCGTGGTTTCTGCGTTGCTTTACACCTTTGTTTTTACATTCGGGCTGGGGTTGCTCTTCCTTTTCCTGCCGACCCTGCCTATTTTCTGGCTGGGCCTTTCCGGACGCTCCGATCCGGCGCTGCATGCCGTTCTGGTCGCGACCATATTGATCTCGCTGTTTTTTAACCCGGTGGGGGCGCTCTTTGTCTATGCCCTGGGCCTTGGCCTGCCCGCCTGGTATATCGCACGCGAAAGCATGCGGCATGGCCGCAACGGCAGTCTCACCATCTGGTTCCCGATGACAGTGATCTTCGCCCGGTTGATGGTGGTGATTGCGTTCGCGCTGCTTGCCGTTACGCTCTACTATGCCGATGGGAAAGGTGGGCTCGCCGGGGCTATTACCCCTTATATCCATGCCGCGCTCGCCCATTTCTCGGCGGAGATTGACGATGAAGCGAGCGCCATGTTGAAAGCGGCAGCACCAAAAATCACCTTCCTCGTGTTCTCGGTCAGCGCGTGGATGTGGGCACTCTGCCTCTACCTGCACAGCTGGGTGGTGAACCGCGAGTTACAGCGCCAGAAAATCACCACCCGATCGGAGACGGTGATTGCCGCCTTCCCGCCTCCCAACTGGATGATTTCGCTGCTGCTGATTGCGGCCATTGCCTCTCTGATCGGCGGAGAATCGCTGGCCTTCTGGGGGAAATCCAGCCTGATGATCCTGTTATTCCCGCATTTTTTATTCGGCCTGATGCTGCTGCATGCCCAGACCAGGCGTAATGAATATCGCTTCTTGCTATTGTTTTTCATGTATTTTCTTCTCGCCGCACTGTTATGGCCGGTGGTGATCGTCGCAGGCTATGGCTTGATTTATCATATCGGCCTGCTGAATAAATACTTGTCAGCGGGCGGAAACTCGTCTAGAAGCTGATCCCCAAATATTTTTGGCCCATGGGCAATTCAGCCCTAACGAAACCTCATAATGGAGACGGACATGGAAATTATTTTGTTGGAACGTATCGCACGCCTCGGCGCAATCGGTGATGTAGTGAAAGTGAAAAACGGCTATGCGCGGAACTTCCTGATCCCGCTGAAAAAAGCCCTGCGCGCATCGGATGCAAACAAAAAAGTTTTTGAAGAACGCCGCCATATCATTGAAGAGCAAAACGCAAAGGCCAAGGCAGAAGCAGAAGCAATCGCTGGCAAATTCGCGGGCCTCACCCTTACGCTTACCCGCCAGGCGAGCCAGGAAGGCAAGCTTTATGGTTCGATCGGCGTGCGCGATGTTGTCGATGCGTTGAAAGAAGCCGGCCATGAAGTGCAAAAAAGCCAGCTCGTGATGAGCGGCGCGATCAAAAATACCGGCACGCATTCGGTCCGCATCACCCTGCACCCGGATGTGGTGGTGACCATTAGCGTCGATGTGCAGAAGCTGGAATCCGAAGCGGCCTAGGCAACTTCTGCTATCGGCAATCTTCGATCATAAATCAAATCCTCGGCAGCCGCCACTTCATGCGCGGGGATTTTATGGAGAGGCGTGATTTTGCTGACATGGATAATGGCGCCCGTCATGCCACGTTTTTGTGCATGGTCAAGATACACCGAGTTCAGCACGTGACGCGCCGGTGGATTTAAGCCAAAAGAAATATTCGATAGCCCCAGAATAATTTGAATATCGGGAAGCTCCTTGTGAATGCGCTCGATGGCTTCCAGCGTCCACAGCCCCAGCTTCCGATCATCCTCATTGCCGGTGCAGATGGTGAAGGTGAGCGGGTCGATCAGCAGGTCGCTTGGCGGAAGCCCGTAGCCCTTGCAGCAGAAATCATGCAGCCGATGGGCGATCTCTAATTTGCGGTCGACGTCTTTGGCCATGCCTTGTTCATCGATGGTGAGCGCAATAACGGCGGCGCCATATTTCATGGCGAGCTTCATGCGCGCATGGGCCGGTTCTTCGCCATCTTCAAAATTGATCGAGTTGATAATCGCCTTGCCGCCGTAAAGCTTGAGCGCGGCTTCGAGCACGATGAGTTCGGTGGAGTCAATCACCAGCGGCGCGGTGATGGTGCCGCGCGCGCGCGTCATCATCTCCGTCATATCTTTCACCTCGTTGCGGCCCACAAATGCCGTACAAATATCCAGCGTGTTGCTGCCTTCGCGCACCTGCTCCTTCGCCATATCGAGGCAGGTCTCCCAATCCTCGGCATCCTGCGCTTCCTTGAATTTTTTGCTGCCGTTGGCGTTGCAGCGCTCGCCGATGGAGAGGATCGCGTTTTCCTGCCGAAGCTCCACCGCATTAAAGAGCGAAGCGACGCTCGGGATGAAATGAGCCTTTCGCGCATGCGGTGTCGGGCGGCGTCTGCCCGCCTCCTGCTGAGTGAGCATGTGGTTGATCGCCGCAATATGCTCCTCGTTGGTGCCGCAGCAACCACCCATGATATTGATGCCGTCTTCCTTGAGGAATCGCTCCAGCCACTTCGCCATGTCATTTGGCGAAAGCGGAAAATGCACGTGGCCCTGGTGCATTTCCGGCAGACCCGCATTGGGCAATATCGAAATTTTCCCCGGCCAGTTCTGCGACAGGTAACGCACATGCTCGGCCATCTCCTGCGGTCCCGTCGCGCAGTTCAGACCCATGATCTCGACCTGCATCGCCTGCATAATCGTCGTCGCCGCCGCAATATCCGTTCCCACCAGCATCGTACCGGTGGTTTCGACCGTCACCTGCACCATGATCGGCAGGGTCACGGCCAGTTTTTTCATAGCGATGCGCGAGGCGTTGATCGCGGCTTTCACCTGTAACGGGTCCTGCGAGGTTTCAATCAGAATCGCGTCGGCTTTGCCCAGCAACAACCCTTCCACCTGCGGAATGAATGAGGCTTCCAGCTCGTCATAGCCGATATGGCCGAGGCTGGGCAGCTTGGTGCCCGGCCCAATCGCGCCCACCACGAACCGCTTCCTTCCATCTGCCGAGAATTCGGCGATGGCTTCATGCGCCAGTTCGCAGGCACGCTGATTGATTTCTACCGTTTTTTCTGATAAATCAAATTCCCCGAGCGTTATGACCGAGCCGCCGAAGGTGTTGGTCTCGACCGCGTCCGACCCAGCGGCCAGGTATTTCATATGCACATTGCGAATGAAATCCGGGCGCGAGAGATTGAGGATTTCCGAACAGTTTTCCTGCCCCCAGTAATCCTCCTCCACCTTGAGGTCCGCACCCTGGATCTGCGTGCCCATCGCGCCGTCGAGGAGTAGGATATTATGCTCAAGAAACTCTAGGAAATGGCTCATGATAATGTCTGTTGGTAATATTGTTTTATGTTATATATCTAATCTATGGCGAAATCCACCTCCTCTTTCATCTGCCAGAGCTGCGGCGCGGTGCATCCGAAATGGGCAGGGCAGTGCGACGCCTGCGGCGCGTGGAACAGTATTTCCGAAGAGGCGCATGAAGCAACGCCCAAGGGCCTCACCTCCGGCAAAGGCAAGAAAATCGAGTGGGTGACGCTCGATACCAGCACCGCCGAAGCGCCGCGCACCAGCACCGGCATCTCCGAACTCGACCGCGTACTGGGCGGCGGAATGGTCGCCGGTTCGGCGATATTGATCGGCGGCGACCCCGGCATCGGCAAATCGACCCTGCTACTGCAAACGGTGGTGCATGCGGCAGCAAAAGGCGTGTCGGCGGCCTATATTTCCGGCGAGGAATCGGTGGCGCAGGTTTCGTTGCGCGCCCGGCGGCTGGGGCTTCAGGGTAAAAACGTCACCCTCGCTTCGGCGACGTCGGTACGCGATATCATCGCCAGCCTCGACACCCCGAACGCGCCACAAGTGGCAGTGATCGATTCGGTGCAGACCATGTTCATCGATAATATCGAATCCGCACCCGGTACGGTTTCACAGGTGCGCGCCACATCGCATGAGCTGATCAAACTCGCCAAAAAGCGCGGCATGGTGCTGTTTTTAGTCGGGCATGTGACCAAGGACGGGCAGATCGCCGGGCCGCGTGTGCTCGAACATATGGTCGATACGGTGCTTTATTTCGAGGGCGAGCGCGGCCACCCCTACCGCATCCTGCGCAGCGTCAAAAATCGTTTCGGCGGCACCGACGAGATCGGCGTATTCGAGATGCAGGACGCAGGACTGAAACAAGTGGAAAACCCCTCTTCGCTCTTTCTTTCCAACCGCGAAAACCCGGTGTCGGGCGCCTGCGTGTTCGCCGGGATGGAAGGCTCACGGCCCGTTCTGGTCGAGATTCAGGCGCTGGTTTCCCCCAGCTATATGAGCAGCCCGCGCCGCGCCGTGGTCGGGTGGGATGCCAACCGGCTGGCGATGGTGCTGGCCGTGCTGGAAACACGGGCGAATGTGCGCTTTTCCGACAAGGAGGTGTATCTGAACGTCGCCGGCGGCATCCGCATTTCCGAGCCGGCGGCGGATTTAGCGGTCGCGGCGGCGCTTATTTCGGCACTTTCCAACACCCCGCTGCCCGCCCATAGCGTGATGTTCGGCGAAATCGGCCTCTCCGGCGAAATCAGGAGCGTCGCCCGCACCGACATGCGGCTGCGCGAATCGGAAAAACTCGGCTTCACCCAAGCCTTCCTGCCGCCCGCAGGCACACAGAAAGGTTTGACGATTGGACTAAAATCGCTAGAGTCCGTGCAGCAATTAGTGGGAATGCTATGATTGAAACCAGCCTGAACGTCGTCGACGCCGCGGTGTTCGCCATCATGGCGATTTCATGCCTGCACGCCTTCTTCCGCGGTTTCGTGCGCGAGATGCTGTCGCTGTCGGCATGGGCGCTGGCCGGTGTGGTCACGCTCTATTTTTTCCCAAGCGTCGCCGAACACCTGCAGCCCAAATTCAAAAACGCCGTGGTCGCCGCCGGGTTCGCCACCCTCGGTATTTATACCTTGTCGCTGATGGGGTTTTCGCTGCTCAACACCGCGATCCTCAAATTCATCAAATCCGGCACCGATGTCGGGCTGCTCGATAATTCGCTGGGGCTGGCGTTCGGCGCAGCGCGCGGCGCCTTCCTGCTGTCGCTCGCTTTTTTCATCATGACCATCAGCATCCCGGAAGAGGAATATCCGAAGGTGATCCAGACCTCGATCAGCATGCCTTACCTCGAGCGCGGCGCCATCATGCTGGCCAAGGCGTCGCCGAAATACCTGCGCGACCTTTCCACGCTCAACAAAAAAATCATCGAAGAAGAAAACCAGAAATCCGCCGGCGGGATCGGTAAAATCTCCAACCCGTTCGCCGATGAATTCGAAGCGACCAAGGAAAAAAAGAAAAGCCATGATGAATAGCGAAGCGGACGATTTACGGGGTGACTCACTGCATGAGGAATGCGGTGTGTTCGGTATTTACGGCAGTCCCGACGCCAGCGCGCACACCGCGCTCGGCCTGCACGCCCTGCAGCATCGCGGGCAGGAAGCGGCGGGCATCGTAAGCTTCGACGGCGAGCAGTTTTACACCCACCGCGCGCTCGGGCTGGTCGGCGATAATTTCAACTCGGCGGAGGTCATCAGCAAGCTCACGGGCAGCATCGCCATCGGCCATAACCGCTACTCCACCACCGGCGATACGCTGCTGCGCAACGTGCAGCCGCTTTACGGCGATTTCAGCTTCGGCGGCCTCGCGGTCGCCCATAACGGCAACCTCACCAATGCGATGACGCTGCGTAAGCAGCTCATTGATATTGGCTGCCTGTTCCAATCGACCTCGGATACCGAAGTGATCGTGCATCTTATCGCTCTCTCCAAGCATGCCTCGGTGGAAGACCGGCTGTTCGATGCGCTCTCACGGGTCGAGGGCGCCTACTCGCTGGTGGTGATGTCGAACGACCAGCTCATCGCCGTGCGCGACCCGCTGGGCGTGCGCCCGCTGGTGATCGGCCGGGTCGGCGACTCGATCATTTTCGCTTCGGAAACCTGCGCGCTGGATATTGTCGGCGCCGAATATGTGCGCGATGTGGAGCCGGGTGAAATCGTCATCGTGAATAAAAACGGCATGCGCTCCATCCATCCTTTCGCCAAAATGCCCAAGCGTTTCTGCATTTTCGAATATGTTTATTTTTCGCGCCCCGACTCGGTGAGCGAAGGCATGAACGTGTATGAAACCCGCAAACGCATCGGGGTGGAGCTGGCGCGTGAGGCGGGCATTCCCGCCGACGTGGTGGTGCCGGTGCCGGATTCGGGTATCCCGGCGGCGATCGGCTATTCGAACGCATCGGGCATTCCGTTCGAGCTGGGCATCATCCGCAACCATTATGTCGGGCGCACGTTTATCGAGCCGTCGGACCATGTGCGCCATCTGGGCGTGAAGCTGAAGCATAACGGCAACCGCGCCATACTCGAAGGCAAGCGGGTGATACTGGTCGATGATTCGATCGTGCGCGGCACCACCAGCAAAAAAATCGTGGCGATGGTGCGCGAGTCCGGCGCCAGGGAAGTGCATATGCGGATCGCCAGCCCGCCGACGACGGATTCCTGTTTCTACGGCGTCGATACGCCGACGCGTGACCAGCTGCTCGCCGCCAACCATACCGTCGAGGAAATGGCCAGGCTGATTAATGTCGACAGCCTCGCCTTCATCTCGATTGACGGTCTCTACCGCGCCGTCTCCGGCATCAAGCGCGATGCGAACGCCCCGCAATATTGCGACGCCTGCTTTTCCGGAAATTATCCTATCGCGCTTACCGATTTTGAAAACGCCAAGGGCGGCGGAAAGCAGTCCAATCTTTTTCCCGATGCAGCATGAGCACTAAACCGATAGCCCTCGTCACCGGCGCCTCGCGGGGTATCGGCGAAGCGGTGGCAAAACGTTTCGCCCGCGAGGGGATGCATGTGGTGGCCGTGGCTCGCGATGGCAAGGCGCTGGAGCGGCTCGAAGACAGCATCAAAAATGACGGCGGCAGCGCCAGCATGGTGCAGCTCGACCTCACCGAATTCCCGAAAATCGACCAGTTGGCCGCGCATATTTCCGAACGTTTCGGGCGGCTGGATGTGCTGGTGGGCAATGCCGCCATCCTCGGCGAAATCACGCCCGTACCGCACAGCGCCCCCGGCGAGTGGCACAACACCATCGACATTAACCTGCATGCGAATTTTCACCTGATTCGCTGTTTCGACCCGCTGCTGCGCGCTGCACCGGCTGGCCGCGTTATCATGGTGACATCGGGCGTGGCGGCCCGCAGCACACCTTACTGGGGCGCTTACGCAGTAAGCAAGGCCGCGCTGGAAATGATGGTTGAAACCTACGCCGCTGAAAATGAAAAAACGAATCTTCGCATCAACCTGTTCGACCCCGGCCGCACCCGCACCCGCATGCGTGCGCAGGCCTTTCCCGGCGAGAACCCGGAAACGCTGCCTGCGCCCGAATCGCTCACCGATTTATTTGTGAAAATGGCCGGTAAGGAGTATGCTGAGACCGGAAAAATAGTGAGGGCATATTGATGGAACGTTTGATCGACGCATCGCTCAAAGCCATAGGCTCGGTATTCGCACCGGGGATGTTCGGCGTGTTCGTGATGTCCGTGCTGTTTACGCTGGCGGCGTTGCTTTTATTCGTGCTGGGGGTCACTTCGGTGGTGTCGCTGCTGGTGGGTGGCGCCGTACTTTCAGCAAGCTGGACATGGCTAAGCGGTGTTGGCGCTACCATGCTCGCCTATTTCCTGTTCCCCGGCATCATGCCGGTGTTCGTCAATTTCTTCGACAGCAAAATCGCCACGCTGATTGAAGCGCAGGATTACCCGAATGCCCAGCCGATCAACCCGCCCTTCTGGCCGGAATTCCGGCATGATGTGCGCTTTAGCTTGATGGCGGTGGGGCTTAATATTCTGGTGCTGCCATTTTATTTGCTGCCGGGAATTAATCTGGTGATTTTTTATGTGTTAAACGGCCATTTGCTCGGCAAGGAATTTTTCGTGATGGTCGCACGCCGCTACCTGCCGCTGCATGAAGCCGTGCGCTTACGCAAAACCCACGGGCGCAGCGTCTTTATCGGCGGCATTTTGCTCACCGTGCTTGCCACCGTTCCCTTCCTGAATTTACTTGCCCCCTTCTGGGGCATCGCGCTGATGACGCATCTATACCATTCCCTCGCCGCCACCCCGAAGGTGGAGGTGCTGCCTCCGGCATAATCTTGTCATAGTCGGGTCAAGTCCGAGGATGACAAAAATTACAGCGCATCCGCCATTACGCTTTTGCTGCCCGATACGATGATTTGCAGGTGCGCTGAAGCTTGCGGCAGGATTTTGGCCATGAAGAAGCGGGCGGTGGCCAGTTTGTCCTCGTAGAATTTTAAGTCGCCTCCCGCACTCGCCTGCTGCTCGCGCGATGAGGCCCCGCTCAGGGCTGAGTCGGCCTGCTGGCCTCCCAATGTTCCGAGTTTGGTCAGCGCGATTTCCGCCTGCCGCGCCCAGCTATAGGCCATGAAGGTGAGCGCGAACTGGCGCTGGTAATCCACCGCGCCGGCCGCCGCATCGTTCGGGTTGGCAAGGCCGGCGGTGGCGAGATACAGCGTCGCCTTCTGCAAATAATCCATATATTTGGCGAGTGGTTTGGTGAATTCCTTCATCGCCTCATTGCTTGCATGTTTTTCCACAAATTCCGTGGCCGGGTGGAAGAAGCTGCGCAGATATTTCCCGGCGCTGTGCGGCAGCTTGCGGCCAATCAAATCCAGCGCCTGCACGCCGTTCGTGCCTTCGTAAATCATGGTGATGCGCGCATCGCGCACATATTGCTCCACCCCGTATTCCTTGATGTAGCCATAGCCGCCGAAACATTGCAGGCCGAGGCTTGCCATCTCAAACCCGCCATCGGTGAGGTAGGATTTGCAGATCGGCGTCATCAACTGCACGAAATCATCCGATTGTTCCCGCACCTTTGCATCCGGGTGTCGGTGGGCGAGGTCAATCTTCAAGGCCATTTCCATGGCCAGCGCCCGCGCGCCTTCGCAGAAGGCTTTTTGCGTCAGCAGCATGCGGCGCACGTCCGGGTGCACGGTAATCGGATCCGCCGGTTTATCCGGCAGCACCGCGCCGGTGAGCGCCCGCATTTGCAGCCGCTCTTTACTGTAAGCCAATGAATTCTGGTACGCCACTTCGGCCACGCCGAGGCCCTGCACACCGACATACAGCCGCGCCGCGTTCATCATCGTGAACATGGCGCGCATGCCCTTATGTGGTTCGCCCACCAGCCAGGCCTTGCAACCGTTGAAGGATATCTGGCAGGTAGGCGATGCGTGGAGGCCCATCTTATGCTCGATGCCGTCGCAGCGAATGCCGCTGGGTTCGCCGATGGAGCCATCGTCATTGATATTATATTTGCTGGCGATGAACAGGCTGATGCCCTTCGTGCCTTTCGGCGCATCCGGCAAGCGCGCCAGAATCAGATGCACGATGTTCTCCGTCAGTTCATGCTCGCCGGAGGAAATGAAGATTTTATTGCCGTGAAGCGAATAAGAGCCATCGCCATTCGGGGTGGCGCGGGTAGCGACCAGGCCCAGATCCGTTCCCGCCTGCGGCTCGGTGAGGCACATGACGCCGGACCACTCACCCGAGACCATCTTGGGCAGGTATTTTTGTTTTATCTCATCCGACGCATGCAGCATGATGGCGTTATACGCGCCGTGGGAAAGCCCCGGCGTCAGGCCGAAGGAAAGATTCGCCGAGCACACCATTTCCATCAGCGGCATGTTGAGCACATCCGGCAGCCCCTGGCCGCCATATTTCGTATCGCACGTAAAACCCGGCCAGCCGGATTCACGGTAAAGAGTGTACGCTTCCTTGAAACCATCCGGCATGATGACCTTGCCGTTTTCATATTTGAGTCCCTGCTTGTCGCCAGTTTCATTCAGCGGGAATAACACCTCCTCGCACATTTGTGCTGCGGCCTCCAGCACCGGGTTCATTAAATCCGCCCCGGCATCGGCAAAGCCGGGCACGCTGGCCGCATATTGCGACACGTTCAGATAATCGTTCAGGATAAACTGGAAATCGCGGATGGGGGCTTTATAGCTGGGCATATTCTCCTCATACATTCCCGCATTTGTTGCGGAGCGGCCATGAGAAATATCCTACCAGAGTCCCCCTAAGATTTAGTTAAGCACTTATTTTTGCAGTGCAATATAGGGCTCATTTCATACAATTTTAAATATATAAAGATCAAATTTTACCTAATTGTAAAAGAATTATTAATATTGTTTTGTTAGGATATTCTTTCCGAATGTTTCATTTTGGATGAGGCGGTATGGAGAATATATCGAGCGATTTCGATCTCAAAGTGACACAGCGCGGCGAGATCTATACGGTATCAGGAAAAAGCGCTGCGGCTCTTTACGAAAAGCTGCAAAGCCTGCCGCCGGAAGCAAGGACGTTAAAAGTGAGTACGCTCAAAAACGGGACGTTCACCATGCAGAAAATCGAGGCAGCGCAGCCTCCCGATCATTACGTCAACGCACGCTCTGCTGCTGCCGGTGCCTGAGCGACGACCAGAAGGACAATGAAATAAAAGCAAGCCCGACCAGACCGGTGAGCACCTCCGACACATGCACCAGCATGGACACCAACATGATGATCGCCAGCGCGCCGATGCCATAATGCGCGCCATGCTCCAGGTAAATATATTCCGAAAGCGTGCCTTTTCTTACCAGATAGACGGTGAGCGAGCGCACGAACATGGCGCCGATGCCCAGGCCCAGCATAATGATAATGATGTCCTTGCTCATGGCGAAGGCGCCGATCACGCCATCGAGCGAGAAGGACGCATCCAGCAGCTGCAAATACATGAAACCCATGAAACCGGAATAGGCCACCGTTTTGGTGGCGCCTTCCGCGCTTTCCGGGCCACCACAAAGCGCCGTGATACTTTTAACCAGCACATAAAGCACGATCCCGATGATTCCGGAAAGGAGCCCGCCAACCTGTTCCGCATCCGAAATGAAATGCGAGAATCCAAGCAACACGATCAGCGCCACCACCACCTGAATCGATTCCAGTTTTCCGGCGAGGGCGAGTTTACGTTCGATCATGCCGAGCCAGTGCAAATCCTTGGTTTCATCGATCACAAAATGCAAAAAGACCATGAGCAGAAACATGCCGCCGAAGGAAGCGATCTGCACATGCGATTCCAGCACATGGCGCGAATATTCCTCCGGGTCGTCGAGCGCCAGCTGGATGACTTCCGCCGTCCCAAGACCCGTGGCCAGCGCCACGATGACGATCGGGAACAACAGGCGCATGCCGAACACGGCGATCAAAATACCCCAGGTCAGGAAACGCTTCTGCCACACCTCGCTCATGTGTTTTAATACCGAGGCATTCACCACCGCATTATCAAATGAGAGGGTGATCTCCATCACCATCAGCAGCGCGGCGATGCCCAGGCCCGGCAAGCCCGCCCATTCAAACGCTAGGAAAAGCCCAATGATGGTGACGATGTGGGAGAGATAGAAATGGCGCATAAGTTTAGTCGCTGGTCTTTAGTCGTTAGTCTTTAGTATAGCGTTCTTATTCTATAACTAAAGACCAAAGACTAAGGACTAGTTCCTCAGCGGCTTCCCGGTATTCAGCATATGCTCGATGCGGGCGAGCGTATCCGGGTGCCTGACCATTTCCATGAACACCTCGAACTCCAGGTCGAGTATCTGCTGCTCGGTGAGCGGCTCGGAAATATCGGTGTCGCCGCCGGAAAGCACATGCGCTAAGCGTTTGCAGATCACCACGTCATGCGGCGTCGCCTTGCCGATGGCGGCAAACCCGTCCACCGCCATCGAAAGCGCCACCCGCGCCGTTTTCCCCGGCAGGTGCAGCACTGCCGGTTCCGGCGCAACATAGGTTTTTGCCATCAGGATGCAGCGGGCCTTCGCATCGGCCAGCACGCGGGCGCGGTTCATCGAAATAGCGTCATCCTCGCGCAGGATTTTCAAATCCCTCGCCTCTTCCGCCGAGCCGGAAACCTTGGCGGTGGCGATCATCTCGAACACGTTTTTAATCGCTGGCATCGCGCCGCCGGTGGCCATCAGCCCGCCGAACATGCCTTTCGGACCGTCTTTTTCACCAAGGTGACGCAGCAGCATTTCTTTGCAACCGCCCCATGCCGGAATGAGGCCTACGCCGACTTCGACAAGGCCGGGATAGCATTCCATATGGGCCTGCACCGCGTTGCTATGCAGCACCAGTTCGCAACCGCCGCCGAGCGCCATGCCGGAGAGCGAAGACACCACCGGGAACGGAGCATATTTCAGCGCCATCATCGCATGCTGGCCACCCTTGATGACATCGGCAATCTGGCTCCACGCCGCGATATTCGCCGCCATCAGCACGAAGCCGAGATTGGCGCCGACCGAAAAATTATCGCCGTCATTGCCGACCACCAGCCCTTTGAAATCCCTCTTCACCAACTCCACCGATTTTTCAATCATCGATAAAATATCCGGATCGATCGAATTCATTTTGGAGGTAAGCTCCAGGCAGGCAATGCCATCGCCCAGATCCCATAAGCTTGCGGAAGCATTTTTCAGCAGCGGTTTGGCGCCGAGCTTGATATCGCCGAGCATGAGCGAACCTTCCGGCGGCACGATGACTTTATATTGCCCGCTGACACTTGCCGCCGAACGCTTGCCGTTTTCGACTTTATACAAGGTGCCGCCCGCCGCTTTTTCGAGTATCGGCGGAACGCTTAAATTACGTTCCTTGAATGCGGCGATGACAAAATCGACGCCGAGCTTGTCGATCATCTCGAAGGGCCCGTATTTCCAGCTATAGCCGCGACGCATCGCATCATCGATGGCCGTAATGTCGTCGGCGATTTCCGGCACCAGCGACGCGGTGTAATGCAAAAACGGAATCATCACCGCACGGATATATTCGCCGCCGATATCCTTATGGGTAAAGAGCGCCTGCAGGCCGCCCTTGGCCGCGCCAATGCTTTCGAGCGACACTTTTTCCGTGGCCGGGGCATAGCTGCCGGTTTTTAAATCGATGACTTCCTTGACCTTGCCACCGCCCTCTTTATTGATGCGGTAAAAACCGCCTTTGCCTTTGCGCCCGGTATAGCCGTCCGCGATCATTTTTTTGACCAGTTCAGGCTCTTGATAAAGCGTTTTAAATGCGTCGCCCTCGGGCAGCGAGGCCAGCAACGATTTCGCAATCAGCGGCATTAAATCGATGCCAATGAGATCGAACAAACCGAACACCCCAGTCTTAGGAATACCGACCGGCCGGCCCATCACGCTATCTGCCTGCGGCACGGTGACACCGAGTTTCATCGCCTCCAAAAGCGACAGCATCATCCAGTACACGCCGATGCGGTTGGCGATAAAGCCCGGCGTGTCCTTACAGGCAACGATGGTTTTTCCCAGCACGCGATCACCAAAATCGCACACGGCTTTATAGGCTTCATCACTCGCTTTGCCCTGCACCACTTCGAGCAGGCGCATGAAGCGCGGCGGGTTGAAGAAGTGGGTAATCATAAATTCGCTGGCGAATTTTTCGCCCATCCCGTCGGTCAATTGCGACAGCGGAAGCGTCGAGGTGTTCGACGCCACAATCGAGCCGGGCTTACGCACGCTATCGATTTTTTTATAGACATCATGCTTGACGTCGAGGCGCTCCAGCACTGCCTCGATAATCAAATCGCAATCGGTGAGTTTTTTCAAATCGTCTTCCAGATTGCCGCACGTCACTAGCTTCGCTGCGCGCTTATGTGCAAACCCCGGAGGATTGTTCGCAAGCTGCTTCTCCACCGCTTTTTCGGTGAGAGAATTCCTGCCGCCCTCCTTCGCCACAATATCCAAAAGCACCACGGGAATACCGGCATTGGCCACCTGCGCGGCGATGCCCGAACCCATGACGCCCGAACCGAGAACGGCTACTTTTTTAATGGTGGTCATGTGTTATGCCCTCTCTAAAATCGTCGCGATGCCCTGCCCGCCGCCGATGCACATGGCCGCCAGCGCATATTTCTTTTTATGTTTGGCGAGCAGTTGCGCCGCCTTGCCGGTGATGCGTCCACCGGAAGCGCCGAGCGGGTGGCCGAGCGCAATCGCCCCGCCATCGAGGTTCAGTTTACCGGTATCGATATTTAATTCTTTGATGACACCAAGTGCCTGCGCCGCAAAAGCTTCGTTCAGCTCGATGATATCCATATCGGCGAGGGTGAGGCCCGCACGGGCGAGCGCTTTATGCGTCGCCTCCACCGGGCCAAGCCCCATGATTTCCGGCGCGATGCCGGAGACGGCAAAGCTTTTAATGCGCGCAAGAATCGGCAAATTATGTTTTTTGGCATAATCTTCGGAAGCCACGATCACCGCCACCGCGCCGTCCGTCATCGGGGAGGATGTAGCCGCCGTCACCGTGCCGTTCGCGTCGAATGCGGGCGTGAGCTGCGCCATTTTTTCCAGGCTGGGATCGAGGCGGATGCAGCCGTCTTTTTCGGCCACACCACCCCGTATCGGTACCGGAATGATTTCCGGAGATAACTCCGCCGCGGCCGCTTTCTGATGTGAGGCAAGCGCGAATTCTTCCTGCGTTTTACGGTCGATCTGATGTTTGGCGGCCACCTGCTCGGCGGTAAGCCCCATCGGCATATAGGCAGAGGCCATCATTTCATATAAATCCGGATTGGGGCTGGGATTAAACCCGCCCATCGGAATCCGCGACATGGATTCCACACCCGCGCACACAAATAATTCGCCCGCACCGCAGGCAATTTTTCCCGCCGCCATGTGGATGGTTTCCATCGAGGAGCCGCAATAGCGATTGATGGTCGCACCCCCGGCAGCCAGCGGAATTCCGCTCAAGAATGAGACGTTGCGGGCAATATTCAACCCCTGCTCACCTTCCGGAAAGGCGCAGCCCACTAAAACATCCTCAATATCCGCCATATTGAGCGGCTGGCGGGCAAATAACCCCTTCAATACCACCGCCAGCAGATCGTCGGGGCGCATCTTGGCCAATTCGCCTTTTCCGGCGGGGGTAAAGGGAGAGCGGGCATAGGCAACAATCACTGCGTTGGGCATGGAATATTTCCTTATTATTGTTGAAAAGCCAGTGTATCAAAAAACCCTTACTTTTTTATTAGTTTTTCGCTAAGAATCGGGAATGAATCATTATGAAACCGAACTTTGCATCATCGGCGCCGGGCCTGTAGGCCTGTTTGCGGTCTTTGAGGCCGGCATGATGAAAATGGGCTGTCATGTCGTCGATACGCTCGACATGGTCGGCGGGCAGTGCTCGGCCATGTATCCCGAAAAGCCGATTTATGACATTCCAGGCTATCCTTCTATTTTAGCACAGGCATTGGTGGACAGGCTGGCCGAACAGGCGGCGCCCTTTTCACCCACCTATCACCTGGGCCAGCAAGTTACAGGCATTAGGCAAGAGGCATCAGGCAAGAGTGAAAACCCTGCCTTCGTCGTGACCACTTCCGCAGGAACGGAAATCTCCTGCAAAGCCATTTTCATCGCCGCCGGGTGCGGCGCCTTCGGGCCGAACCGTCCGCCGCTTGCGGGGCTGGAGGAATATGAGGGCAAGAGCATCTTTTACATGGTGGCCAAACGCGAAGCGTTTCGCGGCAAAAAAATCGTGATTGCAGGCGGCGGTGATTCCGCCGTCGACTGGGCGATTTCACTTTCCGAACTCGCCGAGAAAATTTACGTGGTGCATCGCCGCGCTAAATTCCGCTGCGCGCCGGAATCCGCCGCGCGCATGGAACAGCTCGCGCAATCCAGCAAGATCGAGATGGTGGTACCCTACCAGCTCGACGGCCTGGAGGGGGCAAACGGCCAGCTTACCGGCGTCACCGTCGCCACGCTCGAAGGTGAAAAACGCACGCTGCCCGCCGACATGCTGCTGCCGTTTTTCGGCCTGTCGATGGATCTGGGGCCGATCGCGCAGTGGGGGCTCAGCCTCACCCATAACCATATCGCGGTCTCGCTTCCATCGTGCGAAACCTCAACCAAGGGCATCTTCGCCATCGGCGATATCGCAAGCTACGAAGGCAAGCTGAAACTGATTCTTTCCGGCTTCGCCGAAGCGGCGCAGGCCGCCCACGCCGCCTATAAAATCGTGCATCCGGATGTGGAATATCATTTCGAATATTCGACCAGCAAGGGCGTGCCTTAAGGGCTTGCATCGCGCCGCCATTCGGTTATTTTCACCCCATGTCTACCATCATTGTATTCTTGCTGACATGGGGCCAACTGGCGGTGCTGCTGTCGGCGTGGTATATGCGGCTTCCGGAAGTATACCAGGCGCTCACGGGATACGGTTCGCCGCCCTATTTTGTCCTGAACTCACTCGGCAGCAACTCAGTGGATTTCAGCAACCCGATCATGGCGGCGATGCTCACGTTCCACATCGTGAAATATGTGTTTTTATGCCGCTCGCAATTCATCACCGACCGCTACTCGCTGCATTACATGTCGATCGTCGGCGAGGTCATCTATCTCGTCATCTGCTGGCAATATTTATAGCGGCTCTTTATAGCGGTCCTGGTAAAAGAACAGCGCTGTCAGCGAGGCGATGCACCCGGCGATGACATAATAAGCGATGGCGCGGGCATCGCCGAAATACCCCACCAGCCATTCGCAGACCATCGGCGAGGTGCCGCCGAAAATCGCCGCGCATAAATTATAGGTGATCGCCATGCCGGAAAAACGCACCGAGGTCGGGAATAACTCCACCAGCACCGCCGCCACCGGCCCGACATATATCCCAAGCACCAGCGCAAAGGCAAACTGCACCGCGCCAATGGTAAACGGCGGCGCACCCGGCACCATCAGCCCGAACAGCGGATAAACCATCAGCGCCATCACCAGAGCGCTTGCAATCATCACTTTCCTGCGGCCGATATGGTCGGACAGCCACGCCGAAAACGGCATGGCGAATAACAGCGCCAGCATATTATAAATACCGAACATCAGCGCATGTTCCGCGTCCATCTCCAGATGCAGCTTGGAAAAGCCGATGAAATAGACCGTCGTCAAATAAAACGGCATGGTGACGGTGATGTACATGGCAAAGCCCTGCACCATCTGCCAGCGATGCCGGGAAAAAGCGTGGCGCACCGGTTTTTCGGAAATGGCGCCGTCTTCCTTCGCTTTTTCATAGGCCGGGCTTTCGCCGCAATGATGGCGGATATAAAAACCGACCAGCCCGATGATAATGCCCGCAAGGAAAGGCACGCGCCAGCCCCACGCTTCGAATGCATCCTCGCCGATGAAATAGATCATCCCCTTCACCACCATCAGCCCAAGCAAAAATCCGAGCATCATCGACACCAGCGACGCTGCGCCCGCCAGCCCGCGCCGATGCGGCGGCGCATGTTCGACGATATAGGCGATCGATCCGGAAAACTCGCCACCCAGCGACATGCCCTGTAGCAAGCGAATGACGATGAGCAATATCGGTGCAAGAATCCCGATTTCCGCATAGGTCGGCAGCAGGCCGATGGCGCCGGTGGGCAGCGCCATCATCAAAATAGCCACCACCATCGAAAGGCGGCGGCCATAGCGGTCGCCCAGCCAGCCGAAAAAGACCGCGCCGAGCGGCCGCACGATGAAACCGGCAGCGAACACGCCGTACACCGCAAGCGTCTGCGCGAACGCATCGCCTTCAGGGAAAAACAGCTTGGAAAGCAGCCATGCCACCTGCCCGTAAAGCGCATAATCATACCATTCCAGCCCATTGCCGATCATGCCGGACGTGACGACTTTTTTCATAACTTCACCTTCTCACCCTTCTTCCGCTCGGAATCGCTTTTGAGCTGGCCGCACGCCGCCATGATATCCTGCCCACGGGTGGCGCGAATCGGCGAGGAATAACCCGCGTCGTTCACGATTTTGGCGAAGGCGTGCTGGCGGTTGCGGCTGGAGGTTTCATACTGCGCGCCCGTCCACGGGTTCCACGGAATGAGGTTCACCTTGGCCGGAATATCTTTCAGCAGGCGGCACAGCTCGCGGGCATCGGCATCGGAATCATTCACATCCTTCAGCATCACATATTCAAAGGTGATGCGCCGCGCATTATTCGCCGCCGGGTAACGGCGGCAGGCCTCCAGCAATTCCCTGATCGGATATTTTTTATTGAGCGGCACCAGCTCGTCGCGCAGCTCATCGCGCACGGCATGCAGGCTGATGGCAAGGTTCACGCCCAGTTCCTCGCCGCATTTCTCGATCATCGGCACCACGCCGGAAGTAGATAAGGTGATGCGCCGCTTGGAAATCGCGATGCCTTCACCGTCCATGATAATGGTAAGCGCCTTGGCGACATTCTCGTAATTATAAAGCGGCTCGCCCATGCCCATCATCACGATGTTGGTGAGCATTTTATTATCGCCTCCGGTACTCGCTTCCTGCTCGTCCCATGAGGCGTGCTCAGGGCTGGTTCGCGCTGCTGCGCTCTCATGACGGGCGCGGGCACGCGCTTCGCCTTTGCGCGGCTTGTCCCACTCCCCCAACCCGTCGCGGGCAACCAGCACCTGGTTCACAATATCGGCGGCGGTCAGGTTACGCACCAACTTCATCGTTCCGGTATGGCAGAACGTGCAACTAAGCGTGCAGCCCACCTGCGAGGAAACGCAGAGCGCGCCGCGATCTTCTTCCGGGATGAATACCGTTTCCACCTTGTTACCGTCTTCAAATTCCACCAGCCATTTGCGCGTATCGTCGAACGAGGTGAGGTCCTTGGCGATCGTTGGCCGCGCAATGGAAAACAGCTCGCCCATTTTTTGCTGCTGATCTTTCGAGATGCTCGACATGTGGGGAAATTCGGTCGCGCCGTGGGCGTAGATCCAGTTCCAGACCTGTTTGGTGCGGAATTTCTCAAAGCCGTGCTCAACCAGCACCGCCTGCAATTCCTCACGCGAAAGACCGATGAGAGGTAACTTACTCATAATGCGGGATACTCAGGAAACTCGCTGCGGCGAGGCAAACACGCGGAGCCGACGCGCGCAGAAACTTGAGCGTACTCGCGGTACGTGAGTTTCGAGCACGACGGCGACAAGCAGGTTGCCCGCCGCAGATAGGGTTTCTCCAAAGATTCAGGCCTGATCGTCATGCCAGCGGTATCCTTTGTCGGTGGCGATAATGCAATCATAATCGGCAAGTTCCCGCCATTTTTGCCGCAGGCGATAGATGTGGGTCTCCAGCGTATGGGTATCAACGTCGGGCGCGAATCCCCACACATTTTTCAGGATATCCTCGCGGCTCGCCTCACCCTCGGCCTTGATAAACACCAGCAATGCCAGCTCTTTTTCGGTGAGCTCCTGCGAGGTGCCGGTGTCGGTGCGCTCCAGTTTCTTGTTTTTTTCCGAGAGGATAATGACATCGTTCAGCGGCAGGGGCAAAACCGGGGCATCATTTAACTGGCGAAAAATATCGTCAAGCATGGCGGTGATTTTATGCGGCACACCCGGCTTGTAGCGCAGCACACGCCCCTGCCATGCCGGCAATACCGGCAGTGTCGACACCAGCAGGCTCACCTGGTGACTCTCCAGTTTTGCCAGGGATTTGGCGCTTTCTATCGTCGTCACCTCCACGCCAAGCTCGCGGCTGGCCGCATCGGCCAGCGCCTCGCAAAATAGTTTCTCCTCCGAAAGAATGACGACGTGATTCATACAATACGCATTTCTCCTACCATTTCCGCATGGATTGTAGTAATAAAGCCCCTCCTTAACAAGAGGTGAGTCCCGGTGAACCCCAAAGAAACGCATTATACGCTGGCACGCGCCCGGGCGCTGCATGAGCTGCAATTGCAGCAGGGCATACGCCTGTGCGAAGGCGGCAAAGCGCTGGGCTATGCGTTTCCCGTCGAGTTCCTGGATGAGGAAAGCTGGGTCGCGCTCGCACCACTCAAGCCGCAACTGCTGCTTTCCGCCGTCCGCGCCACCGCCGCCGGGATCGCACCGCAAAACGGCGTCGCCGCACTCGATACCAGCGGGTTCTCGCGTGAGCAATGCTGGCAATGGGCAGTCGGCAACCGGGGGAAACTGGCAGCGCCACCCGCCATTTTACCCTCCCCGGCCTTCGGCAAGGAACTCATTACGCTTGCGAAACAAGCCGCGGTCATTCCTGCGCTCCTATGGATTCCGAGTGAAACGCTATTCCCGGAAACATTCGCGCTCGATATAGAAGCGCTCCGCTTTGTTCCAAAGGCGGAACTGCGGCGCGGCGAAACGGTCGCCCTGCCGATCGAAGGCGCAGAAGACGCCACCCTCACCGGATTCCGCACCCGCAGCGATGCGTCGGTACATCTGGCGCTTACCATCGGCGATATCCATGGCAAGGAACCGCCGCTGGTGCGGGTGCATTCTTCCTGCGTCACCGGCGACCTGCTGGGCAGCCTCCGCTGCGATTGCGGCGGCCAGCTGCAACAGGCGCTCGCGCACATGAAAAAAGCGCGCTGCGGCATTTTGCTTTACCTGCACCAGGAAGGCCGCGGCATCGGCATCTCCAGCAAGCTGCGCGCCTACGCGCTGCAGGAAAACGGCGTGGACACCTTCGCCGCGAACGAACAACTCGGTTTCGCCGCCGATGAACGCGATTTCTCACTGGCCGGCGCGATGCTGCAATCGCTCGGTGTTTCCGCCATCCGCCTGCTTACCAACAACCCCGACAAAATCGAGGCGCTTTCACCGCCCGCCATAACCGTGACCGAGCGGCTGCCGCTGGTAACCGACGCCACCGCCCATAACCACGCCTATCTGGACGCCAAGAAAATCAAGCACGGGCATTTTTAAATTTTTTGCGGGCATTTTCCCCGGCAAACCGCCTGATTCCAGGCTTATTTAGACTGGTTTTCGGCTGGTTTGGACTAATTTCAAGCTTGTTTCGACTGATTTTTGGCTTGTTTCATCTAAAAAAACATATACTTATCTATATTTTTCAATATGTTAATATTCTCCGCCCCCGCGGGCCACTCTCGGCATGCCCGCGCATCCGGCTGGGTCTAAAATCTATAGTTAACTAACCGAATGTTTGCACATTCGGACGCTGCCTACGGCGCGGCCAACCTTTAAAATAAGAATGGCGTGCTTTCGGCATCGATTTGCATAGCCAATTATAAAGTTAATTGGCTATATATAGCCCTTAACGAAAAGGTAGTCAGCCCTCATCCAGGCTGTCGCCGCCCTTCTCCCAGAGGGAGAAGGTGCTCATTCCCTCTCCCTCTGGGAGAGGGTCAGGGTGAGGGCACTTCGTGCCTAATTTTTTATGACCAATTTTTCGTTAAGGGCTATAATGCGCCACCTTCGCGTGTCACGGAAGGGGGGTAATGCATTTTTTTTGCAAATTATTTTGATCTCGGTCAGGGCGTGTCATGCCAGCGAAGCTAATGCTGGCATCCATCTCTTTCTGTCTTCCTGCGCCACAGACGTGGCGCGATGGATACCGGCCTTCGCCGGTATGACATAACCAACCCCGCCGCAGGCTCAGGGCGGACTCAGGCTTACTGCCTTCGCATCATTTGGGAGGATGCACTCCCCCCGCGCACGCCTCTTTCTGCCAGCCCAGCGAATCGCCGGAGAGATTGACCTCCTGCCATTTCGGGTGGCCGTACCGCTTGAGTTCAGGCAGCACGCCGCGCAGGCGGCTTGCAAATGTTTTCAGCGTATCGCAGCGATATTCCCGGAATTTCTCCTGCTGTTTTCCCTGCGCCGCAAGCGGCTCGTACGAGACCAAAAGCGCCTGCACCGCAATCGTCGGCACGATCGATTTCACAAAATCATAATCCTGCGGGGTGATTTCGGTCGGCTCATATTCCTCGTAAAATTTCGCATTGTTGAGCGGCAGGAAATGCACAGCCTGCAACAGCAGGGCGAATTTCTGGTTTTCCGGACTGGTCAGGCCTTCCATATTCTTGAAAATCTTCACCGGCTTGCCGCCGACAAAAATCACCGCGTCCAGGTCGCCCTTGAGCACGGCGACGATGCCCTCCTCCGGCGAGATTTTCTTGATGTCTGACGGCACGATCTGCTCGATGGCAAACAGATTCACCGCCGTCAGCATATGGCCGCTGCCCTCCTCGCCGACCGCCACCCTTTTGCCCTGTAAATCGCTGAAATCCTCGATCTCGTCACGCGCCAGCACATGCACTTCTTCCTGATAAAACGGGGAGACGACGCGCAGGCGCGACGCCACCTGCTTCGACTGCGCGTTCTGCGAGCGCCGGAGGAAACCCATGACATCGGACTGGACGATGCCGAGCGTCACTTTTTTCGTGCTGTCGATGCGTTTGATATTCTCCACCGAACCTTCGGAAGCGCGCAACTCGATCGCAAGATCGCTATCCGGAAGCACCGCCGCCATGTCCTTGCCGATGGCGTAATAGGTGCCGGTCTTCGGGCCGGTCATGAGCGATACCAGCTCCGCCGCCGCTGTCTGCGTCGGCCACCAGGCAAGTGCCAGCAACGTCATCAGAACGCGCAACATATCAGTATTTACCAATGATTTTCATCAGCTCCTTGCCCGACTGCGGATCGACTTTCGATACGCTGTTGATCGAAGCGCCCTTTTCCACATCGGCAGGCATTTTCGCCAGTTGCCCCACCATCGCCCCCGTTTCGTCCCGCACCGGAATGCCTTCCACCGGATTCGCCGTGGGCGCGATAACCTGCGCCTGCGACGGGGGGATGCTGCTGGCAATCGTGCTTTTTCCCACCGTGCGGAACGACCACAGCGCCGGAATCACCGCCACCAGCAACAGCGCCAGACACACGACGAGCACCGCACGGGAAACATACAACTCTCCCTGATGAATCTTGCTTTGTGGCAAGCGGTGTATCTTTGGTCTCGATGTGCCGTCTTCGTGTTTCATAGCTGCTACTCCGCGCTCCATTATACGCCAAATGCAGCGTTATACACACCCTAAAATAACCGTTTCCGGGTAAAGCATTGCGTATGGCAGGGTTTTCCTATAGAAACGAGCCACTTATGTCCGAATGGCACTCCACACTTGAATCTATGATCGGCATCGCGATGTCGCTGGGCGCAGAAAAAGCCGACGCCGTGTGGTTCGACACCACCGATATCTCCTTAAGCTGCCGGGGCGGCGTGCTCGAAGGGCTGGAGCGCTCGGAAAGCCGGGCCATCACGCTGCGAACCTTCGTCGGCGAGCGGCAGGCGATGGTGTCCTCCACCGATATTTCATTGAAATCCCTCAAAAATCTTGCCGATTCCGCCGTCCGCATGGCCAAGGTCGCCCCGCCCGATGCCCTCTCGCGGCTGGCCAGTGAGGAGCTGTATGCTAAAGCTCCCCCGGCGCTCGATCTGTGCGATCCGGTGGAGCCCGCCGCCGACTGGCTGTTCGCGCAGGCGAAAGAAGCGGAGGACGCGGCGCTTTCCATTCCCGGCATCACCAATTCGGAAGGGGCCGACGCCGGCTACAGCCGCAGCAATATCGGGCTGATGATCGCCTCCGACGGCAGCATCCGCTTCGCACGCGACTACGCCACCAGCCATGCCTCCCTTTCCGCCTCGGTACTCGCCGGAAGCGGCACCGGCATGCAGCGCGATTACGATTTCACCACCGCCCGCCATGTCAGCGACCTGAAAGCCGCCAAAATGATCGGCGAGAATGCCGCGCACCGCGCCATCAAACGGCTCCACCCGCGCAAGGCCAAAAGCGGCACCATGCCCGTGCTCTACGACCCGCGCACCAGCCGCCAGCTGCTCTCGGCGCTCGCCTCGGCGATCAACGGCAGCAGCATCGTCCGCGGATCGAGCTTCCTGCGCGGCGACATGGGCAAACGCATCTTCGCCCCCGGCATCACCATCATCGACGATCCGCTGCGCAAGCGCGGCCTCGCCTCCAAGCCGTTCGACGGCGAAGCGGTCGCCACCAAAAAACTGCAGGTGGTCGAAGACGGCATCCTCGCCTCGTGGATACTCGATACACGAAGCGCTGGCGCCCTCGACCTTGCCACCACCGGCCACGCCACCCGCGGCCTCGGCTCCGTGCCCTCACCGTCTTCCACCAATTTATACATGGAAGCGGGCGCGGCCTCCCCGGAAGCGCTGATGAAACAAATGGGCAACGGCCTCTTCATCACCGAAACCTTCGGCACCGGCATCAACACCATCACCGGCGATTACAGCCAGGGCGTCTCCGGCTTCCTGGTCGAACATGGCGAGATCGCCGCGCCGGTCGCCGAAATCACCATCGCCGGACATCTGCGCGATATGTTTGCGCGCATGATCCCCGCCGATGATTTGCGATTCGATTATGCCACCAACGCGCCATCGCTTCTTATCGACGGCATGGCGGTGGCGGGAAGCAACGCGTGAAAGCGTTAAAACCCCTGCTCAAATCGCACGCCGTGCACCGCATCTCGGTGTGGCTGATCGCCCAGTATATCCGGCTGGTCTATATCACCGGCCTCAGGCGTTATGACATCCATCCCGACGCCGCCCGCTATATGCGCGGCGAGGAGAACGCCATCTTCGCCTTCTGGCACGGGCGCATGATGCTGATGCCCTGCCTGTGCCCGCCGGGCCATGTCATGCATGTGCTGATCTCGCAGCATCGCGACGGCGTTTTTATTTCCGACGTGATGCGCGAATTCCGCTTCAAAACGATCGCCGGATCGACCAGCAAGAATGGCCGCGCCGCCTTCATGGCGATGCTGCGCGCACTGCGCGACGGCGATAATATCGCGATCACGCCGGATGGCCCACGCGGGCCACTGCAGGTGGCGGCAGGCGGCGTGGCGATTACCGCCAAGCTTTCCGGCAAGCCGGTGATACCGATCACCTTTTCCGCCCGCCGCCATAAGCGCGCGCGAAGCTGGGACCGTTTCATGGTGGCGCTGCCGTTTTCGCGTATTTATTTTGGCGCGGGCGCACCCGTCGCGATCAGAAAAGACATGGAGGACGAAGCGGCACGCCTTGCGGTTGAACAGGCGATGAACCAGCTTGTGGAGAAGGCCGATGCTGCACTATTATAGATTCGCAAGCCGCCTGGCAGCACCGCTGGTGCCGTGGTGGCTGCGCCTGCGCGGCCTGCGCGGCAAGGAAGAAAAAGGCCGCATCGGCGAGCGTTTCGGGAGGTCGAGCTATGGCCGCCCGAAAGGCACGCTGCTCTGGATCCATGCGGCGAGCGTCGGCGAGGCCAACTCGGTGCTGGCCCTCATCCAGCAATTGAAGCAGCGCTTCCCGGCGCTGGGAATTCTACTCACCACCGGCACCGTCACCTCGGCGGCGCTCATGAAAAAACGCCTGCCGCCCGGCGTGCTGCATCACTACGCGCCCGTCGATACGCCGGAGGCAACCGAACGTTTTATCCGCCACTGGCACCCGGATGTGGCGTGGTTTGTCGAATCGGAACTCTGGCCGAACCTGATCGCTGCCGCCAAGCGCTATCACTGCCTGATGGCGCTGATTAATGCGCGGATGTCGCAGCGCAGTTTCGCCTTCTGGAAAAAATATCCGGCATCGGCGCAGGAAATGCTCTCGGCCTTTCACCTGTGTTTTGCCCAGAGCGAAGCGGATGCCGACCGCCTGAGAAAACTGGGCGCGGCGAACGTAATGGTCAGCGGCAATTTGAAATATGACGCGCCGCTTTTGCCATGCCATGAAGGCGAGCTGCTGGCCATGCAGAAAATGGTGGTGGGACGCCGCCTGTGGCTGGCGGCCAGCACCCATGCGGGCGAGGAGGAGATGGTCGCAAAAATACATAAAGAACTGCGCGGCGCACACCCGAACCTGCTTACCGTCATCGTGCCGCGCCACCCCGAACGCGGCTGTGACATCGCCCGCGAATTGCAGTCTTCCGGCAAGGTGGCGCTACGCTCAAAGCAGGAACCCATCACCAGTGATACCGCGTTTTATATCGCCGATACGCTGGGCGAGCTGGGCCTGTTTTACCGGCTGTGCGACGTGGTGTTCATGGGCGGATCGCTGGTGGCCCATGGCGGGCAGAATCCGCTGGAGCCGGCGCAGCTGGCCTGCGCGATTCTTTCCGGCCCGCATACGCATAATTTCCAGGACATCTACGGCGACATGGCCGCGCTCCACGCCGCGATCATCGTGAAAGACCCTGCGGCGCTCGCCAACAACCTGCACAGGCTTTTCACCGATGCCGCCATCCGCAGTGCATTTCAGGCTTGCGCGAAAAACTTCGCTGGGCAAAAATCCGGCGGAAGCCAGATGATTCTGGATATGTTTACCCCGGTTCTTGCATCATGAATATAAAAACACCCCGATTCTGGACCATGCCCTCACGCAAAGCACGCCTGCTCCTGCCGTTTTCCGCGCTGTATGCGCTGGGTTATATGGTCCGGCGCGCCTTCACGGTGCAGGTGAAACTTCCGGTGCCGGTCGTCTGCATCGGTAACGTCACCGCCGGAGGAGGCGGTAAAACGCCGATGGCGCTGCATATCGGCGCCATGCTCAAGGAAAAAAATATCGCCGCTTTTTATGTGAGCCGAGGGTATGGCGGGCGCGCCGACGGCCCCGTCATGGTCAACCCCGAAAGACACCGCAGCTACGAGGTGGGCGACGAGCCACTGCTGCTTTCGCAGGTGCTGCCGACCGTCGTCGGGAAAAACCGGTTGCAGGCCGCCCAATATGCCATCGCCAAAGGAGCGAAACTTCTCATCTTCGATGACGGCTTCCAGAACAAAAAAATCTTCAAGGATTTTTCCTTCCTGGTGGTCGACGGCACCGTCGGTTTCGGCAACGGCCTTTTATTCCCGGCGGGCCCGTTGCGTGAGCGGTTTTCCAGCGCGGTCAAACGCGCCCACAGCATCGTGCTTATCAACCCCAAACAAGGCGCGATCCCCCTGCCCGACGACCGCCCGGTATTATTCGCCCGCACCAGGGTGACCGGGCTCGCCGAGCGGCTGCAGGGCCAGAAGGTGGTGGCGTTTTGCGGCATCGCTTTTCCGGAAAAATTCATGGCGACATTGATCGGGCTGGGCGCCCGCGTCATCGAATTCGCCGCCTACGGCGACCATCTCCATTACCGGCATGACACGCTGCTGCCGCTCGCCGAAATCGCCTCGAAGGAAAAGGCCTATATGGTGACGACGCGCAAGGATTTCGTGCGGCTGCCGCGTGGCTTCAAGGACAAGGTGGTGGTGGTCGATATCGCGCTGGAATTCGGCAACCCGGAAGTGCTGGACGCACAGATCAGTTACATCGCAGGGCTGCTATGAAGCTTTCCGGCAAACATATCCGCTACCGGATCGAGGCCGCCGCATTATGGCTGCTGTTTACATTTTTCCGCCTGCTGCCGCTCGATGTGTCTTCCGCCATCGGCGGCGAGATCGGGCGGCTAACGGGTCCGTTTTTTTCCGCGCATAAAACCGCGAGGCGCAATATCGCCGCCGCCTTTCCGGAGATGAAAAAACCCGAAATCCACCGGCTGATGGGCCGGATGTGGGAGCATCTGGGCCGGGTCGGCGCGGAATATTCGTCGCTTCCCGGCGACCGCCTGTCCTCGCGCATACTCGTTTCGGGTGCGGAATATCTGCCTAAGCCCGGCGAACCGGGATTCCTTTTTTCCGGCCATATCGGCAACTGGGAATTGCTGTGCCCGGTTGCTTACGACCACGGCGTCGATCTTTCCATCGTCTACCGCCACACCAATAATCCTTACGTCGATACCATCATCGCCAATCTGCGCAGGCCTCACACGAACGAGCTGATCGCCAAGGGAATGCGCGGCGGCGTGAAGATATTGGGAGCGCTCAGGCGCGGCGGTTCGGTCGCCATGCTGGTTGACCAGAAACAAAATAACGGCATCAGCATTCCCTTCTTCGGGCGTGAGGCGATGACCTCGCCAGCCATCGCCGAAATCGCGCTGAAATATGATATACCGATTATTCCCGCCCGCATCATCCGCACGCAGGGCGCACATTTCCAATGCATCGTCTACACGCCGATCGTGATGCAAAAAACCGGCGACCATAAAGAAGATGTGCGGCGTCTGATGATGCGCATGCATGCGATACTGGAGGAGTGGATTCGGGAGTGCCCGGAGCAGTGGTTCTGGGTGCATAGAAGGTGGCCGAAGGAAGGGCTTTGAATATTGCCAGTGGTCGTTATCCTTCGGACTCGCTGTGCTCACGTAGCGCCGCTACGCTGCGCGCACCTCGCCTCGGCTGCCTAGGCACTAACAATATTGAACGCCCTTTAGGAGGTGGTTTTAATGCGCCCATCGGCGAACTGAATCTCTAATTTTTTCTGTTTCCCGGCTTCGACACTGCTGGTTATGAGCGCGCCATTTTCACCGCGCACCAGCGCGAACCCGCGTTCCAGCACCCGCTGCACATTCATCGTCTCAAGCATCGAAGCGAGCGAGGTGATCTTGTCCGATTTTTGCGTTATCAGGCGTAATGCAGCGCGGTGCGTGCGCTCCAGATAATCGGTGAGTTTAGCCTGCTGCTGCTCCATATCGCGCAGCAATCGTCCCGGCGTGAGGCCACGCACTGCAAGCGCAAGCTGCTGTTCCTTGCGCGCAAGAAACTGGTTGAGCGATCCGGCATGGCGTTCGCTCACATCATCGAGCCGCTGCGTGGCAAATTGCAAAAGCTGCATCGGTTTCGGCAGGCCGCGCAGCAGGCCGACAAGCGTGTTTTCGCTTTCAGCGAGATGACGCTTTATCGCCGCAGCGAGCCGACTTTCCAATTGCGTAAGCGCGAGCCTGAGGTCACTTAAAACCGGCACCGCCATTTCGGCGGCAGCGGTCGGCGTCGGGGCGCGCCGGTCGGACGCGTAATCGATGAGGGTGGTATCGGTCTCATGCCCGACCGCCGAGATGAGCGGAATAGCGGAAGCGGCTGCCGCCCGCACCACGATTTCTTCGTTGAACGCCCATAAATCCTCCAGCGATCCGCCGCCGCGCGCGACGATGATGACATCAGGCGGATTTGCCATCGCATTAAACCCTTTGATTGCGGCGGCGATCTGCTCCGCCGCGCCTTCGCCCTGCACCGCCACCGGCCAGACCAGTACATGGCAGGGAAAGCGCTCGGAGATGCGGTGGAGGATGTCGCGTATCACCGCGCCGGTGGGTGACGTCACCA
Organism: Alphaproteobacteria bacterium; assembly: GCA_033763575.1. Classification (GTDB taxonomy): domain Bacteria; phylum Pseudomonadota; class Alphaproteobacteria; order Rickettsiales; family SXRF01; genus JANRKF01. The sequence goes on along the minus strand of JANRKF010000026.1, from coordinate 131,745 downwards.
CCCCCACCACACGCGGCATGGCGGGCAGTTTTTTCTTGCGGCTTTGCGCGAACAGGCCTTCCGCCTCCAGCGCGGCGCGGCGCTTTTCAAGCAGCGCCATCAGCGCCCCCGCCCCGGCCGGCTCCATGTTATCGACGACGATCTGGTATTTCGAGCGGCCGGGATAGGTGGTGAGCTTGCCGGTGGCGACCACTTCCAGCCCGTCCTCCGGCCTGAATTTCATTTTAGAAAGCGTGCCGCGCCAGCATACCGCATCGATCAGCGCGTTTTCATCTTTCAGCGTAAAATAAGCGTGACCGCTGCTGTGAAGCTTATAGCCACTGATCTCACCGCGCAGTTTCACCACGCCGAAATGATCCTCGACCATGCGCTTGAGCGCCTGCGATACCTCGCTTACCGAGTAGATAATGTCGTTGTGCCCCACATCCCCGCGCAGGCGGGGATCTTGTAATTGTGGAGAATCTGGTATGTTGGACATAGACAAGAGCCTAGCAGATTAATATACATTGTCACTCTTGGTAACTACAGGATCCCCGCCTGCGCGGGGATGTGGGTCGTATGAAAAAAGTTTTGGTGATAGGCTCCGGCGGGCGCGAGCATGCGCTTAGCTGGCGGCTTAAACAATCGCCGCAGGTCGGTGAGGTGTTCTGTTCGCCGGGCAATGGCGGTATTGCCGAGGATGTGACGTGCGTCGCGCTTTCCGGCCAGGGCGAAATCGTTGTATTCTGCAAGGAAAAAAAGATCGACCTGGTGGTGATCGGCGCCGAACAACCATTGGTGGATGGGCTCAGCGATCTATTGCAAGGCGCAGGAATTACCGTGTTCGGACCCTCGCAAAAAGCGGCACAGCTCGAAGCGTCCAAGGGCTTCATGAAAGAATTGTGCAAAAAATATAACATCCCCACCGCCGCGTATGGATTTTTTAATAACATCACGGAAGCGAAACAATTTTTGGAAGGCAAAAGCTTCCCGATCGTGGTGAAGGCAGACGGGCTGGCCGCCGGCAAGGGCGTGATCATTGCGCAGGATAAAAACGAGGCGCTTGCGGCGCTCGACGACATGTTTTCCGGTAAAATCGCGGGTGGGTCACAGGTGGTGATCGAAGAATTTTTAAAAGGCGACGAGGTGAGTTTCTTCGCACTTTCCGACGGCGAAACGGCCATCGAATTCGGCTACGCGCAGGACCATAAACGCGCCTTCGAAGGCGATACCGGGCCCAATACCGGCGGCATGGGAACCTACAGCCCGCCGCCCGTTGCAACCGAATCGGTGCGCAAGGAAATCATGGAAAAAGTGATTTTTCCTACGGTTGCCGCGATGAAAAATGAAGGCGCGCCCTTTCGCGGGGTGCTGTTCGCCGGGCTGATGCTGACTTCGGGCGGCGTCAAACTGCTGGAATATAATGTGCGCTTTGGCGACCCGGAAACGCAAAGCCTGATGATGCGTTTCGCGGGCGATCTCTACCAGACGCTGCATGCCTGCGCGGTAGGAAATTTAGGTGATGCCGATATCCGCTTCGACCCGCGCCCGGCGCTCTGCGTGGTGATGGCAAGCAAAGGCTATCCCGGCTCCTACGACAAAGGCTCGGAAATACAAAACCTGCGTAAAGCCGGCTCGCTCCGCGACGTCAAAATTTTCCATGCCGGAACGCAGGAAAAAGACGGGAAAATCATCGCCGTGGGCGGGCGCGTACTCGGCGTCACCGCGCTCGGCGACAGCATCAAAGAGGCGCGGGACAACGCATACCGGGCGGTCGATATCATCGACTGGCCGGAAGGGTTCTGCAGGCGGGATATCGGCTTTAAGGCGCTTCCTCAATCATAAAACGCTTCATCAGCGGAATCTGGCTCAGCATAAAGATTACCGTGCAGCTAAACATGCCGAACACTTTGAAGTTCACCCAGAAATCGGTGGGGAAATGCCGCCAGATGATTTCATTGAGCACCGCGAGGAACACGAAAAAAAATCCCCAGCGGCGCGATAAAATCCGCCAGCCTTCGTCGGTTAATTGCACCGCGCTTTCCAGCACATATTTAAGCATCGGCTTTTTGAAATAAAGCCCGCCGAGCAGAATGGCCGCGAATAAAAGATTCACCAGCGTCGGCTTGATCTTGATGAACAGCTCGTCGTTCAGCCACAGCGTCATGCCGCCGAAAAACGCCACCGCAATGCCCGACACCAGCGGCATCGGAGAAATGCGTTTTTCAAGCGCGTAGGTGATGGCGAGCGAAAGCATGGTGAAGGCGACCAGCGCCGCCGTCGCCGCCATCAGCCCGGCAAAGCGGTAGCCGAGGAAAAAGATCAGAAGCGGCCCCATATCGAGGGCGAAACGGAGCGATGGGCGCATAATTCTTCATCTTTCTGACAAAAACCTTGCGGTTTTTGACGCTTGGCTAACGCCGCGGCAAACCGGCGCTTATCAGCGCGGCTTGCGTCTTTATTGCATAAAGACTCTTGCATGATTACCCACGCATGTTACTGTATGCGCCTGTTTAGGCAAATAAAAAAGGGGCGTGTTTCTTGGAAACCTCGGTTCTGATTGTTGAAGATGAAGTGGCGATCGTGACCCTGCTGCGCTATAACCTTGAGCGCGAGGGATTCCGCGTCTATTCCACCGGCGACGGTGAAGAAGCCGTCACCATGGTCAAGGAATATAAGCCGGACGTGATCGTGCTCGACTGGATGCTGCCTTCCATGTCCGGCATCGATATCTGCAAGCAGCTCCGCTGGTCGACCGACACCAAAGGCATCCCCATCATCATGCTGTCGGCACGCGGCGAAGAATCCGACCGCATCCGGGGCTTAGACGCCGGGGCCGACGATTATATCGTAAAACCCTTCTCGCCCGCCGAGCTGGTCGCCCGCATCCGCGCCATTTTCCGCCGTTTCCGCCCGGCCCTTTCGGAAAAAGTGATGAGCTTCGCCGATATCAAAATGGATGTGACCGGCCACAAGGTCACACGCGGCAGCGCCGAAGTGCATCTCTCGCCCACCGAGTTTTCCCTGCTGCGCTATTTCCTGGAGCATCCGGGCCGGGTGTTCTCACGCGAGCAGCTGCTCGACGCCGTGTGGGGCCATGATATTTACGTGGAGCTGCGCACGGTGGACGTGCATGTGCGCCGCCTGCGCAAAGGCCTCGATTATGACGGCAACCAGCCCGACCTGATCCGCACCATCCGCTCCGCCGGCTACGCGCTGGAAGAAGTTCCGGTCAGTGAGAAAGAGGCGGATGCAGCGGCGGCAGAGTAATAAGCTCCTCGCGGGTTTTTTGGTAACCACTTTCTTCCCAACTTTTTTCAAGCTCCTTGAGCGTATCGCCCAGTGCCTTGCCTTCGGCGTAGCCGCGCTCCATCAGGTCAGCGGCGGTGACGGGGAAAATGGGCGGTTGCCAATTGGCCATGGCGGCAAGGTGTGACCACCCCCCACCCCAATCCTCCCCCGCGTGAGGGGAGGGAGATAAACAGTAGGCCAACCGCACCGCATTCTGATAATCTTCCGCGCCGAGTTTCCGCACCAGTTTTTTCTGCGCCAGCTCACTCATGCCGGGGACAATGGACGGCGCATGGGTAAGCCATGCGGCAAGCTGCTTGCTTTGTTTGCCGGAAAGCTTCAGGCGGTCGGCCACGGCGGCAATCGACGAAACGTCACCGATGAGGGCGGCGAGTTTTAATAAAGCCGAATTACTGGATGCCAGCCTGCGCTGGCATGACACATTCAAACACACTGCAGGAAAAATTACCTGCAAGACACCACAATCCTGCATGGCGGTAAGCGCAGGAAATGTTTCTGGTGCCGCCAGCAGCTTCAATAATTCCTGTTGTATGCGCTCGCCGGAAAGCCGGGTGATGCCTTCCTTGTTCGCCGCGCAGGCGCTAAGCGCCGCCTCGTCGAACTGGTTGTTGCCGACAGTAGCAACAAAACGAAAATAGCGGAGGATACGTAAATAGTCCTCGCGGATGCGCGAGGCCGCATCGCCGATGAATTTCACCTGCCGCGCCTTGCAATCCTCCAGCCCATGAACGGGATCATAGAGCGCGCCATCCATGCCGGCATAAAGCGCATTCATGGTGAAATCGCGGCGCTGCGCATCCTCTTCCCAGCTCGTGCCGAAGGCGACTTCGGCGTGGCGGCCATCGGTCGCGACATCCTTGCGCAAGGTGGTGATTTCAACGCTGCGGCCGCCGACCAGCGCCGTCACCGTGCCATGCGCGATGCCGGTGGGAATGGCGCGGATATTGGCAGCTTCCAGCAATGCGACCACCTGCTCTGGCAAGGCATCGGTCGCGGCATCCAGCTCATGAATCTCGCGGCCAAGCATCGTATCGCGCACGCAGCCGCCGACAAAACGCAGCGTAAAGCCCGCCTGTGCGAACGCCGCCGCCAGCGTTTTCACCTCCGGCCAATCGAGCCATGCGGCGACAAGCTTCATGGCGTTTTCACCTCGCCGGGAACGATCCTGCCGTTTTCCATATGCGGCGGAATATATTCGCCCTTGACGCTTTCATGGCTCAACCCGAAGGAAAGCAAAAGCACCACGCCCACGCCGAGGCTTGCCACCAGCGCCCAGAACCACGGCCCTTCGCGGAAATGCGGCACCGGCGCCCCCGCCTTGCGGGCTTTTGTGCGCACGGCAACCATCCACACCGCATAGACAAGAAGCGGAATCAGTACCGGCCAGAAACGTAATAAAAATAGTGCCATCAGTTTTTCCCCAAAGGTAAGGTGATAATCACGCGCAGGCCGCCTTGCGGGCTTTCGGCGAGGTCGATCGCGCCGCCATGCGCCAGCACAATATCACGCGCAATGGTAAGCCCAAGCCCAACACCGCCGGTGTTGACATTGCGCGACGCATCGAGCCGGGTGAACGGACGGAAAACCTCCTCGCGCATCGCCTCCGGAATACCCTCACCTTCATCGTCGATCAGGATACGCACCGAGCCGCGGTCGCGCATATAGCTGAGCTGCGGCGACCCGGCATAGCGCAACGCATTATCGAGCAGGTTATGCAGCATGCGGCGGAAAGCGGTCGGCTTCAGATCGATTTCGATTTCCTCGGTCATCACAAAGCCGATGACATGGCCGCTGCGCGCATAATCGGCGACAATTTCCGCCAGCAGCTTATGCAGATACACCGTCACCGCCTCCTCGCCGCCCTCGCCGCGGGCAAAATCGAGATATTCGGCAATCATATATTCCATCTGCTTCACATCGCCCTCCAGCTCGCGGATGGCCTCGGAATCGCCGAGCATGGCAAGCTGCAGTTTCATCCGGGTGAGCGGCGTGCGCAGATCGTGCGAGATGCCCGACAGCATATCGGTGCGGGTGCGGATCTGCCGCCTGATACGCTCGCGCATGGTGATGAAGGCGCGGGCGGCGATGCGCACCTCGGTCGCCCCCTGCGGCCTGAAATCCGGCGTATCGATGCCGCGACCGAAATTATCCGACGCCTTCGCCAATCGGCTGATCGGACGCAACTGGTTGCGCAGGAAAATGATCGCGACCCACAGCAGCAAAATTGAAGACCCCACCATCCATATCAGGAAAATGGTGGTGGTCGGGCTTTCCAGCCGCTTGGAGGTGGTTTGCAATTTCACCACCTGCCCGGGAAGCTTCACGCGAACCTCGATGGTATCGCCATCCTTCAGGCGGCGAATCAGGAACGGCTCGGCAATCTTCTGCCGCAATATATGCTGGTATTCGATGAATTCCGGGCTCTTGTAACGGCTATCAAACGCATCACCGGAAAGCAGCTGCACCCGAAGGCTGGTGGAGCGCTCGAAATCATGCACCATCTGCGGCTTTTCATTGGCCGGCGCCTGCCGAAGCTGCATGACCAGAAAGGCGGTTTCACCGGCGAGCGAACTCGACATATAGCGTGTCACCGCCAGCCAGTGGCGGTCGTAAAAAATATAGGCCATGAGCAGCTGGATCAGCACCGTCGGCAAAACCAGAATCAGCAGCGCCCGGCCAAACAGGCTTTTGGGGAGGAATTTTTTAATCCACATAAAGCACATACCCCGCGCCGCGCACCGTTTGAATATAGCTCGTCCTGCCCTCACTGCTTTCGATTTTCTTGCGCAGCCGCGACATCTGCACATCGACACTGCGCTCGTTGCTGCCTTCCGGCAGGAGCTTCGCCAGCGCCTCACGCGCCACCGGCTTCGAGGCATTTGCAGCCAGCACACGCAGCAGTTCGGTTTCGCTGCCGGTGAGGCCGATCAGCGCCTCGCCGCGCCGGAGCTGGCCCGACACCACGTCAAAACGGTAATCGCCAAAGCCCAGCCATTGCCTGCGTTCGCGCTGCTCAAGGTAGCGCCGTAAAATCGCCCGGATGCGCAGGACCAGCTCCTTCGGCTCGAACGGCTTGCTCAAATAATCCTCGGCGCCCACTTCCAGACCCTCGATGCGGTCGCCCGCTTCGCCCAGCGCCGAGAGCATCAGGACAGGATTGGCTATTTTTTCCTGCCGCATCCAATCGATGCCGGTTTGCTGCGGCATCATCACATCGAGAATAATGAGGTCGAACGCGAACCAGCGGCAAAGCCTGCGCGCAGCCTCAGCGCTTTCGGCCACGGTCACGATAAATTCCTGCTCGCCCAGAAAGCGCTTGAGCAGGCGGCGCAGGCGATCGTCATCGTCTACCACTAATATATGCGGTTTATGCTGCCAGCTGCCGTTCATTTTTTCCGCCTGAGCCGTACGATTAGCGCCCCCTCGCCGCCTTGTTGCGGTTTGGCTTTGGATACCATGGATATATGCGCTTTCATATCAGAAAGCGTAAGCCAGCGCGGAACCTCGTGCATAAGCGCGCCTTCGCCGCCTTTGCCCTTGCCGGTAATCACCAGCAATTCGCGGCTGCCATTTTTTACATGCGCTTCGATGAAGACGACAAGCCGCCGGTGCGCCTGCTCCAGCGTCAGGCCGTGAAGGTCGAGGGTGGTTGATAGTTGCTGGTTGCTAGTTGCGAGCGCAGATTTTACCGGAATGGATTGCCTTGCAGATACCATCCGCTTCTTTTTTTCCAAAGGCTGCACATCCTGCATCAATGCGCTAAGCAGCGCCTTCTCCTCCTCGGAGAGCGTGCGCCTGCTCATTGTTCTTTCGGCACCAGCAATGCATAGCGCCCCTGCTGTTTCATGAAGCCCGCGAGATATTCCGCCTCCTGCCCATGGCCGAAAAACACATCGCCGCGCACCGGTTTTTTAATCGCCCCGCCCGTATCCTGCGCGATCATGATGCGGCGGAACGGACGGCTCGGCACGCCCGGAAGATCGGGCAGCGTCGTTTCCAGATAAAGCGGCAGGCCGTAGGGAATATATTTATTATCCACTGCCAGCGAACGTTTGGCCGTGAGCGGCGCGGCAATGGCGCCCACCACTTCGAGCGACTCCTGGCGCTTGAAAAACACGTAGGACGGATTGCGCTGCATCATCGCGAAGGCCTGGTCTTTATGGTCATAGAGCCATTGGCGGATGGTGAAAAAATTGACCTTGCCCTTTTCCAGCAGCCCTTCATCGATCATCAGCTTGCCGAGCGTGGCATAAGGATGGCCGTTCTGCCCGGCATAGGCGGCGATGAACTCGCTGCCGTTATTCAGGCGGATGCGCCCGCTGCCCTGAATATGGGTGAAAAACAACATGACCGGATCATCGACCCAGGCGATTTCCAGCCCCTTGCCGGCCAGCGCACCGCCGTCAATCTGCTCGCGGGTGAGGGAGAGCTTTTTATTTTCAAATCCCGGCGGCGGACCGTACACCGGATAGGTAAAATCGCCCTGTTTTTTCAGGCTGCCATACAGCAGCGGCTCGTAATAGCCGGTGAACAGGCCGTTATCATTGCCGTTATTGCTGATCTGGAACGGCGTAAAATTCTCCTCGAAGAATTGCTTGGGCGATGTCGCCGCTGCCGCTTTCGCGCAAAGCGTCGTCCATGTCGCCGCCGAGACGGCAAGGCCGCTGCCGCTCGTCGCCGGGCGGGGTTTGCGCGCAAGAATCGGGCAGGATTTGCTGAAAGCAAGGAGCGCCTCGGCGTGGTTGTCGTCTTCCCAGCCATTTAAATCGGCGAAGGTGATTTCGCGGGATTCGAAATGGTCGGGACGCTCAAACAAGGCGCAACCGGGCAGAAGCAGGAGTAAAAAGGAAATGAGGAAACGCTTCTCGCATCTCATGTTTCGAGTATTTTCCAATTCGGATTCCTGGAAGAGATGTCGCGCTCGAACAGCCACTCGTCATCCATCGGGTGCGCTTGCGATGCGTCGCCTTCGATGATTCTGCCCTCAGCGTCTTTGACCAGGCTCACCTGCTCGCTATCAAAAGAAACGGCAAGCCGGGCCTTCGTGCCGGAAAGGGTGGCCTGCACGATATCCTTCGCCCGCACCGATACCAGCGTGGTTTCGGTTTTATTGACCGCCTTCTCGCGCAGGTCGATTTCCTGCGAGAAGGTGTCATAGAGCGGCTTGTCGAGCAGCATCTCCAATGTTTTTTTGTCCCCTTTGGCAAAGGCGTCAAACACCATTTCATAAGCCATTTTCGCGCCCTGCATGAAGCTGGTGGCATTGAAGCTCGCGTCGATTTTCTTGATGTCGGCAATCACCCCGGCAACCGCCTGATTATCCAGCGTGCCCAAATAGATGTCCGTCTCATCGACCGGCTTCGCTTTCGCGGGCTTGCCGATGATCTGCACCACCGATTCATTCACCGGGTCTTTTTCCACCGGGTCGCGCTTGAAAAACTGCGGATTATCACCCTCGGACTTCTGGCCCAGCACACTGCGCAGCCGGAGCAGTATAAAACCGGCAATGAGCGCAAGAATGAGAATATCCGCGTAGGGAAGCTGTTCCATGTCTGATATGTACCTCGAAATAGATGATGACCTTCAAGTCTTTTTTGTATATGGATATTCGCCTTCGCACAACCACTATAGCAGCTTTTAATCAGGGAGAAACCGCATCATGGCCGAACCGGAACAACCGCAAAACACCGCGCCGTCGCTGCAAGTGCGCGCACAATATATCAAGGATCTGTCGTTTGAAAATCCGCATTCGCCGCAGAGCCTTTTTTCCGCCACCGCACGGCCCAATATCGATGTCGGCGTCGACCTCAAAGGACAGAAACTCCAGGATGACGTCTATGAGGTGGTGGTGATGATTTCCGCCCGCGCTTCGATGGACGGAAACAGCGTGTTCCTGGTCGAGCTTTCTTATGGCGGCGTTTTCCAGATTGCGAATATTCCCGAAGAACATGTGGAGCGGGTATTGATGGTCGATGCTCCTTTTATCATGTTCCCCTATCTGCGCCGGGTGATCTCGGATGTCACACGCGACGGTGGATTCCCGCCACTTATGCTTGATCCAATTGATTTTCATCAATTATATATCGCAAACAAGCAACGTGCCGCCACTCCCGAAGGTTCCTGATGTGTCTTTTAAGCATCAGTGCGCTAAATTAATGGCGGAGTTTTCCAGCGATTTTGCCAATAAAACAAATAATGTATTGATTTAGATGGATGTTTTTCAATTTTCTGCCGTCTCGCCGTAAAAAATTTGGGGATTGCGTTCACACGGGTTTTGAATTAGTTTCGCAAATCAGAATGTTATAGTCGTTCACGTCAAAAACTCACTACTAAAAAGGATAAGAATCATGATTAATCTTAAAAAACTCACCCGCTTTGCAGTTATTGGCGCGATGATCGCCCCCGCCGCTTTTGCTGGTGGATTCCCGAATGTTGTGCACAACACCGATGCCAACATCGTTCGCAACACCTTCGAAAATTGCGTCGTCTCCACTTTCACCTCTGTAAATGACGCTTGCACCGGCCAGATGGGCAAACCGGACATTCGCAACCTGTCGAAAGAGTGGCGCAACGTTTATTTCGATTTCAACAAATCGACCCTGAACATGAAAGAAAAAGCGAAACTCGACCAACTCAGCAAAATCATCGTTGAGTCGAAAGAAGTGAAAAACGTTGACCTCGTCGGCTATGCTGACATGGTGGGCAACGCTGCTTACAACAAGCGCCTGTCGATGAAGCGTGCGCAGACCGTGAAATCCTACCTCGCAACCAAAGGCCTCAAAACCCGCAAGGTAAAAGTTCAAGGTCTCGGCGAAGCGAAATCGTCTGCTGATTGCGGTTACACTGATGGCCAGAAAGCAACGCAAGACCAGATTTCTTGCTTGGCTGAAGACCGCCGCGTTGAAATCATGCTGGACTTCGTGAAATAATCGAACCGGTATCAACGAAAAAGGGCTCTCTTAGGAGGGCCCTTTTTTTATTTTACACCTCCGGTGCTCGCCTACTGCTCGCCCCCCATGAGGTGCGCTCAAGGCTGGTTCGCGCTGCTGCGCTCACCTAACGGTCATCAAAAAACCAGCAGACATAAATTTCCTAGGCTTCTTCCCATACCGGGTTTTTGATACTCGCAAGCATGGCTTTGTGCGCCGCTTCTTCTTCAGCGCTAACGGGGAAAGAGCGTGCTTCCAGCGATGCCCGGGCAATCACAGATGCCGCCGGGCCGGCTACCGGCGCACTCACGTCTTCAAGCCCCATCATCACCTGGCGGCCTCCGAGCAACTCCAGATAGACCTCGGCCAGCAGCTCGGCATCCAGGAGCGCGCCGTGCTTTTCGCGGCCGCTTAAATCGATGGAGAATTTCTTGCAGAGCGCATCGAGGCTCGCCGGCGAACCGGGGAATTTCCTGCGCGCCATCAGCAGCGTATCGAGCACGCGGCCATTATGCAGCGCCGGGAATCCAAGCTGCGCCAGCTCGAAATTGACAAATTTCATATCGAACGCGGCATTATGGATCACCAGCGGTGAATCGGCGATGAACTCGAGGAACGCGTCGACCTTCTCGGCAAATATCGGCTTATCCTGCAAAAAGCTGGTGGAAAGCCCGTGCACGCGAAAGGCCTCCTCCGGCACTTCGCGCCCGGGATTCAGATAGCTGTGGAAAAATTTGCCGGTGCGTATGCCGCCAAACAATTCGACGCAGCCAATCTCCACCATGCGGTGACCGCTTACGGGATCAAGGCCGGTCGTTTCGGTATCGAGTACGATTTCGCGTTTCATAATTTAAGCGGTCTCTAGGTTGCTAAGTTGCTAAGTTTCTAGGTAAGCAACTCTACCAAATATAGCAACCAAGAAACTTCTAACCCAGAGACTTAGAGACCCAGCGACCAAGAAACCCCTTCAGCATTCTCATGCTGGCGGCCTTGCCAAGCCCCGTATGCACGATGCCATCGGCGCGTTTCCTTTTTTCCGCATCCGGCATTTGCCGGGCGCGAATGGCCGCGAGTTTTTCACGCGTCATATGCGGCCGCGCCAGCACGCGCTGCGCCTGAATGAAGGCAGGCGCGGTCGCCACCAGCGTCAGGTCCATCCGCCGCTCGCCGCCGGTTTCAAAGAGCAGCGGAATATCCAGCACCAGAATGCGCGCACCTTTATTCTTCATGGCGCGGGCGAATTTTTCTTCCTCCGCAATCACCAGAGGATGCAAAATCGCTTCCAGTATTGTGAGTTTTTTGTCATCGGCAAACACGATTTCGCCAAGTTTCTTGCGGTCGATTTTTCCCGCCGCCACGACTTGCGGAAAATTTTCGGAAACCTTCGCGAAGGCTTTGCCGCCGGGCGACATCAGCCGGTGCACCACATCATCCGAATTGAGCGTCTTCGCCCCGAGTAGCGCGCACTGCCGGGCAATAGTGCTTTTACCCATGCCGATGCCGCCTGTGAGTCCGATCGTGATCATGACGCCAGTATAAATTGCCTGAGTTCGCTTGTCACCTCCGGCATCACCCCAAACCATGCCTTGAAGCCGGGCGCGGCTTGGTGCAGCAGCATACCCAAACCATCAACCACCGGATTGCCGCGGGCTTTTGCCGCCACCAAAAGCGGTGTCATGAGCGGCCTGTAGACAATGTCGGTGACGAGTGCGGTTTTTGGTAAAGCGTCGAGAGAAATATCCAGCGGCTCTTTGCCTGCCATGCCGAGGCTGGTGGTGTTTACGAGCAAGTCTGCGTCTTTAAACATAGAATCAAAATCTAACCACTCATAAATCTGATGGGTAGTACCTTGATTCTTGGCAAAGATCGATTTGAGCAAAGGCTCCTTGTCTTTAAATTTTTCATGTGTACGATTTGTGAGTGCCACCTCTTTAAATCCTAGGCTAATCAAAGATTCCCATACTGCGTTAGCCGCGCCACCCGCACCAAGCACGACTGCTTTTTCTTTCTTTTCAAGGCGCTTAATATATGGGGCTATATTCTGGGTAAAGCCATACGCATCAGTATTGAGTCCAATAATCCTACTACCTTCAACTACGACAGTATTAACAGCACCTAGTCTTAAAGCTATTCCATCAACGTTTCCACCCAGCAAAGAAAATACTTCTTCTTTATATGGGATCGTCACATTACAGCCAGCAAAGCCTTTTTCCGGCATGGATTTTATCCACGACCTCAAATCTTCCGGCGCGACATCATAGGCGATATACTCGCCCTCGATGTTGTATTTTTTAAGCCAGTAATTATGGAGTTTCGGCGACAGGCTGTGCGCGATCGGATGGCCGATGACCCCGGCGCGGATCATGCCAGCTTCTCCAGCTTTTCCATGTGTTTCTTATGGTATTGCGCGATCGTCGCGGCGGTTTCCTCCACCGAGCGCTTGGTAACGTCGATCACCGGCCAGCGATGTTTGGTGAACAGCTTGCGCGACTCGGCAATCTCGCGCTGCATATATTCCATATCGACATAGTTGGTATCGTTTTCCTGGTTGAGCGATTGCAGCCTTGTTTTGCGGATGGCGAGCAGCCGCTCCGGATTGATGGTGAGCCCCACCACCAGCGGTTTTTTGAGCGTTTCCAGCGACGGCGGTAGCGGGCAATCGAGCACGAATGGAATATTCGCACTCTTGAACCCTTTATAGGCAAGATACACACAGGTCGGCGATTTCGAGGTGCGCGACACGCCGACCAGCACGATGTCGGCCTCTTCCAGCTCCCAGTGCGCCTGCCCGTCATCATGGGCGAGGGCATAGTTGATGGCGTCAACGCGGGTGAAATATTCCTCGTTCAGCTCATGCTGCTTGCCCGGCGAGGCATGCGTTTCCAGCCCGAGATAGGAGGAAAGCTCAGCTACCACCCCGGCGATCACCGCGATGCAGGGAAGGCCGCGGCGCGCACATTCCTTTTTAAGCTCGTCGCGCAGCGCATTATCCACCAGAGTGAAAAGCACCGGCCCGGGATTTTCAGCAATCGCTTCAATGACCTTATCCAGCTGGCTTTTCGAGCGCACCAGCGTCCAGACGAATTCCTCCGGCTCGACATCGTCGAACTGCACAAGCGCCGCACGCGATACGCTACCCACCGTTTCACCGGTAGAATCGGAGACGAGATGCAGGTTGAATTTTTTCATGCATAAACCTGTGGGTAAAATGTGGTCAAACGGCCTTGTGGATAAACGGGGAGGTTATACGAACGCTGCATTAAAAACTTCCACAGGTGGATATCTGGATTTTCATTGTTTTAAACCCGTTGGCTTCTTCTGTCATCCCCCCTTTTACACGCTTTTCTTTTTTGAGTTATTTGATGGGCTTGGCCTTTTATCACTACCGCTTATACACTACGATTTATAAGTTGTGTTTTTGTGGGTAAATAGGTGTATGAAGTTCTATCCCCATAAACCCATCTTCCTACTACTACCACCACCTTATTTTAAATTATTATAATGTTATTGATCGATGTTCTTCAGTGTAAAAAATCCGCGTCCGTGCCCTTCTGGTTCATGCGCCAGGCGGGACGATACTTGCCCGAATATAAAGCCGTTCGTAAAAATTTTCCCGATTTCCTGAGTTTTTGTTATACGCCGGAAGCCGCTTGTGAAGTCACTTTACAGCCGATTTCACGTTTCGATATGTCGGCGGCCATTATTTTTTCCGATATATTGGTGATTCCGGATGCGCTTGGGGTCGATGTCACTTTCGTCGAAAATATCGGCCCCGTGCTCACATCGATCGCCAATAAAGCGGCGATTGAAAGAATCGGTATGGGGCAGCATTTCAGCGAAAAACTTTCTCCCGTTTATAAAGCCATTTCCCTCACCCGCAGCGCCCTTGCCAAAGATAAAGCGCTTATCGGTTTTTGCGGTTCAGGCTGGACGCTCGCCTGCTATATGCTGCAGGGAAAAAGCTCGCGGGATTTTTCCGAAGCCCGCGTCTTCGCCCTTAAGGAGCCGGAATTATTCAAAAAACTTATGGCGCTACTGGAAAATGCTATTACCGATCATGCCTGTGCGCAGATAGAGGCCGGTGCAAACGCCATACAGCTATTCGATTCATGGTCCGGCGTGTTGTCGGAGGTGGAGTTCGAACATTATGTGGTGCAACCCACCAAAAGGATTGTGGCAGGGATAAAAAATAAACACTCCTCCATTCCGGTTATTGGATTCCCGCGCATGTGCGGTGCAAAACTGGAATATTACGCGAAAGAAACCGGGGTGGATGCGGTGAGTTTCGACGGATCGGTGAGCCTCGCCTACGCAAAAAAAGAGGTGCAGCCGCATGTGCTGCTGCAGGGCAATCTCGATTCGCAGATACTGGCGGAAGATAAAGAGCTGGCACTCGCCCAAACCGGAAAAATACTCGACCGGTTTGCTGGCACGCCGTTTATTTTTAACCTCGCGCACGGCATTTTACCGCACACGCCGATTGCGAATGTACAAGCGGTAAGCGACATGATAAAAAATCACGCATGAGAAAAATCGCTGTCGTATTATTCAATCTTGGCGGGCCGGACAGTCCACGCGCCATCCGTCCTTTTTTATTCAACCTGTTTAACGACAGGGCGATTATTTCGCTTTCACAGCCGATGCGGTGGCTGTTGGCGCAGTGGATCGCCTGGGGAAGAAGTAAAAAAGCCGCCGGGATTTATCATCATATCGGCGGGAAATCTCCCATCCTTGAGCTTACCCAGCAGCAGGCGCGGGCGCTGGAAGAACGGCTTAAATCCCACGGCGAATACAAGGTGTTCGTAAGTATGCGCTACTGGCATCCGATGAGCGGGGCGGCGGCAAAAAACGTGCAGCAATATGCGCCGGACCATATCGTCCTTCTGCCGCTTTATCCGCAATTTTCAACCACCACCACCGGCTCCTCCTTCGAGGACTGGGACCGGCAGTGCGATAAGATCGGCCTTAAGGCGCCGACCAGTAAAATATGCTGCTACCCGGCGCAGAAAAGCTTTGCGGCGGCACACGCCAAAATCATTCGCGAATATTACTGGAAGGCCGCCGAATTCGGGCGCCCGCGCATTTTATTTTCCGCCCACGGCCTGCCGGAAAAAGTGATCGCCATGGGCGATCCGTACCAATACCAGGTTGAAAAGACCGCCGCGGCGATTGTCCAGATTCTCTCCATCGACGATCTTGATTACAACGTCTGCTACCAGAGCAAGGTTGGGCCGCTCGCATGGATCGGCCCGTCGACGGAAGAGGAAATCGCCCGGGCGGCGGAAGAAAAAACCCCGATCGTGGTGGTGCCTATAGCGTTCGTGTCGGAACATTCGGAAACGCTGGTGGAGCTGGATATCGAATATAAACACCTGGCGGAAAAGCTCGGCGTTCCTTCCTACCAGCGGGTGCCGGCGCTGGCGACAGAGCCGTTTTTCATCGAGGCGCTCGGCGAAATAGTGCTGTCAAAAATCGATTCTACCGGTATAAGTTCCGAGACGGGCACGCGCTTCTGCCTGCGTAACTTCGGCGCCTGTCCATGCAAGGGATGATGCGATGGTCGATTCACTCTATCACTGGGTAAAAGCGCTGCATATCATCGCGGTCATCGCATGGATGGCGGGGATGCTGTATTTACCGCGCCTGTATGTCTATCACACGCAGGTGAAAATCGGCTCGGAAACCTCGGAGCTGTTCAAGATAATGGAGCGCCGGTTGCTGCGGTTCATCATCAACCCGGCGATGATCGTGGCGTGGGTGGCGGGGTTGTGGCTGGTGCATTACACCAATGCGCTCAACCCGGTAAACGGCATGTGGATGCACTGGAAATTCACCATGCTCATCGGCATGCAGGTTTGCCACGCGCTCTTGGCGCGGCATCGTAGGCAATTCGCCAATGACAAAAATACCAGGAGCACTAAATATTACCGTATCCTGAACGAGGTGCCGACGCTGCTTCTGGTGCTGATTATCATACTGGTTGTCGTGCGGCCGGTATGAAGACGCTCGCCATCGTCATTCCCTGCTATAACGAGGAAGAGGCGCTGCCGGCATGCAACGCGGAATTATCACGCATATTATCGAAGCTGGTCGAACAGAAGCTGGTAAGCCCGGCCAGCGCGCTTTATTTTGTCGATGACGGCTCCAGGGACGGCACATGGCCGCTGATCGAGCATTACGCTGAAGCCTCCGGCCATGTTCATGGCATCAAGCTTTCAGGCAATCGCGGCACGCAGCGCACCATCATGGCGGCCATTACCACTCTTCCCTGCGATATGATGGTGACGATCGATGCCGATTTGCAGGACGATGCCGACGTCATCGAGGCGATGGTTCGCCATCATTTGCAGGGCGCGGAAATTGTCTATGGCGTCCGCATCGCCCGCGATAAGGATACATTTTTCAAGCGGCTCTTCGCGGGATTTTATTATAAGGTCGTGCGCTGGCTTGGGATTAAAATCATCCTCAACCATTCCGATTACCGGCTGCTGGGAAGGGCGGCGCTTGACGCGCTCGGAGAATATGGCGAGGTGAATTTGTTCCTGCGCGGCATTATTCCCCATCTTGGATTTACCGCCGCCACTGTCGAATATGCGCGCAAGGAGCGCGTGGCAGGCCACACTAAATACACCCCTTTCTCGCTGCTCGGTTTTGCCTGGAACGGGATCATGTCTACTTCGGCGGCGCCGCTACGGGCCATTTTCGTGTTCGGCATCACCGTCTCGCTGGTTTCTTTCCTGCTCGTGCTCTATGCATTCTGGCAGGTGTTGCTCACCGATAATGCCGTGCCCGGCTGGGCGTCGACGGTCATACCGCTCTTTTTCCTCGGCGGCGTGCAGATGCTGTCGATCGGGATTATCGGCGAATATATAGGAAAAATCTATATGGAGACCAAGGCCCGGCCCCGTTTCCATATCGAAAAACAGGTGTAGCGGATGCCGGTGCTGCGACATGCGAATTTGATTGTCGCTCTTTTAATATTGTTCGGCGCCGCCAACATCGTTGGAACCTATCAGAAGCTTAGCCATGTTTTCGATGAAATAGCGCATATTGGCACCGGCATGCAGTGGTGGAGCCAGAATGAATATAGCCATGAACCTTTGCACCCGCCGCTTGCGCGGTTGATGGCGGCGAGCCTGCTTTTTGTTGTGGGCAAGGAAGATGCCGTCGCCGGTTCCGATGAAGATTACTGGTTTCAGGGGCTCGATATATTGCATGCCCATGGTGACTATGTTTTCAATCTCATCCTGATGCGGCTGGGCGTTTTGCCGTTCTACCTGATTTCCTGCCTGTTGGTTTATAGCTGGAGCAGGCAGCTCTTTGGTGTCCCGGCTGCACTTCTATCGCTCGGCATGTATGTGACCCTTCCCACGGTTGCCGCGCATGCGGGACTTGCAACGACCGATATGGGAGGGGCCACCATGCTGATGGCGGGGATTATGGCAAGCCTGCGCTGGCTAAAGCAACCGGGCCTGTTTAATAGCGTGCTTGCGGGAGTGGTGCTTGCGTTGATGGTGGCGGCGAAATTTTCCAACGTGTTTTACTGGCCGGTGGCGATGGCGGCGATGGCGGTGCTGAATTGCATGGTAGTTTTCAGGCGGCTTCCCGGCGCGCCGGTATTTTCCATCGGCTTGCGGCATATGCGATGGGCAGTAGTTGTGAGCGGGTTTTTCCTGCTGGTGTTAGCGGCGCTTTATTTATTTTCCTACCAGCCGCTGATCGACGGTTTCCAGCAAGTGCTCGATAAAAACAAGAGCGGGCATGCCACCTGGCTTTTCCGTCCGCTTAACAATGCAGGGGTGTGGTATTTTTTCCCTGTGGTGTATTTTTTCAAGACGCCGATCGCTTTCCTCTGCGCCAATATATTGGCACTGGGCAGGGTCGTGCGGCGCATCGTGCGGGAGCAAAAAACGGTTGAGTCCGTTTTCCCGATTATCGCGGTGCTGGCGATTTTTGCCGTCAATATGCCGAGCGACATCAATATAGGCGTTCGCCATGCGCTCGCCGTGTATCCCATGATGGCGGTTGTTTCCGGCTACGGGCTGTTATGGTTATGGCGGCAAAAACACACCTATATACGACGATTGTTCCGGCTATCACTGATCGCGCTGGCGGCATTACAGGCTTATGATTTCCTAGATGGTTTTCCCGACCGCATTTCCTATTACAACCAGCCCGCCCGGTGGATAACCGGCGGACATCCCGAGCACATCTCCTTCGATAGCGACCTCGACTGGGGACAGCAATATTTGCAGCTGGCGGAGGCAATCAAAAAACGCCACATCACCCATCTATATACCTGTTTTTGGCTGAATGGCTTTATTCGTCGTATGGACCAGACGCTTGGGCTAAAGCCCGATGGCTGTCCTTCGGAGAAGATTACCGGCTGGATTGCGGTTGGTCGCGCTGAAAAGCTGCTATCGCAGGAAAAACTGCAATGGCTCGATGCCTACCAGCCGGTGGATTCTGTCGGTAACACGCTGTGGCTCTATTATATCGACTAGCACTATAGACGGGGCGGCGCTTTTAGCGTAAAACACGCCCCTATGAGCGATTATATCCCCCCAAAGCCTGCGGGCACGCCGGACGATCCTTACGATCCGCTGCAATATTTCATCGCGCTGTTCGAGGGGCGAAAAGGCGCGGCTTCGGCGAAGAAAGCGCGTGCCGACACCATCGAGGGCATACTCAAAGACCGCATCGTCGACGGCGACAAGAAGGGGCTGGAAGAGGATCTTGCCGAGGCGATGAAGACGCATACGCCGCTGGTCATCATTAATGATATATTGCTTGCCGGGATGAAGGTGGTGGGCGAGCTGTTCGGCGCGGGCAAGATGCAGCTTCCTTTCGTATTGCAAAGCGCCGAGACGATGAAAAAGGCCGTGGCCTATTTAGAGCAGTTCATGGAAAAGGTGGAAGGGCAGGAAAAAGGCGTGATCGTGCTTGCGACCGTGAAAGGCGATGTGCACGACATCGGCAAAAATCTGGTGGATATTATCCTGACCAATAACGGCTATAAGGTGATTAATCTTGGCATCAAGCAGCCGATTTCCAATATCATTACCGCCATTTCCGAGCATAAGCCGGACGCGGTGGGGCTTTCTGGTCTGCTCGTAAAATCGACCGTGGTGATGCGCGAGAATTTACAGGAACTGACGAGCCTCGGCGTCGATATTCCGGTGCTGCTGGGCGGCGCGGCGCTGACGCGGGCTTATGTGGAGGAAGATTGCGTGGCGGCCTATGGCGCAGGCCGTGTGGCTTATGCGCAGGATGCGTTCGATGGGCTGGATCTGATGAACAAGGTGGCCGATAAGCAGTTCGATGAGTATCTGGAAGAGGTCAAAAAGCGCAAGCATAACCGGCCCAGCAACGCCAAGGCCAAGCAGCGCTGGAGCCAGAATGAGGAAGCCGGGCAGGCGCTGATTAAAAGCGATCTGCGTCCTATCGAGGTGGAAGAAATCAAAACCAAGCGCGCGGAACTCGCCAAGGGTGTGGAGGTGCCGGTGCCGCCTTTCTGGGGGCCGCGTGTGATTGAAAATATTCCGGTGAAGGCGCTGGTCGCTTATCTCAACGACCAGATGCTGTTCACCTTCCATTGGGGTTTTAAAAAAGCGGGCAAGTCGCTGGATGAATATTGGAAATGGGTGGACGCCGAGGTGCGGCCTATCCTGAAACGTTTGCTGGAAGAATGCGAGCGCGAAGACATCCTCCAGCCCAAGGCAGCCTACGGCTATTTCAAATGCGCGGCGCGTGGCAACGACCTTGTCTTATTCGATGAATCGGGAACCAAGGAAACCGGGCTGTTCCAGCTCCCCCGGCAGGATAAAGACGGCGGCATCTGCGTCGCCGATTTCTTCCGCGATATCGATTCCGGTGAGCGCGATGTGATCGGTTTGCAGGTGGTGACGGCAGGGCAGAAAGTGGCGGATGTGGCGCGGGATTGGTTCGCGAATAATCGCTACCAGGATTATCTTTATCTGCATGGCCTAGGTGTGGAAATCGCGGAAGCCGCAGCCGAATATATGCATAAGCGCATCCGCGCCGAGCTTGGCTTCGGCCATGAGGATGACCGCGACATCAAGAAAATGCTCAAGCAGGGCTATCGCGGTTCGCGCTATTCTTTTGGTTATCCCGCCTGCCCTCGGCTGGAAGACCAAGAAATATTATTGCGATTATTGGGTGCGGAGCAAATCGGCATTGAACTTTCGGATGAATACCAGCTTCACCCCGAACAATCGACCAGCGCCATCGTGGTGCATCACCCGCAGGCGAAGTATTTTAATATTTAAGTTGCCCCGCGATTTCCTGCTGGAAATCGCATGGGCGTTGCTCAGGGCTGGCTCAGGCTACTGCCTTCGCATAACGGGAGGTTGTTTTGTTGTTACGCCCTTCTCGCCAGCGTCAGCACATTCACCTGCCCGGCATCGGCTTTTAGCAGTATGTTGGTGCAGGCGTTCAGCGTCGCGCCGGTGGTCATCACATCGTCGATGAGGAGGATGGATTTTCCTTTAATGGCGGCGCGGTGTTTTTCCGGGACGATGAAAGCGCCTTTGACGTTTTTCTCGCGCTGCGGGCGGGTGAGGCCGGTTTGCTGGGCGGTGGCGCGGATGCGTTTTAAGCCATCCGGCAGCATGGGAAGGCCGGTATGTTCCGCAAGGATGCGGGCGAGCAGCAGCGACTGGTTATAGCGGCGCGATACCATCCGCCAGTAATAGAGCGGCACGGGGAGGATGAGGTCGCTCGCGGCAATGAGTTCTGCCCCTGCGCCCCTCAGCCAGTGCGCGAACACGGGGGCGAGATAGGTATCGTCCTGGTATTTGAGTTTCATCACCAGCGTGCGGCTGGATTCGTTATACACAAACGCGGCGCGGGCGCGGCTATAGGGCGGGTGCTCGCGCAGGCATTCGCCGCAGAGCGTGTTTTCATCCACCGCGAATTCCAGCGGCAGGCCGCAGCAGGCGCACATCGGCGGGCTGATGAAGGGCACATTGTTCCAGCATTCGGTGCAGAGCGTGCCGTGGGTCGGCACCAGCGTTTCGCACACCAGGCATTGCGGCGGGAAAAAGAGATTGAGGAGCGGCTTCAGCATCACTAATGATTAGCATATGAATATGCCCAACCCCATCATTTTCGATAAGCGCCGCATTGCCCTGCACCACCAGCGCGCCAGCGAGGATTTCCTGCTGCGCGAAATGATGGAGCGCCTCGCCGACCGCCTTAGCGATATTAACCGCCGCTTTCCGCGCCTGCTTGACCTGAGCCCGAAACATGGCCTGCTCGCCGGGTATGTGCCGGTGTCGGCAGGTATCGAGGCCATCATCGATGGCGAACTGCATGATGACATGCTGGAGGTGGAGCCGGGAAGCTTCGATCTCGTGATGGCCTGCGGATCGCTGCACTGGGTGAATGATTTGCCGGGCGTGCTCATTCAAATCCAGCGGGCGCTGAAACCGGACGGCCTGTTCCTGGCCATGCTGCCGGGCGGGGAGACGCTTGCCGAACTGCGCTCCTCGTTCGAAGCGGCGGAAATGGAAATGAAGGGCGGCATTTCGCCACGCGTATCGCCCTTCGTCGATATACGCGACGCCGGGGCGTTGTTGCAGCGGGCGGGGTTTGCCCTGCCGGTGGTCGATAGCGAGCGGCTGGAACTGCACTATGCCCACCCGCTGAAACTGCTGCATGAGCTGCGCGCCATGGGCCAGGCCAACGCGCTGCTTGCTTCGCAAAAAACCTTCACCCCGTGCAGCCTGATGATGAAAATGGCCGAGCATTACATGCAGCATTTTGAAGCGGAGGAGGGCCGCGTGCGCGCCACCTTCGAGCTGCTGACGCTTACCGCGTGGAAGCCGCATGATTCGCAGCAGCAGCCGGCCCGGCGGGGCAGCGGGAAAGTGAATTTATCCATATTGTCATCCTGAGCGAAGCGCGAAGGATCGCCGCTGTGTAAAGATCCCTCGGCTACGCTCGGGATGACATTTCCACTAGTTTTTGTACGAGTTGTGCATCGGCTTCGATCATGTCCATGGCGGGCATATCGCGTGGGTGCACCCAGCGGATAGCGGCGTGCTCCATTGCCTTCGGCGTGCCTTCCCATGCGCGGCAAAGATAGACCGGCATGAGCAGGTGAAAGCCGAACTCGCTGACATAATCATGCGATAAAAACCAGAAGGGTTCGAGGGTTTCCGGTGTGATGACGACATCCAATTCCTCTTTGATCTCGCGGATGAGCGCGGCTTCCGGCGATTCGCCTTCCTCCACCTTGCCGCCGGGAAATTCCCATTTACCGGCCAGGCGTTTCCCTTCGGGGCGCTGCGCCAGCAATATTTCGCCTGCGGAATTGATGAGGGCGCTAGCGACGACAAGAAGGGTTTTCACGTCCGGTAGCTTCCGTTGATATCGATATAACGATGGGTCAGGTCGCAGCTGTAAACGGTGGAGCTGGCACTTCCCACCCCGACATCGACCAGGATGCTGATGTCCCTGCCCTGCATGTGGGAGGCGAGTTGCGATTCCTTGTAATCCGGATCGATCATGCCTTCTTTGGCGACGCTGACTCCGCCGATATGGATGGATAGCTTGTCGCGGTCGGCCGCCTCACCGGCCTTGCCCACCGCCATCACGATCCTGCCCCAGTTGGCATCGGCGGCTGCGATGGCCGTTTTCACCAGCGGCGAATTGGCGATGCTCATGCCGATCACGCGGGCGGCTTTCGGCGATGCGGCGCCGGTCACGGTGATGGTGATGAGTTTTTCCGCGCCCTCCCCGTCTTTTACCACCAGCAGTGCCAGCTCATGCAGCAGCTCGGTGAGCGCTTTTTTGAATTCCGCCAGATCGGCCTTGGGATCATTGCCCGCCTTGCCGGTGGCAAAAAGCAGCAGTGTATCGGAGGTCGAGGTATCGCCATCGACGGTGATGGCGTTAAAGCTTTGCGCGTTCGCTTCGGAAAGCATCTCCTGCAAGATCGCGGCAGGAATATTCGCATCGGTAAACACAAAGGCGAGCATGGTCGCCATGTCCGGCGCGATCATGCCGGAGCCTTTGGCGATGCCGTTGATGGTAATTTTTTTGCCGCCGATGGTTGCGCTGCGCGTGGCCATTTTCGGGTAGGTGTCGGTGGTCATGATGGCGCGAGCCGCCTTGTCCCACCAGCCTTCGCCCACCGAGGAAAAAAGATTTTCGAGCGCGGCGGTGATTTTCTCGTCCGGAAGTTTTTCACCGATGACGCCGGTCGAGGCCATGAAAAATTCCGATGGATTGCAGTCCGCAAGCTCGCAGCTTTTTTTGCGCACCCGCTCAATCGATGCCACGCCCGCCTTGCCGGTGAAGGCATTGGAGTTGCCGGAATTTACCACCAGCACGCGCGCGCTGCCCGCTTTCAACGCTTCCCTGCAGGCGAGCACCGGGGCGGATGCGGTGAGCGACCGGGTGAATACACCGGCGGCCTGCGTGCCCGGCTCCATGGCGACCAGCAGCACATCCTCACGCGCTTTATAGCGAATTTCGCAGCTCGCCGTCGCGAGCTTCACGCCGCCAATTGCAGGCAGCGCGGGAAAAGACGTTGGCGCGAGCGGTGAACGCTGCATTAATCGATATGCTCCGCATGGTCGCCGGAAGGTTTTGCCGTGGCATCGAACGGCAGCTCCTTGCCATTTTCATCGTAATATTTGACCTTGGCGTTTTTGAGCAGGCCGGAGACATATTCATCCACCGCTTTTTCCGTGGCCTCGCCGCGCAATTCTTCCTTCGATTCTTCAAAGCTCGCCGGCTTCACCGCACGCCGGTCTTCCAGTTTGATGATGTGCCAGCCGAATCCCGATTTCACCGGCGCAGACACCGCGCCTTTTTTCAAGCCAAAGGCGGCATCGGCAAATTCGGCCACCATTTTATCCTTGGTGAACCAGCCGAGATCGCCGCCCTGGGCGCCTGACCCTTTATCGGTCGATTGCTCGCGGGCGATTTTCTCGAAATCGCCGCCTTTTTTAAGTTCCTCGGCAATTTTTTTCGCTTCTTCCTCGGTTTTAACCAGAATATGGCGCGCCCTTACTTCCTCAACGCCCGCGGAATTCTTCACTTTTTCATCATAGACTTTTTTCAGCTCCTCGTCGGTCAATAAATCCTTGGCCTTGGCCTCCATATAGCTTTGCAGCACGATCTGCCTCTGCATCTCCTCCATCCGTTTCTTGACGACTGGATTTTTGTCGTAACCGGCTTTCAGCGCCTCTTTATAGAGCAATTTTTCCGACACCATGCCGCGCAGCACATTCTGGCGGATATTTTCGTCGAATGTCTTGAAATCCGGCGCATTTCCACCCGGAAACAGCGTTTTCCACGTTTCCAGCACCTCGGAAAGCTTGATTTCCTCGTTACCGTATTTAACGATAGGATAATCGCCCGCAGCAAGGGCAGCGGTGGATACAACAAGGGTGGCAGCAAGCAGCAGATTGCGGAAGCGATGCATAACAAATCCTGTGTGTGAGGTGGTAGGGTGGAATCATTGGGCTTATCGCATATTGTGTCGCCTTACGCAAGCCTGCCGTTGACTTCATGCCTTTTTGCCCCTATGTCACTGCATCACCTTGGGAAAGACTGAATGCTGCTTAAAGCCCTGTTTGGGTCGTCGAACGACCGTTTTATCAAATCGCTGCAACCGATCGTCCAGAAAATCGGCGCGCTGGAGCCGCAATTGCAGCGCCTTTCTGACGAGGAATTGAAAGGCCGCACCCAGTGGCTGCGCGAGCGTTGTCAGGGCGGCGAAACGCTGGACCAGCTGCTGGTCGATGCCTTTGCCACCGTGCGCGAGGCAGGGCGTCGCGTGCTCGGCATGCGCCATTTCGACGTGCAGCTGGTCGGCGGCATCGTGCTCCACCGCGGCATGATCGCCGAGATGAAAACCGGCGAAGGTAAAACACTGGTCTGTACGCTTGCCGCCTATCTCAACGCGCTCGCAGGCAAGGGCGTGCATGTGGTGACGGTGAATGATTACCTGGCGGCGCGTGACTCGGCATGGATGGGAAAGCTGCATGCGTTTTTGGGGCTTACCGTCGGTTGCATCACCCATGGGCTGGATGACGATGAGCGGCAGGCGGCTTACGCCTGCGACATCACCTACGGCACCAATAACGAGCTTGGCTTTGACTATCTGCGCGACAATATGAAATTTGCCCGCGCCGCCATGGTGCATCGCCCGTTCCATTACGCGATTATCGACGAGGTCGATTCGATCCTGATCGACGAGGCGCGCACGCCGCTGATTATTTCCGGGCCGACCGAGGACAACTCCGACCTGTATAACCAGGTCGACCGGGTGATGCGCCATGTGAAGCCGGAGCATTACGATAAGGAAGAAAAACAACGCAGCGTCTCGCTCACCGAGGCGGGTGTGCAGTTCGTTGAGGCGGAGCTGATTAAGGCCGGGATGATGCCGGAAGCCTCATCGCTCTATGATATTCATAACGTCTCGCTGGTGCATCATGTGAACCAGGGCCTCAAGGCGCACACGCTGTTCGCCAAGGATGTCGATTATATCGTGAAGGACGGCAAGGTAGTCATCATCGATGAATTCACCGGCCGGATGATGGAGGGACGGCGCTATTCCGAAGGCCTGCACCAGGCGCTCGAAGCCAAGGAGCAGGTGGCAATCCAGAACGAGAACCAGACGCTCGCGCAGGTGACGTTCCAGAACCTGTTCCGCATGTATCCGAAACTCTCCGGCATGACCGGCACCGCCATGACCGAGGCCGGCGAGTTCCACGATATTTACAAGCTCGAAGTGATCGAGATTCCCACCAACGTTGCGGTTTCGCGCAAGGACGCGCAGGATGAAATCTACCGCACGGCGGAAGAAAAATACCGGGCGGTGGTCAAGGAAATCAAGGAAGCGCATGAGCGCGGCCAGCCGATGCTGGTCGGCACAGTGTCGATCGAAAAATCGGAATATCTCTCCAAGCTGCTGAAAA
The DNA here is from genome assembly GCA_033763575.1 of Alphaproteobacteria bacterium. Lineage (GTDB taxonomy): Bacteria > Pseudomonadota > Alphaproteobacteria > Rickettsiales > SXRF01 > JANRKF01. The sequence goes on along the minus strand of JANRKF010000026.1, from coordinate 105,569 downwards.
AAGAAAAAATCGAGCATCAGGTGCTCAATGCCCGCTATCACGAGCAGGAGGCGAATATCATCGCCCAGGCCGGGCGTCTGGGCGGGGTGACGATCGCCACCAACATGGCCGGGCGCGGCACTGATATCAAGCTCGGCGGCAGCGAGGAATCGGAAGCGGATAAACAGGCGGTGATCGCGGTCGGCGGGCTGTATGTCATCGGCACCGAGCGCCATGAATCGCGCCGTATCGATAACCAGCTGCGGGGCCGCTCGGGCCGTCAGGGCGATCCGGGCGCCTCGAAATTCTTCCTGTCGCTGGAAGACGATCTGATGCGTATTTTCGGCTCCGAGCGTATCGACGGCCTGCTGCAAAAGCTCGGCATGAAAGAGGACGAGGCGATCTTCCACCCATGGATGACCAAGGCGATTGAGCGGGCACAGCAGAAGGTCGAGCAGCGCAACTACGAGATCCGCAAAAACCTGCTGAAATATGACGATGTGATGAACGACCAGCGCAAGGTGATCTACGAGCAGCGCATCGAGCTGATGGAAGCCAAAGAGGTGAGCGAAACGGTGAACGCCATGTTCGCGGAAATCAGCGAGCATCTGGTTTCCACCTATATTCCTGCCCACTCCTATGCGGAAGCGTGGCAGACGGCGGATCTGGAAAAAGAAATCTTCCGCGTTTACGGGCTGCATCTGCCGATCCTTGATTGGGCCGGGGAAGAAGGTATCGCCGATGCCGAAATCAGCGAGCGGCTGAACAAGGCAATCGATGAAATGTATACTGCAAAATTCGCCAGATACGGTGAGGATCTGATGCGCATGGCCGAAAAGCGCGTGCTGCTGCAAACGCTCGACCAGCTATGGAAAGACCATTTGCTGTCGCTCGATCATTTGCGCCAGGGCATCCACCTGCGCGGCTTCGGCCAGCGCGACCCGCTTTCGGAATATAAGCAGGAGGCCTTCTCGCTGTTCGAGCAGATGCTGCACGGCCTGCGCGAGCTGACCGTCACCCGCCTCGCCCATCTGGAAATACATGTGGAGAACCCAGAGGATCTGGCGCTGAAATCCGCGCAGAAAAAGATGGTCGAAAATCGCGGCGAAACGCCACCGGCAAAGCCTGCCGCCTCCGACAAGGTGGGGCGGAACGATCCGTGCCCGTGTGGATCCGGCAAAAAATTCAAACACTGCCACGGGGCATTAGCTTAATCTAGTTGCTTCCGGAGTTTCCTACTGGAAACTCCATGAAGCGCGCTCAAGGCTGGCTCGCGCTACTGCGCTCGTATAACAGAAGTGATGTTTCGCATCTGGCTCGGTCTAGCGAGTTTTCCATCCCAGTAGAAATGATTATTTACCCCGACGACAATCTCTCTTTCGCTCACGCCAGCGAGTTATCGGTTTATTTGTTCTTTAGCCAATCATTCGTGATACACAGACGCAAGCACGTCATTCACTGCGCATCCACACGCCCTAGCTGATGATTTCCCAGCTGCCGTCGGGCTGCAGGCAGGCCGTGCCGTAAGTCTGCTGCTTGGCACCGCCGATGCGCGAGACCGCCTGGTATTCGCGGCAGTAACGACCATCCACGCCGCCTACTGCGCGGTTGCTATTATCGCTGATATACACTATTTGCGGCGGAACCGGCTGCGGCACATACACCACCTGCGGCCGGTGGTAGTAACGGGAGCGATAGACGGGGGTTGGGCCAAAATGAAAGCTCACCACCGTGCGCGGCTTGTAGTGGCTCTTGTAGTGATTACCATGATGGCGATGGCCATGATAGGAATCGGCCAGCGCCGCGCCGCTTGATAAAGCAATAAGTCCAAGAGCAAGCAATAATGACTTCAACATAACAACCTCCTTCAGCTATGCGCAAACATTAGCGAAGGCAAGGTTACGCCGGTACGAAGGCCGGGTTACGGTTTTGTAATGCGAAATCACCCCCGGTTCATCTTCTCGAAGAACTCGGCGTTGGTTTTTGTTTCCTGGAGTTTTTCCAGCAGGAATTCGATGCCGTCCATCGGCCCCATCGGGTTCAGGATTTTCCGCATCACCCACATTTTCGTAAGCGTCGCCTTATCCACCAGCAGGTCTTCCTTGCGGGTACCGGATTTGGTGATGTCGATGGCCGGGAAGGTGCGCTTGTCGGCAAGCTTTCTGTCAAGGATGATCTCGCAGTTGCCGGTGCCTTTGAATTCCTCGAAGATCACCTCGTCCATGCGGCTGCCGGTTTCGATGAGAGCCGTCGCAATAATAGTAAGCGAACCGCCGAACTCGATATTACGCGCTGCACCGAAGAAACGTTTCGGGCGTTGCAATGCGTTGGCATCCACACCGCCCGTCAGCACCTTGCCGGAGCTTGGCACCACGGTGTTGTAAGCACGCGCCAGGCGGGTGATGGAATCGAGCAGGATCACCACATCTTTTTTATGCTCCACCAGTTTTTTGGCTTTTTCGATCACCATTTCCGCAAGCTGCACATGGCGCGTCGCCGGTTCATCGAAGGTGCTTGACACCACTTCGCCTTTGACCGTGCGCTGCATGTCGGTGACTTCTTCCGGGCGTTCGTCGATGAGCAGCACGATGAGAAAGGCATCGGGATGGTTGGCGGTGATCGAGTGTGCAATGTTTTGTAGATAGACCGTTTTACCGGTGCGCGGCGGGGCCACGATCAGCGCCCGCTGGCCGAAACCGAGCGGAGTTACGATATCGGCGACACGCATGGAAAGGTCGGTGGTCACTTCTTTTTTCTTGGATCTAGCCGGGCCTTCGGACACCGGCGCGGCGGGCGCGGCCTTTTCCGTCATCTCCACTTCGAGCTTGATGCGGCGCTCCGGATATAAAGGGGTCAGGTTATCAAAATTGATGCGATGGCGGACCGCTTCCGGATCGTCATAATTGATGGTGTTGACCTTGGTGAGTGCGAAATAACGTTCGCCTTCCTTCGGTGCGCGGATTTCACCGGACACCGTATCGCCGGTACGCAGGGAAAATTTACGCACCTGTGTCGGCGACACATAGATATCGTCCGACCCTGCAAGATAGTTGGCCAGCGGGGAGCGCAGGAAACCGAACCCGTCCTGCAATATTTCGACCACGCCTTCGCCGGTGATGACTTCGCCTTTTTCCGCCTGTTTTTTCAGGATGGCGAACACCATCTCCTGTTTCAGCATGGAAGCGGCATTTTCCACGTCGTTCGCTTCGGCGAGTGCCAGCAATTCATTGGCGTTTTTCAGCTTAAGGTCTTGTAATTTCATTGATATAATAACTATTTGTTGGGGAGGGATATAAACAAAAAACAGGGGGCGTTTTTTATGCGGCGGACAAGGGGAGGGACATGGTATGCCCGCACTGTGCGCCCATTATTAGCGTTATAACACCGTCTCGTCAAGCATTTTTCGCCTTTACCACCGTTTTAAACGGCGCGATGCGCTATTTGCTTGATAAAAACGCGGATATTGCAATACTCCGCATCCACCGACAAACGAGAGAGTATTACGTGCTGCAATCTGCCCTCACCATCGCCGTGCCCAAAGGACGCATCCTTTCGGAATTGCAACCGCTCCTGCAGCGCGCCGGTATCACGCCGGAGGCCGCCTTCTTCGACGAGGAATCGCGCCAGCTGCAATTTAGCTGCAAGAACCAGCCGATTACGCTGATTCGCGTGCGCTCGTTCGATGTGCCGACCTTTGTCGCGTTCGGCGGCGCGCATGTGGGCATGGCCGGTTCCGACGTGCTGATGGAATTCGATTACGCCGATATTTACCAGCCGCTCGACCTGAATATCGGCCATTGCCGCCTAAGCGTCGCCATGCTTGAAAAAGATGTTGAAGCATCAAAAACGGCTCACGAAAGCCATGTGCGGGTCGCCACCAAATACCCGAACATCACCCGCCGCTATTTCGCCGAACGCGGCGTCCAGGCCGAATGCATCAAGCTCTCCGGCGCGATGGAACTGGCGCCGAGCCTTGGCCTCGCGCCGCGCATCGTCGACCTGGTGAGCAGCGGCAAAACCCTCGCCGCCAACGGGCTGGTCGAAACCGACGTCATCACCAAAGTTTCCTCGCGCCTCATCATCAACCGCCCGACCTTCAAAACCAGGAGCAGCGAAATGAATGCGCTGATCGCGGCTTTCCGCGAGGCGATCGGACATGCGTAAACTCTCCGCCTCCGCAAAAGATTTTACCTCGCAGCTTGCCGCGCTCATGGCCTGCCGCGAGGAAGCGACCAAGGACGTCTCCGCCATCGTCGCCACCATCATTTCGCATATCCGCAAGGAAGGCGACGCCTCGCTGATCCGCCTGACCGACCAGTTCGACCGCCATGCGCTAAGCCCGGAGACCATGCGCGTGAGCGAACGTGAAATCGCCAACGCGCTCTCGCTCTGCGCGCCGGAACTGATGAAATCGCTGAAGCTTGCAAGCGCCCGCATCAAGAGCTACAGCGAAAAGCAAATGCCTGCCGATCTCGATTATGTCGATGAGTCCGGCACGCGCCTCGGCCACCGCTGGAGCGCCATCGACGCGGTGGGGCTTTATGTTCCGGGCGGCACGGCGGCTTATCCCAGCTCGGTGCTGATGAATGCTATTCCGGCCAAGGTCGCGGGCGTCAAACGATTGGTGATGGTGGTGCCCTGCCCAGAAGGCGTTCTCAATTCCGCCGTGCTCGCTGCGGCCCATGTCGCAGGCGTGGACGAGATTTATAAAATAGGCGGAGCACAGGCCGTAGCCGCGCTCGCTTTCGGTACCGAAACGATTAAGCCTGTCTATAAAATCGTCGGCCCCGGCAATGCCTATGTCGCCGAAGCCAAGCGGCAGGTGTTCGGCACCGTGGGCATCGACATGATCGCAGGCCCTTCCGAAATCCTCGTCCTCTCCGATAATAAGAGCAACCCGGCCTGGGTCGCCGCCGACCTGCTGTCGCAGGCCGAGCATGACCCGCTCGCCCAGTCCATCCTGATTACCGACGATGCCCGCTTTGCCGAAAGCGTCGAAGCCGAGCTGGAAAAAATGCTGAAAACACTGCCGCGCCAGAATATCGCCCGCGCCTCATGGGAACATTACGGCGCCATCATCACGGTGGAAAACTGGCAGCAGGCCTGCGACATCGCCAATGACATCGCGCCGGAACATCTCGAGCTGATGACGGAAAACGCCGAAGAACTTGCAAAGAATATCCGCCATGCCGGAGCCATTTTCATCGGGCGGCACACACCGGAAGCGGTGGGCGACTATATCGCCGGGCCGTCGCACGTGCTGCCCACTTCGCGCACAGCACGGTTCTCGTCCGGGCTTTCCGTGTTCGATTTTCTAAAGCGCAGTTCGATCATTTCCTGCACGCAAGAGTCGTTTGAAGCCGTGCGCCCCTACGGCGAAGTACTCGCCCATACCGAGGGCCTCGGCGCGCATGAGCTTTCGCTTTCGATCCGCAAGCCATGAATCCGGCCGAGCATATTCATTCCATCCGGCTCGAAGAGGGCGGCAGGCACATACGCTCCACCGAGGCCGAACATGAGCGTAACGTCGCCATCGCCGACCTGCTGGACGAAAATCTCTTCGACCCGCTGGAGCTGGAATGCGGCCCTTACGATGTCGTGCTCAAGGTAGAGGATAACCGGCTGGTGTTCGACATCACCTCGGTTCACGGTGAAAAACATATACGCGTCGCCCTGCCGGTATCGCCGCTCAAGCGCATTATCCGCGATTATTTCCTGATCTGCGAAAGCTATTACGATGCGCTCAAAACCAATAGCTGCGGCAAGATCGAAGCCATTGATATGGGCCGGCGCGGCCTGCATAACGAAGGGGCGGGCATCCTGCAGGAGATGCTCGCCGCTAAAATCACCATCGATCATGCCACAGCAAGGCGGCTGTTTACGCTTGTTTGCGTTTTACATCTTAAATGACCGCCACCTTGGCAGCTTTGCTGCCTTAGGTGCCGGTCATCCCGGAATCCGCTTTTCTCCATGAGCAGCGCAAATGGCAAGAAAAGCAGATGTCCGGGATCTCGCTGTATGCGCCCGATCCCCGCTTGCAGCATAATTTTCCTATGCTATAAGCGTGCAAAGATATGGATCCCCGCCTGCGCGGGGATGGCAAAAAAAGGAATAATATGGCTAAAGAAGAACTACTCGAATTTTCCGGCATCGTAATGGAATTGCTGCCCAACGCGACCTTCCGCGTGCAGCTGGAAAACGGCCATGTCATTATTGCCCACACCTCCGGCAAGATGCGCAAGAACCGCATCCGCGTACTGGCCGGCGATAAGGTGATGGTGGAAATGACCCCTTACGACCTGACCAAGGGCCGCGTTAAATTCAGAGAGAAATAATTCGTCATCGCGAGGAGGCTTAGCCGACGTGGCGATCCATTTTCAAACATTATTCAATGAAGCTGGATTGCTTCGCGTGTGCTCGCAATGACAGCACCCACTTTCATCCTGGCTTCCGCCTCTGTCCGCCGCGTGCAATTGCTGGCTGCGATGGGCATCACCCCAGCCCAGATCGTCCCGGCGGATATTGATGAAACCCCCCTGAAAAACGAGCTGCCGCATCTCTATGCGAAGCGCGTGGCCATGGCCAAAGCCGCGCATGTAGCGGTGCGGCACCCGGACGCGCTGATACTCGCCGCCGATACGGTGGTTGCCTGTGGCAAGCGTATCCTCCCCAAAGCCGAGGATGAAAAAACGGCGCGTGCCTGCCTCAAATTACTTTCGGGAAAACGCCACCGCGTATATACAGCCATAGCACTCCATCATCAGCAAAAAATACGTTCCGCTACCGTAATGACTGTGGTGCAGTTTACCCATCTTTCCAAAGCCGATATCGATCATTATATCGCAAGCAAAGAATGGGAAGGCAAGGCCGGTGGCTATGCCATTCAGGGGCTTGCGGAGGCCTTTATTCCCCGCATTAACGGCTCGGTTTCAAACGTGATCGGCCTGCCGCTTACCAAGACCAGATTGATGCTGATACAGGCGGGACTGCGCCCATGGTAGCGCATGTCTCATACTCCCTCCCCAGTAGGGGGAGGAATAAATGGTAGCGCATGTTTCCACCGTCGCCTTCGAGGGCATTAAAGTGGTGCCGATCGATGTGCAGGTGCAGCTTTCCGGCGGCCTGCCCGCCTTCATGGTGGTGGGATTGCCCGACAAAGCGGTCGCCGAATCACGCGAGCGGGTGCGCGCCGCCATCCACGCGCTGGGGCTTTCGCTTCCGGCTAAACGCATTACCGTGAATTTATCGCCCGCCGATATGATCAAGGAAGGCAGCCATTTCGACCTGCCGATCGCTATCGGGTTGCTGGTGGCCATGGGCGTGCTGCCGGAAGATGCGATTGCGGGATATGTCGCGCTCGGCGAACTTTCGCTCGATGGCGCGCTGCTGCCGGTCTCCGGAATTTTACCCGCAGCGCTCTATGCCAACGGAGAAAATAAAGGCCTCATCTGCCCCGAATCCTGCGGGTCGGAAGCGGCATGGTCGGGGCTTGATGCTATCGTCGCCCCCAAGCACCTCCTCTCGCTCATCAACCATATGAAGGGCGCGCAACTGCTCTCCAAACCGGAATGCCGGGTGCAGGAAACCGCCTCACGCGCCACCGACATGCGCGAGATACGCGGGCAGCATACGGCGCGGCGGGCGCTGGAAGTGGCCGCCGCTGGTGGGCATAACCTGCTGATGTGCGGCCCGCCCGGCGCCGGTAAATCGATGCTTGCCTCCTGCATTCCCGGCATATTGCCGCCGATGGATGCAAGCGAGGTGCTGGAAGCGAGCATGGTCGCATCGATCGCTGGCAAACTCGAAGGCGGCAAACTTTCGCATCACCGCCCGTTCCGCGATCCGCATCACTCGGCTTCGCTGCCGGCCATGGTCGGTGGCGGCAAGCGGGCGCTTCCCGGCGAAATATCGCTGGCCCATCATGGGGTGCTGTTCCTCGACGAGCTGCCGGAATTTCCCCGCGCCGTGCTCGAATCGCTCCGCCAGCCGCTCGAAACCGGAACGATTTCGGTGGCACGCGTCGCCGCTCATGTGACCTACCCGGCGCGTTTCCAGCTTATCGCCGCGATGAATCCCTGCCGCTGCGGCTATATTTCAGATGCGGCGCGAGCCTGCAACAAAGCGCCGAAATGCGCGGTGGAATACCAGTCCAAACTCTCCGGCCCGCTGCTCGACCGCTTCGACATGATGATCGATGTGCCGGACGTGCCGACGCTCGATATGCTGGCGACCCGGCAGGGCGAATCGAGCAGTGAGGTCGGCGCACGGGTGGCGGCGGCAAGGGCGCGCCAGAAGGAACGCTATGCCGGGATGCAATTACCCATGCGCACCAACGCTGAATTGCAAGGCGAGAAACTCCAGCAGGTGGTAAAGCTCGGTGACGCCGCCAATCAGCTACTCGAAAAAGCCACCGAAAAGATGCGCCTTTCCATGCGCGGCTATACAAGGGTGCTGCGCGTCGCCCGCACCATCGCCGATTTAGCAAGCGCTGAACAGGTCGACACCACCCATATTGCCGAGGCCATCAGCTACCGCCAACATATGCTTGGCCGGGAAAATGTTTGAAAAACAAAGTATTAATATAGCTCCAAATTATTAACCCCTTGTTATCTAAATATTGTTAGAATATTGCTTCTATTATCTATATTTTGATTCAGGGGAAGAAATATGAAATGTCCGTATTGTGGTCATAGTGATACGCAGGTGAAAGATTCGCGACCGAGCGAAGATGGGCTGACCATCCGCCGCCGCCGTTTCTGCCCGGAATGCAACTCGCGCTTCACCACCTTCGAGCGCGTGCAGCTGCGCGAGCTTACCCTTGTCAAGAAAAACGGCGAACGCCGCATCTTCGACCGCGATAAATTATTGCGCTCGATCCAGATCGCCACGCGCAAACGCCCTGTTACCGCCGATCAGGTGGACCAGCTCGTCACCCGCGTCACCCAGAAGCTCGAAAGCCTGGGCGAACAGGAAATTCCTACCAATACCGTCGGCAAGGTGGTGATGGATGAACTGAAAAACCTCGACCCCATCGCCTATATCCGCTTCGCCTCGGTCTATCGCGATTTCCGCGAAGCCAAAGATTTCGAGGACATCGTCGAAGAGCTGGGCGAGAAGTAAGATCAGTTGACAGGCGGCAGGTGACAGGTGACAGATAGGCTATGCCTGACACCTTGCACCCGATAGCTGACAGCTGTATGCAACGCGCCCTCGCCCTCGCCCGGGGCGTGCTCGGCCAGAGCTGGCCGAATCCTGCCGTGGGTGCCGTCATCGCCAAAGGCGGGAAAATCATTGGCGAGGGCGCCACCGCGAAAGGAGGCAGGCCGCACGCCGAAACGGTTGCACTGGCACAGGCCGGAGATAATAGCAAAGGCGCCACCCTTTACGTAACGCTCGAACCCTGCGCGCATCAGGGACAAACGCCACCCTGCACCGAAGCGATCATCGCATCCGGCATCCGCGAATGCGTCATCGCCTGCCGCGATCCGAACCCGGAAGTAAACGGCAAAGGTATCGCGCAATTGCGAGCCGCCGGCATCGCCGTCACCGAGGGCATGGAAGAAAAAACAGCAAGGGAATTGAATCGCGGGTTTTTCTCCGTCATCGAAAAAAACCGCCCCTTCATCGCCATGAAAATCGCCACCTCCAGAGATGGGAAAATTGCCGCACGCGCCGGAGAACGCACCGACATCACCGACAGCGAGGCCCGCGAACATTCGCAGCACTTGCGCGCCGAGTTCGACGCCATACTCACCGGCATCGGCACCGTGCTCGCCGACGATCCGCGGCTCACCGTTCGCATCCCCGGCATGGAGGATCGTTCGCCGGTGCGGGTTGTGCTTGATTCGCATGGCATGCTTCCTTTGGGCGCGAAAGTGCGCCCGGCCTGGGTCTATAGGCGTGAGGACGATGTGGTGGGAGCGCTCACCGAACGCGGCATCACCCGGCTGCTCATCGAAGCCGGGCAAGGCGTGAATACGAGCTTCCTGCAAAGCGGGCTGGTGGACAGGGTGTACTGGTATCAGGCCCCTCACATCATCGGCGAACAGGGAATGGATGCCGCGCAGGGCGGCCTGTCGCTTGCCGGCTGGCGGCAGGTGGGAGCACGCGTGCAACTAGGGCCGGATCATCTCGATATCTACGAAAAAACCACCTGATTTCCATCGCATTATTTTTCTATGCTTGCCGTCCACATCGTGGCATATAAGGGCCATGACACATCCTCTGCGCATCGGAATCGCCGGGCTCGGCACCGTCGGCACCAGCGTCGTTGCCATCATTGAAGGGCAGCGCGCATTACTACGCGCCCGCACCGGCAGCGACATCGAAATCACCGCCGTGAGCGCCCGCGACAAAAACAAGGAACGCAGTGTCGAACTCGGTGCCTACCGTTTTGAATCCGACCCCATGGCGCTTGTTTCGGCCAGCGATGTCGATGTGGTGGTGGAATTAATCGGCGGCGCGGAAGGGGTTGCCCACGAGCTGGTAAAAACCGCGCTTAAAAACGGCAAGCATGTGGTCACCGCCAATAAAGCGCTCATCGCCGCCCATGGCGCGAGCCTCGCCGCCGAAGCGGAGCGCAAGAACTGCGCGCTGTTTTTCGAGGCGGCGGTCGCAGGCGGCATCCCGATCCTCAAAGCCTTGCGCGAAGGCCTTGCCGCCAATGCAATCAGCCGCGTGATCGGCATATTAAACGGCACCTGCAACTATATCCTCACCCATATGTGGGAAGGCAAACGCGAGCTGGCCGATGTGCTGGCCGAGGCGCAGGCGCTGGGCTATGCCGAGGCCGACCCTAGCTTCGATGTTGGCGGGATGGACGCCGCGCACAAGCTTGCCATCCTCACCGCGCTGGCTTACGGCGCCGCGCCCGACCTGAAACATTTGCATGTCGAAGGCATTGAAGGCGTGAGCTTTCGCGATATGCAGTTTGCCGACCAGCTCGGCTACACCATTCGCCTGCTCGGCATCACCAGCCGCACCGAACAGGGCATTTTACAGCGGGTGCATCCCTGCCTGGTGGCGAAAGGATCGAGCCTCGCCAGCGTGCGCGGGGTGCTGGGCGCTGTGCAGGTGCAGGGCGACAGCGTCGGCACCGTCTTCATGCAGGGCGCGGGCGCGGGCGGCGCGCCGACCGCCTCTTCGGTCGTTGCCGATGTCATGGATATCGCCCGCAGCAACCGCTCTTACGCGTTTGGCATCGCCGCCGATAAACTCGCCGCGCTCAAACCCGCGCCCATGGCATCGCTTGCTTCCGCCTATTATGTGCGGATCGGCGCCGTCGATAAACCCGGCGTGCTGGCCGACATCACCGCCAGCTTCCGCGATAGCGGCATTTCGGTGAAGTCCTTCATCCAGCACGGCCAGGCGGCGGGCGAAAAAGTCACCATCGTCATCGCCACCCACACCACCACGGAAGCCGATATGCAACGGGCGCTTGCAACCATTGCAAAGCAGCCTAGTATTCTCGAGGCGCCATTTAGTATAAGGATTGAGGAATGAGGTTGACAGGACTATCAAATGCAGAACGCCTCCAATACCTTGTCGGCAGGGGGGGGGATTTTTCTGGCCTGAATTTTGATGAAATCAAAAAGTCCATTGGTCTTGTAATCTCTGGCTTCCAAAGAAATCGAGATCAGTTTGTTGATGGTGCTGGTAACAGTACTATAACAACCTCTAAAATTGCTATTTTGGGCGTAATCGATCGTTACTCCGCCTATCTGCTGGATAATTTTGAATCTCAAGATATTTCTGCAAAATCAGCCCTGCTTGAAACTGCGTTTGCATTAATTGATGATGCAAGCAGTCTGGGGGATGGGATGAAATCCCTGGGCGACCTGCCTGATGAAATTGTCGCGCCCTTGCAGGCAATAACGGGTCGCGCCGATGATTGGATAAAAATTGGCAACGCCACGTTAGCCGACATTCGTGACCAACTGCTGAAAGCGAACCCAGAAAAAAACCCTGAAGAAACGGTCAAATTAGGAAGTTTGTATCATACTACAGCACTGAAACTTAGAGACATCAAGCGGTCAACAAAATCACAGGAAGCGCTAACCACACGCGAAAAACAACTTGCCAAACCGCTGCTTTCAGCGGCAAGAGCTTTATACGAGAAACATCGGGAATCAAACGACACTGAGCTATTGCTTCTTGCCATAGACGCATCTTCCACAGCCAAATTCTTCAACCCCGAGCTAATTGCCACCGAAGAAAATACATCGTTTATTGCGACATTAAAAACCGAAGCATTTGACAAAGCAAAGCAATTTTACGCTTATTTAAAAGCGGATGATGGAGGAGGTGTTGATTATTCTGGACAAGAGCTTTTTAGTTTCATTAAGAAATTACTTTTAGCTGCAAACGAAGAGAGCGCCAAGAGGAATTTGAGTGACCTCGCACCAATCGGCTGCAGAAGAACGGTTGATGAGATGAGAGGCGTGTGTGATGCGTATGTTAAAATCGCTGATCTTCGTGAGGCTATTGTTGAATTAGGCATGGATAGGGAAGCTGCGCTTGATGTAGAGCGTATAAAGAACTGGCGTGATCAGCTTGACCTGCCCGGATCGGACGTGGATCAGGCTCTCGAAGCCTTCACACGCCATATGGATTTTCTCAAAGAAAAAGCGCAGACCATTGAAGGCAAGGGGCACATAGAATGGCAGATTAAAGAGATTATTACTCCCGTCATGAATGCCATATCTGGTGGGGTCTATACAACCAATCCGGCGATGATAGATCGTGCAAAATGGATTTTCAGAGTAAAGGGTGAATATAAAATTGGTGATAAACCAATTTCTGAAGAGACTTTTAGTGATCCCGAAGCAACCAAAGCTCTGCTTCTACAAGAAGCTAGTAGGATGCGTGATCGGCAGCGGCAATAATTTACTAACCGTTTAATCCCCTTGACCTCAAAGGTCTATGCGGGTTAGCTGTGGGGGTATTATCACACTCTTTCTTCTCCCTCTCCCCGAGGGGAGAGGGAGGGGTGAGGGGTGAGGGGCATATTGCTCGGTCAGAAATTGCTGAACCACCCCCTCATCCTAACCTTCTCCCCAAAGGGAGAAGGAATAGAAGATACAAATAAGGACTCGAACCATGACATCCACTGCCAAAAAAGAAACACCCGCCACCGGCTTCTGGTCGGATAGGAATTTTGCGCTGGAAGCGGTGCGCGTCACCGAAGCGGCCGCGCTTGCGAGCTTCCAGTGGATGGGCAAGGGCCGTGAGAAAGACGCCGATGCGGCGGCGGTCAAAGCCATGCGCGAGGCCTTAAACAGCCTTGCGATCGATGGCACGGTGGTGATCGGCGAAGGCGAACGCGACAAGGCGCCGATGCTCTATATCGGGGAAAAAGTAGGCAGCGCGCCCGGCACCGGCCCGCAGGTGGATATCGCGCTCGACCCGCTGGAAGGCACCACCATCTGCGCCCATGGCGGGGTGAATTCGCTGGCGGTGATCGCCATTGCCGAAAAGGGCGGGTTCCTGCATGCGCCGGATGTCTATATGCAGAAAATCGCCGTTGGCGGCGGCCTGCCGGAAGGCGTCGTTGAGTTGGACAGCACGCCCGCAAACAATTTGAAAAACCTCGCCAAAGCCAAAAAATGTGAAGTGTCCGACCTGCTCGTCGTCATCCTCGAACGCGACCGCCATGCCGATATTATCGCTGCCGTCCGCGCCGCCGGGGCACGCATCCAGCTCATTGCCGATGGCGACGTGGCCGGCGTCATCGCCACCTCGCGGGCGGGCACCGGGGTCGACATGTATATGGGTATTGGCGGCGCACCGGAAGGCGTGCTCGCCGCCGCCGCGCTCCGCTCCATCGGCGGGCAGATGCAGGGCCGCCTGCTCTTCTCGCAGCAGGAAGAAAAAGACCGCGCCAAACGCATGGGCATCAGCGATTTAAACAAAGTCTACACCATGGGCGAACTGGCCAAGGGCGATGTGATGTTCGCCGCCACCGGCGTGACCGACGGCTCGATGCTGAAAGGCGTGCACCGTTTTCCCGGCGGGGCGCATACCCACTCTATCATCATGCGCTCCAAAACCGGCACCGTACGGGTCATCGAAGCGGAACATAATTTCAATCGCAAAACCTGGGGCGATCCGGTTAAATAGGTTCCTTGGTTGCTGGGTTTCTGGGTTGCTAGGAAAATTTCTTGCCAGGAGACCAAGAAACTTAGAGACCAAGAAACTTCTTCTTAACCACTCCTGTACTACACTGTCGGTATTATGCGCTTCATCCCCACCTTTTCCGAATCACGTTTTACCCTGTCCCGCCGTGCGGCCGGGCCGCTTTTATGCGTGCTGATGATGTTCTATCTCGGCTTCCACGCGGTGTCCGGCGAGCGCGGGTTATTCGCGCTGTTCAAGGAAACCCGGAAGCTGGAGCTGCTCACCGCCGAGCTGAACGGCATCCGCGAAAACCGCGCCGAAATGGAAAAGAAAATCAAGCTGATGAGCAATAATTCCCTCGACCTCGATATGCTTGATGAGCGCGCCCGCACGGTGCTGGGCCTGGCCGGTAAAGACGAAGTGGTGCTGTTTACCGCCCCAAAATAACACGGTATAATTGCTGCACTGCAACGTAAGATTCCTGCAGAAATGCTTGCGTTTTTGCGTTATTATGGCTATTCACGCGCTGACCAAAACATAGGAAATCGCCATGAGCAAAGCCGCTGTAAACACAAAACTGGAGCCTGTCGTGCCATCGAAACTAGATAAAAAACTTGCGCTCGAAATGTATCGCGAGATGCTGCTGATCCGCCGCTTTGAAGAAAAAGCCGGCCAGCTTTACGGCATGGGTTTAATCGGCGGCTTCTGCCATTTATATATTGGCCAGGAAGCGGTGGTGACCGGCATGCAGAGCTGCATCACGCCGAACGACGCGGTGATCACCAGCTACCGCGACCACGCGCATATGCTCGCCTGCGGCATGGACCCGAAAGGCATCATGGCCGAGCTCACCGGCCGCATCGGCGGCTTCTCCAAAGGCAAGGGCGGCAGCATGCACATGTTCTCCACCGAGAAACATTTTTACGGCGGCCACGGCATCGTCGGCGCGCAGGTGCCGCTCGGCACCGGCATCGCGTTTGCCCATAAATACCGCAAAAACGGCGCGCTCAGCCTTACCTATTTCGGTGACGGCTCAGTGAACCAGGGCCAGGTCTACGAGGCATTCAACATGGCCTCGCTGTGGAAGCTTCCGGTCATCTACATCATCGAGAATAACGAATACGCGATGGGCACTTCGACCAAACGCTCAAGCTCGACCACCGATCTTTACCGCCGTGGCGAAGCCTTCGGCATTCCGGGCAAGCAAGTCAACGGCATGGATGTGGCTGCCGTGCGCGAAGCCGGTCTTGAGGCGGTGGATTATGTGCGTAAAGGGGGCGGCCCCTTCCTGCTTGAGATGAAAACCTACCGCTATCGCGGCCACTCCATGTCCGATCCGGCGAAATACCGCAGCAAGGAAGAGGTGGAAACCTACAAGGAACAACGCGACCCGATCGAGGGCCTGAAAGCCCGTATCCTGCGTGAGGGCATCGCCAAGGAAGACGCGCTGGCCGCGCTTGAAAAAGAAATCAAAGCCATCGTGAACGAGGCCGCCCAGTTTGCACAGGATTCGCCGGAACCGCCGGAATCCGAGCTGTGGACGGATGTGACGGTGTGATGCGGCGCCTGCTTGTCATAAGCTGCGCACTCCTCGGCCTCTCCGGCTGCATGTGCATTCCGGAAGCGGGCGAGACCGTGTTCACCACCAGCTATTTCAGCGATTGCTGGGCCGAAGCCAGCAAGCAACCTTAAAGAAAAAACGGAGAATTTATGTCGACCATCACCCTGCGAGTTGCCCTACGAGATGCCATGGCCGAAGAAATGCGCCGCGACCCGGAAGTGTTTGTCATGGGCGAGGAAGTCGCCGAATATCAGGGCGCGTATAAAGTCACCGAAGGGCTGCTCGCCGAATTCGGTGCCGATCGCGTGGTGGACACGCCGATTACGGAGCATGGCTTCGCAGGGCTCGGCGTCGGCGCGGCGATGATGGGCCTCAAGCCCATCGTTGAATTCATGACGTTCAATTTCGCCATGCAGGCGATGGACCAGATCATCAATTCCGCCGCCAAAACGAATTATATGAGCGGCGGGCAGATACGCTGCCCGATCGTCTTTCGCGGACCAAACGGCGCGGCCAGCCGTGTGGCCGCCCAGCACTCGCAATGCTATGCTTCATGGTATGCACATATCCCCGGCCTGAAAGTGATTGCTCCTTATGACGCAGCCTCGGCCAAAGCGCTGCTGAAAGCGGCTATTCGTGACCCCAACCCCATCATCTTCTTAGAAAATGAAATGCTCTACGGTGAAAAATTCGAGGTGCCGGAAGGCGATGACATCGTCGCTGAAATCGGCAAGGCTGCCGTGGTGCGCGAAGGCAATGACGTCACCATCGTCGCTTTTTCCATCATGGTCGGCAAAGCGCTGCTCGCCGCCGAAGAGCTTGCAAAAGAGGGCATCGAAGCCGAGGTGATCGACCTGCGCACCATCCGCCCGCTCGATACCGAAACCATCGTGGAGTCAGTGAAAAAAACCAACCGCCTTGTGAGCGTCGAAGAAGGCTGGCCGGTGGCCGGTATGGGCGCGGAAATGGCCGCGATCATGATGGAGCAATGCTTCGATTATCTCGATGCGCCGGTCAAGCGTGTGGCCGGCCTCGATGTGCCGCTGCCTTACGCCGCCAACCTCGAGAAACTCTGCCTGCCGCAAGCATCACATATTATTGATGCTGCGAAAGAAGTCTGCTACAGACAAGCAGAAGCTGCTTAACCTGTAAGGACTTACCATGCCGATTGAAATATTGATGCCTGCCCTGTCGCCCACCATGACCGAGGGCAACCTCGCCAAATGGAATGTCAAAGAAGGGGATAAAATCAAATCCGGCCAAGTGATTGCCGAAATCGAAACCGACAAGGCCACCATGGAAGTGGAAGCGGTGGACGCCGGCACCATAGGTAAAATCATGATCACCGCTGGCACGGAAAATGTGAAAGTAAATACCCTCATCGCGCTGTTGCTTGAAGATGGGGAAGATAAAGGCGCGCTTGATTCGTATGCACCCAAGGCGGTCGCTTCGGTAAGCGCACCGGTGTCAGGTGACAGGGACAAGGCGGCAGATAAGAAAGAAGCTGCTGCTGCGCCTGTTGCCACTACACCAGCAACCAACAACCAGCAACCAGCAACCTCTTCCTCCCGCACCTTCGCCTCTCCCCTCGCCAAACGCATCGCGGCGGATTCCGGCGTTCCCATCGCCCAGGTTCCCGGCTCCGGCCCGCATGGCCGCGTGGTGAAAGCCGATGTCGAAGCCTTCATCGCATCCGGCGGGGCACGCGGCGGCGTGGTGCGCCGTAACCCGGTGGAAACGACTGCGATTGCCAACAATAATATGCGCAAGGTCATTGCCAGGCGGCTGACCGAATCCAAGCAAACCGTGCCGCATTTCTATTTGAATCTGGATATTGAGCTGGATAGGCTTCTCGACCTGCGCAAGCAACTGAATGACGCCGCCGAACACGCCGCGAAAAAACAAGGCAAAGACGTAAAACCTGCCTATAAACTCTCGGTGAATGATCTGGTCATCAAAGCCACCGCCATGGCCATGAAAGACGTTCCGGCAGCGAATGCGTCATGGACGGACGCAGCGATCCTCCAATATAATAACGTGGATATTTCCGTGGCGGTGGCCATTGACGGTGGCTTGATTACGCCGATTGTGAAAAACGCCGACCAGAAAGACGTGGTGAAAATCTCCGGCGAGATGAAAGACCTGGCCGCGCGCGCCAAGGCAGGCAAGCTGCAACCGGAAGAATTCCAGGGCGGAGGCTTCAGCATTTCCAACCTCGGCATGTACGGCATCAGCCATTTCGCCGCCATCGTCAACCCGCCGCAGGGCTGCATTCTGGCTGTCGGTGCCGGCGCTGAAAAAGTGGTGGTGAAAAATGGCGCAATGGTCGTTGCCAACGTGATGACCGTCACCCTTTCGGTTGATCACCGGGTGGTGGACGGCGCGGTGGGCGCCGAATTCCTGCAAGCCTTCAAGCGCTACATCGAAGCTCCGGCTTTGTTGTTGGTGTAATATGGTCAACCGGGTTTTCCCATCCGGGCAGTCGCCTGAAGATGTCGACAATTACGTACGAGCTTTATTACCCTCCATCACCTCCCCGGCGGTCTCCTTTGAAACATTTGGCGGCAACACCCGGCTGGATGAAAACCTGCTCGCCGAAGGCGACACGCCTGCAACTACGCCTATCGCAAAAGCCAAGCAGAATGAGATAGAATTTATCCGGCTCGCCATGCGCGACACATTGACCGGCCAGACGGATGCCAGCGATGAGCTCAATGACTGCGGCTTACGCCTGATCTATGCCTATCAGGCCGCAGGTATAGAAAACCATGGAGACGCTGCACGGCGCTTTATAGACCATGTGCTAGAGCAGGCCGAACGGCTTGTGCGGCCGCGGCAAGCGGAAGATATTGCTGCACTCATGCCTGTTGACAAGCCGGATGCCGCCGAGGTCGCGGCGCGGCGGGAAACCGCAAAAATCCTGCAGGATATTACCGGGCTGGCGGTAGAGATCGTGCCGCGTGATGATTACCGCAGGCAGTGGTACCAGTTTACCGTAAAACCTAAGGATCATGGCAGGAAACTCACGGACGAGCCGCTCATAGTCGGCCAGCTCCATGACTATATTGCCAACATTATCCGCGATTCAGGTGTACAGAATGTCCACCTCCAGATGTCTTCCAAGGATGACTGGTACAGCAGCGTGAAGCTGCATTTCGGCGGCGGTGGCGGCTTTTCTTTGCCTTCAGCCGATGCCTTGCAGGAAGCCAGACAATTTAAATCCGCTATTGAACGGTTCGCTAGCGGAAAAGGGCGCGGCGGACTGGCGGCCTATCAGCAGGAAACGCTTACCACCGCCGATTTTATGGATGGCGGCCAGAAAATTCAGGTCAATTAAATTGCATCCCCGCCGCGCTCATTGGTGCGGATGCGAATGGCCTGCTCCACCGGCAGCACGAAAATTTTACCATCGCCGATGCGGCCGGTTTTGGCGGCGGTGATGATGGCATCGATGGTTTTATCGACCATATGGTCTTCGACCACCACTTCGATTTTCACCTTCGGCAAAAAATCCACCACATATTCCGCGCCGCGATAAAGCTCGGTGTGGCCTTTCTGGCGTCCGAACCCACGCGCTTCGGTGATGGTAATACCTTGTAATCCAACCTCTTGTAACGCTTCTTTGACGTCGTCGAGCTTGAACGGCTTGATAATCGCTTCAATTTTTTTCATGCCCCATAATATAACAGAGCGATTCGCTTCTTAGAAGCCCAATTTTCCTGATTGTGTAATCTATTATGAGGGCTATACTGCTCCCCTTTAATATTGTTGGGGTTGGGTTTATTTTGTCTGCAACATTTCGTAACAAACTAAAAGACGTGGTCATTTCCGGCAAGCTGGTGCACCCGATCGTCGAGGGCGGCAAGGGCGTGAGCGTGACCACCGGGCGTACCGCCGGGGCATTCGCCGCAGCGGGTGCGGTGGGCACATTTTCCGGGGTGAATGCTGACAGCTATGATGAAAACGGCAAGATCATCCCCTATGTCTATCACGCTACCACCCGCCGGGAGCGCCATGAAGAGCTGATCGTCCAGTCGATTTCCGGCGGCATCGCGCAGGCCAAAATCGCCCATGATATTTCCGGCGGCAACGGGCGCATCCACACCAATGTGCTCTGGGAAATGGGCGGCTGCGAACGCGTGCTGGTGGGTATGCTCGAAGGTGCGAAAGGCCTCATCCACGGCGTCACCTGCGGCGCCGGCATGCCCTATAAGCTTGCTGAAATTGTCGCGCATCACAAGGTCTACGCGCATCCGATCGTCTCCTCCGCCCGCGCCTTCAACGCCCTGTGGAAGCGCGCTTACAGCAAATATCCCGAGTGGCTCGGCTCGGTGGTCTATGAGGATCCGTGGCTGGCCGGCGGGCATAACGGCCTGTCGAATGCCGAGGATCCCGACAAGCCGCAGGATCCTTATCCGCGTGTCGCCGAGCTGCGTAAAGTGATGAATAGCTATGGCCTGCAGGATACGCCGATCATCATGGCCGGCGGCGCATGGCATCTTTCGGATTGGGAAGGCTGGCTGGATAACCCGGAGATCGGCACCATCGCCTTCCAGTTCGGCACGCGCCCGATCCTTACCCAGGAAAGCCCGGTGCATGACGACTGGAAAAAGAAGCTGATGGTGCTTGAAGAAGGCGATGTGTTTCTCAATAATTTCAGCCCGACCGGATTTTATTCCTCGGCGGTGAATAACGATTTCATCAAAGAGCTGCGCGGACGCGGCGAGCGCCAGATCGGCTACCGCACCGAACCGGAAGCGCTGTTTACCGAACCGCTGCCGGTGGGCGCACGCGGGCGGCCGGTCTATGTGCAGGCGGATGACAAGACGCGGGCGGAGGGTTGGATCGAAGCCGGTTTCGACGAGCCATTGAAAACGCCGGATTCAACGTTGATTTTCGTCACCAAGGACAAAGCGAAACAGATACTCACCGACCAGATCGAATGCATGGGCTGCCTGTCACATTGCCGCTTTTCCAACTGGAAGGACCATGACGATTTCACTACCGGAAAGAAAGCCGATCCGCGCAGCTTCTGCATCCAGAAAACCTTGCAGGATGTGGTGCATGGCGCGCCGGTCGATAACGAACTGATGTTCTCCGGTCACAACGCCTTCAAATTCAGAAACGACCCCTGGTATGCAAACGGCTTCGTCCCCACCATCGGCGAGCTGGTGGAACGTATACTGACTGGGAAGTAACTGCTACTGGGCACAATCGACAGCTTCGGTTCATCCGCTGCAATTCAAGCATACGTAACATGCTGAGTGGCATACCCGTTCGGATTGTTTTTTATCCAACGCCAGCTATCCGCACACATCGCATCGATATCCCGCGTCGCGTGCCAGCCGAGCAGCGACAAAGCTAATGCAGGATTCGCCCAGCATGCGGCGATATCGCCCGGCCTTCGATCATTAATCTCATAGGGAATATCATGCCCACAAGCACGACCGAATGCCCGTATCATCTCCATGACCGAATAGCCCTGTCCTGTGCCCAGATTGACGGTAAACAGCCCTTGCTTCTGCCCGCAATGCCGGAGGGCGGCCAGATGGCCTTCTGCTAAGTCCATGACATGGATATAATCGCGGATGCCGGTGCCGTCGGGTGTGGGATAATCCGCCCCATACACGAACAGCTTTTCACGCCGGCCGATCGCCACCTGAGCAATAAACGGCATCAGGTTGTTGGGCACGCCGAGCGGCGATTCGCCGATCAGCCCGCTCTCATGGGCACCGACCGGATTAAAATAGCGCAGCCGGGCCAGCCTCCAGCCTGTCTCGGAGTGATAGAGATCGGCCAGTATATCCTCGATCATCAATTTAGAGCGACCGTAAGGATTGGTGGCGGCGCGCGGCGCATCTTCACGCACGGGGGATCTTTCCGGGTCGCCATAGACGGTCGCCGAAGAAGAGAAAATAAATGTTTTAACCCCTGCCCTTCGCATAGCAGAAAGCAAGTGGAGTGTACCGTTAATGTTGTTATCATAATATTCAAGAGGTTTCTGAACGGATTCCTTCACCGCCTTGAGGCCGGCAAAATGCATCACGGCATGGAAAGGCCGTTCGGAAAAAATGCGGTCGAGCATCGCAGCATCGCGGATGTCCCCTTGTATAAACGCCGGTCGAATGCCGGTGATGGCCTCGATACGGTCAACGACTCCCTGCCGGCTGTTGCAAAGATTGTCGAGAATCGTAACCTTATAACCGTTCTGAAGCAGCGCTACGCATACATGGGAACCAATATATCCGGTACCGCCGGTTACCAGAATATCACCGCCGATGTTCATTCCTTACCCCATCATGTCACATGGATGGGGTGTTAACAAAAAACCGTAAAGATGCAAGTTAAAAGAGGGTGCTATATGTATTATTGCGGGCAGCCTAAAGACACCGATATTTCTCTGGATTTCTATATTCTTCGGGTTAGATTGCACCCCATGGAGTCAGAAAAAGTCATTGCCCATTTCCCCAAAACCCGCCCGGCACTGCCGGCGGCGCAGGTGGAGATATTCGAACAGGAAATGATCACCAACCGCGAAGGCACCAGCCTGATGACAAGCCTCGCGCAAAAGCTCGAGAGCTGGATGCATGTCAATGTCGCGAAGCGCACCACCGGCCGCCGCCTGCTTGAACTCGGCGCGGGTACGCTGAACCATCTCAAATATCTCGATGCCTCGAAACGCGATTCTCTCGACGCCATCGAGCCGATGACCGTGCTTTACAAGGATTCGCCCGAACAAAAACAGGTGCGGACATTTTATAACGATATCAGCGAATGCACAGCCTCTTACGATACGATCTATTCGATCGCGGTCTTGGAGCATATTACCAACCTGCCGACGGTGATTGCACGCGCCGCGCTATTGCTCGAAGAGGGCGGACAGTTCATCAACGGCATCCCCTGCGAAGGCGGATTACTCTGGGGTTTAAGTTGGCGTTGCTCGACCGGCGTCGCCTACCGCCTGCGCACCGGCTTTTCCTATAAAAATATTATGCGCCATGAGCATGTGAACAGTTTCGATGAGATCGTAACTCTCGTCAGGCATTTCTTCGATGAGGTGGACGTGTCCTACTTCCCGCTGGCCGGAAAGCACCTTGCATTTTACGCCTGCATTAGCGCTAAATCACCGAAGCGGTCAGTAGCCAGCACTTACCTCGCGTAAGAGCGTACCTGCACTCTGTTCCCGCACGATATAGCTTGGACGGTTTTTCACTTCGACCAGGATTTTCCCGATATACTCGCCGATCAGGCCGAGCATCAGCATCTGTATGCCGCCGATCAGCATAATGCCGGCCAAGAGAGACGTCCATCCCGGCACGACAGTATCGAGGAAAAGATGCGCAACCAGTGCATAGCATGCATAGAGTAGCGCCACACCCGCCATCACCAGCCCAATAAAGCATGACAACCGGAGTGGGCGGATGCTGACGGAGGTAATACCCGAAATCGCGAGGTTGAGCATGCGCGCCAGCGAATATTTTGTTTTTCCCGCCGCCCGCGCCGAAGGCAGATACGGCAGGTTGAGCTGGCTGAAACCAAGCCACGGAATCACGCCGCGCAGGAACAAATCGCGCTCCGGCAGGCTAGCGAGCACATCCACCACCTTGCGATCGAGCAGCCGGAAATCCGACGCTCCGCGCGCGATCTGGCAATGGCCGATACGGTTGATGAGCGTATAGAAAAAGCGCGAGGTCAGGCGCTTGAACGGTGGTTCGTCGGCTTCCTGCCGCACCATCTGCACCACTTCCACACCGCCTTTGCGCCAGTGCTGCACCATCGTTGCCAGCAGTTCGGGCGGGTGCTGCAAATCGGCGTCCATCGTGATGACCGCCTGCCCGCGCGCATGGTCGATACCAGCCTTGAGCGCCGACTGATGGCCGAAATTGCGTGAGAAGGAAAGATAGCGTACATGGCTGTTCGCCGCCGCCGCAGCTTGCAATAACGCCAGCGTCGTATCGCGGCTGCCATCATCGACGCAGATGATTTCATAGCTGCCCAGCGGCGCCAGATGCTCTTTGAGGAGCGGCAACAGCAGGGGAATCATCTCATGCTCGTTATGCATCGGTATGACAACGCTCAAGAGCGGATTCGCGGAAGTATGTTCACTGGCCATAATTTGTTCCTTAGGGCTGTTTTAACAGATTAAACCGCGCTGGCAAGTGCGGTTAGCTTGGCTTTGACTTTTATGCCGGTGGCCTTTATGTTGCGGGCGAAATTATATCAGGCAGGATCCTTCCACATGACCCTTACCTCCCAGAAACGCACTATATTTTCCAACCCATGGGTTGCCCTGCTGGTTGCGCTTGCCGTTACAGCTGTCACGGCAATCACATCAATGATGGACGAAAAAGGCCGCGCCAGTATCGACCTGTCCATGAACGGTTCGCGCCCGCTTTACGGCTTGGTCATCGCCACTTCGCATTACCAGTTCGGCAGCCCGCTCTACGGTTTTTATACGCCGGTCTTCGACACCTTCTATACCAAGCAAACCCATAGCTGGAAAGAAGTGGACGCCCTGATAAAAAAAGCGCGGGCGATCGACCCGGCGACGCTCACTAGCGACAAATTATACATCGGATTCGGCGAGCTGAACGAAGACGATAAAGGCACCATCCTGTGGTATTGGGCAGCCTTCGGGTTATTCGGCCCGCATCTGGGGAGCATTTATTTACTCTATTTCCTGATGCTGGCGGCATCGCTTGGGGCATTCTGGCTGTCGTTTAAGAAAGACGAACCGGCACTCCTGCTCATGACGCTTTACCCACTGGTGCATCTGCTACTTGCCGCCTTCACGCTGGCCAGCAATACCAACGTCACCGGCTCACTCCTTGGCGCACGCCCCTTCGCGATGCTCGCCGCACTGCCCGCGCTGCACCTTGCCCTGCTGATATTGCGCAATCGCGCCCCTTCACGCTGGCTGGTGACAGGAGCGGCAGTGCAAATCCTTTACTTGCTGCTGATTATCGCGGTGCGGTCCTCGGCCAAAATCCAGATATTGTTCATTCTTCTTGTTGCCGCCTTCGCGCTGCTGCGCTGGATCAAAAATACCGGGCGCGGGCGGCGTATGCTGGCGAGTGCAGCGGTGTTCCGCCATGCTTTCGTGTGGGTTCCCCTTGCGCTGACCCTTGGGCTTTCGGGCATGACGCTCGCATACAATATCGCCGTGCCGCAGGAGTTGCGGGCGCGGGCAGCCACCGGCCATCTGGTATGGTACCCGGCGCTCGCCGGTTTTGTTGCCAATGAGAAACTCTATGACGAGCTTTTGCAATTTTCCTTGCTGTACAAACCCGAAGGCATGAATACCGGCGTGTACGACGCCAAGGGCAATGTCATAAAATCGCCATCCTCCGATGCGCTGGCAAGAATGTCGGTCATCGGTTTTGCCAAAAGCATCCTGCATGAGGATATGGCTGATGCGGTCGTCGGCGGGCCCGACAAGCGTAACCCCAATATTTATGAGAGCTATGCGCGGCGCATGTTCTTTTATGAGCTGCGCCAGCATCCGGCGGACATAGCCAAACTTTACGCCATCGACAAAACCAGAAACCTGCTGGGCATGATGAAAAATATGTTGCGTGACCTCCAACTGGCAGACGTCTTCGTTGCCGCTTTCGTGCTCGGATTGCTGGGCGGCGCGGTGTGGCTGCAAGGATTGAGGATGGTAGCGCCGCTGCTTGCCGCAGGCTTCGGCGTATCGTCGATCCCAGCCTATTGGTTTATCGCGGCGCCGCATGTCATGTATGATTACGTACCTTATTTCACTCTCGGTTTGCTCTATGCCATTGCAGTATCAGGAGCATGGATTTCCCTGCTCATCACCCGCCATGCGCTCCTCGCCTCCCTGAAACCGCTGCTAGGCACTGTGCTACCGGTAGCGCTTACGCTTGCTATCGCCGGCATGCTGCTGGCCATACGCCTTCCCGGCGCCGAGGATAAATCCACCATCGTCATCATCTCCGCTACTTATGGCGCGAATGTGAAAGCGCCCACAGGCAATGCCACCGACCCTATGCGACGCGCCTGCAACGGCCACGAAAAATGCACCTATAAGGTCGACGTCAACCTCCTGGGAGACCCCATGGGCGGCGCTGCAAAAGATTTCGTCGTGGAATATGAATGTTCTTATGAGATGAAACCGGTGAAAGAAACGATTCCTGCCGAAGCCCACAACCATAAAATACTGCTTGATTGCCGGACGTAAAGACAGGAGACGCTTATCTTAAAAATATTCCATAAAAAACACATCGCTACGGCTCCTGATAAAGCAAAGAACCAGGCATCAGAGCCTTTGCCCGCATCCATCTTTGAAGCGAATCATATGGCGTCGAGCTATGATTTCGGCAATAATAGCCTTGATAACAGCCGGCGAAAACATATTGAAGAAATCGTCAGCACGCAAAAATCGCTCATGGGAAAACAGCATTATCAGGAAGCGGTGTCATTTTTCCGCAATGCCGTGCCGCTGCTGGTCCCGCCCGATTGCAGCAAGGATTATTACCAGCTCGTCGCCAAATATCAGCTGGCGCTCGGGCTTTGCGCACTTGGCGAGCAGGCGGAAGCGGCGCACCTCATGAACGAAACCGGCACCATGTCATGCGGCGAGCGGGAAAATCCCTTCTTCTCCGAGCACCAGTATTTCGCGCTTTACCTGCGGTCACAGCAGGAGGCGGCGATGGCCGCAGGCAAGCCTTCGGTCATCCTTACCGCCCTGCCGCGCTCGGCCAGCGGATTCCTGAGCTATGCCATCGCGGAAATTCTGGGCGTGCCGGTGCTGCGTGCGTCGATGGGCTCTTTCCCCCACCATGCGGTCGTCAGGAACTGGGCGCAGAATATTGCCCAGGGCGGCGCCGTCACCCACGAGCATTTCGACGGCAGCGAACAGAATATCAACCAGCTGCTGCAGGCCGGTGTAAAGAAAATATACGTGCAGATACGCGACCCGCGCGCGGCGGCATGGTCTTACCTGCATCATACGGCGTCTTCCTACCGGCAGCGCGGCGAAACCGTCACGCTGGAAGACATCATGCATACCGAGTATTATCCGCATGCCATCGCATGGATAGAATCATGGCTGGATGCTCAGAAGAAATTCAAGGATGAGATCGCTATTGAGTTCCTGCCCTATGACGAGGTGGTGGGCGATACGCGTTCAGTCCTGCTGCGGCTTCTGACCGGCCAATATCAGCCTGAAATCGACCAGTACATGAAGAAAACGGTGGCGGCGGATTTCAAACCCATGCATTTCCGCAAAGGACAACAGGAAGAATGGAGAAGCCATTTCAGCGAAACATTGCAGGAAGAGGCGTGGAGCCAGACCCCGCAGGAAATCAGGGAATTACTGAAAATGAAACGTTGATATCCACCGATAATGGGCTTGTTTCCAGCGGCGATTGCTGGTAGAGGTTCGCCCCATGTCTGCATTGATCCATCTCGATAATGTGTCGGTTTTCGGCGTCGATACGCACGCACGTGCGGCAACGCTGCGCCAGTTCTTTACGCGCCGCGGTCGCTTGCGCCCCACCCGCATCCCGATTCTGAACAACATTACCTTAAGCGCCAAACCCGGCGACCGCATCGGCATTTTCGGCATGAACGGCAGTGGTAAATCCTCGCTGCTCAAGGTCATTTCAGGCAATTACACCATCCATGGCGGCACGCGGCAGGTGAGGGGAGCGATGGTGCCGCTGATCGAAATGGGTGCCGGCTTCGAAGACGAACTTTCCGGGCGTGACAATATCAAGCTGAGCTACGCCTACCGTGGCAAGCTACATCTCTACTCGCCTGCGATAGAAGCGCAAATCATCGAATTTTCCGAGCTCGCGGAATCGATCGACCTGCCGCTTAAAACCTATTCTTCCGGCATGCGCTCGCGGCTGAGCTTTGCCTCAGCGATCTTCCAGCATCCTGATATCCTGCTTCTCGACGAGGTCTTCGCCGCCGGCGATCAAGGCTTTATCCAGAAATCAACCGAAGCCATCCGGCAAAAAATCGACCAGTCGGCCATCACCATCATGGTGAGCCACAGCGCGCAGGAGATGCTCAACATCTGCAACCGCTTCCTGCTCATGCATCAGGGGCGCATCGTCGCCGAAGGGGACGGCAATGCATTGCTGGAGCAATATAACCGCGACATCCTGCATATCTCCGCCCAGCAACAGGCGCACATATGAAAAGCTTCCGGCAATTCGGCATTTTCCTGAACCCGTATTACTGGCGCACCGTCGTCCTGATTGCACGCAGCAACGTGAATAAGCAATACCGCAACTCGTTTCTGGGCATCCTGTGGACATTGTTGCAACCACTCTCCATCGTCATGGTGTATGTCATCATCATGCCGATGATACTGCGCTACCCAGTGGAGCATTATCTGCTTTATATCGTGAGCACCCTGCCGCTGTGGAATTTTATTTCCAGCGCTATCATCGGTTCCAATAATTCGCTGCTTTCGCAGGCGCAGACGCTCAAGCGCTGCATCGTCTCCTCGACCGTGTTCCCGGTCGCCGACGTGCTGCGCCTTGCCTATATTTATTGCTTGGCCTTCGGTTCTATGTTCGTGGTCGCCATCGTGACCGGCCAGCCGGTGAGTTGGCATATCGCGCTGGTGCCACTCTATTTACTGCCGATAATCGGCACTGTCATGGCGATAGCGACCGGCATTGCCTTCCTCGCACCATACATCCGCGACCTCGGCGAGTTGCTGACCGTGACATTCGTCCTGCTGTTCTGGTTCAGCGCGGTCGCATTCCCGATGTCGCTCCTGCCCGAAAACGTGAAAGCCATACTGGAATGGAACCCGTTCTATATCATGATGCAGCCGGTCATTTCACTGGTCTATTACCATGCGATACCCAGCACCTTCGACACGCTCCGGCTGCTCGCCGTGTTCGTGCTGGCCACGCTCTGCGGCTACACGCTCTACCGTCTGTGTCGGCATAACTTCGTGTATTATCTCTAATCAGCGCGGCACCGGGCATTCAAGGCGTAGCCAATGGCCATGCGCCTCGGCGGGCATCACCTGCCGGATGGGTTGCAAATCATAAGAACATTTATATTCCACCGCTAAATCTTTTCCTGCACCAGTCGCCGGATCACCCAGCACGCTGACATCGATAAAATATTCACATGCCACGCGGCCATTGCAGGCGCGGCGGAGTTTAACCGTTGCATTGCCGTGCGGCGCACCGACCGTTTCGCCATAAGTCGCCGCTCGTATCAGAATGGTCGATGCGTCCTTGTCGCTCGGCTGGCGCACGGTAAACAGCGCACCGGCAATGGCCAGCGGCACAACGACAAGCGACACCGCTGGCCAGTATCTTTTGCTGTAATAGCTCAGAGAATAGCCCGATGCGAACCGCGCCGCCATCGCCCCGCACCCCGCCGCCACCGACAATATCCCCAGATACAGGTAAGGCGCGAAATCATACATGCTGATCGTCGAAGGGACGAACCAGTAAGAAGGCGCAAGCGACAGCGCGAAGCTAGTGGCAAGCAGCGGCACAATTATTTTGAACCCGGGCAGCCACGCCGTACCCGCCATCATCCCAAGGATAAAAGCCGCCACCGCTATATCGGCCAGCGGCAGATTCCGTATCACCTGCCCAAGGATGAGCAGCAGGTTTGTGGTTTTATCCACGAGATAAAGCTCTGCGAATTCTACGGGCCGCCGCGCCAGCTCATAAAACAGCAGGCGTTTTCCATACTTTTCCACCATAGCGAAATTCGCGTTTTCCGGACCACCCCAGATATAACCGCTGATATCTTCATCAAATTCCACCTTGGCAAAACCGGTGATCGACATCCATGCCAGCGCATCGGCCGAGGGCGATGGCTTCATGCTGCCGTCGGGCTTATAAAGCCTGTCCGCCAGCGGATTAGGCGTAAAGACTTTTGTGAACTGGAATAAATCGTCGGTAAGCTGCGGGTTCAGAGTAAACCCTGCCAGTGCGCTGAACCAGAATGGGTGCGCGGTAGTCTTCACCCGCAACTCATGCGGAACGGCAGCGGCATACATGCCCGCCGCGCCCGCAAGGCCGATGCACAACGCCACCGGCACCCACAGCGCCTTCTGCCGATGCTTTAGCAGGCAGGCGACAGCGACCAACAACAGGAACAGTATCTGCGCCTTGGCCGAAGACCGCACCTCGATAATCAGCAGCAAGTAGAGAATCTGCATCGCCGCGCCCGCCGCCAGCCAGCGCGAAGGCGCGCGCCCGCGCAGCATCAGCAGCGCAAGGTGGAGCACAGGCAGCGCCGCCAGCATCGTAAAAGGCCGCGTGCCAAACAGCGAGCCGACAATATCGGTGTTGCTCGCCAGCGCATACCCGGCGATCCCCAGATGCGCCAGCGGATACAGCGCCATCAGCATGAGCGCAGGCGGGTCCCGGCGGAAGGACAGCCAGAATAGTCCGAGCGACCCCGCCATCATCAGAAAATACAGCGCATAAATGCTTTGAAGCTGCGGCCCGAACAGCGCAAACGCCGCCGCATACCACAATATAATACCCTTATCGTCCAGATGCAGCGCGCCAAAACCCTGCTGCAATTTTTCCGAAGTCAGCGTCGCCGGGGCGATGGCGCGCGCTTTTTCAATCAGCCCGTCCACCTCCTTCCAGCGGTGCGTTTTCTTGGTAAAAAACACTTCTTCCACCGGCGTGTAAAAGCTATAAAGCGGACTTCCGAACTGGTAATGCGAGGTGGCGATGATAAGGCCGTACAGGGGCCGCGAGCCGTTTAAGGAAAGGTCGATGCTCGCTCGGCTTTTCTCATTGAGCATGCAAACCGCCATGCTCACGGCAGTAACGGCAAGGGCGACCAGCAAATATATCCACCTGAAATTTATCATGAAGCCAATCTATTTTCTTCGCCCCGCCAAGGAAAGCGGAATTTTGCGCTTGCACGGCATAGTGCTGCGGATATGGTGGCGGCAACGGAGCATTGGATGAACATACTACTCACACCCATTGCGGGCGCAGTTATTATTGAAACGCAAACCGTGAAAGATTCCCGCGGCGAGTTCACGCGCCTGTATTGCGAACGAACGCTTTCCGACGTGCTGGCAGGGCGTCGCGTCGTGCAGGCTAACCATTCGCTCACCCATGCGCAGGGTGCTATTCGCGGCCTGCATTATCAGTCGCCACCTCATGCCGAGATCAAACTGGTGCGTTGTGTGAAAGGCAAAGTCTGGGACGTGGTGGTGGACCTGCGCAAAAATTCCCCCACCTTCCTGCGCTGGCATGCGGAAACATTATCGCCGGGCACAAAAACGATGGTCATCCCCGAAGGCTGCGCCCACGGGTTCCAAACACTGGAGCCGGAATGTGAATTGCTTTATCTCCACACCGCAGCTTATCATCCAGAGGTGGAAGGCGGACTCGCTTATGATGACCCGGCAGTTTCCATCACATGGCCGCTGCCGCCTAAAGAACTCTCCACGCGCGACAGCAACTACCCGCCCATCGGCAACGCATTTGAAGGGCTAGCGCTGTGAACTGCCGCCATTGCCATACACCGCTTGTGCATGTGTTCCTCGATCTCGGTAGCCCGCCGCCATCCAACGCTTATCTGACAGAGGCGCAGCTCGAGAAGCCGGAAACTCATTATCCGCTGAAAATTTATGTCTGCGATGAGTGCTGGCTGGTGCAGACGCAGGATTTCGCCAGCGCCGACAGCCTGTTCGATCCAGAC
Source organism: Alphaproteobacteria bacterium (assembly GCA_033763575.1). Classification (GTDB taxonomy): domain Bacteria; phylum Pseudomonadota; class Alphaproteobacteria; order Rickettsiales; family SXRF01; genus JANRKF01. The sequence goes on along the minus strand of JANRKF010000026.1, from coordinate 74,230 downwards.
TACGCCTATTTCTCCTCCATCTCCGCCAGCTGGCTGGCGCATGCAAAAAACTACTGCGAGATGATTACCAAAAAACTGGCGCTGGATAAAAACAGCCTCGTCGTCGAGATCGCCTCCAACGACGGTTACCTGCTTAGGAATTTTGTCGCCGCAGGCATCCCCTGCCTCGGCATCGAACCGACCGACAGCACGGCGCAGGCAGCGGAAAAGCTGGGCATCCCGGTGCTGCGGAAATTTTTCGGTGGCGCGCTCGCAAGCGAATTGCGCGAGCAGGGAAAACAGGCGGACCTCATTATCTGCAACAATGTTTTTGCCCATGTGCCGGACATCAACGATTTCACCGTCGGGCTTAAATCGCTTCTAAAACCGGGTGGCACCGTCACGCTTGAATTCCCTCACCTTATGCAGATGATCGCCGGCGGCCAGTTTGATACCGTCTATCACGAGCATTTTTCCTACCTGACACTGTGCGCCGTACGCCGCATTTTCGAAAGCGTCGGCCTGAAAGTAATCGACGCGGAAGAGCTATCCACCCATGGCGGAAGTCTGCGCGTCTATGGTTGCCACGCTGAAGATAAGCGGCCTGAATCTCCTGGCGTAGAAAACATATTACGTGCAGAAGAAATGCGCGGCCTGAAACAGATTTCCACCTACGAACAATTCCAGTCTACCACCGAGGAGATCAAAAATAATTTTCTCACCTTTCTAGTAAAAAGCAAAGAAGAAGGCAAGAAAATTGCCGCCTACGGTGCCGCCGCCAAGGGCAACACCCTGCTCAATTTCGCCGGCATCAAGCCCGATCTGATCCCCTATGTCTGCGACGCCGCCCCATCCAAGCAAGGGAAATTCATGCCCGGCTCGCACATCCCCATCGTCGCACCCGTTGCGCTGCGCGAACGAAAACCCGACATCGTCGTGATACTGCCCTGGAATATTCTGGACGAAGTAGTCGAGCAACACAGCTACATCCGCGAATGGGGCGGCCAGTTCGTCACCGCAATCCCGACACTCAGGTTCTTTTAAAAAAACCCTTAACCGCGGCGATAACCCTTTCCTGCTCGTCCTTATCCATACCCGAATGTAACGGTAGCGTAACGATTTCTTCTGCAATACGTTCGGTGACGGGCAGGGCATCGCGCCGCGCTTGCACAAACAGGCTGAAGCGGTGACCAGGCTGCCAGTGGATGCCGGTATCCACCCCCTGCTCTTTAAGAGATTGAATAAATTCCGCGCGTTTTCCATGCTGCACGCGCACATAATAAATGAACGGCAGCGCCTCGCTGAAATCGCTTGCGGGAAGTACAAGCCCTTCAATACCGGCAAGCCGCTGTGTATAAGTGCGGCATGCTTCAACACGGGAAGAGCGGATGAAATCCAGCTTCTTCAATTGCGCGATACCGATGGCCGCGTGCAGGTTCGCAAGATGGTAGCGATAACCCAGCTGCTGCACATCATAGGTCCATGCGCGGGCGTTCCGGTACATCACTTCCGAGGGCTGCCCCATGCCGATCAGGCGTTTTTCGCGCAAGGAGGCCACCCGCTTTTCGTCTTTGACGATGATCGCGCCGCCATCAATGCAGGTGATATTTTTCACCGGGTCAAAGCTGAACATCGTAAAATCAAATTGGCCGCCAACCGGCCTACTTTCGGTAAACCCACCGAACGAATGCGCCGCATCATGGATAATCGGCACGCCGGTTTTTTCACTCAATGCCCGGAATGCTGCGTAATCGCACAGATGGCACGCATAATCCATGATGAGGATAGCCTTTGTTTTTGGCCCTATCATTCTTTCCGCCGACTCCGGATCAATGCAAAGCGAGTCCGGCAGAATATCACAAAAAACCGGCGCCGCGCCAACCGCCAGTACGGCCTGGAAATCAGCAATGTTATTGAACGAGGCGGTGATAACCTCATCGCCCGCGCCAATACCCATCTCCATCAAGATAAGATGCAGCGCCGCATGCCCAGTGCTTACCGCAACCGTATGAAGCGTCTCGCCACGACCGAGAAACGTGGTGATCGCCGCTTCGAATTCTCCGACGAATGCGCCCATGCCAAGCCAGCCATTATCAATAGCCGCAACGGCCGCATTTTTCTCATCTTCGGTGAGCAAGGGTTTGAAGACAGGAACGGTCATGCCTAAATCCTGATCGTATTCGATTGCAAATAGCGTATGAGGAATGCCTCCATCTTCGGTCCATCGCTGCGCGGCGCATTGGCCAGCGCCTGCTCACCGAGCTGCATCATGGAAGCCGCCAACGGCTGAACCGAAGCCGCCTCTACATCCTTTGAACGCAGCCCGTAAAACAGCAAGAGATAGAGTTGCAGCACGCTCTGTTCGGGATTACCCGACGCATCCAGATGGCTGAAATGCGTGCTGAAGGCGCTGATCGAAAGATCGCGCCGTTCGTCTTGGCTTAGATGCGGCCAGAGCGCATCCCATAATGCAGTGAGGATTTCGATATCACCGGAAAAATGCCGCGTGGGTTCTCCCACAGCGATCGACTTTTCACCACGCGCCAACAGCAGATGGTGCGGTGAGAATTCCGCATTGCTATAGCCGCGCATCACCGTGCGGAAGTCCCCCAGTTGCCGGATCGGGTTGAAACCGAAAGGTGCGAATTGCCGTGCCAGCCCTTCCGCCGTGTGCCACTCCACATGTGGTGCGGTGAGGTCGTCGCGCGCGCGCATGCGGCCGGCGGGAGTGAATTTCAGGCTATCCTTACGAAAGGCGTCTTCGGTCGTATAATGCGTTCCCATCCGTGCATGTTCCACAACAAATTCACGCAGTGAATGCTTATCAAAGCCATAAGCCAACACCAATGCATCCGGCTTCGCCATGGTGAGTAATGCCGTGGTGAAAACATGCTGGTCAATTATCGCCGGGAAAATACCATAGAGCCACAGAATATCCGCCTGTACATCGATGGGCTTGTCGAGCACGTTGCCGCAGCGAATGTCAATGCCGGTGATTTTTTCCTGTGCGCAATAATGCGCAAGGCGCTCAACATTGCTTCTGGAAGCATCAACAGCAACCACGCGCAAAGCTCCCGCGCGCAGAAAAGCAAGCGACCAGTTGCCGCGCCCGAAGGCATAATCCACCACCACCGCGCCTTCAATCCGCGCACCGAAAACATGCTTCAGGTAAGTCGCGCAATCGTCGATCCAGCCATCATGCAGCCGCTCGAAGCGGAACATGTTGTTGGCGTAATCGTCAAGGTCAGGCTGTGGCTTGAACATGGGCTTCCATTTTTTTCCAGACGTTTTCTTTAATGGCAATGCGGCTGCCCAAAAACAACGCATCGATTTCGGTGCCGAGGAAACAGCGCACCGCATCGGCAGGCGTTTCGACAATCGGCTCGCCCGCCACGTTGAACGAGGTATTCAGCAACACCGGCACGCCGGTCTTCTCATAAAACGCACGGATAAGCGCGTAAAAAGGCGCGTTGTCACGCTCCGACACGGTCTGTAGTCTAGCCGTACCGTCAACATGCGTCACTGCCGGGATGACATTGCGTTTTGCTTCGCGCGTTTCCGGCACCAGCAGCATGAAAGGACTTTCACGATCAATGGCGAAATAATCTTGCGTAAATTCCGCCATCACCGCCGGCGCGAACGGGCGGAAACTTTCGCGATGCTTGACGCGTGAATTGAGTACATCCTTATTCTCCGCCTTAAGCGGGCTCATCAGGATGCTTCGGTTACCGAGCGACCTTGGTCCCATTTCCGAGCGCCCGCGGCAGCACGCCACAATATAATTTTCCGCGAGCAGCTGTGCCGCCACGTCCTCAGCGCCGCGCCCGATCACTTTGAGCCCCGGCACATTTTCCAGCGCCCGCGCATCGTCATCGTCGCTGTAATCCGGCCCGAGATAGGCCGATAATGTATTACCCAGCCTTGGTTTCCGAGCGATGGCATGATAGCCATGAAGTGCACAGCCCAAGGGAATTCCCGTGTCGGAAGCGGCAGGGTTGATGAAAATATCCTTGAAGATGCCTCGCTGCATGATTTTGTTATTGGCCACGGAATTAAGCGCCACCCCGCCCGAAATACACAAATATTCCATGCCGGTTTGCGCTTTGGCGAAAGCGGCGAGATGCAGCATCGCCGATTCGCATTCCTGCTGCACTTCAAAAGCCGCGCGTGCTTTATCTTCAAAAGTTTCAATGGGCGCATGCGCGCCTTTTAAGTCATAATTTCCATCGACACAGATGGCGCTGTAATCGGTGATGATACCGTCATAGCGCTGCGGAATATCAAGAATTTTTCTGCCAATATTCGCGCCATATGGTGCCAGCCCCATGGTCTTGCCTTCCTGCAATAAGCCGAAGCCAATCGCCTGCGTGACGGCGGCGTATAACAAACCGATGCCGATGGTGGTGGTACGCGCGACCAGCCGGATATCCTTGTCGCTACCGATAAACAAGCTCTGGGTTTCTTTTTCCGAGCCGCGCCCATCGACGATGAGGATCGCGGCCTCCTTGTAAGGCGACGAATAAAACACCGCCGCCGCATGCGCGAGATGGTGGTTGATGATGTGGATTCTTTCCGGCGGCAGCGCGTTTAAAAACGTATCGCTGCGGCAGGGCGTTTTATGGAAATCTTCCGTGAGACTTGGCCGCATGATATGGTCGAGCACCACCATGTCGAAATCTTCCACGACATCGATGCCGAGCGCCCGCATGCAGGCTGCCGTCGAAAGTGCCGGAAACGCCCGCGAATCCTTCACCCGATCGAGCCTTTCCTCGGCCAGCTGGACGATATGCGGAACCCCGCCAGCCGCGTCGGAAAGCGCCGCTGCTCCGGTGTTATGCCATGGGTCCTTATGCAGTCCTAAAATGCGCATTTTGTTGTGAAAGTCTCCTGTAGTGGCCATTGATAGAGATTGCCGTGGATTAATCAAGTAAGACTTGACGGTCCGCACTAACTAAACCAAAAATAAGGCTATTTTAGAGGTATTTGTGACCACTCCGCACCCCGATCCCATCACTGCATTTGAAGAAGAAAAAGCAACGCGAATCGTGGCTTATCCCACCGATGCGGACTGGCAAAAAACCTCTACCCAGTGGCTCACGCGGGCGTTCGAGCAGCATTACATGTATAATTTTTCCTGGCTGGGGCGTCCCGTCATCCAATTGCCCGGCGATATGGTCGCCTTGCAGGAAATCATCTGGGCGGTGAAACCCGATCTGATTATTGAGACCGGCATCGCACATGGCGGCTCGCTTATTTTGAGCGCCTCGATGCTTGCCATGCTCGATTATTGCGAGGCAGCCACGCAAGGCACCGCGCTCAACCCGAAAGAAACGCCGCGCTGCGTGCTCGGCATCGATATCGACATACGCACCCACAACCGTGCAGCCATTGAAGCGCACCCGCTCGCGCATATGATTACCATGGTGGAAGGGTCAAGCATTGATGAGGCGACCATCGCACAGGTGAAAAAAATAGCCGCAAACTACAAGAAAATTCTGGTCTGCCTTGATTCGCACCACACGCACGCGCATGTGCTGGCGGAGCTCGAAGCCTACGCGCCACTGGTTTCGGTCGGCAGTTACTGCCTCGTGTTCGATACCATTGTGGAAACGCTGCCGGACGGGCTATTTTCCAACAGGCCCTGGGCGCAAGGAAATAACCCCCGCACCGCCGTATGGGAATATCTCCGCCGTCAGGAAGAAGGAAAGACGAATGCTATTTTTGAAATAGACAAATCTATCGAAAACAAACTACTACTCACCGCATCGCCCGATGGCTTTTTAAAACGGATAAGCTAGAAAAATACGATGTTATTTGGATGCAAAAAAAAACGTGCGGACCCACAGGCGGAATTGAGCCTCATCCCGGATGCACCACTGGATAGCCTTACAATCCTGATTCCTTTCAAGGGAGAGGCTTCCCAACTGGCGGCGTTGCTTAGTTATTTCAGCACGATGGAAGTCCATTATCCGGTCATGCTGCTCTTGTCAGGCAACCGAGCAACATGTTTACCGGGTGAGTATCCGAACCTTAATCTGCAGGTATTCGAATTTAGCGAAGATACGCCGTTCTTTAGTAAATTGCGCGAAGGCATCAAACAGCTGAAGACGCCGCTGGTCGCCATGTGCGCCGCCGACGATGTTAGCCTGTCCGATGCGATCAAAAAAGCCGGAGGATTCTTGTGGCAGAACCCTGAATACAGCGCCTGCCATGGTTATAATGTGAAGTTCAGTGAAGAGGCCGAAGCAATCAAGCTTCTTAGAATCGATAATTTTACTCCTTCTATCGATGCTGACGATCCGCTGATGCGTTTGAACGCATTGATGCGCCGCTACCAGCCGGTATGCTGGGCAGTCTTCCGCACCCAAACCATGCAAGCCATTAGCGATAATTTTACACCGGATTTGAATTTCATGTTCAATGAATTCCTCTGGTCGGGCATCGCGGCACTCACTGGTAAAATCAAAAGATTGCCGATGATTTATTGTCTGCGCCGCAAGGACACACTGCATTTGATGGGTCATCCCCTATACGCGATGCTGGAATCGCCGCAAAAGTTTTTCTCCGAATATCTTGCCTATCGTGACAAGCTTTTAGCGTTTCTCCGCCCGGCAAGCACCCTCGACCAAACCAGTCTTGAACGCACCGTGGACCTGATCCACGCCTGCCATTTCAGCCGCGAGATGCTGCCCAGCACCTTCAATTATTTCACCGACCATGTGCTAGCAAATCCCACCACCTCCATTCACGACCCCGCCATCAATGCCCCCATGATCTCACAGCCTTCTCCGGGTAAATGTGCAAAAGAAATACGGCGTGACCACAGAGTTTACAGAGCTTTTCCTGCTTTTCTCAATCCTGAGCCGATCGCAGAAATCCACCTGCCGAGGAATTTCGTGCGCAAACTTATCGGCGACATCAAACCTTACTTCGGGTGATCCTGACCGTGGTCTTTGGTCCACTCTTCCAGATAGCTGGTTTTATCCAGCGTCGTCAGGTCGCCCATGGGGAATGCGGCGTGGCGGAAATAGGGTTCCATAAAATCGCTGTGACGTATCTGCACCGTCCAACGCACGTTATCGCTGCGATTGGACAGGCTTTTGTGCAGCAGCATTTGCGAGAATACGACAAGGTCTCCGAATTCCGTCTCCAAGGTGACGGGTGGCGTTTGCGGCTGCTCCGTAATCACGATATCGCGTGTCGTAAGTAAGCCGCTTTTGCCTTGCGGGTTCACCACCTCGCACGGCCATATGCCGCGCTTATGGCTGCCGGGAATGACCTCGATGCCGCCGTAATGCGCCCCGGTTTTCGATAGCGGGATCCAGTAGGTCAGGCAGTTGGCTGAGCCGAGGTTATAGGTGATGTCCTGATGCCACTGGAACAAATATTGGTCTTCACCCGGCAGATCCATGCGGATATTGTTGAACAGTTCGATGCCCGGAAATGCAATCCCCAGCGCCCGCGAGATCGAAAGGATCAGATCGTCACTAACAAAACGGTAGAGACTGGGCAGGTAACGCAGGCCGCAATAAAGCGTCGTGCGATCGTCTGCAGCAAGCGCCAGCACGGAGGCAGGATTCGATAAACTAAAATCCGTCGCGAAGGTTCGCGCATAATTCTCCAGCTCGTTTATAAGGGCGTGAAAAGCCGCAGCTTCTTTAAGTGCGCCACGCAATATTAAGAATCCATCCCGATTAAATTCCACCCGCTGTGCAGGCGCTATGATTGCAGACGTCTCTGCCCGTGTCATACGTGATTGTTGCATAATTCTACTCCCTCAAAGTCGTTTAGTAGACACCCGAAGCCGAAGGCGAAGCGTGGTGGGGGGAGAGGGATTTGAACCCCCGGCCAAGGCGTTATGAGCGCCCTGCTCTAACCGCTGAGCTATCCCCCCATGCCAATCCCCATGTAGGCGGGGACCCATGCCGTGTAACGGCTAGTGACTTGTTTTTCAAGTTTTTTCGGGAAAGTTAGGGAAAACGGGACGATTCTGCTTGAAATTACCGGGCGCTTGGGCTAATCACGTGGCCCCTGAACATTAGAAATGAGCCTGTCATGAAAGCGAACATTCACCCGGACTACCATAAAATCTTCATCCAGATGTCGGATGGTTTCAAATATGAAAGCCGCTCCACCTGGGGTAAAGAAGGCGATACGCTGCTGCTCGATGTGGATCCGAAAACGCATCCGGCATGGGTCGGCGGCATCAATCTGCGTAAAACCGGCCAGATGGAAAAATTCCAGAACAAGTTCGGCAGCTTCGGCGCGGTTAAAGGCGCTGCAAAACCAGAAGATAAAAAAGACGAAGCGAAGTAATCGCTACCCCGCCTTCGCCGCGCACAACCCTTCCAGCAGCGCCTTCCTGAGTAGGTAGGTATTCAGCGCTTTTTCCAGTTGCGGCCAGGAAAGGCCGCTTTCGCCATCGAATTGTTCATGCGCGATTTTGAATATCTCCTGAGCTTCTGCATCGGTCACTTTGGGAAGGTCGTTCTGTTCGCAAATAAAATGGATATCATCCACATGCCACAAATTCTCCACAAAATATCCAGAATTTCTTAAGAGTTCCCGCGCTGCTTCTACCATTTTAGTTGCATTCGTCATGAATTATTTCCCCCGAAATAAGAATGTACGACTATTAATGAAGCTTAATAACTAATAAATAGTTAATAAATTAACTATTCTGTAAAAATATTTTTTCTTACACGCAAGGCCGGGCTTGAAATCATATTTTTTGCCCTTATATCCCCTTCGTCTAACTTAATAAACCACATCACGACACAAAACTCGCTGCCGCGATAAAGCGCGAAGCGATGGAAACCGAGGCGAAGGGAATGTACATGCAAGTACATGACCGAGCCGAGCGAGGCTCCATCGCAAGCAGATTTGCAGTGGCAGTAGAGTTTGCAAAAAGGAGAGCAACATATGAGTAAAGTCATCGGTATCGATTTAGGCACCACCAATAGCTGCGTCGCCATCATGGAAGGCGGCTCGGTAAAAGTCATCCACAGCCAGGAAGGCCGCAACGTTGTGCCGTCGATCGTGGCGCTCACCGAATCCGGCGAACGGCTGGTCGGCGACGGTGCGAAACGCCAGGCCGTGACCAACCCGGAAAACACCCTGTTTGCCATCAAGCGCCTCATCGGCCGCAATTTCACCGACCCGATGGTGAAAAAAGACATGGGCCTCGTTCCCTATAAAATCGTCAAAGCCGATAATGGCGATGCATGGGTGGAATCACGCGGCGAAAAATATTCGCCATCGCAGATTTCCGCCTTCATCCTCACCAAAATGAAAGAGGTGGCGGAAGCCTATCTTGGCGAAGGCGTATCGCAGGCGGTAATCACCGTGCCGGCCTATTTCAACGACGCCCAGCGGCAGGCCACCAAAGACGCCGGGAAAATCGCCGGTCTCGAAGTGTTGCGCATCATCAACGAGCCGACCGCGGCAGCGCTTGCGTACGGCATCGATAAAGACACCAAAAAATCCAAAACCGTTGCCGTGTATGACCTTGGCGGCGGCACGTTCGACGTGTCCATTCTCGATATCGAAGATGGCGTGTTCGAAGTGAAAGCCACGGGTGGCGATACGTTCCTTGGCGGTGAAGATTTCGACATGCGCGTGATCGATTTCCTCGCCGACGAATTCAAAAAAGAACAAGGCATTGACCTGCGCGGCGATAAGCTCGCCCTGCAGCGCCTCAAAGAAGCGGCGGAAAAAGCGAAAATCGAGCTGTCGAACTCGATGCAGACCGATGTGAACCTGCCCTTCATCACCGCCGACCAGAATGGTCCGAAACACTTAAACATCAAGCTTTCCCGCGCCAAGCTCGAATCGCTGGTCGATGATCTGATCGCCAAAACCATCGAGCCGTGCAAAAACGCGCTGAAAGATGCCGGTATCTCGGCCAGCCAGATCGACGAGGTGATTCTGGTGGGTGGCATGACCCGCATGCCGAAAGTGATCGAAGCGGTGAAGAACTTCTTCGGCAAGGAACCGCATAAAGGCGTGAACCCGGATGAAGTCGTCGCCATGGGCGCGGCCATTCAGGGGGCGGTGTTAAAAGGCGACGTGAAAGACGTGCTGCTGCTCGACGTGACCCCGCTCTCGCTCGGTATCGAAACGCTGGGCGGCGTGTTTACGCGTCTTATCGACCGCAACACCACCATCCCAACTAAGAAATCGCAGACCTTCTCCACCGCTGATGATAACCAGACGGCGGTTACCATCCGCGTCTTCCAGGGCGAGCGTGAAATGGCGGCGGATAACAAGCTGCTCGGCCAGTTTGATTTGGTGGGCCTGCCCCCGGCCGCACGCGGCATGCCGCAAATCGAAGTGACGTTCGACATCGACGCCAACGGCATCGTGAATGTCAGCGCCAAAGATAAAGCAACCGGCAAGGAGCAGCAGATTCGCATCCAGGCGAGCGGCGGCTTGAGCGACGCCGACATCGAGCGCATGGTGAAAGAAGGCGAAGCCAATGCCGAAGCCGATAAAAAACGCCGTGCGGCGGTGGAAGCCAAAAACCAGGCGGAAAGCCTGCTGCATTCGATCGAGAAAAACCTGAAGGAACAGGGCGATAAAATCCCCGCTGCCGACAAGGAGCAGATCGAAAAAGATGCGGCGAGCCTCAAAGAAGCCGTGGCCTCCGATGATGCCTCGCGTATCGAAACCGCCACCCAGACGCTCACGCAATCGAGCATGAAACTCGGCGAAGCGCTCTATAAAGCTGAGCAGGAGAAAGCGCAAGGAGCGCAGCAGGCAACCGACAGCAATGACGGCGCAACCGCTTCGGCGGAGGATGGCGGCACCGTCGTCGATGCCGATTTCGAGGAAGTCGAAGAAAACAAAAAGAAAAATAACGGCTGAAATAGTCAGTTGATCGTTGATGGTTGATGGTAATTGCACTATCAACCATCAACCAACCACCATTATTCTCCCATGGCCGATAAAAAAGATTTCTATGAAGTGCTCGGCGTTGCCAAAAACGCCAGTGACGATGAGCTGAAAAAAGCCTATCGCAAGCTCGCCATGCAGCTGCATCCCGACCGCAACCCCGGCGATAAAAAAGCCGAGGAAAAATTCAAGGAAGCATCCCACGCTTACGACATTCTTTCCGACCCGCAAAAACGTGCGGCCTATGACCGCATGGGACATGCCGCGTTTGAAGGCGGCATGGGTGGTGCAGGTGGAGCGGGCGCAGGCGGGTTTGATTTCTCCGGCAGCTTCTCCGATATTTTCGAGGATTTGTTCGGCGGCGCGTTTGGTGGTGGCGGCGGACGGCGCGCTAGCGGACAGCAACAGGCAGCGCGTGGCGCCGATTTGCGCTATAACCTGCAAATCTCGCTGGAAGAAGCTTTCAAAGGCAAAAATGAATCGATCAAGGTGACGACGGCAGTTTCCTGCGAAGTATGTCACGGCTCAGGCGCGGAAAAAGGCTCCAAGCCGGAAATGTGCGGGGCGTGCGGCGGCGTGGGCCGCGTGCGCGCCAGCCAGGGATTTTTCACCGTCGAGCGCACCTGCCATAGCTGCCAGGGAAGCGGCAAGGTCATCAAAAACCCCTGCAAAAACTGCGCGGGCACCGGGCGCACCCGCAAGGAAAAAACCCTCTCGGTCAATATCCCGGCGGGCGTGGAGGAAGGCACCCGCATCCGGCTGGCCGGGGAAGGCGAGGCGGGCGCACGCGGCGGCCCGTCCGGCGATCTCTACATCTTCCTCGCGGTCAAACCCCACCCGATCTTCGAGCGCGAAGGCGCCGACATCCATTGCACCGTGCCGATCAAAATGACCACCGCCATCATGGGCGGCAGCGTCGAAATGCCGACCATCGACGGCAGCAGGGTGAAAGTTACCATTCCGGAAGGCACGCAGGCGGGCCACCAGTTCCGCGTGAAGGGCAAGGGTTTCTCAGTTTTACGCAGCAGCCACCGTGGCGATATGTATCTGCACGCGCAGATCGAAACCCCGACCAAGCTTTCCAAAAAACAACGCGAGCTGCTCAAGGAATTCGAAAAGCTGGATGATGAAAGCCACACCAGCCCGCAAAGCGAAAAATTCTTCTCGAAGATGAAGGAATTCTGGGGAACCCGCGAATAGGCGTCATTGCGAGGAGCCATAGGCGACGTGGCAATCCATCTTGCCAATCCCACCTTGATTTTCTGGATTGCTTCGCTACGCTCGCAATGACGAGGAGAATCTATGAAAATTGCGATTGCAGGCTGCCTTGGCCGGATGGGCCAGACATTAATTACAGCGACACTGGCCGATGAGCGTTTCACACTCGCCGCCGGCAGCGAACAGGGCGCGGTGGATGCGGCGCGGCTTGCGGCGCTCGGCGCTTCGCATATTTTTATTACGCCGGATGTGCAGACATTGGTGAATGCTGCCGATGCGGTGATCGATTTCACCTCGCCTGCCCACACACTAGCGATTGCCGAAGCAGTAAGCGCCAAAGGCGGCATCCATATTGTCGGCACCACCGGTTTTTCTGCCGAGGAACAGAAAAAACTGGCGGGTTTTGCGCATAAGGCATGCATCGTCCAGTCGGGTAATTTTTCGCTGGGTGTGAATCTGCTGGAGCGGCTGGTCGAGGAAGCGGCGAGGAAACTGGCCGACGATGTCGACATCGAAATTTTCGAGATGCATCATAAACACAAAAAAGATGCGCCATCGGGTACGGCGCTGATGCTGGGTGAGGCCGCCGCCCGTGGGCGTGGTGTCGCGCTCGCCGATAAAAAATCCATCGACCGCGATGGCCTCCGCAAACCCGGTGATATTGGTTTCTCGGTAGCACGCGGCGGCGATGTGGTGGGCATTCACACCGTCACCTTCGCTGGCGGCGGCGAAGTGTTGGAGCTGAAACACCAGGGCTTTTCCCGCGAGATTTATGCGAAAGGAGCGCTGGCCGCCGCGTTCTGGGCCAAAAAGCAAAAGCCCGGCCTCTATTCCATGCGGGATGTACTGAATTAGTAGATGGTCGATGGTAAATTATCCAAAGACCAGCGACGAAAGACCAAAGACTAAATCGGTTGTTTGCCGCGGCTCATGGCGGCGACACCGGTGCGGCAGATTTCCGCAAGCCCCAGCGGGCGCAGATGTGCGATGAACTCATCGATCTTGGCCAGCTCGCCGGTCAGCTCGAACACAAAGGATTCGCTGGTGGAATCGACCACCTTCGCCCGGAAAATATCGGCGATGCGCAGCGCCTCCAGCCGCGTATCTTCCCCACCGACGATTTTCACCAGCGCCAGCTCACGCTCCACATGTGGCCCTTCGACCGTGAGGTCATGCACCTTATACACCGGCACCATCCGCTCCAGCAGGCGCTTGATCTGCTCGATGACCACCTCGGTGCCGCTCGTCACAATCGTGATGCGTGAACGCTTGCTCTCATGCTCCACCTCGGCCACGGTCAGCGATTCGATGTTATAGCCACGGCCGGAGAAAAGCCCGATGACGCGGGCCAGCACGCCGAATTCGTTATCCACCAGCACGGCGAGGGTATGGCGGCTTTCTACATCGCTCCTGGTGGGAATATCATAGACAATATCGGTCATAAGGCTGGCCAATATAGCCATTTTTTTGCTTTCGTCATCTTGAAACTTGTAAAACCGCCCATAATGCTCTATTTACACGGTTCACGCGTATAATATATTATTTCACATGAAAAACATCCTTCTCATTATTTCCGGCAGCGTCGCCGCCTATAAATCACTCGATTTAATCCGCCGCCTGCGCGAGCGCGGCCTCAATGTGCGCTGCATTGTGACGGCGGGTGGTGCGCAGTTCGTCACGCCCATGTCGGTGGCGGCGCTTTCGGAAAATCCGGTATATACCGACCTGTGGAGCCTGAAAGACGAGGCTGAGATGGGCCATATCCGCCTTGCCCGCGAGGCCGACCTGGTCATCGTGGCTCCTGCCTCCGCCGACATCATCGCCAAAATGGCCCACGGTTTTGCCGACGATCTCGCCACCGCCACCTTGCTTGCAAACACCCGGCCGTTATTCGTAGCACCGGCGATGAACAAGGAAATGTGGGCGCATCCGGCGACCAAACGCAATATCGAGCAGATCAAAAAAGATGGTGTGTCAATCATCGAGCCTGAAAGCGGCGCGCTGGCCTGCGGTGAAATCGGCGCGGGCCGGATGGCGGATGTCGAGACCATTATTGCTGCGTTGGGAATGAAGTGATGAAAGCGCTCGTGACAAGCGGCCCGACGCAGGAGCCCATCGACCCGGTGCGCTATATCACCAACCGCTCGTCGGGCAAGCAGGGCCATGCCATCGCCGCCGCGCTCGCCAAAGCGGGGGTGGAGGTGACGCTGGTCTCCGGCCCGACCGCGCTGCCCGACCCTGAACATATGAATGTGGTGCATGTGGAAACCGCCGAGGAAATGCTCGCCGCCTGCGAACGCTGCCTGCCGGTGGACATCGCGGTGTGCGCCGCCGCCGTCGCCGACTGGCGCGTGTCGAAACCTTCGGCGCAGAAACTCAAAAAAGCGGCGAGCGGCGATGTGCCGCAGCTCGCGCTGATCGAAAACCCGGACATCCTCGCCCATATCGCCAGCCATCCGACGCACCGCCCGGAAATCGTTATCGGTTTCGCTGCCGAAACGGAAATGGTGGAGCAAAATGCACAAGGCAAACTGAAACGCAAAGGCTGTGACTGGATGATCGCCAATGACGTCTCCGAGGGCCAGGCCTTCGGCAAGGACGACAACCAGATCATCCTCATCAAAAAAGGCAGTGAAGAGCGCTGGCCGCGCATGAGCAAAATACAGATCGCCGAAAAACTGGCCGAAGAAATACTCAAACAACGGAGCGCATCATGACCGACGTACAAATCACCCAGCTGCCGCACGCGGAAAACCTGCCGCTTCCGGCCTATGCGACCACGGACAGCGCCGGGGTTGACCTGATGGCGGCCATCGGCTCGGACCTGCGGCTGGCACCGATGCAGCGCATGCTGGTTCCCACCGGGATCATGATCGCCCTGCCACGCGGTTTCGAGGCGCAGCTCCGTCCGCGTTCCGGCCTCGCGCTTAAATCCGGCATCACGCTGCTCAATTCGCCCGGCACCATCGACGCCGATTACCGTGGCGAGATCAAAGTGCTGCTGATTAATCTCGGCAGCGAAGAGGTGAATATTTCGCGTGGCGACCGCATCGCGCAGATGGTGATTGCGCCGGTATCGCAGGTGCAGTGGACGCCGGTGGAAAAGCTCGACGACACGGCACGCGGCGAGGGCGGCTTCGGCTCGACGGGGGTGAAGAAAACAGCATGATGTCCATGGCTCCCAACAAACTGTTTTGCGCGATGGAGGCGGTGTTATATATCGCCTACAATACGTCGGGCGGGGCGATTTCCAGCCGCGACATTGCCGCCAAGCAGCATCTTCCGCCGCGCTATCTGGAAGGGCTGATGCAGAAGCTGGTGCATGCGGGCATATTGCGCGGCATTCGCGGCCCGAAAGGCGGTTATGTGCTGGCAAAGGAGCGGCGGAGGATTTCGCTGGCCGATATCTGCACGGTGCTGCAGGAAGAAGATAGCAATAAGGAAGGCGGCAATTACGCTGCCACACCGCTTGGAAAAAATATCGTGATGCCGGTATGGGAAAAAGCGACTGCCGTCTGGCTCGATACGCTGGAAAACGTCAACCTTGCCGCATTATGCGAGCAGGCGTCGGAAAAACAGATCAAAAAACACGCCGAAGAAAAACTGGACTTCACAATATAGGAGAATGTTATGACCAAAACCACCCTCGATACCCCCGGCCGCGGGCATGTGTATGACAATATCGTCGCCACGATCGGCAACACGCCGCTGGTAAGGGTTTCCCGTCTCGCCAAAGAGGCGGGCTGCGTTGCCGACGTGCTGGTGAAATGCGAATTTTTCAATCCGCTTTCCTCGGTGAAAGACCGCATTGCGCTCTCCATGGTCGAAGCCGCCGAAGCCTCCGGGAAAATCAAGCCGGACACGGTGTTTGTCGAACCGACTTCCGGCAATACCGGCATTGCGCTGGCGTTTGTCTGCGCGGCCAAAGGCTATAAACTGACGCTGACCATGCCGGAATCCATGTCGATAGAGCGCCGCAAGATGCTGAAATTCCTGGGCGCGAATCTGGAGCTCACGCCCGCGGCCAAAGGCATGCGCGGCGCCATCGAACGCGCCGAGGAAATCCTCACCGAAAACAAAAATGCAATGATGCTGCAGCAATTCAAAAATCCTTCCAACCCGGAAATCCACCGCGCTACCACCGCCGAAGAAATCTGGAAAGATACGGCGGGCAAGGTCGATGTGTTTATCACCGGCGTTGGCACCGGCGGCACTATCACCGGCACCGGGCAGGTTCTGAAAGCCAAAAAACCCGGCGTAAAAATCATCGCGGTCGAGCCGGAAGATTCGCCGGTGCTTTCCGGCGGCAAGCCCGGTCCGCACAAAATCCAGGGGATCGGCGCCGGATTCGTGCCGGACGTGCTGGTGCGCGATGTGATCGATGAAATCATCACCATCAGCAATGAAACGGCCTTCGTCACCGCACGCAAGGCCTCGAAGCTCGAAGGCATGCCGGTAGGGATTTCTTCGGGAGCCACGCTCGCTGCGGCGCTTGAAGTAGGTGCGAGGCCGGAGATGAAAGGGAAAACCATCGTGGTCATCGCCGCAAGCTCCGCCGAACGCTATATCAGCACGGACTTGTTCGCCGAGTAAGCCACTTGCATGACGGACGGCATGGGGCTAGGATTACCTTCAAATCTCCATTTGTCGAATGAACGCTCATGTCTTCCGTCCTCCTCTCCGCCACTGCCGAGACACTCCTTTCTGCCGATAGCGAATCGCTGTCTTTTCGCGAAGCGCCGTCCAATATCGACGCCGAGCAAGCGCTCTTGGGCGCGCTATTGGTCAATAACGAGGCGATGCAGCATCTGGGCGACCAGCTCCGGCCCGAGCATTTTTACGAGCCGCTGCACGGGCGTATTTTCGAGGCCATCCAGAAATTCAATAATAAAGGGCTGATCGCCAACCCGGTCACGCTCAAGCATTTCTTCGACCAGGATGAGGCGCTCTCCGATATCGGCGGCGGCGCGTATCTTACCAAGCTTGCGGGCCTCGCGGTGATGGTCATCAATATCAGCGACTATTCGCAGATGATTTACGACCTCGCGCTCAAACGCCAGCTGGTGGCCATTGGCGAGGAAGTGGTGAATGTCGCTTACGAACACCAGATCGACATCCCGGCGAATGTACAGATCGAATCCGCCGAACAGAAGCTATTTAACTTATCGGTGGAAGGCAGCGGCGACCGGGGTTTCCGCGCCATCAAACATTCGCTTATCAACGCCATCAAACAAGCCGAGTTCGCCTTCAAGCATGACGGGGTCGTGGGCGTATCCACCGGCCTCCTCGATCTCGATAAAATGCTGGGCGGCCTGCAAAAATCCGATCTGCTCATTCTTGCCGGACGCCCGTCGATGGGCAAAACCGCGCTCGCCACCAACATCGCCTACAGCGCCTGCAAATCCCTGCAACAGATTGCCAGGGAAAAGGGGCTGGACGGAAAAGACGCAGGCAGCGTCGGGTTTTTCTCGCTCGAAATGTCGGCCGAACAGCTCTCGACCCGTCTCTTATCCAGCGCCAGCAAGCTCAACTCATCGAGCATTTTCAAAGGCACCATTTCCAGCGACGACTTCGCACATCTGGTACGCACCAGCAACGAAATGGCCGCCATGCCTTTTTTCATCGACGATACACCGGCGCTTTCCATTGCCGGGCTTCGCACCCGCGCCCGCCGCTTGAAACGCATGCATAACCTCAAAATGCTGGTGGTGGATTATTTACAGCTCCTGCGCGGCAGCAACACCAAGGCCAATGATGGCCGCGTGCAAGAGGTTTCCGAAATCACCCAGGGCCTGAAGGCCATCGCCAAGGAGCTGGATATTCCGGTCATCGCGCTTTCGCAGTTGTCGCGTGCGGTCGAGCAGCGTCCCGACAAACGCCCGCAGCTTTCGGATTTGCGCGAATCCGGCTCGATCGAGCAGGATGCCGACGTGGTGATGTTTATTTACCGCGAGGAATATTACCTCTCACGCGAAGAGCCGCCGATGGACAAGGCCGACCAATACGCCAAATGGCAGGCCGATATGGACCGCGCCATGAACGTCGCCGAAGTCATCATCGCCAAGCACAGGAATGGCCCGATCGGCAACGTCAAGCTGCGCTTCAACGCCAACCTGACCCAGTTCGATAACCTGGAAACGCAGCATGGCTAGCGCCACCCTCTCGGTAAATTTGTCCGCACTTCGCGCCAACTACCAGCTCCTCAAAAACCGCCACGCTAAAAAAAGCATCGCTTCCGTGGTGAAGGCGAATGCCTACGGCCTCGGCGTTGCTGAAGTAAGCAAGGCGCTGGCCGCCGAAGGCTGCACATTATTTTTCGTCGCCACGCTCGATGAGGCGATGGAGCTGCGCGGCACGCTCCCTAAAGCCGACATCGCCGTGTTCAACGGCATTTTTAAGGGGGAAGAAACCGAATTCAAGGCGCATAATATTATTCCGGTGGCAAATGATCTGGAACAAGGCGACAGGTGTCAGGTGGCAGGTGTCAGAAAATATTTTGTTCACGTAGATACAGGCATGACGCGCCTTGGATTGAGCGAAACCGACATCGGAAAATTTCTTTCCCAATCCCCAATCCCTAATCCCCAACCCCTGCTTCTCCTCTCCCACCTCTCCTGCGCCAATGACCCGGCGCATCCCAAAAATGCCGAGCAGCTTTTGCGGCTGAAAGAAGCACAAAAATATTTCCCCAATGCGCCGGTTTCTTTCGCCAATTCATCGGGTCTTTTCCTGCCGGATGAGTATCATTTCGACCTCGGAAGGCCGGGCTGCGCGCTTTACGGAATCAACCCCGTCGCCGGCGAAAACCCGATGCGGCATGTCGCCACCTTATCCGCCCCCATCCTGCAGATTCGCGAGCTCGACCGCGATGAATCGGTGGGATACGGCGCCACCTTCGAGGCCGGGAAAAATGCGCGCATCGCCATCGTCGGGCTTGGCTATTCCGACGGCTATTTCCGAAGCTTAAGCAATCGCGGCGTTGCGTTTATCGCCGGGCATAAAGTGCCGATCGTTGGCCGCATCTCGATGGATATGATCGCGCTCGATGTCTCGCAGGTTCCAGCCTCCGCCATTACTGAAAATAGCCGCGCCGAATTCATCAATGTCGGGCAAACGGTCGACGACATCGCCGAACAGTGCGGCACCATCGGCTATGAAGTTTTCACGCGCATTGGTCGGCGGGTGAGGCGGATTTATACCGAGTCATGAGTCATGGGTTGCGGGTCATGAGTTGTTGGTTGCGCAGTTTCGCATGATTTGTTAGAAACGCATGACACATGACTCATAGCCCGTGATTATATCATGAACTTCCTTGCCCTGACTGGTCGTTTTTTTATTGGATTCCTTGAGGCGACGGGGCGGC
The DNA here is from genome assembly GCA_033763575.1 of Alphaproteobacteria bacterium. Taxonomy (GTDB): domain Bacteria; phylum Pseudomonadota; class Alphaproteobacteria; order Rickettsiales; family SXRF01; genus JANRKF01. The sequence continues at coordinate 54,777 of JANRKF010000026.1, read as the reverse complement.
TCACCCTTTTTGTCTGGGCGGCGATGAGCGGTCTTTTCCGCCCGCCTTTTTACATCAAGCAACTGCGTAAACAGCTGATCGAGCTGGGCTATTATTCGCTACCGGTGGTCGGCATGACGGCGATGTTCACCGGCGCGGCGCTGGCGCTCCAAACCTATTCCGGCTTTTCGCGCTTTAATGCCGAAAGCTCGATTGCCATCGTGGTGGTGCTCGCCATCACCCGCGAGCTGGGCCCGGTCATGGCCGGGTTGATGGTCGCTGGCCGCATCGGTGCTGCCTACGCGGCCGAGATCGGCACCATGCGCGTGACCGAACAGATCGATGCGCTCACCACCTTATCCACCGACCCGCATAAATATCTGGTGCTGCCGCGCCTGCTCGCCGGGCTTGCCATGCTGCCGGTGCTGGTTGCCGTCGGCGACGTTATCGGCGTGTTCGGCGGCTATCTCGTCTCCATCCAGGAGCTGGGATTTGCGCCCGGGCCGTATTTGAAAAGCACCGTGGAATTTTTAGAAACCAAGGACGTCGTCTCCGGATTGGTGAAGGCCTCGGCGTTCGGTTTCATCATCTCGCTCATGGGCTGCTATCACGGTTTCCATTCCAAAGGCGGTGCGCAAGGCGTGGGTGCCGCCACCACCCATGCCGTGGTCTCCGCCTCGATCCTCATCCTTCTTTCCAACTATTTCCTCACCGCCGTGTTCTTTTCCAAATGACCAGTACGCTCATCCCATTGCAACGCGTTGAACGAAAAATCCTGTTGATTCGCGGCCAGAAAGTGCTGCTGGATTCAGACCTCGCCGAACTTTACGGCGTTCCCACCAAGCGTCTGAATGAGCAGGTGAAACGTAATCTTGATCGCTTCCCTAAAAACTTCATGTTTCAGCTTACAAATCAAGAGCTTGAATTTTTGCGGTCGCAATTTGCGACCACAAATTACACCAAAACAAGGGTCCCGCCCTACGCCTTCACCGAGCATGGAACGCTGCAAGCAGCGAACGTGCTCAACTCGAAAACCGCCATCAAAGTAAGCATCACCGTCATCGAAGCATTTTTGAAATTGCGCGAACTTACTGGCAACCAGTCAGCCGTCATGAAAAAACTCTCCGAGCATGAAAAACAAATCGGTTATTTGTTTGATCTGCTCAAAGAGCTTGCTTCTGCGCCGGAAGCCAAGCCTTATCAATCGCGTAAAATTGGTTTTCTTCGTGATGACGCCAAAGCAAAAGCAAAGCGGTAATCGCCCATGACCTCTCCAAAAATAGAAGTTTCCGGCTTATATAAATCCTTCGGCGCGAAAAAAGTGCTGGACGGCATTGACCTCACCGTGAACGTGGGGGAGTCGCTGGTAGTCATTGGCGGCTCCGGTTCGGGCAAATCGGTGCTTATCAAGTGCATTCTCGGCCTTATCACACCGGATAAGGGATCGATCAAAATCGACGGCAAGGAAGTCACCAGGCTTTCGCGGAGCGAGCGTCAGGAGATCATGCGTAAATTCGGCATGTTGTTTCAGGGCGGCGCGCTGTTCGATTCGCTGCCGGTATGGGAAAATATTTCCTTCGCGCTTTTGCAAAATCACCAGATGAACCGTGCCGAAGCCAAGGAGCTTGCGGTCGCCAAGCTGCAGCAGGTAGGGCTTTCCGCCGATGTGGCGGGTCTCTCCCCTTCCGAGCTTTCCGGCGGCATGCAGAAACGGGTGGCGCTGGCCCGTGCCATTGCCGTAAGTCCGGAAATTATCCTGTTCGATGAGCCGACGACCGGCCTCGACCCCATCATGGCCGATGTCATCAACCAGCTCATCGTCAAATGCTCGAAGGAGCTGGGCGCTACTACGCTCACCATCACCCACGACATGGCCTCGGTCCGCCGCATCGCCCACCGCGTCGCAATGATTTATCAGGGTAAAATTATCTGGCAGGGCGAAGTGCGCGAGATCGAACGCAGCGGCAACGAATTCGTCGACCAGTTCATCCATGGCCGCGCCGAAGGTCCGATTACGGTCGGGGTGAAATAAGGGTAAATCACCGTCCATGACGGCTTCATTTTTCCATTCACGCTCATAGTGACAGCCGGCGCTTTTTCCGTTATGCCGGTGGCATGGAGAGATTGTTTGTTTTCAGGCAAAAGCTGATACGCCGGGTTGATGGATTGTGCGCGTGCATGGAGACGACGCGGGCCTTCGGCTGGTCGGTCGGGCTGTTCTTTTTTTCGATCAGATTTGCGGCTACCTTTTTCTATTCGTTGCCGGGTGATGGGAATGTCTATATTTTCCTGGCCGGGCGGATGCTGGACGGCGAGCATTATTTCACCGATTTCTTCGAATATAACACGCCGTTTGCGGTGGGGCTTTACGCGCTGCCGCTGATGATGGGAAGATGGCTGGGCGCGCCTGATGTCGTGAGCGCAAAACTGTTCATCGGCCTGCTCTGTCTGCTCAGTGTGGGCCTCGTGCATCTACTTATTCGCGGGAGCAAGGAATGGTCGACGCCGCTGCGTTATAACGCAATCATCATCGCGATATTCTGCGCCTTCAGCTTTTGCTTCTTCGAATGGACGACCAAAAGCCTGCCCTTCATTTGCCTGGTATTGCCGTATATTTTTTCCCTGCATCTGCGTATTGAGAAAACAAACCTTCCTCCGACAATGAACTATGTAACAGGTGTTTTTCAGGGGCTGGTGATCCTTCTTAAGCCGCACTACGCCTTATTTTTCCTGGTGACGGAGTTTTATCTTGCCTGGCGGATGCGGTCATGGAAAATATGGTTTCGCCTATCCAACTATCTTGCGGCATTGGTGGTGGTGATCGGCGATGCGCTCATCCTGCCCTTCTTCTTCTCAGGTTATTTAGAAGGGCTTTTCTATTTTGTTATTTATTATTCGGCGGCGATGATCGGCTGGGTCGGCTGGGTGGATAATTTTATAACCACCCTGCTTTATTTGTTGCCGCTCTTGCTGTGGCAGCTGGCGGTGCGGCGTGTATCGGAACCGCGCCTGTCGACCGGCGTTTTCATGGCCGCCATGGTCGCGCAATGCATGGTTTTATATTCCGAGCTTTTACTCTCCTATGACCAGAAATCGCTGCTGGTTTTTTTCATCGCCGTCCTGCTGCTCTATTCACTTCTGCTTTTTTTATATGCGCCGCTTCCGGTCCGGCATAGTATCGGATGGGTGGGGAAGGGTGTTGCAGGTGTGGCCTGTGTGCTGGCCAGCGTGACTATTTTCCGGGTTAACGATTTCATTTATATGCTCTCGCCGCATGTGCCGGCACGCGATGTGGTGAGCGAGGCGGTGCTGGAGTATACCCAGCGCTATGCCCCGCATGAGCCGATTTATATTATGTCGGAAAGCGTGGAGCATACGCTCATTCCTTTGCTCTCGCGTGAGAAGCAGCCCTACCCGGTATTCCATACCGTTCGTCCGCTGGTCGATATGGCCGATCGTAAAGCCCTGTTTCTGAGTCGCGGCGAATATGATGAATGGCAAAAAGCCGAGGCGTATTATTATGATTCCGTCCTGCGTTTTTTTGAAAAGACGCCGCCACGGCTGGTATTTGTCAGCACACGCCATGCTTTCAGGGAGCTTGGGGAGCATTGCCTGCCGGTGGCGCTTGATATCATGCTCGCGGATAATGCTGAGTTTGCCGCGCTATGGACGCATTACCGGAAAATAGGCTCCATCATCACTTCTAAAGATGAAAAATTCATGGAAGAACGAAAAGTATATCATGCAACCTTGATGGTTGACGGCCAGTCGCGCCCGGCCCTGTTCCCGGTGGAGAGCCCAATGGGAAGCTGGCTGGATGTGTATCTTCGCCGGGATTAGGCGGGTTGTCCCGGAATATAACTTGCGTTATTAACCTTCTCTTAAATCCAACGCTCTATGCTCGGTGCTTCTTTAACATGAAGAGGAATGATATCTATGGCTGCACGGAAAAAAATCGCACTGATCGGCGCCGGTATGATCGGCGGAACGCTCGCCCATCTCTGCGAAACGAAGAATCTCGGTGACGTGGTATTGTTCGATATCGCCGAAGGCCTGCCGCAGGGCAAGGCGCTCGATATTTCGCAGTCCAGCGCGGTGGATGGCCATGATGTGCATTTGAAAGGCACCAATGATTATGCCGACATCAAGGGCGCGGACGTAATTATCGTGACCGCCGGTGTGCCGCGCAAACCGGGCATGAGCCGCGACGACCTGGTGGCGATCAATACCGGCATCATCAAAACCGTGGCTGAGAATATCAAAAAACACGCGCCGAACGCGTTTGTCATCGTCATCACCAACCCGCTCGATGCGATGGTCTATGTGATGCAGAAAGTTTCCGGCCTGCCAGCGAATAAAGTGGTGGGCATGGCGGGCGTGCTCGATAGCTCGCGCTTTGCCTTCTTCCTCTCGGAAGCGCTGAACGTTTCCATTGCCGATATCAATGCCTTCGTGCTTGGCGGCCATGGCGATACCATGGTGCCTGTCGTTGGTTACACGACGATTTCCGGCATTCCGCTTCCAGAATTTGTGAAGCAAGGCTCGATCAAGCAGGAGGCGCTTGATAAAATCGTCCAGCGCACGCGTGACGGTGGTGCGGAAATCGTCAATTTGCTCAAAACCGGCTCGGCGTTTTATGCGCCTGCCGCGTCCGCCATCCGCATGGCGGAAGCCTATATCTATGACAAAAAACGCATCCTTCCCGTTGCCGCGCATTTGAATGGTGAGTTCGGCGTGAAAGATCTCTATGTCGGCGTACCTGCGGTGATTGGTAGCGGCGGTGTCGAAAAAGTAGTTGAAATCTCCCTCAGTTCGGAGGAGAAAGCGATGTTCGATAAGTCCGTGGCAGCAGTCAAAGGCTTGTGCGAAGGAATTAAATTATAAGTGCGCGACTGCTCGTAGCCGCCACACCAACCCTACTCGCAGTCGCGATTAGAAGGAGTATAAGAAAATGAACATCCATGAATACCAGGCCAAACAGGTGCTGGCGAAATATAATGTGCCGATCCCGAAAGGTCATGTGGCCTATACGCCGAAAGAGGCGGTGGCGGGCGCGCAGAATCTTGGCGGTAAGCTGTGGGTGGTCAAGGCGCAGATTCATGCCGGCGGGCGCGGCAAAGGAAAGTTTGCGGAAGCGGCCAGCGGCGGTATTGGTGGCGTGAAGCTGTCTAAAACGCTGGAGGAAGTGGAAGGCTTTTCTAAGGCGATGCTCGGTAATACGCTGGTCACGCATCAAACCGGCCCGGAAGGCCGCCTGGTGCGCCGCGTCTATGTCGAAGAAGGCACGGGCATCAAGAAAGAACTTTATCTCTCCCTCGTGGTGGACCGTGCGACTTCGCGCATCACCTTCATCGCCTCCACCGAAGGCGGGATGGATATCGAGGAAGTGGCGGAAAAACATCCGGAGAAACTGATTAAGCTTTCGATTGATCCGGCGGCGGGCATCTGGCCGCACCATGCCCGTAAGCTGGCGTTTGGCCTCAAAATCCCGAAAGAACTGCACGGAAAATTCGAGCAATTCATCAATGCGATTTATGCCTGTTTTGTGGATACCGATGCATCGCAGGTGGAAATCAATCCGCTCGTCATCACCGATGGCGGCGAGCTGGTGGCGCTCGATGCGAAATTCAATTTCGATGAAAATGCGCTCTTCCGCCATCCCGATATCATCACGCTGCGCGATCCGGATGAGGAAGACCCGCTGGAGCAGAAAGCCGCGAAATTCGGTCTTAGCTATGTGAAAATGGACGGCAATATCGGCTGCATGGTGAACGGCGCCGGCCTTGCCATGGCGACGATGGACATCATCCAGCTTTACGGCTCGGCACCCGCCAACTTCCTCGATGTCGGCGGCGGCGCCACCAAGGAAAAAGTCGGCGAAGCGTTCAAATTGATTTTATCCGATCCGAATGTGAAAGGTATCCTCGTCAATATTTTCGGCGGCATCATGCGTTGCGATATTATCGCCGAAGGCATTATCTCGGCGGCCAAGGAAGTTAATCTCAACATCCCGCTGGTGGTGCGGCTGGAAGGCACCAATGTGGAGCTGGGCAAGAAGATGCTCGCTTCTTCCGGCCTTGCCATCACCCCGGCGGATAACCTTGCCGATGCCGCAGAAAAAATTGTCGGCGCAGTGAAAAAGAAGGCGGCGTAGCCAGCCCCGCCGAATGGCGGGGTCCGGTATATCATTAGAACCAGACCCCGCAACAAGTGCGGGGCTTGTAAGGAGAATAAAATGTCCATTTTAATTAATAAAAACACCAAAGTCATCTGTCAGGGTTTCACTGGCCGCGAAGGCACCTATCACTCCGAACAGGCGGTGGCGTATGGCACCAAGATGGTCGGTGGCGTCACTCCCGGCAAGGGCGGCACTACCCATATTAACCTGCCGGTGTTCGACACGGTGGAAGAAGCCAAAGCCAAAACCCAGGCCAATGCCTCGGTCATTTACGTGCCGCCGAAATTCGCCGCCGATGCGATTTTAGAGGCGATCGACGCGGAACTTGAGTTGGTCATCTGCATCACCGAAGGTATTCCGGTGCTGGATATGGTGAAGGTAAAACGCGCCCTTTCCGGAAGTAAAACACGTTTGGTCGGACCGAACTGCCCCGGCGTCATCACCCCGGAAGAATGCAAGATCGGCATCATGCCCGGCCATATCCATAAAAAAGGAACGATCGGTATTGTCTCGCGTTCCGGCACGCTCACCTATGAAGCCGTTGCGCAAACTTCCGCTGAAGGTTTCGGGCAGTCGACCTGCGTCGGCATCGGCGGCGACCCGGTAAACGGCACCAACTTCATCGATGTGCTCGATTTATTCCTGCGTGACGACGCCACCCAGGCCATCGTGATGATCGGCGAAATCGGCGGCGATGCGGAAGAGCAGGCGGCGCAATTCCTGAAAGACAGCAAAATCAAAAAACCGGTGGTCGGCTTTATCGCCGGGCGCACGGCGCCTCCGGGCCGCCGCATGGGCCATGCCGGGGCGATTGTGTCCGGCGGCAAGGGCGGTGCGGATGATAAGATCGAGGCGATGAAATCGGCGGGCATTATGGTGTCGGATTCACCGGCGGCGCTGGGCCGCACCATGGCCGAACTGCTCAAAAAGAAAGCAGCGTAGGGCGTTTGCCGTTTGCAGAGTGACGATTCCTTTGTTACTCTCGCGGCGCAATGACCCTGAAAACCCGTATCATTCCCTGTCTGGATGTCAAAGATGGCCGCGTGGTCAAAGGCATCAACTTTGTCGAGCTGGTTGATGCGGGTGACCCGGTTGAGCAGGCAAAACTCTATGATGCCGGCGGGGCGGATGAATTATGCTTCCTCGATATTACCGCGAGCTCGGATAATCGCGGCATTTTATATGATATGATTTCGAAGGTGGCGGAGGCGTGTTTTATGCCGCTTACCGTGGGCGGTGGCGTGCGCACGCTGGACGATATACGCAAGCTGCTGCTTGCCGGGGCCGACAAAGTTTCCATCAATACCGAGGCGGTGAAGCGCCCGGAATTCGTGCGTGAGGCGGCGGAGAAATTCGGCAATCAATGCATCGTGGTCGCCATGGATGCGAAGAGAGTTCCAAGTTCCCTGTTGCAAGTTGCGAGTGATGGGAGCGCAGCAGCGCGAGCCAGCCTTGAGCGCGCTTCATGGGACGCGCAGCAGGCGCGTACCGGGAGCGACCAAAGGTTTGAAATATTCACCCATGGCGGCAGAAACGCCACCGGTATCGATGCGGTGGAGTGGGCGAAAAAAATGGCGGCGTATGGCGCCGGGGAAATACTCCTCACCTCGATGGATCGCGACGGCACCAAGATCGGCGTGGATGTGGAGCTGACCCGCGCCGTTTCGGAAGCGGTTTCCATTCCCGTCATTGCCTCCGGCGGCATCGGCGAGCTATCGCACTTTGTCGATGCGGTGATCGAAGGCAAGGCGGATGCGGTGCTCGCCGCGTCTGTTTTCCATTTCGGCACGTTTAGCGTTGCCCAGGCAAAAGAGGCTATGCAAAGGGAAGGCATTCCAGTAAGACTGCATTCATGAGCGACATATTAACCAAACTCGAAGCGATTATAGAACAGCGTAAAAGCGCCGACCCCGACAGCTCTTACATCGCCAAGCGGCTGAAACAGGGCACGGAAAAAATCGCCCAGAAATTCGGCGAGGAAGCGGTGGAAACGATCATCGCGGCGATGAAGCGCGATAAAAAAGAAATCGTGAGTGAGAGCGCCGATATGATTTTCCACTGGCTGCTGCTGCTTGCCGATGCGGGCGTGAGCATGGCAGACGTGATGGAAGAGCTTTCAAAGCGCGAAGGAACCTCGGGACTTGATGAAAAGGCCCGCCGTAAAATGAAGGAATAAATCATGAACACCATCAGCCCACAAGATATCGAAACCCTGTTCACCGAAGCCCATACCCACAGCGTGTGGCTGGATAAGCCGGTGGATGACGCGCTGCTTGCGCGGGCTTACGACCTTGCCAAAATGTGCCCGACCTCGGCTAATTGCTCGCCGATGCGGGTGGTGTTTGTGAAGTCGAAAGAAGCCAAGGAAAAGCTGAAGCCATGCTTAGCGGCGGGCAATGTCGAGAAATCGATGACGGCGGCTGCGACTGCGATTATTGGGATGGACATGGCGTTTTACGAAAAACTGCCGAAGCTGTTCCCGCATACGGATGCGAAAAGCTGGTTTGTTGGAAATGACAAGCTCATCGAGACGACGGCGTTTCGCAACAGCTCCCTGCAAGGCGCCTATTTCCTGCTGGCGCTGCGGGCGGTCGGGCTGGATACCGGCGCGATTTCCGGTTTCGATAATGCGAAGGTCGATGCTGCATTTTTTGCCGGCACCGCCGTCAAATCCAACTTCATCATCAATATCGGCTATGGCGATGCAGCTAAGCTGCATCCAAGAAATCCGCGACTCACTTTTGAGGAGGCGTGTAGGATAGTGTAATAAAGTCATGGGTCTCGGGTCATGAGTCGTGGGTATTTTGATTCTGATCTTTGCGATACTCATGACCCAAAACTCATGACCCATGACCACTTATGACCTACGACCCCAATAATATCTTCGCCAAAATCATCCGCGGGGAAATTCCCTGTAACAAGGTGTATGAGGACGAATTTGCCTTTGCGTTTCATGACATCAAGCCCGAAGCGCCGGTGCATGTGCTGGTGCTGCCGAAGGGTGAGTTTGTATCGTTTGATGATTTTGCGCGAAATGCATCCCCTGCCCTGTCGCAAGGGTTTTTTGCCGCCATTCAAAAAATTGCGGTGAAGCTTGGCGTGTTGGAATCCGGCTACCGTCTCATCACCAACCATGGCGCGGATGCGTCGCAGAGCGTGTTCCACTTCCATGTGCATATTCTCGCTGGTAAGCAAATGGGTGGTTTGCTTTAGTGGTTTTTGGTCGCTGGCCTTTGGCCTTTGGTCGGGGTAAAGTGCTGACCATCAACCAAAGACCAATAACTAAAGACTAATGACCGATCTCGTCGAAGTTCTTCTTCCCAATGCGCTGGACCACGGCTTCGATTACCGTGTGCCGGAAGGTATGGCCGCGCCGGTAGGAACGATTGTCACCGTGCCGCTCGGCAGCAAGCATACGCTGGGCGTGGTGTGGGGCGCGGGCCGTGGCGGTGTCGATCCCGGGAAAATTAAATCCATTCTGCAGGTGCACGATGAATTTCCGCCGCTTTCGAAACAGTTTCGCAAATTTCTGCAATGGACGGCGTGGTATAACGGCGCCCCGAAAGGCGCGGTCATCAAGATGGCGCTGCCGATCGCCGATATTGAAAAGCAGGGGCGGGTCACGGCTTCGCAGATTTCCGCTATTCATCACGAGAATATTACGATTGCGGAATTGTCTAAGGAACAAAAGGCTGCCAAAGAATTGCTGGTGGGAAAATCCGGGGAAGGATTCCATATCAGCCTGCTCGATGGCGTGACCGGGTCAGGTAAAACCGAAGTGTATTTTGCGGCGATTGCCGAACAGCTCGCCCGCCATCCGCAGGGGCAGGTGTTGGTGCTCTTGCCGGAGATCGCGCTTTCGGTGCAATGGCTCTCGCGCTTTGAGGAACGTTTCGGCGTGGCGCCGGTCTTGTGGCATTCCAACGTGACCCCGGCGCGGCGGCGGGCGGCGTGGCAGGCGATTGCGACCGGGCATGCGCGGGTGGTGGTCGGTGCCCGCTCGGCTTTGTTCCTGCCCTATCCCCATCTTTCCATGATCGTGGTCGATGAGGAGCATGATGGTTCCTATAAGCAGGAAGAAGGGGTGATGTATCACGCCCGCGACATGGCGATTGCCCGCGCCCAGCATGAGCATTTCCCGGTGGTGCTGGTATCGGCGACGCCCAGCCTCGAATCGGTGGCCAATGTGCAGGCGGGGAAATATAGCGAGGTGACGCTCACCTCTCGTCATGCCGAGGCGCATATGCCTTCGATTCACCTCATCGATATGCGTGCTGAAAAACTCGATCGCGATTCGTTTATTTCGCAGCCGCTGCGAACTGCGATTGCCGATGCGCTGGCGCAGGGTCACCAGGCGATGCTATTCCTCAACCGCCGTGGTTATGCCCCGCTGGTGCTTTGCCGCCATTGCGGCCACCGCTTCCAATGCCCGCACTGCTCGGCGTGGCTGGTGATGCATCAGAAAAAAAGAGGAAATGAAGAATTGAAGAAATGGAGAAATGACGAAAAAAAAGAATTCCTCAATTCCTCAATTCCTCAATTCCCCTGTCATCTTACTTGCCATCATTGCGACTACCACATTCCCCTGCCTTCTGCCTGCCCGGAATGCAAAAGCGAGAATACGCTGCATGCGTGCGGTCCCGGCGTGGAGCGGATATTCGAGGAGATCACCACGCTCATGCCACAGGCACGGGTGGCGACCCTTGCCAGCGATTCGGCGACCAGCCACAGCGAGCTTTCGCGGATTATCGAGGCGATGGAAAAACGCGAAATCGATATTCTGGTCGGCACCCAGATGATCGCCAAGGGCCACCATTTCGGCGGCCTGGCGGTGGTGGGGGTGGTCGATGCCGATCTGGGGCTTTCCGGCGGCGATCTTCGGGCGGCGGAGAAAACCTACCAGCTCCTGCACCAGATTTCCGGGCGGGCGGGGCGTGAGCAGGTTCGCGGCCATGTGTATCTGCAAAGTTATATTCCCGACCATCCGGTGATGCAGGCGCTGGCCGAGGGTGGCAGGGATGCGTTTTTTGCCGCCGAGCTGGAGGCGCGCAAAACCGCCGATATGCCGCCCTTCTCGCGCCTCTCTGCGCTGATTATCGAGGGCCATAAGGAGGAAGAGGTCATTGCGACCACCAAAAAACTTGCTTCACTCACCACTCACCACTCACCACTCATCACCACCTACGGCCCCGCCCCCGCCCCGCTCTATATGCTGCGAGGAAAATATCGCTACCGTTTCCTGGTGAAAGCCCCGCGCAACATTAACCTGCCGAACTATATGCAGGATTGGGTGGAAGGCGTTAAAGCGCCGCGCTCGGTGCGGATTAAAATCGATATCGATCCCATGTCGTTTTTGTAATGTCCCATGGTGGGATCATGTTGCTGCATTCGCATAAATAAATTCAGTTTTCAGGTATTCCTTGCCATTCATTCGCTGGCATGATAATTCACCCGCGATTTTTTCGCTTGAGGCTTAGGCAATTATCGCCTAGCTTCAGCGTCCTTTCAATATAACGACCTGCCAAACGATGAAAAATTCCGGTGAAATACAGATTGCCTCGCGCTATGTGAGCGCTCTTTTTGACGTGGCGAGCGCGGCGTCGGCGCTGGTGCCGGTGGAAAAAGATATGCACGACCTGGCACGCGCCGCGAAGAGCGATAAGGGCTTTGCCGATTTTCTGGCGAGTCCATTGCTTGGCGCCAAACAGCAGGCGCAGGTGGTGGCGGCGCTGGCCGACAGCTTCGCGGCCCATGCGGTGACCAAGGCGTTCCTGGTCACGCTCGCACAAGCCAAGCGATTGGATTTAATCGCTGAAATCAGCCGCCAGTTCGCTAAAAAAGCCGAAGAGGCGCGTGGCGAGCTTTCAGCGGAGATGGTAACAGCAAAGCCCGCCGGCAAGGAAGAAATGGCGCTGGTAGCCGAGCATCTCGGCAAGGCCACCGGCAAGAAAATCAATCTCACCAGCGCGCAGGACCCCAAATTGCTGGGCGGCGTGATGGTGAAAATCGGCAGCGTGCAGCTTGATGCATCGCTCGCCGGTAAATTACAACGGTTAGAACACACATTAAAAGCGGCATAAACAGGAGCCTTAACACTATGGATATTCGTCCTTCGGAAATTTCGGAAATCATCAAAAAGCAAATCGCAGGCTTTAATGCCGATGCAGAATTATCGGAAACCGGCCAGGTGGTTTCGGTGGGCGACGGTATCGCCACTATTTACGGCCTTGAAAATATCCAGGCGGGTGAGATGGTCGAATTCGCCGATGGCATGAAAGGCATGGCGCTCAACCTTGCTTCCGACAGTGTCGGCGTGGTGATTTTCGGTGATGACCGCAGCGTAAAAGAAGGCGACACGGTAAAACGTACCGGCACCATCATGGACGTGCCGGTGGGCAAAGGCCTGCTTGGCCGCGTGGTTGACGGCCTCGGCAATCCGATTGACGGCAAAGGCCCGCTGAAAGACGTCACCCGCGCACGCGTGGAAGTAAAAGCGCCCGGCATTATCGCCCGTAAATCGGTGCATGAGCCGATGAGCACGGGCATTAAAGCCATCGATGCGCTGATCCCGATTGGCCGTGGCCAGCGCGAGCTGATCATCGGCGACCGCCAGACCGGCAAGACGGCGATCGCGATCGATACCATCTTAAACCAAAAACAAATCAACACCGGCACGGATGAGAGCAAAAAACTTTACTGCATTTATGTCTGCATCGGCCAGAAGCGCTCGACGGTAGCGCAGGTGGTGAAAAAGCTCGAAGAGCAGGGCGCATTGCAATATTCGATCGTGGTGGCGGCCACTGCGTCGGAAGCGGCTCCCCTGCAATATCTCGCACCTTATACCGGTGCTTCGATGGGTGAGTTTTTCCGCGATAACGGCATGCATGCGCTCATCATTTACGATGATCTCTCCAAGCAGGCGGTCGCTTATCGCCAGATGTCCCTCCTGCTGCGCCGCCCGCCGGGCCGCGAGGCTTATCCGGGCGACGTATTCTACATCCACTCGCGCCTGTTGGAGCGTGCGGCGAAAATGTCGGACGATATGAAAGCCGGTTCCATGACGGCGCTGCCGATCATCGAGACCCAGGCGGGCGACGTATCGGCCTATATTCCTACCAACGTGATTTCGATCACCGACGGCCAGATTTTCCTTGAGACCGAGCTGTTCTACAAAGGCGTGCGCCCGGCGGTCAACGTTGGCTTGTCGGTATCCCGCGTGGGTTCGGCGGCGCAGATCAAGGCGATGAAACAGGTGGCCGGTTCGATCAAACTCGAACTCGCCCAGTTCCGCGAGATGGAGGCCTTCGCGCAGTTCGGTTCCGATCTTGATCCGTCGACGCAGAAATTGCTCTCGCGTGGCCAGCGCCTGACCGAGCTTCTCAAGCAACCGCAATATTCGCCGCTTTCCACCGCCGAGCAGGTCTGTGTGATCTATGCGGGCGTCAAAGGCTATCTCGATAAAGTCGCGGTGAAGGATGTCGGAAAATTCGAGGCTGCGCTGCTTTCGGATTTGCGTACATCGCAAAAAGAAATCATCGATGAAATCACCAGCAAATCGGTGCTCACCGATACGGCGGAAGCCAAGCTCAAAGTGGTCATCGAAAATCTTGTGAAACGGTTTGGGTAAAACCCCGCATAAGCCGCTTTAGCGGCGCATTGCGGGGTCCGGTATAGGATCTATTGATAGAAATGAAAATGGAATTTTTTGTGTTTACAGTGTGTGCAGCCGGGATCAGACCCCGCAACAAGTGCGGGGTTTAGATGCCATCACTCAAAGACCTCAAAAACCGCATCAAATCGGTCAAAAATACGCAGAAGATTTATAATGGTTGAATCTGTTAAAATTATTATTCTCGATCATGCGCTTGAGGCCATGGAAGAGCGGGGTGCGTCGGTTGAGGAAGTGGAAAGAACGGTGAGAGAAGGCGACATGATACCGGCTAAGATAGGACGAATGCGTTATATGAAAAATTTGAGATTTGACGGCGTGTGGCGCGGACGCCGCTATACAACGAAGCAAGTGAATGCTATCGTTGCAAGACGCGGGAGCGAAATGCGCGTGGTCACCGTGATCGTCAAATATATAGGGAAAGAGGAGGCGTAACTATGGATATTCGACATGACCCTGAAAACAATATCGCCTATATACGTTTCATGCCAAAAATGACCGGTGTGGAAACGATAGAGCTTTCCGGCGATGTCAACATTGACCTCGCTCCCAATGGCGCACTGTACGGCATTGAATTACTCAATGCCAATGAACAGTTAAAAGCCGATGGCGGCGTTTTGCATTTTTTAAATGTAGCAACCAAATTTCAACAGGAATTTCCAATCTAAATGCCTAGCTTAAAAGACCTCAAAAACCGCATCAAAAGCGTGAAGAATACGCAGAAGATCACCAAGGCCATGAAGGTGGTGGCGGCGGCGAAGCTGAAGCGCGCGCGTGAGCAGGCGGAAAATGCCCGCCCCTATGCCGAGGCGATGGAGCGGATGGTGGCAAGCCTCGCCTCCTCGATTCCTGAGGGCGCACACGGGCCGAAGCTGCTTTTCGGCACCGGCAAAAACCACACGCATCTATTAATTATCGCCACGTCCGATCGCGGTCTTTGCGGCGGGTTCAACGGCAATCTGGTAAGGGCGACGCGGCGCCATGTGCATAAATTGCAGGCCGACGGGAAAAAGGTGAAGCTGCTCTTTATCGGCCGCAAAGGCTATGAGCAGCTGCAGGCAGAATTTAGGGAGCTTACCATTGGTAAACTCGATGTGCTTAAGAAAAAAATGACCTATGGCGATGTTGAAATCGTCGTGGCCGAGGTGTTGAAAAGGCTTGAGGCCGGTGAATTTGATGTATGCGCGGTGGTGTACAGTAAATTCAAATCGGCGATTTCGCAGGAAGTGACATGGCAGCAATTGGTGCCGCTTAGCCCCGCCGAATGGCGGGGTCCGGTTTCATCCGTACCAGACCCCGCAACAAGTGCGGGGGTATATGAATACGAACCGGAGGAAGAAGAAATCCTCGCCGATCTGCTGCCGAAAAATCTCGGCGTGCAGCTCTATAAGGCGCTTCTGGAAAACTCCGCTTCCGAGCAGGGTGCGCGCATGACCGCGATGGATAACGCCACCCGCAATGCCGGTGACATGATCAAGCGCCTGAACCTGAAATATAACCGCACGCGGCAAGCGGCGATTACGAAAGAATTGATTGAGATTATTTCGGGGGCTGAGGCGGTATAACATAAGCCCCGCCGCATGGCGGGGTCAGGTACATTAATAACGAGACCAGACCCCGCAACAAGTGCGGGGTTCAAGAAGGAGAAGAAAACGATGGCTACAAATAACGGTATTATCACTCAGGTGATCGGTGCGGTGATCGACGTGAAATTCCCGGCGGGTAAACTTCCGTCGATTTTAAACGCGCTCACCACCACCAATGACGGCAAGACGCTGGTGCTGGAAGTGGCGCAGCATCTGGGCGAAAACGAAGTGCGCGCCATTGCGATGGACTCGACCGACGGCCTCACCCGCGGGCAGGAAGTATCAGACCTGGGCGCGCCGATTTCGGTGCCGGTGGGCCGTGAGACGCTGGGGCGCATCATGAACGTCATCGGTGAACCGATCGACGAGCGCGGGCCGATTGGCAACAAGCAGACGGCGCCGATTCATGCGAAAGCGCCGGAATTTGTCGAGCAATCGACCAAAACCGAAATTCTCGTGACCGGCATCAAGGTGGTGGATCTCCTCGCGCCTTACGCAAAGGGCGGTAAAATTGGTTTGTTCGGCGGCGCGGGCGTAGGCAAAACCGTTCTCATCATGGAACTCATCAACAACATCGCGAAGGCGCATGGCGGTTTCTCGGTATTCGCCGGCGTGGGCGAGCGTACCCGCGAAGGTAACGATCTCTACCACGAGATGATGGAATCGGGTGTGATCAATCTCGAAGATCCAACCAAATCCAAGGTGTCGCTTGTGTATGGCCAGATGAATGAACCTCCGGGCGCGCGTGCGCGCGTGGCGCTCACCGGCCTCACCCAGGCCGAATATTTCCGCGACCAGGAAGGCCAGGACGTATTATTCTTCGTCGATAATATTTTCCGCTTCACGCAGGCCGGTTCGGAAGTGTCGGCGCTGCTTGGCCGCATTCCTTCGGCGGTGGGCTACCAGCCGACGCTTGCTACCGACATGGGGCAGATGCAGGAACGCATTACCTCGACCAAAAAAGGTTCGATTACTTCGGTGCAGGCTGTGTATGTACCGGCGGATGATCTGACCGATCCGGCACCGGCGACCTCGTTTGCCCACCTTGACGCCACCACGGTACTTTCCCGCCAGATCGCGGAGCTTGGTATTTATCCGGCGGTGGATCCGCTCGATTCGACCAGCCGCGTGCTTGACCCGGCGGTGATCGGTGAAGAGCATTACAACGTAGCGCGTGAAGTGCAGCGCGTGCTTCAGACCTATAAATCGCTGCAGGATATCATCGCGATTCTCGGTATGGACGAGCTGTCGGAAGAAGATAAGCAGGTGGTGGCACGCGCCCGTAAAATCCAGCGCTTCCTGTCGCAGCCGTTCCATGTGGCGGAAATTTTCACCGGCTCGCCGGGTAAGCTGGTGGCGCTCGCCGATACGATCGCCGGCTTCAAAGGCATTTGCGAAGGCAAATATGACGATCTGCCGGAAGCGGCGTTCTACATGGTCGGCGGTATCGACGAGGCGATGGCGAAAGCGAAGAAAATGGCGGCGGAAGTTGCGTAAAGGAGCATATATGGCTGTTGAAATTACATGTAAGAAATCAAATAAACCAGGTTGTATTGTTGTGTCGCTTTCAAATGGCGGCGGTGATAGCCAAATTCTTGTGGATGCTATCCGTGATGCTTCGGTCTTTGCGCAATATGACGGTAGTACTAGAATTCTGAATGCCGAGATTACGGTGGAAAGACTTAAAGGAGCATTGCAGGCTACGGGCATTGAAACCACGCCACCACATACAGAATTATTGGCACAAGCTTCTCAAATGTTTTCAGGCAGGCCTTTGTAGGAATAAATATTATGAAACTACAGCTCATCACTCCGGAAAAAATCTTTTTTGAAGGCGAGATTGCACAGGTGCAAATCCCCGGCGCGCTGGGTGAGTTTGGCGTATTGCCGGGCCACGCGCCGTTTGTTTCCACCATCCGCGAAGGCGCGGTGACGATCGAGCTGGCCGGTGGCCAGACGCGCACCATCCAGGTGTCCGGCGGCATTGCCGAGGTGACGCCTGAAAAATGCGTAATATTGGCCGATAGCGCAGAAGCAGTCGCTTAGTCTCTAGGTTTCTAGGTCTCTTGGTTTTCCTAGCGACCAAGCAACCTAGCGACCCAGAGACCCCCTTTCCTATGTGGCACGCCCCTTGCTTCTACAAATGGCATGACCACATCCATTACCATTCATCCTGAGTCACGCTCGCTTTCGCCTTACCAGACGAAAGCTCCGAAAGCTCCCGAAATTGTCAATAATGATTTCTTTTCGAGCTTTGCCGATTTTCTCGACATCATCAATCCGCTCCAGCATATCCCCGGCGTTTCCACCATTTACCGTGAGCTGACCGGAGATACGATTTCCACCGGCGCTAAAATTGTTGGCAACACGTTATTTGGTGGGCCGGTCGGGCTTTTGGCCTCGATTGCCAATAGCATTATCGAAGATGAAACTGGCAAGGATGTCGGCCAGAATCTGTTTGCGGCGGCTACCGGGAAATATGAGGAAGCCAGCAAGCTTCCGGTTTAAGCGCGCTCGCCGAACAGCGCCGTCCCTACCCTCACGCAGGTTGATCCCATCCGAATCGCCGTTTCATAATCGCCGCTCATTCCCATGCTGAGTTCGAGCAGACCGTTTTCCATCGCCAGTTTCCTGAGCAATGCAAAATGCGGCGCGGGCATGTCGCTCGTTGGCGGTACACACATCAGCCCCGCCACGTTCAGTTTTAATTCGCGGCAATAGCGGATGAATTCCGGCGCGTCTTTCGGCGCGACCCCCGATTTCTGGGGTTCTTCACCGGTATTGACTTGAATATAGAAGGCAGGCCGTGGAATTGAGGAATTGAGGAATTGAGGAATGTTTTTGTTTTTTTTCTTCAATTCTTCAGTTCTCCATTTCTTCAATTCTTCAGTTCCCCAATTCTTCAATTCCTCTTTCTTCAATTCCTTCGCAATCGCCTCGGCGAGCTTCGGCCTGTCGAGCGTTTGGATCACGTCAAACAAAGAAAGCGCATCGCCCACCTTGTTGGTTTGGAGCGGGCCGATCAGGTGGAGCGTGACGCCGGGGTGGCGTTCCTTAAGCGCTGGCCATTTGTCGGCGGCTTCCTGCACCCGGTTTTCACCGAAATGGGTGAGGCCATTTTGGATAAAGGCTTCAATAACCTCTGCCCCCTGCCCCTTGCTGGCACCGAGCAGGATGGCGTCATCAGCGGCCATAGCGGATTTCGCCTGATTTTCTTTGATGGTGCGGCGGATGTGGTCGAGTGTTTCCATGCGACGGAAATAGCCGTAATGGGGGAATTATTCAATTAATAAACTATTAAAAAAACAGCCTTTTCGACCGTTTTTGTTGCCCAATTGCAACATCAGGGGGAAAAGCCCTTCCGTTTTTGCCTAAAAAACAGGTTACGGCTTGCAAGGGGGGTGGGTTTGGACAATAACTTTGCCCAGGTAAGTGCAGAGGTCATTCGTGTCTTCTGTGTCCTAGAGCAGGCCAGCTCTTATAATATACAAAAGGCTGGCTTGTAGATTTTTAACTTTAAAGGGAATAATACTATGAAAAAAATTCTTCTCGGTTCAACGGTTCTCGTTGGTACTGCTGCCCTCTTCGCAGGTGCTGCATTCGCTGGCGAAACCCCTAAAGTGACCCTCGGTGGCGTGTCTGACTTCCAAGTTGGCATCGTTAGCGAAGATCGCGATACGAACCTCCGTTCGGGCGCGTTCAAAACTGAAACCGATCTGTCGATCAAAATCGATGCGAAAACCGATGCTGGCCTCGGCTACGGCGGTGAAATCGTTCTCGATGTGTCCAACACCGATGATGCTGACAACGAAAATGATCAAGTTGGCAAAAGCTACGTGTACCTCGATGGTGCATGGGGCCGTTTAGAAGGTGGTTCGAACTACGGCGCGGCCAGCACGATGAAAGTTGATGCTTCCCGCATCGCTCGCGCTACCGGCGGTATCGACGGCGACTTCAACTACTTCATGAGCGCTACCACGGGCAGCACCATCGCAACCCCGGATCTGATCCTGGATTACGGTGCAACCCAATTTGGTGATGAATCGCAAGAAGCCATCAACAAAGTGACCTACTACACCCCGCGTTTCATGGGCTTCCAGGCAGGTGTTAGCTACCTGTTCGATAGCACCGGCAACGATCGTGGTACGGGCATCAGCCGCGCTGATAACAACAACGAAGCTGAAAACGTTTTCGTTGGCGGTATCAACTATGATAACAAATTCGGTGATTTCGGCGTAGCTGCTGCGGTGACTGGTGAATTCGGTGATTCCGAAGTGACCACCCGCGAAGACCTCCGCACCTGGAACGCAGGCGCGAAAGTTGCTTACATGGGCTTCAGCCTCGCTGGTTCGTACGGTTCTTGGGGTGATAGCCTCCAGCTGACCAGCACCGCGTCTGACGAAGACACCATGTACTGGACTCTGGGCGGCGCCTATGAGTACGGTCCGTTCGGTGCTTCGGTGACCTACCTGAACAGCGAATTCGATAACGGTGCTACCGAAAACGAATTCGACAACCTCTCGGTTGGCGTAGACTACAAACTTGCTCCGGGCCTGACTCCATACGCGGAAGTTAGCTTTGTTGAGTTTGACAACGCTACCGGTACGGCGAACGACAATGACGCTACGGTGTTCATTGCTGGTACCCAGCTCGCTTTCTAATCACTTAGAAAGTCTGCTTGATAAAGGAAAGGGCGGTGCTTGCACCGCCCTTTTTCTTTGCTATACTGCGGCCCTTACTATGAAAGGGATGCCCATGAAACGCCTTGTTTCCTCTTGTTTTCTTCTATTGATTCTTGTTGCCTGCGACAGCGACATCAAGACCGAACCGGCCGGCAAGCCGCTTGATAGGGAGGATGCGCAGCGCGAAAGCCGCGGCAAGCTCACCGGGCCGGGCGGATTATTTGAGTTTGGCGGCGGCGACAAGGAATCCTCTTCCGGCGGTGTGATTGGCGTGAACAGCTATTTATGGCGGGCGACGCTCGACACCATTTCCTTCATGCCTCTCACCTCTGCCGATCCTTTTGGCGGCACCATCATCACCGACTGGTATGAAGACCCGAAAACGCCGGGTGAGCGTTTCAAAGTGACGGCGATTATTCTGGATAAAACGTTGCGCGCCGACGGCGTGCGCATCCAGCTCTTCAAACAGAAACTCACCAAGGGCAGCTGGCGCGACCAGGCGGTGGATGACAAGCTGGCGCGTGCGCTGGAAGACACCATCCTCACCCGCGCCCGTGAACTCAAGATCGCGGCGGGCAACAAGTAATGTCGGATGCAGCGCGCTACCATTTTCGTGAGGCTGAGGCCAAATGGCAGAAACTGTGGGAAAAAAACGAAAGTTTTAAAGCCCGCGAAGATGCCGGCAAACCTAAGTACTATGTGCTGGAAATGTTTCCCTACCCTTCCGGCAACATTCATATGGGCCATGTGCGGAACTATACGTTAGGCGATGTGGTGGCGCGCGCCAAGCGCATGCAGGGCTTCAACGTGCTGCATCCGATGGGCTGGGATGCATTCGGCCTTCCGGCGGAAAACGCCGCGATTCAAAATAACTCCCACCCGGGGGATTGGACCTTCCAGAACATCGCCACCATGCGCGAGCAGTTGAAACTCATTGGCCTTTCTTATGATTGGTCACGCGAGCTGGCCACCTGCAGCCCGGATTATTACAAACACGAACAAACCTTTTTCCTGAAGTTTCTGCAAGCGGGCCTGGCGTATCGCAAGGAAGCCGAGGTGAACTGGGACCCGGTGGATAACACGGTGCTCGCCAACGAGCAGGTGATCGACGGGCGCGGCTGGCGCAGCGGTGCGCTGGTGGAGCGTCGGAAACTTTCTCAGTGGTTCTTGCGCATTTCCGATTATGCCGAGGATTTGCTTTCGGGGCTGGACACGCTCAAGGAATGGCCGGAAAAAGTGCGCATCATGCAGGAGCGCTGGATCGGTAAATCGCAAGGGGCGATGCTTGAGTTGCAAGTTGCTGGTTGCGAGTTGCAAGAATGCAAAACATTGAAAATTTATACCACCCGCCCAGAAACGCTCTTTGGTATGTCGTTTTGCGCCGTCTCGCCGGGTCATCCGCTTGCTGCCGAACTCGGAACTCGGAACTCCGAACTCTCTGCTTTCATTGCCGAGTGCCAGCGTATCGGCACCTCCGAAGAAGCCATCGAAAAGGCCGAGAAAAAGGGCTTCGATACCGGCCTGAAAATAGTGCATCCGTTTGACGGGCGGGAGGTGCCGCTTTATGTCGCCAATTTCGTGCTGATGGATTACGGCACCGGCGCGATTTTTGCCTGCCCGGCGCATGATGAGCGGGATTTTGAATTTGCCACCAAATATAACCTGCCGATTATTCCTGTAGTAGCAGGAGGGTCTGAGCCGCTGGCTGAAGCCTATACTGGCGACGGCGTGATGATTAATTCCGATTTCTTAAACGGGATGGACGTGGCGGCGGCCAAAAAACGCATGCTGGCGGCGCTGGAAGCGGTGGGTGTGGGCACGGCCAAAACCAATTACCGCCTGCGTGACTGGGGCATTTCCCGCCAGCGCTATTGGGGCTGCCCGATTCCGATTATTCACTGCGAGGCGTGTGGAATCGTGCCGGTGCCGGAGGAGCAATTGCCGGTCGAATTGCCTAAGGATGTGACGTTTGATAAGCCCGGCAACCCGCTGGAGCACCACCCGACATGGAAACACACTCCCTGCCCCGCTTGCGGCAAGCAAGCCCGGCGGGAGACAGATACGTTCGACACGTTCTTTGAATCCAGCTGGTATTTCTCCCGTTTCGCTTCGATGCCTTCCGAAGAGCCGCTGCACTCCAAATCACTCAATTACTGGCTGCCGGTGGATTGTTATATTGGCGGCATTGAACATGCGGTGCTGCATTTGCTCTATTCGCGCTTTTTCACCCGGGCGCTGAAGGCTTGTGGCCAGCTTGAAATGGAGGAGCCGTTCAAGCGGCTGGAAACCCAGGGCATGATCTGCCATGAAACCTATAAGAACTCCGAGGGGAAATGGCTTTCGCTGGAAGAGGCGGCAGAAGCCCGTGCCAAGGGTGAGGACGTGGCAGTGGGCCGCAGCGAGAAGATGAGCAAATCCAAGAAAAACACGGTGGACCCGCGCGCGATGATGAGCACTTACGGGGCGGATGCGGCGCGGCTGTTCATGCTTTCTGATTCCCCGCCGGAGCGGGATCTGGAATGGACGGATGCCGGTATCGAGGGCGCATGGCGTTATCTGAACCGGCTGTGGAAGCTGGTGCAATCTGCGAAGGAATCTTCCGCGTCGGATAGCGGGGACATTAAAAAATTGACTCACAAAACCATCGCTGCGGTGACGGACGATATTGAAAAATTCCATTTCAACAAAGCCATCGCCCGCATCCGGGAATTGACCAACGCGCTGGAAAAATCGCCCGACCGTGAAGGGGTGGAGGTGGCGCTGCACCTGCTGTCTCCTTTCCTGCCGCACATCGCGGAAGAATGCTGGCAGGCGCTTGGCCATACCGATATGCTATCGACGCGCCCATGGCCGGTGGCCGACAAGGCGCTTCTGGTCGACGATTCGGTGACGATCGCCGTGCAAATCAACGGCAAGATGAAAACCACGCTGGATCTCCCCAAAGACCTGCCGAGAGAGGAAACGGAGGCTCGCGTTTTTGATTTGCAACAGGTCAAGGATGCGCTAGGGGATAAACAGGTGAAAAAAATTGTGGTGGTGCCGAACCGGATTGTGAATGTGGTGGTCGGATGATGAAAAAACTTCTTGCCTCCTGCCTTATCGTCCTTCTCTCGCTTTCGCTTGCCGCTTGCGGTTTTACGCCGATGCGCGGCGCACAAAACCGGCAGGCGCTCTCGGTCGGCGTCAGTGTTGATGCATCACCTAAGGATGAGGATGGTCGGGAGTTGGAGAAGGCGCTGGAAGACAGGCTCAACCTTCAGGGCTTGCCATCTCATCCCGCTTACAAATTGTCGGTCGTCCTCACCAGCGCTTTGGGAGGGATCGGTGTGGCACGCGACGGCACGGTATCGCGTTTTAATGTTACCCTGACTTCGAATTATGTGCTGACGCGCCTTGCCGATGACAAAATTATCCAGCGCGGCGAAATCCGCCATGTCAGCAGCTTCAACAACCAGACCAACCAGTATTTCTCGACCTATATTTCGGAGAAGGACTCGATAAAACGCGGCATTGCCGAGCTGAGCGAACTTTATCGCCAGCGCATCGGCGCCCTGCTTCTAAAACAGCAACCGGTATGAAAATTGCAGTAAAAAGCATCGCTTCCTTCCTCGCCAAACCGGCGGAGGGCGCGGCTGCCGCTTTGCTTTACGGCCCGGATGCCGGGCTTGCCCGCGAGCGTTCGCAGGCGCTGGTCAAGCGGCTGCTCGGTGATGCGCCCGATGCGCTTTCCATTTTGGATATCAGCGAAGCGCGGCTGCTTTCCGACCCGGCGATGCTGGCCGATGAACTCTCCGCCATCAGTTTTCTTTCCGGCAACCGCGTGATTTTGATTCGCGATGCCGGCGATAAGCTCACCAAAATCCTGGAAGCGGCAAGCGAAGCGATGCGTGCCGACGTGTATATCATCGTGCTGGCCGGAGAGCTTGGGCCTCGCTCTTCCTTACGCGCATGGTTTGAAAAAGCGCCGCACGCGGCATCGGTCCCCTGCTATCATGACGAGGCCCGCGATATCGGCGACCTGCTGCGCGATAGTTTTAGTCAGGCGAATATTTCGGCGGGTAATGATGTCATACAATATCTGCTCACCCAGCTCGGCAATGACCGTTATGTGACGCGGCAGGAGCTGGAAAAAATACTCACCTATGTCGGCGATGAAAAAACACTGACGCTGCAGGCGGCGCAGCTCCTCACCAACTATAACCAGGAAACCGATATGGACGAGGCGGTCAACGCGCTGGCCGACAGGAATCTGGCGGGGCTCGATAAAGCCCTCACACAGCTCGTGAAGGAAGGCATCCAGCCCGTCCAGTATCTCCGGGCGCTTTCGCGCTATTTCCTGCGTTTATATGCGATTAAACTGCAGGCCAGAAACAGCAGCGTCGAGAGTGTGATTTCCGGGCTGCGGCCGCCGGTATTCTTCAAGCAGGTGCCGATCATCACCCGTCATGCCAAACAGTGGGAGCTGGAATCTATCGCCAGGGCATTGAGCTATATCACAGAGGCGGAGCTTTCCTGCAAAACCAGCGACCTGCCGGTCTTTGCCGCCAGCGAGCGGGAGCTGTTCAAGGCGACGCGCCTGTAAGGCGATACAAAAATTTTCACGAAAACCATAAAATACAGCCGCTTGTCATTTTTATTGAAAAAAGTGCAATTTACCCCCTTCCCTGACAGTTTTTAGCATGAGATTCTTATACCAGTTCGCAAACAAAGTGCAGCAAAACTGGTATGAAAATCGAGGCCGGAAGCCAGATTTGCCGCGCCGTAGGCAGCGTCCGAATGTGCAAACATTCGGTTAGTTAACTATAAGTCGCTCGCAATGACGAATCAACAAAGGGAGATGCATCAAAAAATAACATAACAGAAGCAGCATTAATGGCTTGGCTATGGGGTTATCGGCGGCGGAATTTTCGTCGGGTGGTAAAATCAGGAGTAGGGTTCATAGGCCGTGTACCGTGGGGTATGGGGCATTAATCGCGCCTTTCGATAGGCAAACCTTCAGGACGCGCACGGAAGCGGTAATTCCGAACTGAATAAAAAGGAATCAATACCCTTCGCCCAGACGTTTCAGGATTTCATCCAGTTGGCTGAGGGAATCATAAGAGAGCACGATTTCACCGCTCTGGCCGCGGTCATAGATGCTCACTTTCAGGCCGAGATTTTCGGAGAGTGTTTCTTCCAGCGCCAGGATGTCGGGATCCTTCGCGCCGCTGTCCTGCGGGTGGCGGTAGGCGGCGGGCGCTTTCGGGCGGGCAGATTTTTCGCTGGTTTCTTTAACGCGTGTCCCCGCCCCTTTGCTGAAGCTTTCCGCCTGGCGCACATTCAGGCCTTTTTTGGCGATCTGGCGGGCGAGCTCCACCGGGTTTTCCGAGGTGAGGAGCGCTCTCGCATGGCCCATGGTGAGCTCGCCTTTTTCGAGCATGGTTTTGACCTCATCCGGCAGCGATAACAGGCGCAACAGGTTGGCAATATGGCTGCGGCTTTTGCCGACGGTGCCGGCGAGTTCTTCCTGCGTGTAATCGAATTCCTCGATCAGGCGCTGGTAACCCAGTGCTTCTTCGAGCGGCCCCAGGTCTCGGCGCTGGATATTTTCGACGAGCGCCAGTTCCAGCGCCTGTTTATTGCTGATCTCGCGGATGATGACGGGTACGGTTTCGAGGCCGGCTAATTTAGCGGCACGCCAGCGGCGCTCACCGGCGACGATTTCCAGTTTGGACCCGGCGCCGGGACGGACGATGATCGGCTGCATGATGCCGTTTTTCTGGATGGATTCGGCGAGCTCGGTGAGGGCGCCTTCATCGAAATGGGTGCGCGGCTGGAACTGGCCGGGATGCAGGCGTGTGTGTGGCACATGGTTGATGCCGGAGACGACCGCCGGGCTGCTGTTGGCTGATGGTTTCGATGAGTTTTCCGAGATAAGGGCGGAGAGGCCTTTGCCAAGGCCGCGTGTTTGGGTGGTGGTACTCATATGTTGCTTCCTATGCTGCTTCGATGGCTTGTTGTTTTTTGGCTTCGCGCTCGCGTTTTAAAATCTCTTTAGCGAGCTGGATATAGGCTTTGGAACCGGCGCATTTCATATCGTAAATCAGCGCAGGCTTGCCGTGCGACGGCGCTTCCGACATACGCACGTTACGCGGGATGACCGATTCATAGACCAGCGCGCCGAAATATTCGCGGACGTCGCGTTCGATCTGGTCGGTGAAGCGGTTGCGGCGGTCATACATGGTGAGCACGATACCCTGGATATTGAGCTCGGCATTCAGGTTGTCTTTCACCAGCTGCACGGTACGCATCAGGTGGCTCAGCCCTTCCATCGCATAGAATTCGCATTGCAGCGGGATAAGCACGCTGGTGGCGGCGACCAGGGCGTTGAGCGTCAGCAGGCCGAGGGATGGCGGGCAATCGATCAGTATATAATCATAGTTTTTCGGGCATTGATCGATGACCTGTTTTAAGCGGAATTCGCGGCGCTGAAGGCTCACCATCTCGACTTCCGCTCCCGATAAATCGATGGTTGCGGGGATGATGGAGAGGTTGGGCACTTGCGTTTTTTGGGTGGCTTCATCCAAAGAAACATCATTTAAAACAAGATCATAGGAGGTTAGTTCGCGGTTAGATGATTCGATGCCGACGCCGGTGCTGGCATTGCCCTGCGGATCAAAATCGATGATGAGAACCGATTTTCCAACGGCGGCGAGCGCCGTGGCCAGATTGACCGTGGTGGTGGTTTTTCCCACACCGCCTTTTTGGTTTACGATGGCCAGAATTTTTGGTTGCGATGGTGGTGTGGTTTGGTTCATTTCCTTCTCCTGCTTATATGATAAAGTTCGAGAATAGCGGATTCAGATTTAGTGAGACTCGGATGTAGTTGGATTTCAAATTGCCAATCTTTTTTTGCTTCGTCAATCTCTATAGAATAGTTTTCGCCCTTTAGGAAGAGACATTTTGTTTCATGTGAAACTAATTTTTCCGTCCAGTCGAATAGTTGTGAAACATTGGCACAGGCCCTTGAGGTGATATAGCCGACATTGTGAATAGATGATGTTTCGATTCTATCATCATGAATTATCACTTTTGTTTTGGTTTCACGTGAAACTTCGGAGAGAAAAACGCACTTCTTTTTGTCTTTTTCTATCAGGTGAAACTCTCCATCTATCATCATCGCCAATATCATTCCGGGGAATCCGCCGCCGCTTCCAATATCAACGACCACCGGTTTTTGTCTGGTGATATATTTTGCCAGTTGGGCGGAGTCGATAAAGTGACGATTCCATGAATCCGCAATGGTCGAATCGGAGACTAGATTTACCGATTTCTGCCATTTCAAAAGAAGGGCCTGATAGATTTCGAATCGTGTTTTGAGGTCGGGCGACAGGTGGATCATGCCACCTTCTTACCACGCTTTTTTTCATTATTCAATTTGCGAATATGGGCCATCAATGTGATCGCCGCCGCCGGGGTAATCCCCTGTATGGAGAGCGCCCCACCAATGGTCGACGGTTTATGGTAACGAAGTTTGGCCTTCACCTCATTGGAAAGAGAGGGGAGGTCATCAAAGTTCAGTGTTTCCGGAATCGCCATGCCCTCTTCGTTTTTCAAATTATCCCGGTCTTCTTTCTGGCGATCGAGATAAGATGAATAGGTGGCTTCAATGATAAGTTGCTCACGGATATCATCCGGAATATTTTTCAGCTCCGGCCAGATTTTTGTCGCCCCTTCAAATCCGATATGGTCATGGCGGATGAGGTCAAACGCATTCCGGCGAATTCCATCCTGATTGATGGCAATCTGGTGTTTCTGGAATTCGTTTGGGGTGGCCGAAAGTTGTCGGAGCGATTCACGTGAAAC
The DNA here is from genome assembly GCA_033763575.1 of Alphaproteobacteria bacterium. Taxonomy (GTDB): domain Bacteria; phylum Pseudomonadota; class Alphaproteobacteria; order Rickettsiales; family SXRF01; genus JANRKF01. Next base: position 26,838 of record JANRKF010000026.1, on the reverse strand, counting down.
AGAAAGCGCTTCGGATTTTTTATTGAAATGCCCTGTCCTTTCCGTCCCGATAACCCCCGCTTTCAGGCCGATAGGGGTCAGTCTCAGGTCGGCATTATCCGCCCGTAAGGACAGGCGAAATTCCGAGCGCGAGGTGAACATACGGTAGGGTTCGGTGGTGCCATGGGTGATCAGATCATCGATCATCACCCCGATATAACCATCGGCCCGGTCGATGATAAGAGGGCTGGAGCCGGACGCCGAAAGGGCGGCATTTGCCCCGGCCACCAACCCCTGCCCGCCAGCTTCTTCATAGCCGGTGGTGCCGTTGATCTGGCCGGCGAGATAAAGCCCCCTCACCTTTTTGGTCTCTAAGGTTGGCTTCAATTCACGCGGGTCGACAAAATCATATTCGATGGCATAGCCCGGACGGATCATGACCGCTTTTTCCAAACCACCGATGGTTTTCAAAAGCTCAAGCTGGACGTCTTCCGGAAGTGAGGTCGAGATGCCGTTCGGGTAGACCGTATCGTCATCCAGCCCCTCCGGTTCGAGAAAAATCTGGTGGCGAAGCTTCTCGGCAAAACGCACGACTTTATCTTCGATCGACGGGCAGTAGCGCGGCCCCCGGCTTTCAATTTGCCCGCTATACATCGGTGCGCGGTGAAGATTGGCGCGGATAATCTCATGAGTTGCCGCACTCGTATGGGTGATCGAACAATGGATTTGCGGCACCTCTACACGCTCAGTGAGATAGGAAAAAGGCTTGGGGGGATTATCGCCGGGCTGGGCTTCGAGCGATGCCCAATCGATGGTTTTCCCATCCAGGCGCGGCGGGGTGCCGGTTTTGAGCCGTCCAACATTAAAGCCCAATCTTTTCAATGTATTAGATAGGCCGATCGAGGGCGCGTCCCCTACCCTACCCGCCGGTATTTTTTTCTCGCCGCAATGGATCAAGCCATTCAGAAAAGTGCCGGTGGTGAGGACGACTTTGGGGGCGGAAATTACTTCGCCGTTGGCGAGGACAACACCTGTTATTTCTATAGGATTCCCGCCTTCGCGGGAATGTAATAAATCCTCAACCGACCCTTCGGTGATGGTGAGGTTTTCGTAATTAGACAAAACGTCCTGCATGGCAAGCCTATAGAGCTTGCGGTCGGCCTGTGCGCGTGGGCCATGGACGGCGGGGCCTTTGCTGGCGTTCAGCACGCGGTAATGAATGCCAGCGCGGTCGATGACCCGGCCCATCATGCCGTCCAGCGCATCGATCTCGCGCACCAGTGTGCCCTTGGCGATGCCGCCGATGGCCGGGTTGCACGACATTTCGCCGATGGTTGCGAATTTCTGGGTGATGAGCGCGGTTTTGGCGCCCACGCGTGCCGCCGCCGCTGCCGCTTCGCAGCCGGCATGTCCACCACCGATGACGATGACATCATAAGCCCCGCCGCATGGCGGGGTCCGGTATTTTTCTTTGCTATTCATACGCCTGAAACCTTATGTCGCCAGACCCCGCAATAAATGCGGGGATAATCATTTCCCAATACAAAATTCCCGGAAAACAACGTCTAATACATCATCCACCGCTATTTTTCCAGTGATTTTCGCGATGGAGCCGGCGGCAAGCCGCAGTTCCTCGCATTTCAGCTCCAGTTCGGCCGGTTCAAAAAACGCCTCCAGATGGCGGCTGGCCTGCTGCAACAGCCCGCGATGGCGGCTGCGGGTGATCAGCGCCCCCTCGCCTGAGAAACTTTCCACAATGCGTGTTTCGAGCAGGGTGAGGAGTTCGGAGATGCCCTCCCCCGTCTGTGTGGAGATGGCGAGCCCCTGCCCGCCTTTTTTAAGGTCGGATTTGGTTGAAACGGCGATTGCACCCTCGCCCAGCAGCCTGAGGCTGGCGGCATCGGGTGCCTGGGTGCCATCGAACAATACCAGCCGGATATCGGCATGTTCGGCGCGGGCGATGGCGCGGCGGATGCCCTCGGCTTCGATGTCGTTGTCGCTTTCGCGGATGCCCGCCGTATCCACCAGAATCACCGGATAGCCGGCAATTTCCATATGGACTTCGATGAGGTCACGCGTGGTGCCTGCGTGGTGCGAGACAATCGCCGCCTCGCGCTTTGATAATGCATTGATAAGGCTCGATTTACCGGAGTTCGGCGCGCCCAGTATCACTATCGAAATCCCGTTGCGGATGCGCTCGCCGTCGGCATGTTTTTCAAGCGTGGCCGCGATGGTCTGCATCACCGCCCTCACCTCTTTATCCATGCCCAGAAGCACCGATTCCGGAATCTCCTCATCGGGAAAATCGATGTAAGCTTCCAGATGGGCGAGCGTCGCGATGATTTCCTTGCGCAGCCGCTCATAAAAACCGCTCAACTCCCCCTGGAGCTGCCGCAGCGCCTGTGATTTCTGCTCGCTGGTTTCGGCGTCGATCAGGTCGGCCAGCCCCTCCACTTCCAGTAAATCCATTTTGCCGTTTAAGAGCGCCCGGCGGGTGAATTCTCCCCGCTCGGCGGGACGCAGGCCGGGAAGGCTTTCCAATATCCCCAGCAGCTCACGAATGACGGCAAGGCTGCCATGGATATGCAATTCCACCACCTCTTCCCCGGTGAAGCTTTTTGGGGCTTTAAAATAGACCGCCATGCCATGGTCGATGAGTGCTGAGTGCTGAGTTGTGAGTGGTGAGTAAGTAAGTTTATTTGGCGTCCACTCACGCTTGCCAGTGAGTTGTTGCAGTGTCGGTAACGCCCCCTTCCCCGAAATCCGCAGCACAGCGACGCCGGATTTCCCGGGCGGCGTGGCAAGGGCGAAGATAGTATCGCTGGCCATTGGTCAGCGCTGCCGCGATTTGAGCAGGCCGAGCAGTTCTTCGATATAGCCTTTGAGCTCGTAATGGTCTTCCTTGATGAGGGCAGCATATTCAACCATTTCCTGCTCCTTGTGGGCCTGCAACAGTTCGTTGTTGTATTTAAACCCGTCGACCACTTTTTTGCATTTATTGTAGGTAATCACGATGGATTCGCGAAGCACCGGGTCTCTGACGCGGCCGATGGTCACGGCGTTGGAATTATAGATGGTGAAATAATCCTGGGTCAGCGGATAGTAAATCGCGAGCGGCTGGCCTGCGGGTAATTCTTCGATCAGCGCGCCGATGCGTCGCATGTGGAAACTCCACAGCGCATGAAGCTCCACGCCCAGCGCATCGAGCAGGTTCTGCACTTCCTTTTCATCACGGCGGTTTTCCTTGGCATTTTCCTCGCGGATGGCCTTATCGGTCGCGACCAGCGTGAAATAACCGCCCACCACCGCACCGATCAGCGCCGACACAAAACCGAACAGGTTTTGCGATACTGCCTCCGATAATTCCATGGTTATGCTTCCCCTTTGAACATTGCCGCTTCGATCAGCCGTCTGGTATAGTCCTGCGCCGGATGCGTCAGGATATCGCTCGCTTTTCCATATTCTACCATCTCGCCCTTATACAGCACGGCGATATGGTGCGCAATGGCCCTCACCACGCGCAAATCATGGCTGATGAACAGGTAGCTGATGCCGTATTTAATCTGGAAATCCTTAAGCAGCGCGATGATTTGCGTCTGCACGGTCAAATCGAGCGCCGAGGTCGGCTCGTCGAGCACCACGAATTGTGGCTTTAATATCATGGCGCGGGCGATGGCGATGCGCTGGCGCTGACCGCCGGAAAATTCATGGGGGTAGCGTTCGGCCATATCAGGCGAGAGCCCGACTTCTTCTATCGCGCGTGCGATACGTACTCTGTACTCGGTACTCGGTACTCGGTGGACACGCAATCCTTCGCCGATAATGTCGCCGACCGTCATGCGCGGGTTCAGGCTGGAGTAGGGGTCCTGGAATACCAGTTGCATTTCCTTTCGCAGTGGGCGCATGGCGGCGGAGGAAAGCGTGGCGATGTCGCGTCCCAGCCAGACGATTTTGCCTTCGCTTTTTACCAGTCGCAGCAGGGCGAATCCGAGCGTACTCTTGCCGGAACCGGATTCACCTACGATTCCCAGCGTCGAGGATTCCGGTATCGTAACGGATATGCCGTCCACGGCTTTGATAAATCCGGTGGTGCGGCGCAGCAGGCCGGTTTTGACCGGGAAATGTACTTTGAGCCCCTCGCAGGAAAGCGCAACCGGCGCATTGGCGGGCAGGGGGGGCATGGTGCCTTTGGGCTCGGAACCCAGCAGTTCGTGGGTATAGGGATGCTGCGGGCGCGAGAAAACCTCGGATACCTTGCCTTGTTCCACGATCTCGCCGGATTTCATCACCACCACGCGGTCGGCCAGCTTGCGCACCAGCGTGATGTCATGGGTGATGAACATCATGGCCATATTGCGCGTTTTTTGTAGTTCTTTCAGTAATTTCAGTATCTTCGCCTGTATGGTGACGTCGACGGCGGTGGTAGGTTCATCGGCAATCAGCAGTTTCGGCGAATTGGCAATCGCCATGGCAATCATCACCCGCTGGCGCTCGCCGCCGGAAAGCTCATGCGGATAGGCGCCAAGCCGGGAGGCGAGGTGGGAGAGGCCGACTTCTTCCAAAAGCATGATGATCCGATGATCGGATGATTGGGTGATCGAGCTATTCTTCTTCAGCATCTCCCCGATCTGCTTGCCAATCGGGTGCAGCGGATTCAGCGCCGTCATCGGCTCCTGGAAAATCATGCTGGCGGTTTTCCCGCGGAGGGCCCTTAGCTCCTCCCCCTGTAGGGGGGAGGTTGGGAGGGGGGCATTATTTGCACTATCACCCGTGGATGCCCCCACCCCGACCCTCCCCCTAATGGGGAGGGAGTAGCCATCCAGCATAATTTCACCACTTACCTGCGCACCCGCTGGCTGCAATCCAAGGCAGGAGAGGGCGGTAAGCGACTTGCCGGAGCCGGATTCGCCGACTATCGCCACCATCTCGCCGGGCCAAATGTCGAGCGAAATATCCCTGATGATGCGGCTCTCCCCAAAGGACAGCGAGAAATGGGAAATGGAGAGGAGGGCGCTCATTTCAGCATCTTTCTGGGGTCGAAGGCATCGCGCACGGCCTCGGCGATGAAGATAATCAGCACCAGCATGGTGGCGATCACGACGAAGCTGGTAATGCCGAGCCATGGGGCTTGCGGGTTGTTCTTGCCCTGTAGCAGCAGCTCGCCGAGCGACGGCGACCCGGCGGGCAGCCCGAAGCCGAGGAAATCGAGCGTGGCAAGGGCCGTGACCGCGCCACTTACCAGAAACGGCATCATGGTCATGGCGGAGGTAAGCGCGTTGGGCAGCACATGGCGCATCATGATGCGGAATTCCGGCACACCGAGGGCGCGGGCGGCTTTCACATAATCAAAATTGCGGGCGCGCAGGAACTCGGCGCGCACCACGCCGGTCAGCGACATCCAGCTAAACAGCAGCAGGATCAAAAGCAGCCACCAGAAATTCGGGGTGATGATGGAGGCAAGGATAATCAGCAGAAAAAGCTCCGGCAGGCCCGACCAGATCTCGATGAAACGCTGGAAAAGAATATCCGTAAGCCCGCCGAAATAACCCTGTACCGCCCCGGCCATGATGCCGATGGTGCTGCTCAGGATCGTAAGTGTCAGCCCGAACAGCACCGAGATGCGGAAGCCGTAAATCAGCCGGGCCAGCACGTCGCGCCCCTGGTCGTCGGTGCCGAGCGGGTTTTCGGCTGAGGGCGGGGAGGGGGCCGGGGTAGGGGAGTCGTAATTGATCGTGGAATAGCCATAGCGCAGCGGTGGCCAGACCATCCAGCCGTCTTTCCCGATCAGCTCGGCCACATGCGGGTCGCGGTACACGGCCTCCGTTTCAAAATCCCCGCCGAAGGTCTGCTCGCTATAAGTAGCAAATGCCGGGAAATAAAGCGTATCCTTGTAGGAGAGCAGGACGGGTTTGTCCCCCGCGATCAGCTCGGCGAAGAGCGAGACAAAAAGCAGGAAAGAAAATATCCAGAAGCTCACAAAGCCGCGCTTGTTGGAGCGGAACAAGGCAAGGCGGCGGCGGGTGAGGGGGCTCATATCGCCCTCTTTTCAAAATCGATGCGCGGGTCGACCAGCATATAGACGATGTCGCCGATCAGGCCGAAGACGAGGCCGAGCAGCGTGAAAATATACAGCGTGCCGAACATCACCGGGTAATCGCGGCCGACCACCGCCTCGTAGCCGAGCAATCCCAGCCCGTTCAGCGAAAAAATAATCTCGATCAAAAGGGCGCTGCGAAACAGGATGGACAGCAATGCGCCCGGAAACCCGGCGATCACGATCAGCATGGCGTTGCGGAACACATGGCCATAGAGCACCTCGCGCTCGCTTAAGCCCTTGGCGCGGGCGGTCAGCACATATTGCTTGGAGATTTCATCGAGGAAGCAGTTTTTGGTGAGCATGGTGAGTGACGCGAAGCCGCTGATGACCATGGCGGTGACCGGCAGGGCGATATGCCAGAAATAATCGCCGATTTTGGCGAGCGGGCTGAGTTCGGCCCAATTGTCGGAGGTGAGGCCCTTGAGCGGGAACCATTGGAAATAGCCACCGCCGGCAAAGACGATAATCAGTAAAATGGCGAACAGGAAGCTCGGGATGGCATAGCCGATGATGATGATCCAGCTGCTTGCGATATCGAAGGCGCTGCCGTCGCGCACGGCTTTCCTGATGCCGAGCGGAATGGAGACAAGATAGGTGATAAGCGTGGTCCACAGCCCGAGCGAGATGGTGACCGGCAGGGTGTTCATGATGAGCGTGATGACCCGCTCGTTGCGGTAAAAACTCTCGCCGAAATCGAAGCGGAGATAGTTGCCGATCATCTGCAGGAAGCGGTCGAGCGGCGGCTTGTCGAAGCCGTACATTTTCTCGATGTCCCTGATGAGGTCGGGATCCAGCCCGCGCCCGCCGCGATAGAGCGAATCACCGCCGGAACGCATCAGCGACTGGCTCGCCGCACCCGAATCCGAGCCGCTGCCGGAGAGGCGGGCCGTCGCGTCATGGGCGCTGGTGATGTCGGTGAGCTGTGCCACCATCCGTTCCACCGGGCCACCGGGGGCGGCCTGCACAATGAGGAAATTCAGCACCATGATACCGAACAGGGTGGGTATCATAAATAATATGCGGCGGATTATGTATGCAGTCATGGTGTCAGGTGTCAGGATCAGGGTGTCAGATGAAAATGATTATACCTGTCACCCGTCGCCTGTCACCTGTCATCTGACCTTATCCACCAGCTTTCAAAGGCCAGGCCGTATTTAGGCGGGGTGGGCGGCATGCCGAATTTATTCCAGTAGGCGATGCGGAATGATGCCGACTGCCAGTTCGGTATCACATAATTTTCCCAGAGCAAAATGCGGTCGAGCGCCCGTCCGGCGGCGACCAGCTCGCCTTTGTTTTTAGCGCCGATGAGCGCGGCGAGCGCGGCATCCACCGCCGGGTTTTTCGCGCCGGCCAGATTGTTGCCGCCCTTCACATCAGCCTGTGAGCTATGCCACAATGCCACCTGCTCATTGCCGGGGTAAAACAGCCCGCGATTGATCCACAGCGAGACGATGTCGAAATCTTTTTCATCGATGCGTTTCTGGTATTGCGAATCGTCGACCATGCGGATGGAGCTGGTGATGCCCAGGCGTTCCAGGTTCTTCCGCATCGGGCCGATGACGCGCTCCATGGTCGGCTGGCGCAGCATGAATTCGATGGTGAGCGGCTGGCCGTTTTTCATGCGCTTGCCACCCTCTACCTTCCAGCCCGCTTCATTGAGCAGCGCCTGTGCCTTGAGCAGGTTTTCGCGGGGGTTGCCGGAACCGTCGGTCACAGGCGGGGCATATTCATGCTCGAACACGGTAGGGGACAGGTTCGATTTATAGGGGGACAACAGCGCCAATTCTTCTTTGGAGGGCTTGCCCTTGGACTCAAAATCGGTATTGCCGAAGAAGCTGCGGTTGCGTTTATAGGCGCCGTAGAAAATGGTTTTATTCAGCCATTCATAATCCATGGCCAGCCCGATCGCTTCGCGGACCCGGCGGTCGGAGAGGGTGGGTTTGCGGGTGTTATAAACGAAACCCTGCATCCCCTGCGGGCTCATATCCGGCACGTCGCGCTTGGTGATGCGGCCATCTTTCACCGCCGGGTGGTCGTAGGCTTTGGCCCAGTTGCGGGCGACATATTCGCGGCGGAAATCATACTGGCCGGATTTGAACGCTTCGAGCGCGACATTTTCATCGCGATAGAGATCATAGCGTATGGTATCGAAATTATATTGGCCGCGCGCGAAGGGCAGGTTCTTCGCCCAGTAGTTTTTCACCCGCTCATAGATGATGGCGCGCCCCGGATCGACCGACTGGACTTTGTACGCGCCACTTCCCAGCGGCGGCTCCAGCGTGGTTTTTTCAAAGTCCACTTTGCTGTAATAGGCTTTGGAAAATACCGGCAGGGAGGCCGCGATGAGGGCGGACTCGCGCACCTCCCTGTCGAGCGTGAAGCGCACATGGCGGGCGTCGATTTTCTGGGCGCTTTTCACCGGCGCCAGCATGATGCGGTAGGTGGGATCGCCCTTGGTAATCAGCGTTTCGAAGGAGAACACCACGTCGTCGGCGGTAATCGGCGTCCCGTCATGAAAACGCGCTTCTTTGCGCAAGACAAAATCGATATGGCTTTTATCGGCGCTAAGGTCGGCGGATTCGGCGATCAGGCCATACATGCTTTGCGGCTCATCGAGCGAGGACACCATCAGCGCATCGAAAATCATCGAAACCGCCGGGGCCTTGACGCCCTTCAATATAAACGGGTTCAGGCTGTCGAACGTGCCGGAATCGGCCAGCTTGACGCTGCCGCCTTTGGGCGCGTCCGGGTTCACATAATCGAAATGGCTAAAGTTCGCGGGGTATTTACAGGGGTCGTAAAGCGAGAGGCAGTGCGACGGCGCAGCTTGCGCCGATGATCCGATGACCGATGATCCGATGACCGATGCTACGATGATCGAAAAGAAAATACGCAATCTTGCTTTTCGGTTATCGGTCATCGTCCTTTCGGGTATCATTTATTTTCCCATGGCCCGCCTGCTGCACCGGCGGCAGCCGTTTTATTGCGGATGGCATCGAACACGGTGAGCGCCTGGGCGACCATGCTGCCAGCATCGGAAGCATTGGCGGGCAGCAGGATGGTCGTCGATTCCTTGGCCAGCTGCCTGAAGGCGTCGACATACTGCTCGGCGATTTTGAGCGCGACTGCTTCCGAGCCACCGGCTTTACCGATGGAAGCGGCGACCAGCTCAATCCCCTTGGCGGTGGCCTCGGCGACGGCGAGAATGGCTTCGGCCTGACCTTTTGCGCGGTTCACCTGGTCGGTGAGCGCGCCTTCCGAAATCAGCACCACCTGTTGTTTGGCGGCGGTGGCCGCATTGATCTGCGCCTGCTGCTTGCCTTCCGATTCCAGGATCGTTGCGCGTTTCTGGCGGTCGGCGGCCATCTGCAGCTCCATCGCCTTCAGCACGGAGGTGGGAGGGGTGATGTTTTTGATTTCATAACGCATGCACTGGATGCCCCAGGCCTGCGCGGCGTGGTTGATGGCGGTGACGATATTGGCGTTCAGCGTTTCGCGCTCTTCAAAGGTTTTATCGAGTGTCAGCTTGCCGATTTCGGCGCGCATGGTGGTTTGCGCCAGTTGCGACACGGCATAGAGCGGGTCGCTCACGCCGTAGGAGGCGGCGATAGGATCCACCACCCGCATATAAAGCACGCCATCGAGCACCAGCGTCACGTTATCGCGGGTGATGCCGGCCTGTTCCGGCACGTCAATGGCGGTTTCCTTGAGGGAGTGTTTATAGGCGACCTTCTGGTAGAACGGGATGAGGATATTGAGGCCCGGTTCCAGCTTGCTATCGAATTTGCCGAGGCTTTCGACGATCCACGCCTGCTGTTGCGGCACGGTTTTCACGCCCTTGAAAATCACGATGAAAACAACAATTCCGAGTGCGAGCAATATTTCCATGGAAGCGTTCCTTACGGCTTGGGTTTGAGGATAAGCGTGTTGCCCACCACATTTACAATCTGCGCCTGCGCTCCCGGCGGCAGTGCGTCGAGGCCTTCGGCCAGCTCGGCCCGCATGATGGTGCCCGACCAGGTCGCCTCGCCGGTGGTGCCTTTTTTAAGCCCGGACACCCCGACAAAAGCGGTGTCGCCCACCATGTTGCGGTAGCCTTTGCCGGAGGATTTCCGCTGGAATTTTTTCAGCGGTTTCCACAGGAACGCCGTCCACAGGGCGGTGGTCGCGAAAAAGATGACGCCCTGCTGCACGCCGTCCAGCTCCGGCATGGCGGTAACGATAGACCCGGCGGTGAGCGCGCCAAGCCCCGCAAACAGGAAGCCGATACCGGTGGCGATCAGCATCTCCGCGAGCAGGCAGGCGACGCCGAAGGCAAGCCAGAGGATGTAAGGGGGCAGGGCCGAAAGTTCCATGGTGTCTCTCCACATACAGGGGCATGCGCGAACGCTTGCCCGCTGCCGGTTAGCGCAGCGTTTTCAGGTACGCGATCAGGTTGGCGCGATCCTGAGGGTTTTTGATGCCGGCAAAGGACATTTTATTGCCGGGTGCAAATTTCTTGGGATTGGCGAGGAATTCCGAAAGCGTCTGCTCATCCCACTTCATGCCTTTGCTATGTAGCGCTTTGATGGCATCGGAATAGCTATAGTCGGCGCGATGGCCGCAGGCAGCGCCAAACAAGCCCCACTGGTTCGGGCCGACGCCGTTTTTGCCGCCCTGATCGAATGTATGACATGCAGTGCATTTTTTGATTTGTGCTTGTCCGGCAGCGACATCGGCGCTGGCCATCAGCGGCATGATATCGACCGGGGTTTCCGGCGCCGCTGCGGCCGCGCTCTCGTTCTCGCCAGCGCTTTCAGCACCGGCGATGGTGTAGCCGCGTTTTTCCTCGTGATGCCCGTGTTCGCCAATGCTGCCGGTATACATGCCCATCGCGGCAAAACCCGCAACCATGGCCACGATCGCCGCAAGCAGGAGGGCGCCGATTATCTTATTGAGTTCGAAGCTATTGGGTTTCATAAAGACTCTTTGTGATAGGGATAGAAAAGAATTCGGTTGCTTTTATAATAGGGTGGCTATGTTCAATCAATCAGGAATTGTTTAAAGCTTTATGAATCCTCTTATGCTCATTCTGGACATCACCCCGCACTTGTTGCGGGGCCTCGTCGTAACAAAAGGGAGATCCCGCAATAAATGCGGGATGACGGGATGAATCCTCTGGTTCTCATTCCGGCACGTCTTGCCTCCACCCGCCTGCCGAACAAACCGCTTGCGGATATCGGCGGCGCGCCCATGATCGTGCATGTGCTGGAGCGTGCGCTGGCCGCGAAGATCGGTGATGTGGCGGTGGCGTGCGACAGCCAGCAGATTGGCGATGCGGTGGCGGCCGCCGGTGGAAGATATGTGCTGACCGACCCCGATCTTCCCTCCGGTTCCGACCGTATCTACCGGGCGCTCCTGCAAATCGATCCCGAAAAAAAATACGATGTTATCATTAATGTACAGGGCGATATGCCGACGCTCGATCCGGATATTATCCGTGCGGCGGCGGCGCTGCTCGATGACCCGCTGGTGGATATCGGCACCCTTGCCGCAGTGATTGCCAGCGATGAAGAAAGAAACGATCCGGCGGTGGTGAAGGTGGTCATGGGGCATGGGTCTTTGGTCAATAGTCAGGTGCAACCAAAGACCAAAGACCAAAGACCAGCAACCGGCAAGGCCCTGTATTTCTCCCGCTCCCTCATCCCGCATGGCGAAGGGCCGCATTATCACCATATCGGCATTTACGCCTATCGCCGCGCCGCGCTCGAAACATTTGTCTCGCTGCCGCCAAGCGTGCTTGAGAAGGCGGAAAAACTCGAACAGCTCCGGGCGCTCGAAGCCGGAATGCGACTTGACGTGGCGGTGGTCGATACGGTACCGCTGGGGGTGGACACGCCGGAAGGCTTAGAGAAAGCAAGGAAATTAATCCCCGCACTTGTTGCGGGGTCCGCAGCACATCATTGAGGAGAGTAAAATGAGCACTGAAAATTTACACCAGACCCCGCCATCCGGCGGGGATTATGATGTCGTGGGCATCGGCAATGCGATTGTCGATGTGCTTTCGCATGTGGAAGAGGAGTTTCTCGAGCAAAACGCGCTTGCCAAAGGCAGCATGCAGCTGGTGGATGAGGCGCGTGCCAAAGCGCTTTACGACCAGATCGGCCCTACCAAGGAATGTTCCGGCGGGTCGGTGGCCAATACGCTCGCGGGCATGGCGTCGCTCGGGGCAAAAACGGCGTTCATCGGCAAGGTGGCAAGCGACCAGCTCGGCACCATTTTTACCCATGATATGAAGAGTGTCGGCGTGCATTTTCCCTCGATACCCGCGACCGGAGGACCGGCGACGGCAAGTTGCCTCGTCTGCGTGACGCCGGATGCCCAGCGCACGATGATGACCTTTATCGGCGCCTGCAACCGCGTGAGCGAGGCGGATGTCGATGAGGATCTGATTAAAAACGCCGCTGTGCTTTATATCGAGGGCTATTTGTGGGATGTGGATCAGGCGAAAACCGCCATTCGCAAGGCGATAACGCTTGCGAAAAAGCATGGAAAAAAAGTGGCGCTTACTTTGTCCGATACGTTCTGCGTCGATCGTTTCCGTCAGGAATTCCTCTCGCTGATTTCTAGCGATGTGGATATTTTATTTGCCAACGAAGCGGAGCTTCAGGCGCTTTTCCAAATGCGTGATTCGGACAAGGCGGCGCGCATGTTGCAGGGCGTGTGTGAAGTGGCGCTCATCACCCGTAGTGAACATGGCGCGGTGCTCGTTACCAGGGAGAAGATGGAAGCCGTGGCCGCATTGCCGGTGAAGCAATTGGTGGATACGACCGGTGCGGGTGATCTGTTCGCGAGCGGCTTCCTCTACGGCTATACGCGTGGCTGGTCGCACGCCAAATCCGTGGCGCTCGGCAACCGCGCCGCCGGGCAGATTATCCAGCAGCTCGGCGCCCGCAGCATGGAACCGCTGACGGATCTGCTGGCGGCGTGATGAAAAGCTGGCTGCAAAGCCTCGAAATTTATTTAAGGCGTCCGATTCTCGCGCAGTTCATGCTGGGTATTCCGAGCGGCCTGCCGCTGGCACTCACGGCGGGGACGCTTACGGTATGGCTCGCGGAGTCCGGCATCAGTAAATCGGCGATCGGGATTTTCGCGGCGGTCGCCGTGCCCTATTCGCTCAAATTCCTGTGGGCGCCTTTGCTCGACGGCATCGATTTGCCATTTCTCGGCAAACGCCGCGGCTGGATGATCGCCACGCAAATCATGATGGCCGCCGCCATGGTGCTGATGGCGCTTTCCAATCCGGAAGAAGCGCCCTACCTCACCGGGCTTGCCGCCCTCTTGCTTTCCTTTTCCTCGGCGAGCCATGACATTGCCAAGGATGCTTACCGCGTTGAGATTCTGCCGACAGAAATGCAAGGGGCGGGCGCGGCGGTTTTCGTGCTCGGCTATCGCGTGGGCAATTTATTTTCCACCGCCGGCGCTTTATACCTTGCCACCTTTTTCGGCTGGCAGATGACGTATCTGCTGATGGCGGCGATCATGCTGGCATTTTGCATCACGGTGCTGGCGGTGCGCGAGCCGGAAGCCAGCAAGCGACAAGAGGCGGAACACCATAAAACAGGCGGGGCAGGGGAGTGGATCAGGGACTTCGTCATCACGCCGTTCGTCGAGTTTTTGCAGCGGCCGCAGGCGATCACCATCCTGCTTTTCATATTGCTCTACCGCATGGCCGATGCCTTCCTTGGGGTGATGGCCAATCCGTTTTACATCGAGCTGGGTTTCTCCAAAATCGAGATCGCCGAGGTGGTAAAAATTTACGGCTTGCTTGCCACGATCCTCGGCAGCATCATCGGTGGTGCGGTGGTGTTCCGCCTAGGCGTGATGCGGGCGTTGTGGGTGGGCGGCATTGCTGCGAGCATCAGTAACCTGATGTTCGTCTGGCAGGCGCATATCGGCGCGGAGCCTTATGGGCTGGCGCTTACCATCTCGCTCGATAATATAAGCGGCGGGCTCGCCACCGCCGCCTTCGTCGCCTATATGAGCAAGCTCTGCAATTTGCGTTTCACCGCCACCCAATATGCATTGCTTTCCTCCTTCGCCGCTTTTGGCCGCACCTGGCTTTCGACGCCTTCCGGCTGGGCGGCGGAGCAGCTGGGATGGGACGGGTTCTTCATTCTCTCCACGGCGATCGGCATTCCGGCGCTGCTGGTGCTGTGGCGGCTTAGCCGGACCATGCGTGGGCAAGTTTAGATTGCAACGCCTTCCCAAAAATGCGAACAATTGCGGCAGGTATTTTCTTTTAAGGAAGGCGTGATGTTCACGGGTGTTATTCGTCATTTTGGAACGGTTGAGCGTTGCGAAAAATCCGGCGACTGGACGATCGCCGTCGCCTGCGATATGCCGATGGGCGAGTTGCGCCCCGGCGATTCGGTCGCCTGCAACGGCTGCTGCCTCACGGTTACTGACATGAAGGGTGAAACATTCACGGCGAATCTTTCCGCCGAAACGCTCCGCTGCACCGCGCCGCGCTGGGAAGCGGGAAGCAGGCTGCATCTGGAGCGGGCCATGCGCCTTGGCGAGGCGCTTGACGGGCACATGGTCTCCGGCCATGTCGATGGGCTGGCGACACTCATTGAAATCACGCCGGAAAAAGATTCGCACCGGCTCGAACTGGAAGCGCCCGCCGAACTTGCGAAATTCATCGCGGCCAAAGGATCGGTCGCGCTCGATGGCGTATCGCTCACCGTGAATGAAGTGTCGGGCAATCGTTTCACCGTGAATATTATTCCGCATACATGGAGCGTTACCGGCTTCCGCGAACGCAATATCGGTGATATGCTCAACCTCGAAATTGATCTGATTGCCCGCTATGTCGGGCGCTTGCTGGGGAAATAATATGACTATCGATCCATTTGATCCGCTGCTGTTCGACGCGCAACTCACCGACGAGGAGCGCATGGCGCAGCAAAGCACGCGTTCCTATGCGCGGGAAAAACTCCTGCCGCGTATTATCGAGGCCAACCGGCATGAGCGTTTCGATGTCGAAATCATGCGCGAAATGGGCGCACTTGGGCTGTTCGGCGCGACCATTCAGGGCTATGGCTGCGCGGGGCTTTCGAATGTGGCGAGCGGGCTTATCTGCAAGGAAATCGAGTGGGTGGATTCGGGTTATCGGTCGGCAATGAGTGTGCAATCCTCGCTGGTCATGCACCCGATTTATGCGTTCGGCAGCGAGGCGCAGAAAGAAAAATACCTGCCGAAACTGGCGAGCGGCGAGCTGATCGGCTGCTTCGGGCTTACCGAGCCTGACCATGGTTCCGACCCCGGCAGCATGATTACGCGTGCGACCAGAACCGCCGACGGCTATCGTATAAGCGGCGCCAAAAACTGGATCACCAACTCGCCGGTTGCCGATGTGTTCGTGGTGTGGGCGAAGCTTCACGGCGATAAGGAAATTCCCGACGGCACCATCAAGGGATTCATCCTGGAAAAGAGCATGAAGGGGCTTACCGCGCCCAAAATCGAAGGCAAGTTTTCGCTGCGGGCATCGGCCACCGGCATGATTATGATGAGCGACGTTGAGGTGCCCGCAGAAAATATGCTCCCCGATGTCGCGGGCCTGAGAGGCCCGTTTTCCTGCCTCAACAAGGCGCGTTACGGCATCGGCTGGGGCGCGCTCGGCGCGGCGGAATTCTGCTATGAGGCAGCGCGCAGCTACACCATGGAACGCAAACAATTTGGGAAGCCCTTAGCCGCCAACCAGCTCATCCAGAAGAAACTCGCCGATATGATGGTCGATATCGCCTTCGGTTTGCAGGCGTGCCTGCGGGTGGGGCGGCTGATGGATGAGGATAAATGCGCGCCGGAAATGATCTCGATGATCAAACGCAACAATGCCGGAAAGGCGCTCGACATCGCCCGCACTGCCCGCGACATGCATGGCGGCAACGGCATTTCCGACGAATATCACGTCATCCGCCATGTGATGAATCTTGAAAGCGTCAATACCTATGAGGGCACGCACGACATCCACGCGCTGATCTTAGGCCGCGCCATCACCGGCCTGCAGGCGTTTTCGAGCGAGTAGGCCATGAAAGCGATTGTTCCTCTGCTGGTGGCGCTTGTTATCCTGCTGGTGGCGATGGGGTTTTATTATGTCAGCGGTGAAAAAAAACGCGCAGTGCAGGTATCGCTGCAAAATTTTTCCGACGCGGTGGCGACTAAAGACCGCGCCAGGGTAAGCGAGGCGCTCACCGCGCTTCTTACCGATGATGCGAAAATCCATCTCACGGTCCATTTCTTTTCCATCGGCAATACGCGCCCGGCCATGGATGAGAATTTCGACAAGGCCGGGTTTATTACGTTTGTCGATAATATTCTCTACAGCCTCACCGATTACAGCACCACGCCATCGCTCGAAAGCCTTGACAGCGACACCGGCGCAGTCCGTTTCACCTCCGCCGAATGGGCCGATGGCGCGAATATGATGGGCGGTGTGTCGGTCAATATGCGCTACAGCTCCAGCACCGAATGCACCGGCAGCGCGGTGTTCGAGAATGACACGGCGCGGTTGTCGCAGGCCGACTGCCAGCTTCAGTTCCGCCAGGTGCCCAAGCCCGGACAGGAAGGAAAATTCCTGAATCAAAAAGGTCTATTAGGATTGCTTGGTGGCGGCTAATACTTCCTGCGGATTAATGGCGCCATCATAAAGTGCGCGGCCGATGATGACCCCGCCGATACCGGAAAATTCATGCTCTTTATAGGCGATGACGTCGGCGTTGCTGCTGATGCCGCCGGAGGCGATGACGGGAATGGAAATTTGTTCCGCAAGCGTTACGGTCTCGGTAATGTTTGGTCCTTGCATCGCCCCGTCTTTGCTGATGTCGGTATAGATGATGGCGGCGACCCCGGCGTCTTCAAATTGTTTGGCGAGGTCGAGGGCTTTTTTATCGGAAATCTCCGCCCAGCCGGACACCGCCACCCGCCCGTCCTTGGCATCGATACCGACGGCGATCTGGTCGGGAAACAGGCGGCAGGCCTCTTTTACCACCTGCGGGTTTTTAAGCGCGATGGTGCCCAGGATCACCCGCGAAATCCCCGCTTCCAGCCAGTCGGCAATCATCTGCATGTTGCGGATACCGCCGCCCAGCTGTACCGGCATCGAGACGCTGGCGAGAATCGATTTCACCGCGTTTTTATTCACGGGCTGCCCCTCGAACGCGCCATTCAGGTCGACCACATGCAGCCATTCAAAGCCCATTGCCTCAAACTCGGCGGCCTGGTCGGCAGGCGTTTTGGAAAATACGGTGGCCTTGTCCATGTCGCCGCGCAGCAGCCGCACGCATTGATTATCCTTGAGGTCGATGGCGGGGTAGAGGATCATTTTAGACCCCGCACTTGTTGCGGGGTCTGGTCAGAGTCCGGCACCAATACCGGACCCCGCAATGCGCTACGCTTATGCGGGGATAAATTCATATCAAGCTCGTGATCGGATCGAGGTTCTTGTAATAAAAATGCCCGGCAATCATCTGCGCATTCACATATTCGTAAGTCGGCAGGGTGCCCCACTGCACAAAACCCATTTCCTCATAAAGCGAAATCGCCGCCTCCTGCGTTTGCCGCACGCTGAGCTTGAGCACGGTGAATCCGAGGCTGCGCGCCTCGCGTTCGGCCGCTTCGAGCAGCAGTTTCGCCATGCCGTGCCCGCGTGCCCAGGGAGCCACGAAATGGGCATCCAGGCTCGCTGCGAATGACGAGGTTTCCTTGCTGATGCCCGGCTTGATGAGCTGGATGGAGCCTGCGAGCGTGCCATCGAGCCGGCCTGCGAACAAGATGCGGTCGGGCACGACCAGCACGCCGTTCCAGTATTTTTCGAGCACGTCCCTTCCCGGTGGCACCATCCAGTTGAAGCCGATGCCGTCGCGAATCGCATCCTCCGTCGCCGTGACCAGCTCGGTGAGGTCTGCATGTTTGAACTCGGTTATTTTTTCTATACGGACAGCCATGGCATTACATACTGAGGAAATTCTGCAAAATGGCAAGCCCTGATGCCTGGCTTTTTTCCGGGTGGAATTGCGTGCCGACCATGTTGTCGCGCCCGACCATCGCGGTCACGTCGCCGCCGTAGCCGGTGGTGGCGAGGATATCGGCGGCGTTCGCCTTCGCGTGGTAGCTATGGACGAAATAGACATGCGCGCCGCCACCCACGCCGCGCAGGATCGGGTGGTCGCGCTTCAGGTCAAGCGCGTTCCAGCCCATATGCGGGATTTTTAGTTGATGGTTGATGGTTGATAGTTGATGGTTAAGGTGGACGACTTCTCCCTTTAACCACCCCAACCCTTCATGCGTGCCGTGCTCCAGCCCACGCTCAAACATCAGCTGCATGCCGACGCAAATGCCGAGGAAGTTTTTTTTCTTTTGCATGACTTGCTCATGCAGCGTTTCGACCATGCCGGAAAGCGCGGCGAGTCCCTTCATGCAATCGCCAAACGCGCCCACGCCCGGCAGCACGATGCGGCTGGCCGCCACCACCTCCTTCGCATCGGAAGTGACCAGGATTTTCTCACCCCCCGCCACATGCTCAAACGCCTTCGCC
Organism: Alphaproteobacteria bacterium; assembly: GCA_033763575.1. Taxonomy (GTDB): domain Bacteria; phylum Pseudomonadota; class Alphaproteobacteria; order Rickettsiales; family SXRF01; genus JANRKF01. Next base: position 8,185 of record JANRKF010000026.1, on the reverse strand, counting down.
ACCGAGCGCAAATTACCGGAACCGTAATCGATGATGGCGAGGGTCATAAAAAAGTGGAATTGAGGAATTGAGGAATTGAGGAATTGGAGAAATAAGAAAAAACAACAACGTCAGGCTGAGAATATATTACTCTGCTCTTCAATTCTTCAATTCTCCATTTCTTCATTTCCCCTGCCTCCCTCATGCCACCAGCCGGTCGAAATAGCGCTGCTCGGCGCGGAGCAGCGAATCGCCGCTGGCGATATCCTGAAAGATATAGCCCTGTTTCCGCATGCGTTTGCGCAGCGCGTCATTGCCGGAAAAACCGACGATCACCTGCAGCGCCAATAATATAATGGTGCCCGACATCTGGTCGATCAGGCCGGTGCGCAGGCCGGCGGCGATGGCGAAATTGGCGGCAAGGATGACCAGCGCCAGCAGCCACAGCCGTTCATAGAGCGCCCACAGGAAGGTGAATAAAAACGCCGGCCAGTTGAAGCCTTCGCGCAGGAACACCGGCTTGGTGAGCGAGTGGTCGCTGCCCGGTTTGGTATGGACGGTGTAGAGTTTCAGCCCGTGGAACATGCTATTTCGCCCCGCCCAGCGTTCCCTTCGTCGATGGAATCGCATCGGCCTTGCGGGCGTCGATGGTGACCGCTTCACGCAAGCTCCGCGCCAGCCCCTTATAGCAGGATTCGACGATGTGGTGGTTATTGACGCCGTAGAGATTTTCCACATGCAGCGTCATGCCGCTGGCAAAGGCAAAGGCCTGGAACCATTCGCGGAACAGCTCGGTATCCATCTCGCCTAGTTTCGGTTTGGAGAAATCGACCTTCCAGACGAAATAGGGCCGCCCGGAAATATCGATGGCAACGCGGGTGAGTGTTTCATCCATCGGCACATAGGCGCTGGCATAGCGGGTGATGCCCTTGCGATCACCCAGCGCCTTTGTCACCGCCTCGCCGATGGCGATGCCGGTATCCTCGGTGGTGTGGTGCTGGTCGATATGCAAATCGCCCACTGCGCTCACCTTCAAATCCATCAGGCTGTGGCGCGAAAGCTGCTCCAGCATGTGGTCAAGAAAGCCGATGCCGGTGGCGACTTCATAAAGCCCGGTGCCGTCCAGATTCACCTCGACATTGATAGAGGTTTCCTTGGTTTTTCGTTCAATCTTCGCAATGCGCATAAACTCTCCTACAGGCGCGCAAATCTAGCAGAGAATCCGGAAACTACAAGAAATTTGGCGATGGCGGCGTTTCAGCCCTTGGCCAGCGGGTGCTTTTCCTCCACCAGCTTTTTCAGCCTGCCGCCCGCGATATGGGTATATATCTGCGTGGTGGCGATATCGGCATGGCCCAGCAATTCCTGGATCACCCGCAGGTCGGCCCCGCCTTCCAGCAGGTGCGAGGCGAAGGAATGGCGCAGCCCATGCGGCGAAATTTTCTTGGGATCGATGCCGCATCCTTGCGCCAGCTCCTTCAGCATCACGCCGAATTGCTGGCGGGTGATAGTGCCGTCGGCGCGGTGGTAGGGGAAGAGATAGTTGTTGGTACTCGGTACGCGGTACTCGGTACTCGGTAAGAAAACATGGCGGATGGTGAGATATTTGGAGAGCGCCATGCGGGCGTTGTGGTTGAGCGGCACGAGGCGTTCCTTGCTGCCCTTGCCGCGAATAATCATCGACTCGGCGGTGACGTTGCTGCTTCCGGCGGCCAGCCGCAAGGCGGAAAGCGGCAGCGACACCAGCTCGGACACCCGGAGTCCCGCGCCATACATCAGCTCCAGCATCGCCTGCATCCGCAATCCCTTCGGTGAATCGTCGGTGCGGGCCTGGGCGATCAATGTTTTGATATCCTCAAGGCTCAATGCCTTGGGCAGCGGCCGCGATAATTTCGGTGTTTCAAGCGTGGCCGCCGGGTTGTCGGCGCGCATCTTTTCCTGATAGGCGAAGGCGAAGAACTGCCGGAGTGCCGAGAGCTTGCGCGCCTGCGTCTGGGCCGAGAGGCCCGCTTCCGAAAGGGTGGCGAGATAGGCCTCGATATCGCCTTTGCGCGCCCGCAGGAATTGTTTTTTCCGGGCGGCGAAATCGGCCGCCGCATCGCGCAAATCGCGCCCGTAAGCGGCCAGCGTGTTGGCACTCGCCCCACGTTCCGCCGCCATCATTTCCAGGAATTGCTGGGTGGCGAGCGAGGCGGCGGTGGGTTTAGCGGTTGAAGCTTTCGGCATCGAGAACCTGTTCCACCGGGGTTTGCACCAGGGTCGGCTCATGCAGCATCGCCGCGATAAACACCCCCGCGATGACCATGATAACGATCAATAATAAAGACTTGCTTCGTTTAGATTGCATATTTTGCTGCTTCGGTTACTCTACCCCAACTGTAAAATTAGTCCGATGAATATACAAGATAAAAACCATCTTTTGGATAAACCTATCGTTCTGGTCGGCCTGATGGGCGCCGGGAAATCGACCGTGGGCAAACGCCTTGCCTCGGCACTCGGCGTCGATTTTGTCGATTCCGATAATGAAATCGCCGAAGCCGCCGGTTGCAGCATCTCGGAAATTTTTGAAACTTACGGCGAGGTGATGTTCCGCGACTTAGAGCAGCGCGTGCTCACCCGGCTGCTTTCCTCTGCTCCTTGCGTGATCGCTACCGGCGGCGGCGCGTTCATGAATGCGGAGATTCGCGAGGCGATCATATCGCGCACGCTTTCCATCTGGCTGCGGGCGGATCTCGATGTGCTGGTGGAGCGCGTCTCCCGGCGCGACACCCGCCCGCTGCTGAAGACCGGCGATAAGCGCGAGATATTGCAACGGCTGATGGATGAGCGCTACCCTGTCTATGCTCAGGCCGCCATCACCATCGACAGTAATTCCGGCCCGCACGATACGGTGGTGACCGATATTTTATCGATACTCGAAAAGCAGGATGCACATGGCGGATAAGCTACCGATCAATCTGGGGCATCATCGCTATGATATCCTTGTCGGCGAGCGCCTGCTGGCGAAAGCGGGCAGCCACATCAAGCCGCTTCTGAAACGCCCGCATGTCATTATCGTGAGCGATGAGCGCGTCGCCAAATTTTACCTGCACCGGCTGGTAAACAGCCTCGAAGAAGCCGGAATCCAGCATCGTTCGGTGATTGTTCCGGAAGGCGAAGGCACCAAATCGCTCGCCGGGTTTTCCAAAGTCATCGAGCAGATACTGGAGCAGAAGCCCAGCCGCGAAACCACGCTGATCGCGCTCGGCGGCGGCATGGTCGGCGACCTTACCGGATTCGCGGCGAGCGTGCTGCTGCGCGGGGTGAATTTCGTGCAGATACCGACCACGCTGCTCGCGCAGGTCGATAGCTCGGTCGGCGGGAAAACCGGGATCAATTCCGCCTATGGAAAGAACCTGATCGGCAGTTTCCACCAGCCTGTTTTGGTGCTCTCCGACGTGGCAACGCTTTCTACCCTGCCCAAACGCGAATTGCTCGCGGGCTATGCCGAGATGCTCAAATACGCGCTGATCAACGACGCCGGGTTTTTTGCCTGGCTTGAAACAAATGCGCGGGCGATGCTTGCGGGCGATGTCGCCTTACTCACGCATGCCATCCTCCATTGCTGCAAGGCCAAGGCGGCGATTGTCGAGGCCGACGAGAAAGAACATAATGTGCGGGCGCTGCTCAATCTCGGCCATACGTTCGGTCACGCGCTGGAGGCGGAAACCGGCTATGGCGACGCGTTGCTGCATGGCGAATCGGTGGCGATCGGCATGGTGATGGCGCTTTCCATGTCGGTGGCGATGGGGCTGGCCCCTGCCGATGACCTTGAAAAAATACAGGCGCATTATGAGGCGGTCGGGCTTCCTTCCTCGCCGAAAACCATTCGCCCCGAGTGGAACGAACAGGCGCTGATGGAGCATTTCACCCGCGACAAGAAATCCAAGGACGGCACCCTGACCTTCGTGCTGATGCGCGGCATCGGCGGCGCATTTGTGGAGGAAAATGTCGATCCCGCCGTCGTCAGGCGCACCCTCAGGGAGTTCCTTTCATGACCTCGGGCCTTGATAACGAACTGGTTTTTTATGGCGCAGGCATTGTTGTGCTGCTGCTGATCTCCGCTTTTTTTTCGGCGGCGGAAACCGCCCTTACCGCCCTTTCCCGCGCCCGGATTTACCATCTGGTGATGGACGGCAACAAGCGCGCCCAGCTGGTGAGCACCCTGCGTAAGAAAAAAGAAGCGCTCATCGGCACGGTGCTGCTCGGTAACAATGCGGTGAATATCGCCGCCTCCGCCATCGCCACCACCATCACCATCAAGCTGTTCGGCACGGAAGACGGCGGCCTGATTATCGTCACCGTTGCCATGACCCTGCTGGTCGTGGTGTTCACCGAGATTCTGCCCAAGACCTACGCCATCCAGAATTCCGAGCGGGTGGCGCTCGCCTTCGCGCCTGCGCTTAATATCCTGGTCAAATTACTGTATCCGATCACCCACGCCATCCAGATCTTTATCCGCCTATTGCTCAAACTGCTCGGCGCGGACGTTGTCAAAAACAACACGCTGATTTCCGCCACCGATGTGATTCGCGGCACTATCGAACTGCACCACCAGGAAGGCACGATGATTAAGCAGGACCGCGACATGCTGGGCAGTATCCTCGATTTGAACGATATCGGCGTCGGCTCCATCGCGCTCCACCGCAAGGAAGTCGAGACCATCGATGCCGACATCCCGCCCGCCGAGCTGATGGATACGGCGGTGCGCACCATGCATAGCCGGATTCCTTTGTATCGCGGCGATCCGGATAATATCATCGGCCTGCTGCATGTGAAAGACCTGATAAAGGCCTTCAATGATTCGGACGGCCAGATCACCTCGGAAGGCATCGTTTCCATCTGCCACACGCCGTGGTTTATTCCGGAGACGACGTCCTTGCGCGACCAGCTGCTCGCCTTCCGCGCCAAGCGCCAGCATTTCGCTTTCGTCGTCGATGAATATGGCGCATGGCTCGGCATCGTGACGCTGGAGGATATCATTGAAGAAATCGTCGGGAATATCGACGACGAGCATGACGAAACCAAAAACGCCATCCAGAAACAAGCGGACGGCAGCTATCTGGTGAGCGGCGATCTCTCGCTGCGTGACCTGAACCGCGCCCTCGACTGGAACCTGCCGGATGAGCATGCGGCAACGGTCGCCGGGCTGCTTATTCACGAGGCGGAAAAAATTCCCGATAAAAAAGAAAGTTTCGTGTTCCACCACGTGCGCTTTACGGTGGCGGAGAAGAAGGCAACGCAACTTACCCGGCTTCGGCTTGAAAAATTGTCGGAGCCACTCGCGTATGACTAGCGAAGGCTTCATCGTGGAATTTCACCAGATCGGCGGCAGCATCAAGGTCACGGCGTTCGACCCGTTGACGCTCACCGAAGCCACCATCGTCGGTTCGCCCGGCGTGTCGCAAAAGGAGCTGGCGCAGCTTGCGGTGCGGAAATTGCTGTATGTGATGAATAAAGAACCTAAGGATAGCTGATGCGTCGCCAGCTTCATAACATACACAATAAATTGCGCAGGCTGCTCGGAAAACCGGCGGTCAAACGCAAATACCCGCGCTATAAAACCAAGCGTTCCGGGCCGCCGAAACGCGGGCGGATGACGCGGGCGCGCTATGCGAAAATCTGGATGATATACCAGTTCAAGCGTTTTGCCCGCATCGGCTTTATCGCGGGCAGCCTTGCTTTTATCGCGATATGGGTGACGCTTCCCAGCATCGACGAGCTGAACCAGTTCAAGAAAAAAGCGAGCATCGTCATCACCTCGGAAGACGGGCAGATCATCACCAGCTACGGCGATGTCTATGGCCGCTATATCCCGTTCGAGGAGCTGCCGAAATCGCTGGTCGATGCGCTGATCGCCACCGAGGACCGGAATTTTTATTACCATCCCGGCATCGACCCGATGGGGCTGCTGCGGGCGAGCATCGCTAATTTCCGTGCGGGCAGGGTGGTGCAGGGCGGCTCGACCATTACCCAGCAGGTGGCGAAAAACGTGTTCCTCACGCCCGAACGCAGCATGTGGCGGAAGCTGCGCGAAATGTTCCTGGCGTTCAGGCTGGAATGGAATTTCACCAAGAATGAAATCCTCACGATTTATTTGAACCGGGTCTATCTCGGTGCCGGGAATTACGGTGTCGATGCGGCATCAAGGCGCTATTTCGGCAAACCGGCAAGCGAGATGACGCTCGGTGAATCGGCGATCATCGCCGGGCTGCTGAAAGCGCCTTCGCGTTTCGCGCCCACCAGCAATCCGAAGCTCTCGCAAAAACGGGCCGAGCAGGTGATTTTCAACATGGCCGACGCCGGGTTCATCAGTAAGGACAAAGCGCTCAAGGCCAAGAACGAACTGCCCGGAGCGCTTTCCAGCCGCGATAATATCGCTTCGAGCAATCTTTATTTCGGCGATTTCGTGCTCGACCGCCTGCCGGAAGTGATTGCGAATGTCGAAGGCGATATCGTGGTGACGACGACCATGAACCCGGCATGGCAGGTGGCGGGAGAGGCGGCGATCAAAGAGGTGATGGACAAGGATGGCGACCGCCTCGGCGCATCGCAGGCCGCGCTCGTTTCGATGTCGCCGGACGGCGCCATCCGGGTGATGATCGGCGGGCGCGATTACGGGAAAAGCCAGTATAACCGGGCGGCACAGGCGCTTCGCCAACCCGGCTCGTCGTTTAAATTATTCGTTTACCTCGCCGGGCTGGAAGCAGGGCTTACGCCCGACAGCACGGTGATCGACCAGCCGATCACCATCGGCAAATGGAGCCCGAAAAATTACAGCAACGAATATCTGGGCGAGATGCCGCTGCGAAAAGCGGTGGCCAATTCCATCAATACCGTTGCCATCCAGGTGAGCGAGCAGGCGGGCCGCTGGAACGTGGTGAGCATGGCCAAACGCTTAGGCGTCGCCTCGCATATCGAGCCGGTGGCGAGCATCGCGCTTGGCACCACCGAGGCGTCGCTGCTGGAGATGGTAGGCGCTTACGCGCATCTCGCTTCCGACGGACTCGCGGTCAAACCTTATGCCATCAAGATGATCAAAACCAAGCAGGGACAAATCCTCTACACCCATCCGGAGGCCAGCCGCCCGACGGTGTTGCGTGCGGATATCGTCGGCCAGATGAACGACCTGCTTTCCGGCGTGATCGCGTACGGCACCGGGACTCGGGCGAATATCGGGCGTCCGGCGGCGGGAAAAACCGGGACGACCTCGGACTATCGCGATGCATGGTTCCTGGGCTACACGCCTGATCTCGCCACCGGCGTATGGGTGGGGAACGACGATAATAAACCGATGAAAAAAGTAACGGGGGGGACATTGCCGGCGCCTATCTGGGCGGCGTTTATGAGGGAGGCATTGGCGGATATTCCGCCGCATAGCCTGCCGATACGTTCGGCCTCGCCGCTGCCGTGGCAGCAGACGATCGGGGAGGTGAGTGCGATAACGCCGCCGGAAGAAAATGGCGTCATCGTCGAGCTTCCGGACGAAATACCGCCGACGCCTCCGCCGCAGCATGATGACGAAGAAACATTGAGCGATAGTTTCTGGAAAGCATTGGAAGAAGCAGCGCCTCGGAATTGACGCAGTGATTCGAGCCTATATTTATAGATTCCCACGGGTGAATGTGTCACGGAAGGGGGAAAATGCATTTTTTTTGAACTATTTTACATCCACATGATTTTTATAGGGAAAATAATATTGTTTCCGCGATTTTTTGCTAAAAATCGCATGAAACGCGCTCATGGCTGGCTCACGCTGCTGCGTTCGCATCACGTTGCCGGGGCAAAAAATCAGCCCCACTGCCAGACGCTCTGGCCGTGCCGTTTCAGCCAGTTTTCCTGTTTTTCATAGCCGGGATAGAGCGTCTCCACCGCCTGCCAGAAAGCCGTGCCGTGATGATGGTGGCGCAGGTGGGCGACCTCGTGCGCCACCACATAATCCATCACCGCAAACGGCGCGAAGGCGAGGCGCCAGCAGAAAGATAATCCGCCGCCCGCGCTGCAGCTTCCCCAGCGCGAACTGGATTCGCGCAGCGCGATGGAACGAAAAGATACGCCGAGCTGCGCTGCGTAATATCCGGCGCGGAGGGCGAGTATTTTTTTCGTTTCCCGCTTGATGAAATCCTCTACGCGGCGCGCGGAAAATTCCTTTTCGCCGGGAATGATG
>JANRKF010000025.1:0-39544 GCA_033763575.1 Alphaproteobacteria bacterium | reverse complement strand
CGAGGGCATCAAGGTCTTCACCAACTGGCCGACCATCCCGCAGCTTTATGTGAAGGGCGAATTCATCGGCGGCTGCGACATCGTGCGCGAAATGTATGAGAGCGGCGAATTGCAGCAATTGCTCAAGGATAAAGGTGTGGCGGCTGCTTAACTACAAAAACGCCCCTTCCTTCCGGAAGAGGCGTATAATGAATTAATTTATTGGATCTAGTAGCCGAAAGTACATTGTCCATAAATGGCCCCACTCACCTTCACCATACCGCTTGGTTTAGTTGTACAATTAGTGGCGTCTTTTACCATAGAAGAGGCATATGATGAGACCATGCCACCACAATTCGACGTTCCATTACCAGCAAACACACTGCCTGCAGAAACTGTGAATGTCTTGCTAACCCCGTTGTAATTCAAAACAACCCTAAGGGTAGAATTCGACACTACTGTGACAACAGCACCCAAACCTACATTCTGCGGACATTCCTTCGGCGCAGGTGTAGCACAAACAGGCTGACCATTTTGCACACCTTTCACCGTGCAATTGCTCGGAGCGCAAATTTTAAACTGGGTATTATACACCTCACCCGTCTTACATTGTGATACGCATATTCCTTGATCGTTTTTAATTTGCCCCTCTAAACATGAGCTATCAACTGTGCACGCACCGATAGCACATTTTTTAGTGCCATCAGGATTGCACACACAAGTTTCCACTTGCGCCCCCTTCTGATTGCCCACTGTGCAATCTTTTTTACTGGTAGTAGGTGTGCAGCTCACTGGGTTCGCAACGCACGTGCCGGTGCTGCAGGTTGTAACACCGTTACAGGTGTTGCAGGTTTTAATCACCGTTCCCGGTTTGCCACCTACCGTACAGGATGATTTTTCCGAAGCCGATTGGCACGATCCACCACCATCCAGCATGGCACTTTGCTGGCACTGCACATAAGTACCGCATTGCCCTCTTAATGTGCCCTTCACGCATGTACCTTGATAAGGGGGCATACAAACCGTGCTTGTAATACAAACCGTACTAGCAGTCTGCTGGCTCGGAGATGCACAACCATTCGTTACGGGATTCTTACATTGCATTGTCATCGGATCCAGCACCATCGGCGGCACGCAAATAACAGGGTTCGCGCCCGGCATAGTAAGCGGCGCTGCCGATACATTCGCCGATGCAAATAACAAGGCCACCGCCGATAAGAGATAAAGTTTTTTCATAACGCCTCCTTGTTCTGGCTATACGAACATTATAAAGGCGGAATGTGACGGTTTGATGACAGTTCGCGGAAGCTTCTGTGACGATTGGTGAAATTTGCGGGGCTGCAGGAAGCCTGAAACCGTTTACCAGCCTTGCGTTGGCCAGAGATAGGGATGGGAGAAGGGGCGCCCGAAGGTGGCCTCGACCAGATAGTCGCCGATCAGCCGTTCATTATAGTGGGTATGGGCCTTTTCCCACCCGGCGCGGGCGATGGTTTTGCGCGCCTCGTCATGCTCGCGGTAGTAGCGCACCTTGTCGAGCAGTTCTTCTTTGGAGCCGAAATAGACCGCTTCCTTATCCTCAGGAAATAACTCCTCCAGCTTGTGGTCGCGGGTGATGAAGGTGAGCAGACCACCGCCCAGGTAATGCGAAATACGGTCGGAGGAATAGAGGTAGAGGTCCTCGTCGGCGGCTTTTTCGTAGTTTCCCTTGGTCCAGATCTGGCTGATATTCACGCCCATTTTCGCGCCTGCGATCGCCTCGTAATAGCGCGCATCATAGAGCAGGGGCTTGCCGTTCATGCCGTAATAATCGATGTCGACGCCGTTTGTTTCCAGATAAAGCGGGTATTCGATGCGGCGGTCGCCGGGGGCGGAGCCGCGCAGCGCCCTAAGCGCCCAGAACACATCGTGCTTCTGGTCCGAGCGCTCGAATGATCTGGGCCACTCGATCGAGGAATCGATGATATTGGGCACATAAGATACGCGCTTGCCCGGCCGCGAGAATTTCTTAAGCCCCGGGCCCGCCGTGGTGATGAACGTGGCATCGACGCCCGGCAGTTTGTCGGTAATATTTTTGGCGTTATGCTCGTTAAAAATAATATCGACATTGAACTGCGCGATCTTTACCTGCGGCAATATTTCCCGCGCCGCCAGCAGCGCATCCGCCGTCAGCAAATCCGCATGCACGCACATGATGAGGTCGGGCTTGAAATTCCGGCATATCTGCAGGAAGACGCGGCTGCAATGCCGTGCCGCCCGCGCCTGCGTGCCGAATATCGATTTCGAGCCGAACATGACAGCGCGCGCCGTATCGCGGTCGCTCAGGAAATAAACATTATGCCCGCAGCGTATCAGGCCATTGGCCAGCTTGTTGGTTTGGTCATAATAGCGCGCACCGCGATGCTTGAAGTTGCCATTGCCTACTAACAGTATCTTCATGTCAGCCTGCCCACATTCTTTCTAAACGCGCCCATCCCGCTTATATAGGCCAGAACACCGAGTATTTCATAAAAATTCTTAACAACCTGATCGGGGCGACGTCGGTAGGCACCTCGTATCAGGCGGCGAATAGCATGAATTGCTTTGATTGCGGTTTTTCGGCAATATGTCAGGTAAGAAAAATGCTTGCGGTAATAATAGCATTTCGACCATGCTGAATGCCATGCTTTTATTTTGATCACTTTAAGGCTCGCCGGAGTTGAGGTTCCCGCCTCATGCCCTGCCATGGCCGATTGGAGGATGGCGAGCCTCCAGCCTGCCTGCACAAAGCGTCTGCAGAGGTCGGTTTCCTCGTAGAACAGGAAAATATTCTCATCGAACATGCCGACTTTGGCGAGCGCTTCCCGCCGTATAAGCATCAGCGCGCCGACGATCCATTCCACATCGACAAGCCCCGCCGCAGGGTTGCCGGTCATATTCGCACCCAATATGCCGATGGCGGGGTTTTGCTCCATGCAGGCGAGCATCTGCCCGATGGTAGCGGCAGAAATCTCCACATCGGGATTGAGCAGCAGCACGTAGGGCGTTTTTACTTGCGCAAAACCGACATTCGCCGCCCGGCCATAGCCGATATTGTCGCAGGCGATCACCCGCATATTGGCAAATCCAGCGGCGATCTCACGCGTATTGTCGGTGCTGCCGTTATCGACCAGGATAACCTCTGCCTCCGGTGTCTGGAGCGCAGCCAGCAGGCGCCCGATGACAGCGCTGCTGTTGTAAGTGACCGTGACGATTGCAAGATTTTCCATGCCTGCCTGCTAAGACGAAATGCTACAGCTTGATGAAATGGGCGAATGATCCTTCGGGGCAGAACCAGTGCTCGCGGTTCTTGTAAGGCGAAACCATCACCTGAACCTGCGCACGGTATTTGTTAATAAAATCGATCACCGACTCCTTCACTTCTGAGCCGTGGTAGCAATCGTGCAGCACCACATGTCCGCCGGAAGCCAGTTCAGGAAACCAGTTTTCAAGGTCGTTCGTGCAACCCTGATAGGAATGGTCGCCATCGATAAACAGCATATCGAAGCTGCGGATTTGCGGATAACGTGTCTTCTGCGAATCGCCCACGATCAGGTCGGCATTTTTTCCAATGCTAAATCTTGCAAATTGCTCCTTCAGAAATTTATCGTTCTGCGGCTCGATATCGATGGAATGGATGGGTACCTCACCATTCGCACACGCCATCACAAACGTGCTGCCTCCATGGAAGCGGCCCGTTTCCACAATACCCTTTTTCGCATGGTAAGCGAGATAGAACAGATATTCCCCCTCCCACGGCTCCAGCCGGATGAAATCCTTCGGCAGCTCGCTGGAATCGGGAATAGTATATTCGCGCTTGTTGATGCCGTTCAGCACGCCTTTGAGATGTTTCCTGAGCGTGGCAAAGGAGTGTATTTTTTTCTTCAGGTGTTTGCGGCGGTAGGAGCCGCCGAACCGGTCGTAAAATTCCGTATATTTCATTATTGAGCCTTCCTTGATTTTACATCTTCCGTAAGCAATTTCACGCGGGCGTTTTCAGTCAGCGTAAACACATCCGCCTCCTTGCAGTAATTGGCCCCGGCGAATTCGGCGAACCATTCACGCGCATATTCGGTATCCTGAAACTCCGGATAAAACGGCCCGCCGATGGTGTAGTGGATGAGGGCGGGTTTTTCGACCGGCGCTTCATGGGTATCATTATAAGCGGCGAGGTAATTCCACTCAAGCGGCAGCCCGCCGATCAAATGATCGCCTTCCAGCCATTTGAACTGATGGAGTTCCAGCCCGCTCGCCGTATTTACAAATTCCGGGGTGAGCGCCTTGCATTTCGCATTATTGAACAGCATCACGCTCGACCAGTTTTTCTTTTCATACGAAGTCTGCGCCGCGCCCATGAACTTCCTTTTCTCCGATGGCGTGTGCTCGTGCTGCACGCACATCACCGCATAACGGTCATCATGCAGCGCCCACAGCTTCGCGATGTCTTCCTGCAAGATGATGTCGTTATCCATGAAAATCGACCAGCCTTCATAGTTCGACAGGTAGGGAGTGAGAAAGCGCGAGAAGGAAAATTCGGTGGATTGCAGGCTGTTTGCTTCGCGCTGGAAAATGCCTTTGATGTTGGTGAGGTTGATGGGGCAGACTGCCACCGGCAGCGAACTACGCTGGGTGATGCTGTGCACCAGCGTTTGAAACGCGACGGGAATGCGGTTATCGTAACCGACGAAGATGCGGATGAGTTCAGCCGGCATGATTGTCCCTTGTTTTTCTGGCAGACGCGACCAAATCCTTCGCAAAATCATGGATGGAAGTCAATTCATTTTCCTGCCAGGCCACGTTCGCATACAGTGCCGGGTTGGAAAGGGCGCTGCGCTGTGCATCGAGCCGGGTGATGATCCGGCCGATATCGGCGCGTTCTTTCACCAGATAGGCCGGTGCGGCATTTCCGATGGCGGCGGCGTTGGCCGTATGCTCGGCGATGTGAAAATAATTTTTGCGGTAGGTGTGAATCATCAGCGGAATATGGTTGGCGAGCGCTTCTTCGATCGTGCCCGAAAGGTTGCCGACTACAAGATGCGACCGCGCCATCAGCTTGGAGAATTTTCCGGCGACGTCCACCCGGACTTTGCCTTCGACGCCCAGCCGCCTGATATGCTCCTCGACGATTTCCTTATGCGGCCCGGCCTTCCGGTTTTTGAGCTTGATAATCAGCTCGACATTATCGAGCTTCGCCACTTCTTCCAGCAGCTCGACCATCGCCATCAGATATTCGCTCGCCGTCTCCGTGCACCAGGGAATATGGTTATAGGCGTCGGTGTAATTTCCGGCATGGAGGATGACGAACGGGCCGTCGGCGGCGGGTTTATGAGTGATCTTGCCATAGGCATTGAGTTTGGTGGTTTGGTAGCCGCCGGTTGGCCGCAGTTCCCGCACCAGCATTTCAGTAAGCGGCGATTTCGGAAGCGAGTGGGTGGTGTTGCGGTTGATGACGCGTTCCTGCCCGCTCCAGAGCCTGACCGCCAGCTTCGATACCGGCGTATATTGCATGGTGTGCGTTCCATGGTTAAGCATGGCGTGTTTGCCGCCATAGGCAGAGAGTTCCTCCAGCCCGCCCAGTATATAGCAATATTGCGCGTGGTCGGAGACGGCGATGTCGGGGCGAACCGACCGTACGATCTTCCGTCCCATCGCCGCTTCGGTGCGCACGAAGGGAATGTAATTTTCCACGGCGCGGCGCATCACTTCGGTCACCGCGTCATTGGCCAGCGGCGGAATCCGGAATGTTTCCACCGTCGCCTTATAGTGCTGGGGCGGCATGGCGCGGAAAATAATCACCGGCTTGCCGTCGGGCCGGGCGCGGGCGAGGCGAGAGAGCGATTTGAGAAAAAAACGGGTGGTGAGCAGCGGATTCTTGCCCAGCTTTTTTGTGTTGAGTACCAACGGATGATCGCCGTTTTCCATCATCGCGATGAGAATGCGCTTGGGGAGTTCGTCGCCGAAATCAATTACTTTCAGGTGCGCTTTACGCCGTATGCACAGGGTAATGATGTAATTGTACAGCGTGGCGAGCAGGTAGTGCACCACAGAGTAATGCGTATAGGCATAGGACGCCATATAGCCGATCGGTTGCGCGCCGAGCGCGGAAAACATGGCGTTCCAGCCGCCGCGTGCCAGCGTTTTTTTCTCCACCCAGAAAAATTCCCCGCCGCTATGGCGCAGCGAACGCAGCGAAAAATACAGGTAATACACCCGGCTCAGATAGTAATATAAATGGACGCGCAGCCCGGTCGCTTCCGGGTAATCCAGCGCATATTGCGCGGCGGCGGCATCCACGATGCGCGGCAGGTCGCGGTCGATCCGCACCACCGTCTTCGCGTGCGACAAGCCGCCATGCAACGTCGCCGACGGTATGACGTGAAATTTCTGCTTCTGCAGGAAATGCGTCGCCGATGGGCAGAACGATACCACCCGCTCTGCGGCCACCCGCTGCTTCACGAATGTTTCCGCCTGCCGGAGATTGAGTATGACCGCCGTGCCCATCAGATGCCGAAATGGTTGCGGTACAGCGCCGATTCAGCAAGCAGGCTTTCATGCGTGCCGCTGGCGGCGACGCGGCCTTCATGCATCAGCACCATGTGGTCGGCGTTGATGACGGTGGAAAGCCGGTGGGCAATGATGATGGTGGTGCGGTTTCTCGTGAGTTCATCCAGCGATTCCTGGAGAGCGGATTCGGTTTTGGGATCGAGCGCCGAAGTCGCTTCATCCATCAGCAGGATCGGCGCATTGCGGAGGAAAGCGCGGGCAATGGCGATGCGTTGCTTTTCGCCGCCGGAAAGCGACTCGCCGGAAAAACCGAGCATCGTTTCGTAGCCCTTCGGCAGCTTCATAATGAAATCATGGCAGCGGGCGGCTTTCGAGGCGGCGACGATGTCTTCTTTGCTCGCGCCTTCGCGGCCATAGCCGATATTATTGAGCACCGATTCATCGAAAATAAAAATATCCTGCGAGACGATGGCGAGGTTGTCGCGTGCGGAATTGATGCTCACCTCGGCCAGATCCTGTCCGTCGATGAGAATGCGGCCCGCCGTCGGCTCGTAAAACTTCATGATGAGGTTGAAGATGGTGCTTTTGCCGCTGCCGGAATGTCCGACCAGAGCCGTTTTCTTGCCTGCTGCGCAGCGTATCGAGACATCCTGCATCGCCTGCACCTCGCCGCCCGGATAGGAGAAGCTTACATGGTCAAAAACGATTTCAGCCTTGGTGATGTTTAAAGTGGCGCCGTGGGCGCGGCTGATGAATTTGGGCTTGGCATCGATGATCTCGAAAAAACGGTCGGCGGCGATGTAGCCTTTGATCATGATGCTTCCGGCATTGGAGAGGCTGCGCACCGGGCGCGAGAACATCATGAGCGAGGCGATGAACGCGACCAGGTTGCCCTCGGTCATGCGGCCTGCGAGCAGCTCATGGCCGCCGAACCAGATGACAAACGCGATGGAGATGCCGCCGATGATCTGCAAGAGCGGCGCGACAATGACAGAAAACATACCGGCTTTGTTGGAGAGCCTTTCAATTTGATGGACGTAGCCGGACATTTTATCGATCTCGCATTCCTCCTTGCGGAAGGCCTTCACCGTGCGCACGCCGGCCAGGCTTTCGATCAGGCGCGAATTGAGGTTGGCATTTTCGTCATTGAGCTGGCGCGTGAGTTTTTTCAGCCGCACCGTGATGCGCCTCAGCGGAATCGCCGCGAAGATAAATGCGATCAATGAAATCACTGTCAGCTGCGGGCTTTGATATATCATGACGGCGAGCAGGCCGATCGAGGTAATCAGCTGCCGGAACCAGGCGTTGAAGAAATTGGTGACCGCGGCGGCGATATGAATAATTTCCGAAATGATGCGCGATAGCAGGCTGCCGGAATCATTCTTGCTGTAAAATTCCACTTCGTTATCGATCACATGCCGGAACATGCTCTTGCGCATGTCGGCGATCATGCTGTTGCTCACCTTGCCCATCAGGTGATTCGATAAAAACAGCGTCACCGCCTGCACGATGAATACCAGCACGATCAGGAATGGCACCACCACCAGCGCGGTCGTATCATGCGCTTTAAAAATCTTGTCGAACGCCTGCTGGATGAGCAGCGGCTGCGCACTGGTGGCAGCGGATGAAATCACGAGCAACACGAACGTCAGGATGATGGTGCCTGTGTGCTTGCGCACATAGGCTTTCCATAATCTCCGGCTCATGAGACTTAATTTTGCCGTTTGCATCGTTTTCATACATGCCAAACCGTCAGAAAATTGGAGCGGGCGAAGAGATTCGAACTCTCGACATCAACCTTGGCAAGGTTGCACTCTACCCCTGAGCTACGCCCGCTCACCTCGCAAACGCGAACCGGAGATTCCGGCCCGATGGA
This sequence comes from Alphaproteobacteria bacterium, assembly GCA_033763575.1. Classification (GTDB taxonomy): domain Bacteria; phylum Pseudomonadota; class Alphaproteobacteria; order Rickettsiales; family SXRF01; genus JANRKF01. The sequence continues at coordinate 31,170 of JANRKF010000025.1, read as the reverse complement.
GGGGTGAATATAAGTATTTTAGATGCATTTGCAAGCTTTACTTTTACCCCCCGGAAATGCTAGGATATAAGCCAATAACAAGGAGATAGCATGACCGCCCTCGATAAGACCCTGTTAGAAATACTGGTCTGCCCGCTGACCAAGGGGCCACTTACCTATGATGAGGGTGCTCAGGAACTCATCAGCAAGGAGGGCAAGCTTGCTTATCCGATTCGCGAGGGCATCCCGGTGATGCTGGTGGAAGAAGCCCGGAAGCTCACGGGGTAGGGCGCGCAGCATGTGCAGCGGCATAACACGGCGAGGATTTACATTGGTGGAAATGTCGGTGGTGCTGGTCGTGATCGCGATCATCGCCGGGATGGGGATTTCCGCGGGTATCGATGCGCTGGAAAGCACGCGCCGCGTTGCCACCGAAAGCAAGCTGGATGTGATTGAAAAAGCGCTGCTCAATTTCCGCGAGCAATATGGCCGTCTGCCATGCCCGGGAAGCGCTACACTTGCTGCCACCGATACGAATTACGGTGTGGAAGCCGCCAACCTCGGCACCTGCACCGGCGGCACGCCCGCTGCCACCTATGTCACCGTGGGATCGCCCACCGGTATTCCTTCCGGCGCGGTGCCGGTGCGCACGCTGGGCCTGCCCAACGAATTTATGGTCGACGGCTGGGGCGGTAAATTCCATTACGAGGTGGCACCGGCGATGACGGCGGACGGTGCTTTTTCCGTCACCCAGCCCGGCGATGCCTGCCCGATTACGGTGGTCGATCATTCGGGCGCGAACATGCCGCTGTCTTCGGTCTATGCGCTGGTGAGCTATGGAAAAAACGGCATCGGCGCCTATGGCAAGGGCGGCGCGCAGCAAACGGGTGGCACCGCAGGCGCGGCCGAACAGACCAATATCCGCACCACTACCAATACCCCGACCATCCGTGTGAAAAACGGCGCGAGCGGCGCCCGTGGAACCGCCGGTTATTATGATGACATCGTGCGTTTTAAATCGCTGTACCAGATGATGACCAACCCCCAGCGCGACACCCTGCTTTACAAAGGCCCGGAGCTGGCGCTCACTTATAACACCACCAGCGGCACGCAGATTGTCTACGGCAAGAAAAAATGCGGACGCTATCAGGAATTTTCCGGCACGGTGCCTTCCGCGGTGGCCGCCGTGCCGCGCTTTATCGGGTTTACGCCGGGCAATACCCACCTCTTCGTCTATCACACCAACAATTGCAAACTATACAGCATCAGCGGCACCACGCTTACCGCCGTAACCAGCGGCACCCCGGTGCCCAACTGCCCGGCGGCGGGAACCGGCGGCGCCATGGCGGAAAAAACGGCGCTGCTCGCAATCAACGATACCTCCAGCCCCTACCTGCGGCTCTACCGCATGACCGGCGAGGGAATGGCCGCCACCTTTGCCGAGATGTCGAGTGCAATATCGCCGGCGCTGACCGATTATCCGGACAGCATCACCTTCTCCAACAATGCCGAGTGGATGGCGCTTTCACGCGGGAGCTCCTATGCCTATCTTTATAGTAACGAGGGCGATTATTTCCAGGATGTTGGTACGCTCTCCGGCGATTCCTATACGGAATACCGCAACGCCATTTCGCCCGACGGAAGATATTATGCGATCAACGAAGTATCGGGCGGCAACACCAATATCTATATCTGGCGTAATATCAGCGGTACTTTTTCGCAGATCACCAGCGGCGGCTCGGCGCTTTTATACACCATCACCAACATGACGGTCCCGTATATTTTTAAATTCTCGCCGGACTCAAATTACCTGGTCATCGGAGGCACCAGCACGGGGGAGAATCTGGTGGTGTTGTCGATTAACCCGGTGACGGACGCGGTGACGCAGGCATTGGGCGTAACCTCCACGGTGCCGGTCTCTGCACAGTTTTCAAGCGACAGTAAATTCCTGGCGGTGGCACGCGATGCGACCGGAAGCGGCGGCATGGCGATCTATCGCCGCACCGGCAATAGCTTCAGCAGCACGGCGGAATCGACCTCCGGCTATTTCACCTTTAACGGATCGGATCTGGCGAACGGGATTGCATTGTCGCATTAGGCCCGCAGCTTTTTCTCCCCCGTCACCTCGGGCGGCAGTTTGAAGCGGGTTTTTTCCGGTGTGCCATCCATGGTGGTGACACGGGTGGGGCGTAGCTTGCCAATGGCTTCTACCACGCCCTGCACCAGATGTTCCGGTGCCGATGCCCCGGCGGTGATGCCGACGGTCTCTACCCGATCAAACCAGCCTGGCTGCACATCCTGCGCATCATCGATCAAATATGCCTGCACACCCATTTCAGTGGCAAGGTCGCGCAGCCGGTTGGAGTTGGAGCTGTTTTTTGAACCGATCACCAGCACCAGCTCCACCTGTTGCGCCAGTTCACGCACAGAGTTTTGCCGGTTTTGCGTCGCGTAGCAGATGTCGCGCAGCTCCGGCCCGGCGATGGTGGGGAAGCGTGTTTTCAGCGCGTTGATGATGTCTTTCGTGTCATCCACACTCAGCGTGGTTTGGGTGACATAGGCCAGCTTGTCGGGATTTTCCACCATCAATTTTTCGACGTCCTTGGCATTTTCCACCAGATGAATCACCTGCTGCACGCGGCCGCTGGTTCCCTCCACTTCCGGGTGCCCGGCATGGCCGATCAGGATGATTTCGCGGCCTTCATGTTCATAACGCTGCGCTTCCTTGTGCACTTTGGTCACCAGCGGGCAGGTGGCGTCGATCACCGGCAGCTCGCGCAGCCGCGCCTGGTTTTCCACCTTCTCGGAAATGCCGTGCGCGGAGAATACGGTGATGGCGCCATCGGGAATTTCCGCCACATCATCGACGAATACGACGCCGCGCGCGCGCATATCCTCCACTACCCATTTGTTATGCACGATTTCATGGCGCACATAGACCGGCGCGCCGTAAATTTCGAGCGCCTTGTCCACGATCTCGATGGCGCGGTCCACCCCGGCGCAGAAACCCCGTGGCTGGGCGAGGATGATGGAAAGGGCGGCGCTCACGATTGTGTTTCCTCCAAATAATTCGCCGATTGCATTTCGACCAGCCGCGATACGGTGCGGGCGAATTCGAAACTGCCATCGCCTTCGCCGTAAATTGTTTCCGGCGCGCCGCTGGCCGTGCAGATCAGCTTTATCTTGCGTTCATACAGCGTATCGATCAGCGTGACAAAACGTTTTGCTTCGTTGCGCTTTTCAGCGGGCAGGGTGGGAATGTCGGTGAGGATCACCGTATCGAGCCGGTTGGCGAGCGCCAGATAATCGGCGGCGCCCAGAGGTTTTTCGCAGAGTTCGCGGAAGGTGAAGCGCCCGATATTCTTGCCGTAGAGCATGAAGGAAAGGCTCCGGCCTTGCACCACCAGCAGGTCATATTCCGGGTCGTCGCCCGCATTCATATGCTCCAGCACTTCCTTGATAAACGCCTCGGCGCCGCTGCCCGCATGATAGGTTTTCTGCAGGCTGCGCAATTGCATGTAGCGGTAATCGGAGGGGCTTCTAAGCGAAATCACCTGCATTTGTTCCTTGAGCAGGGTGACGAATTTATTGAAACGTTCGCGCTGGATGCCGCCGGTATAAAGCGAAGCGGGCGGGTGATTCGAAGTGCTCACCACCACCACGCCCGCCTGGAACAACCCTTCAAACAGGCGGTAGAGCAGGGTGGCGTCGGCGACATCGGTGGCCTGCAATTCATCGAAACAGAGCAGCGAGGTTTCGGTGGCGATATCGCGGGCGAGCGCCATCACGGGGTCAACGCCGTTTTTATTCTGGCGGTAATTATGCAGCCGTTTATGCACCTCCTGCATGAAGGCGTGGAAATGCACGCGGCGTTTATTCGCAGTCGGTGCGGCCTCGAAAAACAAATCCATCACCATCGATTTGCCGCGCCCGACACTGCCCCAGATATAAATATTGGTTTTTTCCTCCGGCGGCAGGCCGAGGCCAAAAAATTTATGGAACGCGCCGCCCGATTCGCGCAGATAGGCGAGCGTCCGCTCAAGCTGAGCGATCACGTTGCGCTGCGCTTCGTCGTCATGAATCAGCCCCGCCGCGACACGCGCTTCATACGCGGCTAAAATCGGCGAGTCATTTTGTGGAGCGGCAGCTTGCTTTTTCTTGCGCATTGCTCTAGACGATTGAAAGTGAATAAATCAGCCAATTCTTATAGACTAGGCGCATTAAAATGCAATTAACCATTACGAAAAATGCAGGGGAATTACAGCAGGCGATCTATGAGCGTGCCATATCGGGCGGGGGTGTCGCGCTGGTGCCGACGATGGGAGCGCTCCATGCCGGGCATATATCGCTGGTGGAGCTGGCTAAGAAGCACGCCCAACATGTGGTGATGAGTATTTTCGTGAACCCCACCCAGTTTGGCCCGAAGGAGGATTTCGACCGCTATCCGCGCACGCTGGAGGCTGATATCGCCATGGCGGAAAAGGCCGGTGTCTCGATTCTATACGCGCCGGACGTGGCCGATATCTATGGCGAAGGGATCGCCACCCGCATCGATGTCGGCGAGATTGCAAACGAACTCTGCGGCGCATCCCGCCCCGGCCATTTCAACGGCGTCGCCGTCGTCGTCGCCAAACTATTGCTGCGCACCTTGCCGAATGTCGCGATATTCGGCGAGAAGGACTACCAGCAGCTTTGCGTTATCCGGCAGGTGGTGGACGATCTCGATATTCCGGTGGAGATCATCGGCGCGCCGACCATGCGTGAAGCGGATGGGCTGGCCATGTCCTCGCGCAATCGTTACCTGAGCGAGGAAGATCGCCGCGTCGCGCCGAAACTCTACGAAATATTGCGGCTGGTGGGGCAACGTATTGTCAGCGGGCAGGAGGTGGAAAAAGCCATCGCCGAAGGCCAGTCCCTGCTGAAATACGCCGGGTTCAGGATGGAATATCTGACCTTGTGCGATGCTGAAACGCTTTCGGTGCAGACCGTGTATGAAGCGCCGGCGCGGCTGCTGGCAGCGGGTGTACTGGGCAGCACGCGGTTGATTGATAACCTCGAGGTTGCTTAGTTGCTAGGTTTCTAGGTTGCTAGGTGATGAAGCAGATGTTAATTAGAAACTCAGAAACCTAGAAACCTAGAAACCGTTTATTATGAACGAACAAGACATCATCAATGAATTCAAAGCGGCGGGGGCGATGCTCTCCGGGCATTTTATTTTATCCTCCGGCCTGCACAGCCCGACCTATCTGCAATGTGCGCGGGTGCTGATGGATGGTGCGCGTGGCGAACGCCTGTGCAAGGCGCTGGCGGCTAAAATTATGTCGTCCCCGGTCGCGTCTGCTGACGCGCCCATGGGACAAAGCTCAGGGCTGGTTCGCGCTACTGCGCTCTCATCACACGGGTTCGATTGCATCGTCGCGCCTGCGATGGGTGGCGTGGTGGTGGGCTATGAAATGGGACGGCAATTAGGTATTCCCGCCATGTTCTGCGAGCGGGTGGAAGGAAAGTTCGAGCTGCGCCGTGGCTTTGCGCTGGAAGAAGGCGCAAAAGTGCTGGTGGTGGAAGATGTGGTGACGACGGGAAAATCGTCGATGGAGGCGGTGGAGTGCATCACGCGAAATGGCGGGAAGGCGCTGGCGGTGGCCAGTCTCATCGACCGGCGCGGCACGAATGACGTCAGCCTCACCCTGCCGCTTATTTCACTGCTCAAGCTCGATGTGCCGACCTATGCGCCGGACAAGCTTCCGCCGGAACTGCTTGATATTCCAGCCATAAAGCCCGGAAGCCGCGATCTAAAAAAATAGCGCTGTCACCAAATCTTCACACAATTCGCCGCCTTTTTATGGCAGAATGGTGGGATGGAAAATACTGACCTACAAACATTCCCGCTCGAAAAAATTGGCCTGGATAAGCTCAAGCTTTATCCGAAGGAATACCAGTTTCGCTTAGGACAGGCAGCATCCGGTGAGGTGGAGAGCCACAAAATCCAAGGTGATAAATGGGAGCCTCTTTTGCATGGCGCGCCGATTTATGTGCATAAGCGGCGCGATGCGAACGGCGCGTGGGAAGTTGCGGTGGTCGATGGCCATCATCGGGTGAATTTCGCCAAACGCCTGGCGGCGGAAGGAAAGCTTCCGGCGGATTTTAAGCTCGATGCGTTCGTGCTCGAAGAAGAAAAGGGCATCAACACCGAGACCGCCAAAATCATGCTGGCTTATAAGGATATTGCACTTGGGCGTAACAGCCCGATTGAATCGGCGCTCGTTTTGAAAGAAGCGAAAGAACATCCGTCGGTGCGCCAGCAATTCCTGCCGCAGCTCCAGCTCGATAAAGGCAACCTGAAACTGGCCGTAAAATTCTCCGGCCTTTCCGACCGCTCACTTCATATGATTGCCGATGGGGATGTGCCGGTGGCCGCAGCGACACAGGTGCTCGAACAGGTGAAGGACCCGGCGCGGATCGACGCGGTGATGCAGCATGTGGCGGCAAAACTGAAACAGGATTATCCGAATTATGTGCCCAACCACGAGCTAGCGCAGTGCCTCGTTTGCAGATCGAATGACAACCAGCAGAAAAGCTGGGCAGAGCGCACAGGGCAAAGCCGCAACACTTCCATGGCGCTTGGTGTTTAGGCGTGAATCGGCGAGGGCTTGCGGTCTTTATCGATGGCGACGAACACGAAACGCCCTTCGGTCACTTTTTCCTTCGGCTCGTCGGCGCTTTTATCTTTGCGCTCGACATAGGCTTCAACGGTTACGGTGATGCTGGTGCGGCCGGTTTTTTCCACCCGCGTAAAACATTCCAGGCAGTCGCCCACAAAAACGGGCGCATGAAACACAATATCGTCGATAGCAACCGTCGCCAGTTTTTTCCGCGCGATTTTGCGTGCGGTTAAATAGCCCGCGAGATCCATCTGGCTTACGATCCAGCCGCCGAACATATCGCCATCGGGATTGGTATCGCTCGGCATGGCAATCACTTTAATCGCTGGCTCACTCATCACTAACCTCGCTTTTCCTTTGGTCACAACGCAAGACTCTATGGGCCTCTCTGGAGAGTGTCAGCTCTATAATCGCGCAGGTGGCATCGCCCAGGCGCGGATATTTCCGCCGCCGGCTCACCAGGTTGCTGATCGTATAAAGCCCATGGAGCAGTGCCACCCGTATCACCGGCAGGATACGCTGGAGTAATGCCCGCGGCGAGATGCTGCGCTGTATCAGGATATTGATTTGCCGCCGGTAGAAGGAATCCAGCCATTTGCGCTGGCCGCCGGTGACGCTGGTGAATGATTCAACCTTGGCGTTGGCGCTGTCGAAGGCGGCGGCGAGCAAGGAAATTCTTTCTTTGAACGGGCGGTCATGGCGTGAAAAATAACGCTGCATGACGATGACTGAGACTTTTCTCTCGCCGCTAAGGCAGGCGGCGCATTTGGTCAGCGCCCCATCCAGATGGTGCAGGTGGGTGATGGGCAGCAGGATGACGGCGTGGTGGGCATCCGGTGCATAGGCCTTGATGGTTTCCACAGAGCGCAGGTCAAACAACTCATATTTTTGCAGTGCGACGCGGCTGCCGAATTGGTTATGGCACCACTGGGCATAAGAGGTGGCCTCAAAGGCGATGCACAAAAACGGCGCGGCGCTTTCAGCGGCGACCCGCTTTAATTTTTTGCGGATGGCACGGCTGTTCGCATATTCAGGGTGCCAGGGTTTGTATGTCACCTCGTTATCGGTCATGGTGCGAACGGCTTCCATGAAGGCGCTCCGCCAGTCGGACGCATAGCGGTAACGGTTGGTGCGCAGCAGATTGTAATCACCGGAGGCATTGCCAAGCGGTGGCTCAAATACGGGCGAACCGATGATTCCTGCGAACACGCCGCGCCTGAAATAATCCGTCTGGTCGCTTAGTGTATTAAGCGCTTCCAGGATACCTTCAATGCAGCTGATCCAATAAGGATGCTGGCGCAGTGGCTGGACCTTTTCCGGCAATTTCCTCCCCAGCTTCTCCACGAATGCAAGGCTCGTATCGACGGCTTCTTTCGCCGCATCGGAGATTTCGCCTGCATGGTAGATGACGGGGTAAAAGGCGTTATCGCGGTGCGTGCGCGTGGTCCATTCACCAAGAGACTGCACCATCTTTTCCGGCCTGAAGGCGCCGGATTTCACAAAATTCTGCTCATGCGCGAAAGGCTGCATTTCGATGACGCAATATTCATCCGAGTCGGCGATATGGGCGACATTACCCGAGGGGCACATTTCGGTAATGAAGGAATAATCGCACGAAGCGCCGATGACATAATCATCCACTTCCGGTTTGATGCAGAGCATGTGGCGCAGGTAAAACCGCCCGACCAGCGTATCGGCATCGACACGCCAGAACAGGCGGTTGGTGTGCTCGGTATGGCTGAAATTCTGGTTCACGATATTGGCGACGGTGAGCGGGTGCAAATGGCGTAGCGACATCCCCACCAATTCACGCGGCGGAACGGCAATCACGCCGGTTGCCGGGTTGATACGCGTTTTGAAAGTATCCAGCATATTTTCTTCCACCACTTGAAAATTGCCGGCGGTGATGCCGCTCACATTATTTTGCATATGTGGCAGGAGATTCATCAGCGAGCCATCCGCCATGATGTAATCCGCCACCAGGTAGATGAAATAGGTGGAGAGCATGTGCTCGCCGGCGTGGCGCATGCCGCGCTCGTAGGCGAGGGTGAGGGTCGCCGAATAATTGCCGTTGAAAATCAAATCATCGATGGTGACAAATTCCACGCGGCAGGCACTCTCCAGCCGGCGGAACATGGGATGTTTGGCAAAGTTTTTGCGGTCAAGCTTGTGGGTGAGGAAAACAAAGGTGGATTCGGTACATTTGCCAAGCCCCGGAATATTGCCGGGCGCAAGCAGGCTGCGCAGGCTTAAATCCATGAACTGCCGGATATAGGACTCGCCCCATACCGCGAGCAGGTAGGTGACTTTGATGGGGCTCTCGGTCACAATCAGGCGCTCCTAAAATAATTCTAGGCTGATAGGTTCGCAGGAGGTGCCTGGCATTCCAGCAGCTTGGCGATACCTTCGTAAATGCCGCGCAGTACATCGCGGTTGCTTTCATCACTGCCGACGACTTGGTGTATGAATTTTCCAGCACTCATCGGTTGCTCCTTGTTTTATGGGAGATACACTAATAGCGCCATGATTCCCACCCGCAAGCTTTTTCGTTGCAGTTTGCATGTTTTTTATCCATCATCCACCCATGTCCATAGCATTTCCTGAGATCGACCCGGTGATCGTACATCTTGGCCCGCTGGCGATCCGCTGGTATTCCCTGGCCTATATCGCGGGTGTGCTTGCCGGTTGGAAGCTTATCAAAAATGACCTGAAAAAACATCCCATTGAGCATCTCACCAAGGATCGCATCGACGATATGGTGATCTGGGCGATTATTGGTATCATGCTGGGCGGCAGGCTCGGCTACACCCTGATTTACCAGACGGAATATTACCTTCAACATCCACTCGCCATCCTGTTTGTGTGGGAGGGGGGCATGTCGTTCCATGGCGGTTTTTCCGGTTTCATCGCGGCCTTTTTCCTGTTCTGCCGCCGCCACCGCATCGGCTATTTCCAGCTCATGGACAAGATGGCCGCCGTAGCACCCATCGGTATCGGGCTCGGGCGGCTCGCCAATTTCATCAATGGCGAGCTGTGGGGCAGGGTGAGCGATGTGCCGTGGGCGATGGTATTCCCGGATGCCGACGGCCACCCGCGGCACCCCAGCCAGCTTTACGAGGCGGGTCTGGAGGGTGTGCTGCTATTTGTCGTGCTGTTCACGCTGCTCAAAAAAACGCGGATACGTGAATATCCGGGTATGCTGTGCGGGTTGTTTTTATGCGGCTACGGGTTGGCGCGCATCTTTTGCGAATATTTCCGCGAGCCGGATCCGCAGCTCGGCTATCTCTGGGCGGGGGCGACGATGGGGCAATTGCTGAGTCTGCCGATGCTGCTGCTCGGCGCGCTGCTTTTGCTGCGGGCGAAACGCGCATGACGCTGGAATCGCTGCTCAAGGAGCGTATCCGCGAACATGGCCCGATCAGTATCGCGGACTATATGGCGATGTGCCTGACCCATCCCGAATATGGCTATTACATGCGGCGCGATCCGCTGGGGGTGGCGGGCGATTTCACCACCGCGCCGGAAATATCGCAGATCTTCGGCGAGCTGCTTGGGCTGTGGCTGGCCGCGCAGTGGCAGAAGCAGGGAAGGCCGGAAGCGGCGCTGGTGGAGTTTGGCCCGGGTCGCGGCACGTTGATGGCGGATATGTTGCGCGCCACCAGAAAAGTCGCCGGGTTCCACGATGCGCTGTCGGTGCATCTGGTTGAGGCCAGCCCGGTCCTGAAACAAAAACAATGGGCGGCGCTGGCGGGAAAACACCCGCATATCAGCTGGCAGGAAGATATTGCGGCACTTCCCGACGTCCCGGTATTCGCCGTCGCCAATGAATTTTTCGATGCGCTGCCGATACGCCAGTTTATGGGCAATGAAGAACGGAAAGTGGAGGTTGACGGGCAGGGGGAGCTGCAATTCACGCCGCCCGGCGAGGCGATTGTTGAAAAGTCGCCCGCATCGCTGGCGATGATGCGTAATGTGGCCTCGCGCATTGCCGGGCATGGCGGCGCGTTCCTGGTGGTGGATTACGGCTATACCGGCGGCTCGCGAGGCGATACGCTGCAGGCGGTGCGGCAGCATCATTACCACCCGGTATTGGCCGATCCCGGCGAGGCGGATCTTACCGCCCATGTCGATTTCGATGCGTTAATGGAAGTGGCGCAGTCGGCGGGCGCTACCACGTTCGGCGCGTTGCCGCAGGGGAAATTCCTGCTTCAGATCGGCGCGTCGCAGCGGCTGATGAATTTATGTGCGGCGGCCAGCGAACCCCAGCAAAAAGAGCTGATGAACGGTTTCGAGCGGCTCATTTCCCATGAGCAGATGGGTGAGCTGTTCAAGGTGTTGGCTGTACTTCCATCAGGCGGCGGGAGGCCGGAGGGTTTTTAGCCGGCGATGCCCAGTCGTCGCCGCTACGCAGCGATTTTCGGTAGCAGATGGAAAAGAAAAAAGCCCAATCCTTTTCGAGATCATAAACCGAACACATCTCGTCCGACTCAAGATCGGCGAAATAGGACGTAAGTTTTTTGAGTATGCTGTGCGTGCGGCCCTGGAAGAGGATGAAAATGTCGTGGTCATGGCATAGATAAACATAGCCTTCATCATCTTCGAGCAATTCGGTGATGCCGCGCAGCACGAAATGGGTTCGCTGGGTGCTGTTGCGTTGGGGAAGCGCCGACAGGCGGAGTTGAATGCAGCGCCAGCTGCTATGCATGTGGCGGATCGAATTGACCTTTTCAAACATGCGTGCGGTTGCATTGTGCGTCAGAATTTTCATAATACTCCCTCGGATAGCTATAATAATTAGTTGCACCGGACTTAATGGTTAAAATAAAGCAACTATCGTGCCAAACTCTGGATAGCCAACATGTTGCGCCGCAGTAAAAAAATAACCATATGTATTGATTGGGTATTCCATGTGCCGTCTTTGCTGTGCCTGTCAGAGCTTGTGGCGCTACTCGTTTGGGGTAGGGCGTCATCCAGGCCATGGCATGGCAAGAATGTTTCCGTCCGCCGGATGAAACGGCGGGGCGCCATTCGACGGCGTGGCGCGGAAACCCAAGGGTGGCCGCAGGATTCAGGGGGATCAAAAAAAAATGCAAACTCCTTGTTGACATCCCAAAAACATGGGGGTATACGTCTCATCCCTTCGCGAGCCGAAGAGTGAATTCGAGCGCTTTTTAAAGCAATTTAAATAGCGCTCTGCGGTTTGAAATTGTGAATAGGTTTTTCTGACATCATATTAACGTTGTCGGTAGCGGGAAAAGGCGCGCACAGCTCTTTCGGGAGCCGAGGGCCAATTCACCCGACGACGTGAATTTTGATGAGTTGATGTACTGGATATTAAGACACCCAGGGTTTGAGTTTCCGAGCAATCGGAATATTCTGCTCTGTACGTTGAAATAGTTCAGGCATCGTTCTAGTAAAGAAATAATATGTTAAGAGCATCTGGTGGATGCCTTGGCGGCAAGAGGCGATGAAAGACGTGTTACGCTGCGATAAGCTTCGGGGAGTTGCGAAAGAACTTTGATCCGAAGATCTCTGAATGAGGAAACTCACCACTTTTGTGGTATCCTGCAATGAATTCATAGTTGCAGGAAGCGAACCCAGTGAACTGAAATATCTAAGTAGCTGGAGGAAAGGAAATCACCGAGACTCCCTTAGTAGTGACGAGCGAACGGGGACCAGGCCAATGTCTGTGATACATAACGGGAACGCTTTGGAAAAGGCGGCCATAGTGGGTGATAGCCCCGTACCGGTAAACCAATCATAGTCTTCGAGTAGGGCGGGACACGTGCAATCCTGTCTGAATATGGGGAGACCACTCTCCAAGCCTAAGTACTCCTTGCCGACCGATAGTGAACTAGTACCGTGAGGGAAAGGTTAAAAGAACCCCGTCGAGGGGAGTGAAATAGACCTGAAACCGGATGCTTACAAGCAGTTGGAGCGGCGCAAGCCGTGACAGCGTACCTCTTGTATAATGGGTCAGCGACTTAATGTATCGAGCAAGCTTAAGGCGATAGCTGTAGGCGTAGCGAAAGCGAGTGTTAATAGCGCGTTTGAGTTCGATGTATTAGACCCGAAACCTAGTGATCTAGCCATGGTCAGATTGAAGGTGCAGTAACATGCACTGGAGGATCGAACCCACGTCTGTTGAAAAAGCCGGGGATGAACTGTGGTTAGGGGTGAAAGGCCAATCAAACTGGGAAATAGCTGGTTCTCTGCGAAATATATTTAGGTATAGCGTCGAGTGAATACCCCGGGGGGTAGAGCACTGGATGGGCTAGGGGGTCCCAAAGACCTACCAAACCTAACCAAACTCCGAATACCCGGGAGTACTACTCGGCAGTCAGACGGTGAATGCTAACGTCCATCGTCGAGAGGGAAACAACCCAGACCTACGTCTAAGGCCCCCAAGTGAGGGCTAAGTTGGAAAGGATGTGGAACGACCATAACAGCCAGGAGGTTGGCTTAGAAGCAGCCATCCTTTAAAGAAAGCGTAACAGCTCACTGGTCTAATAGTTATTCTGCGCCTAAAATGTAACGGGGATCAAGCCCCCCGCCGAAGACTAGGGCTAATTTATTAGCGGTAGCAGAGCGTTCTGTAAGCCTGTGAAGCCGGTTCGACAAGAAACGGTGGAGGTATCAGAAGTGAGAATGCTGACATGAGTAACGACTAACAGTGTGAGAAACACTGTCGCCGAATGACCAAGGGTTCCTGCGTCAAGTTAATCTGAGCAGGGTTAGCCGGCCCCTAAGACGAGGCAGAAATGCGTAGTCGATGGAAACCACGTTAATATTCGTGGGCCTGCTGGTAGTGACGGATCCGAATCTTTGTTTCCCCTTATTGGATTGGGGGGGCGGGGAGGAGGGTTCCAGGAAATAGCTCCAGCACTATAGACCGTACCCGAAACCGACACAGGTGGTCAGGTAGAGTATACCAAGGCGCTTGAGAGAACGATGCTGAAGGAACTAGGCAACTTGCCCTCGTAACTTCGGGATAAGAGGGCCCCATGCGAACGCAAGTTTGTATGGGGGACACAAACCAGGGGGTGGCGACTGTTTATTAAAAACACAGGGCTGTGCAAACGCGTCTAGCGGATGTATACGGTCTGACGCCTGCCCGGTGCTGGAAGGTTAAAAGGAGGTGTGCAAGCACTGAATTGAAGCCCCAGTAAACGGCGGCCGTAACTATAACGGTCCTAAGGTAGCGAAATTCCTTGTCGGGTAAGTTCCGACCCGCACGAATGGCGTAACGACTTCCCCGGTGTCTCCAGCATCGACTCAGTGAAATTGAATTCTCCGTGAAGATGCGGAGTTCCCGCGGTTAGACGGAAAGACCCCGTGCACCTTTACTGTAGCTTTACACTGGCATTAGAGAATAACTGTGTAGGATAGGTGGGAGACTTTGAAGCGTGGCCGCCAGGTCGCGTGGAGTCACCCTTGAAATACCACCCTGTTGTTTTTTGATGTCTAACCACAGCCCGTGAAACCGGGCTTGGGACCATGTATGGCAGGCAGTTTGACTGGGGCGGTCGCCTCCTAAAGAGTAACGGAGGCGCGCGATGGTAAGCTCAGGCTGGTCGGAAATCAGCCGTTAGAGTGCAATGGCATAAGCTTGCCTGACTGCGAGACCCACAAGTCGAGCAGAGTCGAAAGACGGTCATAGTGATCCGGTGGTTCCATGTGGAAGGGCCATCGCTCAACGAATAAAAGGTACGCCGGGGATAACAGGCTGATCTCCCCCAAGAGTCCATATCGACGGGGAGGTTTGGCACCTCGATGTCGGCTCATCACATCCTGGGGCTGGAGAAGGTCCCAAGGGTACGGCTGTTCGCCGTTTAAAGTGGTACGTGAGCTGGGTTCAGAACGTCGTGAGACAGTTCGGTCCCTATCTGCCGTGGGTGTAGGAAAATTGAGAGGATCTGACCTTAGTACGAGAGGACCGGGTTGGACGTACCGCTGGTGTACCTGTTGTTCTGCCAAGAGCATACGCAGGGTAGCTACGTACGGAACGGATAAACGCTGAAAGCATCTAAGCGCGAAACCGACCTCAAAACTAGTTTTCCCCATTAGGATCGTGGTAGACTACCACGTTGATAGGCTGGGTGTGTAAGGGCAGTAATGCCTTAAGCTAACCAGTACTAATAATCCGATTGATTTATTTAATTCATTGATGCTTGAATCATGGCGTACAGTGCAAAATAGCATTGTCATGACATATTCGAGTACATGACTCACCCAAAACTAAACTCAATAAAGGTGTACAGAAAAACCTATCACGCCCTATATCCGACAAAGAGAGTCGGCTTATACGGCTTGGTGACTATAGCAAGGAGGGCACCACCCGTTCCCATTTCGAACACGACCGTGAAACCCCTTAGCGCAGATGGTACTATGTCTTAAGATATGGGAGAGTATGTCGTTGCCAAGCCTTATAAGCCGACTTTTCTTTTTTTAAAACGATTCTTACGGATGATTTGCTTGTGATTTATGTGCTCGAATCCGCACGTAGCGCTGCTACGCTTACGGTTCTGCGCAAGAAATCACTACGCACTCATCTCGTAACAATGCGTTTTTTCTCTATTTAATAAAATCCAGAAAACCTATTACACGCCTTCAAGTTCATTGGCGCGTTCTTGTTTCAGCTCAGACCTGATTTGGGTCGGTGAGCTGGATAAGACGCGTTGCGTGCTTGCCGTTTTTGGTTCGGCTTTCGGCTTTGCGGACTGCGCCACTGGCGCAGTATTGGCAGCACCATACTTACCGGTCGTCGCTTTCAAACATTCCGCATAGGTCGACAGCACATAGTCACGCGTATGCTCAGTCGTATTTTCAATATTCATAATGAACATCAACAGCTGATGGGCCACTGATTCGGGTGATTGGTGAGAATCCATAAACGCTTCCTCTGTATAGAGTTCTACATAGTTGAGGAATAACAAAAATGGCATAAATTGTCTGTATGCTCGTTGTGCAGCCTTGAATTCATTAAATTGTAATAATTTTGGGACAAAGTAGTGGCTATAATCGCTATCAAATAGCTGAAGAGGGATAATATGGCTAAAGCAGCCCCGACCTTTAATGCGCAACGTGATGCTATTACAGCGGCAGTTGGCGTATTCTTTGAAGAAAAAGGGATAGACCCAACAGCCTTATCGTTTCATTTCAGCGCCAATATCGGCGAGCATGATGGAAGTGCAGCGTCTATTGATGCGCTGGGTGGTTATAAGGGCTTTAAAGTAACCCCGAGTGACACGGCGGCCATACCACAAGATTATGCGGCTATCAGCGGATTGATGCAGGAGCTTGCTGCCGATAATGGCGCTCATTCCTTCAAAACCTATAAGGTGCATCGCACTATGGCAGGTGCGATGACGTGGGAAGATTTGGCGCAAGGGTTAAATGACCAATTTGCGCGTTTAGGCTCGTCTGCTAAAGTTGATCTGAGTGCTTTCAAAGCAAAATAAATCCCTCCTAGAAATTTTATTATAGTTATTCTAGTCTCCGGTTTCACCTAACCACAGGAGCATCCCATGGCCAAAACCTTATACACTGCAAAAGCGACTGCGATTTCCGGCCGTGAGGGCCATGCGGAAACCGATGATAAAAAGATTTCGGTCGATTTATCGCCTCCTGGCAGCAACGGCAAAGGCACCAACCCCGAACAGCTTTTTGCCTGTGGCTATGGCGCCTGCTTTGGCGGCGCGCTCGGTGCGGTAGCTAAGAAAATGAATCTCGATATCGGCGCTCCGCATGTAAATACGGAAGTAAATCTCAACCAGGATGATAATGGCGGCTATTTTATCAGCGCTGTGCTCGATGTGCAGCTGACTGCTATTGCTGAAGATGACGCCAAAAAACTGATACAGAAAGCGCACGAAGTTTGCCCCTATTCCAAAGCCACCCGTGGCAATATCGAGATGACACTCAAGCTGAACGGACAGGCGCTTTAAGAAAATATTCGTTTAATTCCAGTGCCTTGAAAGACAAGGTAATGGTTAAAATTAGTTAGTTATTTTTTGCGGTTGGATGCTATAATCACCTATCTGTAATCAACCATTAACTAAGGTAGCTTTCATGGGTGACGCAACCGCTGTTAAAATATTACCCCATTATATTTCTTTGTCTGGTGATAAAGAATTTTCTTCATTTGACCTGCGTGAAAGCAGAGGTGTGTCTGAATTCTTAAGCCATACGGGCCGCAGTTTAAATGCATTGACAGGGGCCATTAGCCGTTGGGAAGGCGCTCTTAAAGCGCAACCTTCCATATCGGAAGCGGATGCTGTGCTTATAGCACAAGCAAAAGGTTATAAAGATCGTTTAGCTGCGGCGAAGCAAGGTTTGGAAGCGGACATTGCCGCACAAGAATATAATCCTGAAAAACCTAGCGTCGTTGAAGTGCTGGGTGCTAATCCCGAACGCGTAGCCCATCTGGCCGAAGGGCTTGCATTGGTGCGTACATTGGGGGTTACTGCACGTGAAGTAGTGGAACGTCCAGAAAGCACAGCCTTAGATCTAGTGGAAGCATTACGCGCTGCACATGATTCAGACGACATTATAACAGACGCATCGCTTGTTGCAGCAGGGGATGTAGGGCGCAATATAAAAGCAGCCGCTCAGCGTATTGGGCTCAGCTTAGGAGCGGGTGCAGCAAACGCTAAAGCCTAATCCATGAATAGCACAAAAGAAAACCTCGTCCCATTGGACGAGGTTTTCTTTTGTGCACTACAACATTGACAGCTTATGCATCCATGCATATGCTTGGCTTATCAATAAGAAAGCGGTCAACCGCTTCAGTTCTATTCGCAAGGCGCTTACTCCAGACATTCATTTAACTGTAGGGAGAAGCATATGAAATCTACTCAAACGCATAGCAATGGTGGCTACTGGATGCTCGTGGGCTTGGTTGTGCTTTTGGCGCTGCCTGTCGTGGTTGGCCATTTTGCACTTAAACCAGCGGCAGCTGACGTTAGCGTACATGCTGACGCATCTAGCGCTCAATAAGCCAAAGCGCCTAATCTTACTTGTCGTGCGCCCCGTGCTGTGTTAACTATTGTTAACTGAACGCATAGGTACGGATAACGCATGGGAACCGAAGTCGAACGCAAATTTATCGTGCTGAATAATAAGTATGACAGCAGGATAGACGCGCGTCGTACCGAAGCATTGGAGCAAGGCTATATTACGCTAAGCAGCGATTGCAGCGTGCGTGTGCGCATGAGCGAATCGACCAGCGGCGGAAAAGATAGCGCCTCACTTACCTTGAAGGGCCGAGATCGCAATGGCGAGCGGGTCGAGTTTTATTACCGTGTGCCTGCCGGTGATGAGATTAAACAAATCCACGACCAATTATGTTCTTCCGGTAAAGAAAAAATACGCTTTGCCGCCGACCTTACGGCAGATGCAGCCGCCAACACCGAGATGACCAATCAAGCGGATTTGAGTCGTGACTGCACGGTGCGAGTACGCATCAGCCAAAATAAAGCAAGCGGTGCTACGCGTGCACAGCTTTGCATTAAAGGCCCGCGCGCTAAAGATAAAGAGGTGATTGACCGGCCGGAATTTGAATATGACATACCGGTGGAGCATGCGCGGCTCATTCTGGATCAGATATGCAGCCATTCCATTAGCAAAACGCGCAAATACCTCAAGCGCAACGACGCACAAAGCGATCCGCATGTGGAGTGGACCATCGATGAATATGACGACTCACGATTTGGTGGACTGAAATTGGCGGAAGTGGAATTGAAGGATACAAATCTGCCTCCCGAATCAATCCATAAAGTAAAATTGCCTGATTTCATTGCAATCAAACGGCCCGGTAAATCGGATCAGATGTTGGAAGTGACGAATACCAAAGGCTTTACCAATAGTGAGCTGGGCAGGCTACCTGCTGATAAAGTTGCTAGTTACGTGCTAAATGCCCTAGAACAGGCCAGAAAAATGGTCGGAAAAGCGGTGGCATAATTTTCCTCTTACAGGCCGCGCGTAACTATTTTACGCTGCGTAAGAATTGAGGAAACACCATGCCATCATCCCTTAAAAGCAAACAATTGCGTGCCGTGCATCTACTCGTGGAGGGGCGCACGCAAAAAGAAATCGCAGCGATTTTACACCTGCGCCGCGAGACGTTGTCGCGCTGGAAAAAACAGCCGGCCTTTCAAGAAGCCTATGAGTTGGCGCTGCAAACCATGCGCGATGATTTATCGCAGCGGCTGCAGAACCTGGCCTATGACGCCATCTCCCTGATTAGTCGTGGGCTTAGGGTGAGCGACGTGGAACCGCGCCGCGCAGCACTAGCGATGGAATTGCTAAAAATCATGGGATGTCAACAGGTTCTAGGTAGTAAGCCCCTGCTGCCTACAGCGGAGAGTGAGGCGGAAACTGTCATGGAATCTTCACGCACAGCCGGGGCGCCTATGCTAGAATTAATCCATGAGCCAGCAACAAAAGAGCGACGAACAGACTAGCGATCGCGCCAAAGAAAAAGAGGTGGCCCGCCTACGTGGCGAAGGTAGGGCCTATTCGGTGGTGGGCGCGCTTGGTGCGGGGGCTTTGGCATTTTTAGAGACATTCGGCGCTGATATGCTGCTGTGGAATGTTGATTTGCCCAAATCCAAAACCGGCAAGGCGATTTTACTCGGTACGGCCTCGGCTGCGGTTTGCGCCTTAGCCTATGGCGCCTATAAGCATTCGCATGCTGACCAGATCGAAGAAACCCAGCGCAAAGAAAAAGAATTTCAACGGCAACAAGAGAAAAAAAGCTGGGCTGTGCGTGTGCGCGAGGACGCAATTGCGCATGGCACGCATCGCTAGCCATCTTGTTTTTTTACGTCTAATTTGTGTAATCTGTAATCAAAACTTCACAAGACTCACTAACGCCAACGCGCTATAGTAATGTATGGCCAAAATATACGAAACCACACAGGATTTGGAACGCGAGCAGCTGGATAAGCAGGCGGCCCATCTGCGCGCGCAAGCCAACAAGCAAACCCATCGCAGCTTAATGCTGCTTACGACGTCACTGATCATCGATATTTGGAATCGCGGCAAAGGCGCCGGCAGTTTTATTCTATCGGCACTTTCAACGGCGCTGACGGTGGGCAGCATCATGGATGCGTTCAAAGCCTGGAAAACCGATGGCCGCGCACGCGAGCTGGAAGCCGAGCGCAGCAAGATGGGGCCCGAAGTGGTGCTATTGCCGCCGCAAAGCGATAGCAAGCCTGAAATGCATCAAGGTGATTGCGATTGCCACACCAAATCGCCCGAAAACCGGCTGCATGAAGCCCTCAAAGGGCGTTCTTTATTTGAATATGCGCAAAAGCCGGTTGATCCCGGCGCCAACCTAATGCACTAAAAGCATTTCCCATTTAGCCCTGCACATTGTTATCCTTCGGTCTCGACGTGCTCACGTATTATTATACGTTGCGCGCGTCTCGCCTCGGCTGCCTCGTGCAGAACTAAAGCGAAAACGCTTTAACCATTTTCGCTCAAAAATCTTTTGGAATGTCTGCGGGCTTATAGGCCGTGCTGATGGCCCATCCCGTGATAGAAATAATAGCCCATGCCGATGGTGAAAATAAAACAGCCATAAAGCGCATGTTCCACACACACGATCGCTAGTGAGCGCGAGCTGCGATAGGTGTCAGCGAATAAATAGCCGCCGATAGCACTAAAAATCACGGCCACCCAGTTGCTGAAAATAATATGCAGCCAGCCAAATAGCACGGCATTAACAATGATCAGCGTGCGTGGCTTAAAGAGCCAGGCATAGCGGCGGAAGAAAAAGCTGCGGAAAATAATCTCTTGCGGCAATACCGATAAAATAGGGTAGAGCACCATAATCTGCACCCATAACACGGGCCGTTCCAGCGGCAGCTGGAACACACGCTCCGGTACATTATACACCGCAAAGGCCAATAGCGCGAAAGAGAAGGGAATAAAACGCCTCAAAACAGGTGATAGATGATACCAGTTGAGCGCTGATGCGTTCCAGTCGTGCTTGAAATTATAGTCGTAATATTTAGATAATCCCGCCAACATGCACAGCATGACGCCAATTAAAACCATCAATAACCATTTGTCCGGCCGGATGTAGGCAATAGCAGCAGGTAGCACGATAAATAGTAAAAAACATTCAAGCCGTAAGCGGAAGTGTTTCATGTTTTGGGCGGGTCCTTTCTATTGAGGGTATGTGGCAGCTCCCAGAAACGTTGCATGGCGAGGTAGGTAAAAGACACTGTCCACCCAATCAACATGAATCCCGTCAGTGCTTCCGCAGCTGTAATCATACGTAACGCGCGTTCTGGTATGATGTCGCCTAGGCCCAACGTACTATATATGACCGCTGAAAAATATAGGCAGTTAAATATGTCAGGATGTTGGTTGCTGTCCACTGCTATGCCTCTTAGAGAACCAAGGTCAAAGTAACATAGGAGAAAATAGATGAAGCCAAAAAGCCAGATATTGATGATATGTACAACGAACATACTGCCAACCACAGCCAGTACTCGCAGGTGTGGAGGGCAGGTGAGGTTAGGCAGTCTTGCCCAACATTGACGAGATGCTTCGTAAATGATGAGACAGCAGGTGGCAATTAACAATACGCCTAATAAGCCTGTAAGAATGAATTCCTGCATATCCTGTTGTTTTTTATTTGTTTTATTGGCTCTTTGTATGTGGTATGGTCTGTTTGCTGTTCTTATTATAACCCATTGTTTACCATGACATAAAAAAACCGTTCCCAAAAGCGCAATTTTGATATAGAAATCTCACCCTTGCTTACAAAAGCACCACATTTTAAGAGTAACGAACATGGCTGTACCTAAGAAGAAAACAAGCAAATCCAGACGCGACATGCGC
This sequence comes from Alphaproteobacteria bacterium, assembly GCA_033763575.1. Taxonomy (GTDB): domain Bacteria; phylum Pseudomonadota; class Alphaproteobacteria; order Rickettsiales; family SXRF01; genus JANRKF01. The sequence goes on along the minus strand of JANRKF010000025.1, from coordinate 9,673 downwards.
CGTTCGCACCATGCGTTGGACAAAACAACCGTTGTGGAAGACAAAACCACTGGCGAATTGAAACGTCCACACCACGTTTCAAAAGATGGCTATTACAATGGCCGTCAAGTGACGACAGATAAGGTCAACGTCTAAGGCCATTTCCCATGGCTTCTGCTAAATTGCAACTACCGATCGCACTGGATGCCATGGGCGGCGACCATGCCCCGGCATCCGTTATCCGCGGCGCAGCCCTTGCGCTCGTGCGCCATCCTGGCAGCCGCTTTTTGATTTTTGGCAATCGCTATTTGCTGGAACCGCTGCTGGAGCAACACCCACAACTGAAAAATGCCTGCGAAGTCGTGCACACCGAACAAAAGGTGGCTGGCGACGATAAACCCTCCGTTGCGGTGCGCCGCGGCCGTGAATCAAGCATGTGGCTTGCCATTGAATCGGTGAGCAAAGAACGTTCCTGTGCGGTGGTGTCCGGTGGCAATACCGGAGCACTCATGGCGATGTCTAAATTGATTTTGCGCACACTGCCTGGCGTATCGCGTCCGGCGATTGCGGCGCTCTTTCCTACGCTGCGCGGTGAGTGCGTGATGCTTGATTTGGGTGCGAACGTCGAATCCGACGCGCAGGATTTATTCCGCTTTGCCATTATGGGCGATGCGTTTGCGCGCGCGGTGCTGGGCTTGAACCGTCCAAAAATCGGTTTGCTCAATGTCGGCGCCGAAGAACTCAAAGGCCGCGAAGAAGTAAAACAAGCGCGCGACCTGATTAAATTCAATGCGCGCGATTTAAATTTCCACGGCTTCATTGAAGGCAATGATATTGCCGAAGGCACGGTGGATGTGGTGGTGACTGATGGCTTTACCGGCAACATCGCGCTTAAAACGGCCGAAGGCGCAGCGCGTTTGATCCGCACCTATTTGAAAGATGGTTTTTCCAGTTCGGTGCTGGCGCAGGTAGGCGGCGTGATGGCATCGAGCGCGCTCAAAGGCGTGCGTGACAAACTCGATGACCGCAAACGCAACGGTGCCATGTTCCTAGGTCTCAACGGTATATCGGTGAAAAGCCATGGCGGAGCCGATGCCTATAGTTTTTGCAATGCCATTAGCGTTGCGATCGAATTGGTGGCGCATAATATTAACACGCGTATCACCCAAGAAATTCAGCGCTCACCGCTGCCGCAACTGATCACAGCAGAACAGCGTGATGCAGCGGCTGCATCGATGGCAGCTGCCGATAGCGTCAAAGGCACTGTCTGATGCGTCGTGCCGTTATCATGGGCGTAGGCGCTGCGCTTCCCGAACGGATTGTCACCAACGCTGATTTAGAAAAAACCGTCGATACCTCGCATGACTGGATTGTCTCGCGCACCGGTATCGAACAACGCCATATCGCCGCCGACGGACAACTCACCTCCGATCTTGCCGCGCAAGCGGGCAAGCAAGCGCTCGCCAATGCTGGCGTTAGTGCAGACTCCATTGATATGGTGATACTTGCAACCACGACACCTGATGACACTATGCCGGCAACGGCAACCAAAGTGCAGCGCATGATCGGCGCAGTGAATGCTGCGGCTTTTGATGTGAATGCTGCTTGCAGCGGTTTTGTCTATGCGATGACGGTGGCCAATAGCTTGATTGTCTCCGGACAAGCCAAACGCATTTTATTGATTGGGGCCGAAACCTATTCGCGCATTCTCGATTGGAATGATCGCGGCACCTGCATCTTATTTGGCGATGGCGCGGCAGCTTTAGTGCTCGAAGCGCAGGAGCAAAAAGGCAGCAGTGATGATCGCGGCGTCTTATATTGTGGCATTCGCTCCGACGGCCAAACCGAATTGTTAGGCACCAGCGGTGGGGTATCATCTACACAAAAATCCGGCTTTTTATTCATGTCGGGCAAAGAAATCTACCGAAATGCCGTCACCCGCATGCCTGAAGCGGTGGTTGAAGGGTTAAAATCTATCAATTTACCTTTAGAATCAATTGATTGGTTGGTTCCGCACCAGGCAAACCTGCGTATTTTAGCCGGTGTTGGCCAAAAATTGGCGGTTGCGCCCGAACGGGTGATTTCCACCGTGCAGAAGCATGCTAATACCTCGGCCGCCTCGATTCCCCTGGCTTTATACCAGGCCGCGCAAGACGGGCGTTTGCAGCCTGGCCAGCTGATTGCCTGCCCCGCTTTGGGGGCTGGACTGACTTGGGGATGCGTGATTCTTCGCTGGTAAGCTACTAGCCACTTGAATTTCTTCTGAAAATGCGGTAAACAGGATAGATAAGTCCTATTTAACCACAAAGAGAATCATATGACCAAAACCCTGACACGTGCCGATCTGAGTGCTGAAGTGTATAAGCAAATTGGGCTTTCTCTTCAGGAATGTAACTCGCTGGTGGACTCTGTAATCGAAGAAGTCTGCGTGAGCTTAGAACAGGGTGATTCGGTCAAGCTTTCGTCATTTGGCACCTTTAACCTGCGCAGCAAAAAACAGCGCATGGGCCGCAATCCAAAAACGGGCGTCGAAGTGCCGATTACATCACGCCGCGTTCTGTCATTCAACGCATCGAACTTGCTGAAAAGCAAAGTCAACTCGATGCTCGGAAAAAAACCGAACGCATAAGTCATTGCGGGTTATCGCAATCTATTAGGTGAGGGGTAGTCATGGTGCAACAGCTGGATCTTCTCGGAAACGAATTGCCGCTAGTTGCCCCTAAGCCTTCTGAAGACAAAAAAATAAAACCCCAACTCGAAGCGCAAATGATCGGAGAACCCACGGTCGTGGAATCTGAATCGGATATGCCGGAAGATCATGAAGATAAAGCGCCCAGCGCCTTCCGCACTATCAGTGAGGTGGCGTCGTTTTTAGGTGTGCCGCAGCATGTGTTGCGTTTCTGGGAAAGCCGTTTCAGCCAAATCAAGCCGCTTAAAATGCGTGGCGGTCGTCGTTATTACCGTCCGGAAGATGTCGATGCGCTGACCAAAGTGCACAGCCTGCTCTATAAAGAAGGCTACACTATTAAGGGCGCAAAAAAAGCACTCACCCAACCTGCGCGTCCCGTGGTGGTGGCAGCACCAGAAAAGAAAGCCGCCCCCGTGCTTGCTAAAAGCGATGCGCAAGCCAAAGGCTTAACCGATAAGCAGCGCAACCAGCTGATGGTGATTCGCCAAGAGCTGATTGCCATGCGCGATATTCTAGAACCCCACGTTCCATCCTAAATTTTTATCTCTCAAGGAGTTTATATGACGATTCGTTGCGCCTCGTTGCTTGCGGCTTTTTTATTGATGGTAAATCCTGCATTGGTTTGGGCAGAAGATGCCAAATCGGTAAAACCTGCCACCATTGATCGTCTGCCCAAAGAAGAATGGCAAAAACTGTCGCCGGAAGAAAAAAAGCTGCGCATCGAGGCGCGCAAAGAAGCCTATAAGAATATGACGCCCGAAGAGCGCAAAACGCTGCGTGCAGAGCGTAAAGCCGATCGCGAGGAGCGCTATAAAAACGCAACGCCCGAAGAGCGCGCAAAAATCGATGAGCGCAAAGCGAAATTCCAAGCCCGCATGCAAGAGCGCAAAAAAGTGCGTGATACTGCTAAGGCAGCGGAAGCGGCAAAAAAAGTAGAGCAAACACCAGCCTTACGTTAGTTTTTGCTACGTTTGAGCGCCTGCTCGCAGGCAGGTACAATCTCACCATAATACAAAGCATAGAGGCCAGGTGTGCAATGACGCACGGCGGTATGCCCCCATTTGATCACCTGTTGCGGTACACGCGCCGTGGCCTCGATGCAGGCAATGGCTTCCTGCTCTTGGGTGGTGCCACGCTTATATACATCGGCCACTGGTGTTAGGTTTGCCAGCATATCAAGAAAGAAAGCGCGCAGCTGCACGCAAGGATAGGGGCTTTTTTGCAACTTGCACAGCGCACCATGCCCACCTTTTTTAAGCAATAGTTTGAATACTTGCCAAGCGGCGCGTGCAAGCAACCACGCCCCAAAGCGGCGCATGTTTTTGAGTTTCTTCTCACGGAAGAACTGCAAATTTTCTTCCCACCGCGCAATGCGCCGCACGCCATAACGTAGGCAGTAATCATAAGTGGCTTGTGTTTTATGAATATCGGCTCGGCGGGCTGGGCCTGATTTAGCGCTCGGTGCTTTGTCCCAGTTGGTGGCGGAATAACGCCCCACCCACTGGCCTTGGCTGTTTCGAATCATATCACCATTATGGCCGGTTTCTTGGGCAGCAATAATCATAAACCGCGCAAGTGCTGCCGTGCCATCACCGGCATGGCGATATTCACCAGGTTCTAAAAATGGATCGCCGCCGCAAGAGACATAAATCGCATTCTCACCGCCACCGACGGCCTGCATGCCGCTATTACGGCCGACTTCCTGCCAGCGTGCTATATCCATCATGTCACCCACCGAATGGCCGAAAGAGATATAAATCTCGGCGCCTTCTTTGTGAATGAGGTGAATCACCGGCAGAGCATTACACAGCACAAATGCACGCGCCATCATCAACTCGGTCTTGGCGGAAACGGGGTGGCGCTTTTTCATGTCGCCATCGACTTTGTGCATATATTCGATTAAACGCTCGCGCGCGATTGTTTCATCATGCCGTAGCAGTAAGGCATCGAGCAGGCGCTTTTGGGACTCTTTGCGCAGATTCGCATCATTTAATTCGCGCAGGGTGAAGGTAAAATTCACCCGCTCTTGCGGCAGCAAAAGCCGTACGAAATTCGCCTCATCATCGCCATCCAGGCGCATTTTCCCCGACGCCACTAGCGCCTTGGCGAGCGCTTCCTCGGCCGGCTTGAGCTTTTTTTCCAGGCGATAGCGCTTGTAGGTGACGTCGTATAGGCTATGGGACATGACATGTTACGGGGGGTTATCCATCTATGCTGCCCATGACATTGACTCGTGGCAAGTAAAATTGTAATACCGTCTTGCTTTTAGAAGGAATGCTCATGATTCGTCATATCGTTTTATTCAGTGCTAAAAATCTCGCCGATGTGGCTGTCATCGAGACGGCACTGGCCAAGCTGGGCAGCATTCCGGAATCGCGCTTTTTTGAGGTGGCGCGCAATAGCAAGCGTGACGGCCTGTCACAAGAAATCGATATTATCGTCTATAGTGAATTTGATAGCTTCGAAGCGCTAGAGCGCTACAAGCAGCATACGTTTTATGCAGAGGCGATTGCCATCGTCCGCCCGCTACGCGATGTACGCATCGCCGTCGATTTTGAATCAAAAAAATAATCATTATCAAATAGTTATACGGATATTTCCACTTATTAACCCTTTTGCACTATAATGGAAAGTGCATCTGTGATTTTTCACGTGCTACCTGCTTTGCGGGTATCTAATCTGGGCTTTATGCCCGTGACATCTAAGGAGGTGTCTCATGTCCGTTGTCCCGATTCTCCTGATGGCTGCAGCAGCTAAAAAGAGGAGGGAACAAGGCCCGCCGCCGCCTATGAGCGATGGAGAAGCATTCTTCTTCCTGAGCTGTATTTTGGCGTTTGTCGGCTTTGTTGCGGGGATGGCAGGCGGCTGGTGGTGGATTCTCACTGCCATCTGCATTCTGCTGATTGCTGGCCTCGCTTGGCTCGTTTTCTGGAGCTAGCGAGACGGGGCTGTGCATTTCTTTCTCCCTGCGCGAGTAGGGAGAAAGGGTGCATAGTTATTTTATCCAGCCCGCGAAGATTTTTCCTTTCTCATCCGTATCATCTATGACAGCGCAATAACGTGCTGATTTTTGAAACGGAGAATTCTATGAAAAAGATCCTATTATCATCAGTTTGCATTCTTATGTTGGCACAACCTGCGTTCGCCAATGACGGCCCAGATGGTGACAAAGGTGGCAAAGGTCCACGTCATGGCAAAATATTCCAAGATATGGACACTAATAGTGATGGCAGCGTGACCAAAGCTGAATCTCAGGCTTTTCACGAAAAACACTTCGACGAAGTAGATACCAACAAGGATGGAAAATTGACAAAAGATGAAGTAAAAGACTTCCATCAAAAAAAGAAAGCGCTGCGCGAAAAAGCTAAGCATGACTAAGTAGCGCATAGATCACAACAAGTCGCATGGAATCCATCACGACTGTAACGACTATGACGGATGAGGCGTTGATGGAGTTGCTCCAACAATCCCATAACCATGCGGCTTTTGCGGAATTAGTGAAACGCCATGCGCCAAAATTTCGCCGCTTGGCGTTTCACTTTATCAGCTAGGTACAGGAAGCAGAAGACATTGTGCAAGAAGTCTTATGCTGCTGTTGATGCGGATGCGCAGTTGGCGGAATTATTTGCACGGGAACGCGCCTTTGAAGCAGCCGCCCAGCGCCCCGTACCTGCTGATAATCCCGATTTTGCCGCGCGTATTATAGCTGCTGCCTATACACACATACCGGTGGTCAGTGCAAAAGCCCAGTTAGCTGAAGCCATTAAAAATTTTATGTTGTCTTTTCCCATTCCAAGGCCTGCCTACACGCTGGCAAGTGTGATTGCGTTAGGGTTTGTATTAGGATGGGCATCGCAACCGGCAACCACCACGGAACAAGACTCAAGCAACTTCTTTTATGATATGAGCGAAATGATATGAAAAACTATAGGAACTGGATATTGGCCGGCTCGGTGGTAGTGAATCTATTGCTGGTAGGGTTTATAGCGGGCCGGATGATGCCGCCACCTCCTTTGCCGGATAGTAAAGAAGAGAGGCAAGCGCTGGATAATTTGCCTGCTGCCAAGCGCGAACAATTAGAAACCATTATGCAAAAAAGCCGCAAGCGCATGGCCGAAGATGCAAAGCAGGCGCGCAGCTTGCGTAAGGATATGATTGCGATTCTGGAAGCGCCTGAATTCGATGAGCGTGCATTCATTACGAAATCCAAAGAATTGGATGTACTGTTTCCGAAAAGCCGCCGGCAAATGATTGATGAGATGGCCGCACTAGCAAAAGAATCCACACAAGAAGAGCGCCGGATTATGGCCAAGCAATTGCGCCGTCCGCCGCCGCATCGCGGCCCACCGCCGCCGAAACCTAAAGATTGATTTTCAAGGCGGGAAAATAAATCCGGCAGCTAGTGATATAGCTGCCGGATCTTGCTTTAGTGATTAGTGATGTTTGGTTTTAAGTTTTGCTTCGCCTTTAATGCATTTGGGGCATTGCGACCCTTTTTCTTTGCAACAGGCACATTGACCATCTGCACAGCAGCTGCATTTTTCGCAACATGGCATTGTGCACATCGTAGGTGCAGATACCGGTGCACAGGCGCTCAATAAAATAATGCCAAGTAATGGGACTAATTTCTTAAACATAGAATACTCCTAACGTAATGATTTCAATATTATCGAGATAGATAGAAATCAGGCGGTCTTAGGAGGCCGTTGTGGCGTGTCGGGAAAATAATGAAATAGAGTATGGGCGAAGGAAGAAATTCTCATGCTTGCTTGCCAATCGCTAAGGCCTAGGCGCGCGGTGGTGGCAGGTGGTGCAGAAAAACATTTCGGACAGGAAAAATCCTGGCAGCAATTCTTCTCGGTTTTTTGAGTGGTATCCTGGGCGGCCTTGTGGCAATCCATCATAGCCTCGGCTTGCGCAGGCTTTTGGACGCTGAAACACGTTTGTCCGGCGGCTGCTGTGCTCAGGGTGAAGCAAAGCGCCAGCAACATCAGGAAAAAACGCGAGGGAAGCGAATGCAGTCTCATACAGTCAGCATAGCATTAAATGCAGCTAAACACCAATCATGCCTTGCCGTGGCCGCTGAAAGATTTGCCAGAGGTGAGTATTTCTTTTTCGCGCTGCATATTGCGCCGGGCAGGTTCATTTAAATGGACGAAATCTGGGGCGCGATATACAAGCAAGTATAAAGCGCCCAATAGCTCACATGCTTTTTAGGCTACACCCCGATGCCGGCGGCTTTCAGCTCGGCTGAGAGCTTCTGCACGTTTTCCGGTGTCTTGGTAATATCCTTGTTTCGTATGGCAATGTTTTGGAGCGCTTGGTTCTGTTCGGCGGTTAAATGCAGTCTGGCGCTGACCTCATTAATAAAAGCAGGCAGCGGACCGCTGGTGCCGAATGTCGCTTCAAAATCCGATGAGAAGGGAAAGAGGGGGGAAAGACTCGATGCATCCGCGCTATTATCGTTCTTCCGTGATTTTAAAATACTATCTAAAAGACTGCTGCTGAGTTCAAAAAGAATATTGCTGCTAGCCAAGGCGCTTGAGAAATCGCCTTTTTCGGTAGCAGGCTGTTTATTTTGTGTGGCTTGGGTGGTTGGAGTAGAAATGGCGGCAGAGGCGTTGATCATAGATACCTTCCTGGTTGATGTTGAAATAACCCCCATGAAAAATATGCAATAATCATACCGAGTCCTAAAAAACCACCCAAAGGTGGCTTTTTTAGTGGTGCACCAGCGCGGAAAAAGTTCGAACCGGATTTGGGAGTTTATCAGGGTTATAGAGGATTGGAAGTGTTCGAACAGTTTTTTATCTGCGCCCTATAATCTCCGATGTCGCCGCTGCGGGTGATATTTTTCCTCTATGTATCTTTTCCAACCTTCTATTGTTTCTGCCTCTTTTGCTTCACGTGACTGTCGAATGATTTGCGCAGAGCAGCTCACAATATCTTGAAGTAATTTGGATTCATTGGAAGATTTCTCAACAAAGTCTTTGCGGGGCATCGCATAGACTAGGGCACTTCTTTCAATTCGCTCCGGAAGCAAGCACCAAAGAAGTTCGCGTGTCTCATCTGGGGAATGGATGGGAGCAACGCCTAGAAAATCAAGAAAAATAGGAACTGAGCTTTGAAGCCAATTAGCGGGAAAGCACGCTTCGGGAGAGGCAACATAAAATAATCCTTCCGTATCTGTAGGTCTAAAGCCTTTTTTTCCTTTTAGAAATTTCTCATAAGGCTTCTTTAGGCGAGTGCCGTCGACAACCCAGACCATATTCTGGTAAAAACTCTCGCGTTTGGCAAGCTCTTGTGGGTCAAGATGCGAACGCTGAAACTCAATCACGAGACCAAGTTTAGTGCGTATATCTGCAATATGTTTCTCGCCTGATTGGTCATGCTGAATAAATTCCTGCCATTCTGCTGGAAAATTTTTTTCCAATCACGATGCCACTGTGTCTCTGTCTCCCACCATTTGTCGCAGGCAACCTTGGTATTATGTCTCCAATGCCAGATTCTTTGTGTTCCACATATAGCACTAACTGGCTGCCAGCAGCCAGGGCATTGCCCTTTCAATTTGGGGGCAGCTTCAACTCGTTCATCATTGACCAAAGCAAAACGCAAAACGCTCTCTATTACTTGCTGGGGTAAAGTTAGGCTAGAACCACTTAGCCTATTGAAGATTATACGTTCTATTTGTGAGCGGTCAAATTGGATATCGAACAATTTATCAAACCTAGAACCGCCGCCAATCTTTAGCCGGCGCGGACTCGAGCCGTTTTACAAACAGCTACTTCCGAAGTGGTGCTCGCGGCCGGATTGACGCTGCTCCTGCTGGCTACGCGCCCTTCGGGCGGCGACGCCGTCAATTTTTTCTACTGAAAAAATGCCGAACCTTTGGTTCTTGTCCGAATGCCCAATGCCACTAAAAAAACCACCCAAAGGTGGCTTTTTTAGTGGTGCTCGCGGCCGGACTCGAACCGGCACATTCTTGCGAACGAGGGATTTTAAGTC